>NZ_BAABAL010000018.1:0-298369 GCF_039537405.1 Allokutzneria multivorans | reverse complement strand
TGGGGGAGGAGGGGGTGTGAGGAAGGCGGAGTGGGGAGGGCGGAACGTGGGGGAGGAGGGGGTGTGAGGAAGAGCGGGGGGAATGCGGGGAGGGGGAGCGGGGTTGGGGTGGTCATGGCCGACTCACCGTTCCCGCTGTCCGTCCTCGACCTTGCCACGGTTGCGGAGGGCTCGACCGACGCCGAAGCGCTGCGGCGCAGCATCGAGCTGGCGCAGCACGTGGAATCCCTTGGCTACCAAAGGTTCTGGACGGCCGAGCATCACAGCATGCCGACGATCGCCAGCTCCTCGCCGGACCTGCTGGCGCTCCAGGTGGCCAATGCGACGAGCACGATCCGGGTCGGCTCGGGCGGGGTGATGCTGCCGAACCACTCGCCGCTGGTGGTGGCGGAGCGGTTCGCGTTCCTGGAGGCCTTCCACCCGGGACGCGTCGACCTGGGCATCGGCCGCGCGCCGGGCACGGATCCGAGGACGGCGGCGGCGGTGCGCAGGCACACCGGGCACGGCGTGGAGGACTTCGTCGAGCAGTTGGCGGAGCTGGAGGGCTACCTGGACGGCGGGCTGCCGGAGGGGCACACCTTCGCCGGAGTGCACGCGGTGCCGACCAATCCGACGCGCCCGCCGGTGTGGTTGTTGGGCTCCAGCGGCTACAGCGCGGCGCTCGCGGCGAGGCTGGGGCGGCCGTTCGCCTTCGCCTACCACTTCGCGCCCGACAACGCCGCCGCCGCGCTGCGCCACTACCGCGCGGAGTTCCGGCCGAGCCCGGAACTGGCGCAGCCGCACGCGATCCTGACCGTCGGCGTCATCACGGCGGACACGGCGGCGGAGGCGGAGCGCCTGTCGCGGCCGATGGGGTTGTCGGCCGCCCGGTTGAGGTCCGGGCGGCCGACTCGGCTGCCTTCGCCGGAAGCCGTCGAGCGGCACGAGTGGACGTTGGCCGAGGAAGCGATCGCGGAGCACTTCCTCGCCACGTACCTGGTGGGCGGACCGGATGACGTGGCGTCACGACTGCGCGAGCTGGTCGCCTCCATGGGGGCGGACGAGGCGATGATCACGTCGATCATCCACTCGGCGGAGGACCAGCGGCGCAGCTACTCGTTGCTGGCGAAGGCGATGGCCTAGCCCGCCAGGAAGTCACCGAGCACGGTGTTGAAGCGCTCGGGCTCCTCGGCGAAGGGCGCGTGCCCGCTCTCGGCGAAGCGCGCGACCTCGGCGTTGGGCAGTTCTCCGGCGAGCCAGCCGGCGAGGTCGCCGGGGAAGACCTTGCTCCGCTCGCCGTAGATGAGCAGCGCGGGCACGGTGACCCTGCACAGCATCGCGCGCAGGTCTGCGTAGGCCATGTCGAACCACACGTCCAGCGCGCTGGACGTGTGGGTCTTGGTGGTCTCGGCGTAGATCGCGTCGATGGTGGCCTGGTCGGGCTCGGTGGCGAAGCACGCGGCGATGAACGGCTTGATCACCGAGGGGCGCGCGTGCCGGACGCTCTGCGTGAACACGGCCAGATCGGTGATGGAATAGCCGCCCATCAACGGGAAGTCCCACTCGGCGGCGTCCAGGAATCGCGGGGACTGGTCGACGAAGCAGACCGAGCGCAGCTTCTCCGTGCCGTACTCGCGGACGTAGCTGAGGATCACCGCCGTGCCCATCGACCAGCCGACCAGGCACACGTCGTCCAGTTCCAGGTGGTCGAGCAGCGCGCGCACGTCCTGGGCGTACTGGTGCAGCGAGTGACCCTGCTCGGTCTTGCCGGAGTTCCCGTGCCCCCGGAAGTCGACGGTGATCACGCGGTTGTGCTGGGCCAGCGGGCCGGTGTTGGCCTGCCAGAACGTGCTGTTCATCGTCCAGCCGTGCAGCAGGACGACCGCCGGGCCGGAGCCGGTGTCCTCGTAGTGCAGCGGTACCCCGTCGGGGAGTTCGAGGTAAGCCATGGGTCTCATCCCTTTCGGCGTGCGAGCGGTCGGCGCAGATGATCGACCCGGTGTTGATCAGCGGAGAAGGGGTTGCAACGGGGTTGCACGAGGGTTGCAGGGGCTCGCGGCCCGGACCTACGTTCTCGGTGGAGGCGACCATGGACGCTGAGGGGAAGCGGTTGGCCCGCGTGCGGGACCAAGCGCTGAGCGGTGCCGCGCCGCGCGGGGTCCGCCCGGCGGTGCGCGCGTCGTGGGACCGTTCGCGCGGCAGCGGAGTGCACCCCGACCGGCACCTGCCGCCGGTTCCCTTGGCGGAGAACGATGTCGTCGACCTGCGGCGCGAGCACGCGTTGGCGCGCGTGTGGCCGACGCTGGAGCGGACGCTGCACACCTCGCTCGACGGCCCCGGGCGCATCCTGTTCCTCAGCGACGCGGCCGGTCACCTGCTGTGGATCAACGGTGATCGTCCGACCGTGCGGCGGGCCGAGCGCGTCAACCTGGTGCCGGGCGCGCGGTGGAGCGAGGACGCCGCCGGGACCAGTGGTGTCGGCACGACTTTGGCTCTGGGACGGCCTTTCCAGGTGCGCGGGCCCGAGCACTACCTGTCCGCCGCGACCGCCTACACGTGCTCCGCCGCGCCGATCCGCGATCCGATGACCGGGGCCGTGCTCGGAGCGCTCGACCTGACCACCGAGCCGTTGGACGGCGCGGAGGGTTTGGCGTTGTCGCTGGTGATCTCGACGGCTCGGCTGGCCGAGGCCCAGTTGCGGGAGCACGCGCAACGCCAGCACTTCGAACTCCAGCGCCGCTATGTCAGCCGGTTGGCCAACCGCGTCGGCAGCCACAGCGCGGTCGTGGCGCCCGACGGGCGGGTCGTGCTCGCCGATCCCGTCGGGTGGCTCCCGCAGCGGTGGTACCTGCCGCTGCGCGAGGGGACGGCCGTGCTCCCCGACGGGCGTTCCGTGGTGATCGAACGGCTCACCGTCGACGGGCCTTTCTTCGTGATGGCACAAGAGGTTGAGGTCGACGGAGCGGTGGTGTTCGGCGGGCTCGGGCTCGACCGGGGCTGGCTGCGCGTCGACGGTGTCGCGCACGAGCTGACCGTGCGGCACAGCGAGCTGGTCGCCGTTCTGTGCGCGTGGCCCGGCGGCTTGACGGCCGAGGGGTTGGCGCGCGAGGTCTACGGCCCGCACGGCAAGACCGTGACCGTGCGCGCGGAGATGACCCGGCTCCGGCGAATCCTCGGCTACCGCTTGGCGTCGGAGCCCTATCGCCTCGTCGGTCCCGTGCGCGCGGATTTCCTCGACCTGGAACAGGATCTGCCGTCCGGCTCGGTCGGCGGCCTGCTGGACCGCTACCGAGGACCGCTCCTCCCGCGCTCAGCGGCACCCGGCGTCGCCGAGCTGCGCGCGCGGGTGCACGAGCGCCTGCGCGGACGCGTGTTCGCCGACGGCGACCCCGACTCCGTCGTCCGCTGGCTGGCCGCACCCCACGGGCGCCCGGACCGCCTCTAGGGCGTGTTTCATAGGTCTCGTTCGATGAGAGCCGGGATCGAGGTCGTTCCTGGCAAGACGGCGGGAAGTCCGCGTACCGGTGTTGTACGTGGGCTTTCCGGCGGCGCGGCCAGGGGCGGGCTCGGCCCGGCTATCGCGAACACGGACTTGTGAAACACGCCCTAGCCCAGCTCCGCCAGGCGGTGGAAGCGGTCGGCCACGTGGAGCAGGCGCGCGGCCAGCTCGGGGTGGGCGGCGCGGTCGAAGGTGAAGTCGGCGTCGAGCATGCCGAGCCACAACGCGAGCATCTCCGGGTTGTCCGAGCCGACGAACATGCGGCAGGTCGTGGAGTCCACCGGCTCCACCACCACCCAGTCCGGCAGCCGCGCGGAGACGTGCTCGGCGGGCGCGTGCACGACCACCTCCACGCGGTAGCGCCACACTGCCGCGCCCAAGCTCCGCTCGACGTACTCGACGAGATCACCACCGGGCGCTTCCCGCACGGAGAAACGGGGACCGTTGGGGATGCGCGGAGTGATCCGGTCAGCGCGGAACATCCGCCAGTCCTTGCGCGAGGTGTCCCACGCGACGAGGTACCACCGACCTCGGGTGTGCACGAGCCGGTGCGGCTCAGCGTCGCGTCTGCTCGGCGTCCCGTCGAAGGAGCGGTAGTCGAAGCGCAGCGTCTCACCTGCGCGGATCGCCGCCGCGATGGTGGTCAGCACCTCGGAGTCGATCACCGGGCCGCTGCGGGGCAGTGACAGCGTCGCGCCGTGCACCACGGACACGCGGTCGCGGAGCCGGCTCGGCAGCATCCGCTCCAGCTTCGCGAGCGCGCGCAGGGAGGACTCCGCCATCCCCGCCACGCCGGCGCCCGCCGCCACGCGCAAGCTCACCGCCGTGGCGATCGCTTCGTCGTCTTCGAGCAGCAACGGCGGCAGCGAAGCGCCGAAGCCCATCCGGTAGCCGCCCATCACGCCCGGCGTCGCTTCGATCGGGTAGTCCAGCGACCGCAACCGCTCCACGTCGTTGCGGATCGTTCGGTCGGAGACGCCGAGTCGCTCGGCGAGTTGGGCCCCGGTCCAGTCGCGCGGCTGCTGCAACAGGCCGAGGAGGCGGAGAAGTCGGGCTGCCGTCGTCATGAGAAAAAGTATGCCCGCAATCGCGGAACGATCCTTGCCGCAATAGCTCTTACTGTCTCTCTCATGACCTCAAACACCGAGAACGCCGCCACCGGGAACACCGAGATCCGCCCGTTCCGGATCGCCGTCTCCGACGCCGACCTGAACGACCTCCGCGAGCGGCTGACCAAGGCCCGCTGGCCGCAGCACCCCTCCGGCGAGGACTGGAGCCGGGGCGTGCCCACGACCTACCTCCGCGGCCTCGCGGAGTACTGGGCCACCGGCTTCGACTGGCGCGCCCAGGAAGCCGCGATCAACGAGATCCCGCAGTTCATCACCACGATCGACGGCCAGGACATCCACTTCCTGCACGTGCGCTCCGCCAACCCCGACGCGGTGCCGCTGATCCTCACCCACGGCTGGCCCAGCAGCTTCGTGGAGTTCCTCGATGTGATCGAACCGTTGGGCGCCGACTTCCACCTGGTCATCCCGACGCTGCCCGGGTACGGCTTCTCCGCCCCGGTCGCCGACGAGGGCTGGGGCAACCTGTTCCGCGTCGCCATGGCGTGGGCGGAGCTGATGAACCGGCTCGGCTACGAGCAGTACGCCGTGCACGGCACCGACGCGGGCTCCGGCGTCTCGCAGATCCTGCCGATGGTGGCGCCCGGGAAGGTGCTGGGCCTGCACCTCACCGGGACCGCGCCGTCGCTGCCGTTCGGCCCGCCGATCGACACCACCGGCCTGGACGAGGCCGACCGGCACCGCGCCGAGCGCTTCAACCAGTACCAGCAGGACGGGATCGGCTACCTGCACATCCAGTCCACGCGCCCGCAGACCCTGGGCTACGGCCTGAACGACTCGCCGATCGCCCAGCTGGCGTGGATCGCGGAGAAGTTCCGCGAGTGGACCGACCCCGCCTCGAAGCTGCCGGAGGACGCCGTGGGGCGCGACCGCCTGCTCACCGCCGTCAGCATCTACTGGTTCACCGGGGCCGGGGCCTCCGCCGCCCACGCTCTCTACGAGGGCATGCAGGTCTACCGGCAGATGGCCGCGGCATCGCAGGGACAGGCGTCCCCGCCCCCGGCCGCCCGCACCGCCTACGCCGTCTTCGCGGGTGACGACACCATCCGGTCCCTCGTCGACCCGGCCGGGTACGCCGAGCGCTGGACCGAGTACGACCGCGGCGGGCACTTCCCGGCGATGGAGGTCCCCGACCTGCTCAGCGCCGACATCAAGGCGTTCTTCCTGCCTGGCTGAGCGGTGGGGTGGGAGTGGCGAGCTGGGCGAGTCCGGAGAGGACGAGCCCAGCTCGCTCCACCGTGCAAGCGCCGCTAGGTGCGCTTGCCCAGACGCGGAAACACCGGCTTCGGCTCGGCGACGGTCTCACCGTAGCCGAGCTGATCACGTAGCCGGGCGGCTCCGTGCGGGAGGAAGACGCCGAGCTCGTGCGTCAGCACGCGGCACGTGCTGACCAGTGTCCCGAGCACCCTGTCGAGGTCCCCGCCGCTCAACGCCCACGGCTTTTCCTTGTCCAGCAACCGGTTCGCGTCGTCGACGACCTCGACCAGCGCGGCCGTGGCGCCACGGAGGTCGTACTCCGCCAGCGCCGCGTCGACCCGCTCGGCGAGCCCGGCCGCTGCGCGCGTCGGCGGCGCCGGGACGACTCGCCCGTCGCGGAGCCGGTGTGCGAGCGTGACCACGCGGTTGACCAGGTTTCCCAACCCGTTCGCCAGCTCTGCGTCCGCCCGGGCGATCAAGCGCTTCTCGGTGAAGTCGGTGTCGCCCAACGGAGCCACTTCACGCAGCAGCCACCACCGCACCGCATCGGCACCAAAGCGCTCGACCAGGTCGAGGGGGGCCACCGCGTTGCCCGTGCTCTTCGAGATCTTCTCGCCGTCGATGGTCAGGTAGTCGTGCACGGCGATCACGTCCGGCAACGTCTTGCCCGCCGAGAGCAGCAACGCGGGCCAGTACACGGCGTGGAAGCGCACGATCCCCTTGCCGATCACGTGCACGCGCTCCGCCGCACCGGCCCATCGCGTGGGGTTCGCGGTGAGGTAGTTGGCCAGCGCGTCCCACCACACGTAGATCACCTGGCTCGGGTCGCCCGGCACCGGGATGCCCCAGCCGTCCGATCGGGCCGCCGGGCGGGACACGCTGATGTCCGCGAGCCCCGCCCTGACGAAGGCCAGAACCTCATTGCGCCGCGCGGCGGGCTCGACCCTGATTCGCCCTGATTCCAGCAGCTCTCGCATGTGCTCGGCGTAGCGGGAGAGGCGGAAGAACCAGTTCTGCTCGACGACCAGGTCCGGCTCGACCCCGTGCTCCACGCACCGACCGTCGGCGAGATCGGCCTCCCGGTAGAACTGTTCGCAACCGCCGCAGTAAAGGCCCTCGTAGCTGCGTTGGTAGAAGTCGCCGCGCTCGGCACTGGCCCGCCACAGCTCGCGCACTCCGGTGGCGTGCCGCTCGTCCGCGCTCGTGCGGATGAAGTCGTCGACGGACAGGCCGAGCGGTGCGTGCAGTTCGCGGAAGCGTTCGGCGTTGGTGTCGACCAACTCCTGGACACCGATGCCTGCGGCCTTCGCGGCGGTGACGTTCTTGAGCGCGTTGTCGTCCGTGCCGGTCAGGAAGTGCGCGCCGGTTCCGCGCGACCGGGAATGGCGTGCGAGGACGTCGGCCTGGACCAGCTCCAGCGTGTGCCCGAGGTGCGGCTCGCCGTTGACGTAGGGGATCGCGGTGGTGATGTAGCGGCTCATGGCTCTCCTGCCGCCCGGACGACGACGAGAAGAGCAAGCCCCGGCGTCGGCCGGGGCTTGGTCGAATGGTGTCAGCGCACGCCGACGGGCCCCGTGAAGGGGCTCGGCATCTCCCAATGGTTCGCGTGCACCCGCGCATCATGACCGCGTCACCGCTCGCCGTCACCTGGATTTCCGGCCGATGGGCGACGGGAACTCTCGATGCGGCGGAGCTACTGGGCCTTGCTGATGATCGCCCGGACGTGGCGCGCCTCGTCGATGGCTTCGATGGCGATCGGACGAGGGGTGATCCGCCCTCCGTTGAGCCGCATGAGATCGTCCCAGGGCGAACGGTCCCCGAAGGTGATGGTGCCGCTGCCGTCCTCCCGGGTGCTCATCGCCGGCGGTGCGAGGTCGCGAAGGTACGCCGAGCGCGTGCGGGTGAACCCCAGGGGAGCGGAGATGACGATCACTCGGCGGTCGGTCACCACGTAGACGGTGCTGCGCAGGGTGCTCCACCGCACGACCAGCCGTCCGGCCACGAAGTAGACCCCGACCGCCACGAAGACGCTGCCGACGACGGGGAACATCGGCGGAGCCCCGGCCCTGACCGCGCTACTGAGCCAGAAGATGGCGAATCCGCACCACAGCAGGCTGAACGGCACCATCACGATGTCCGACGCGGTGAACACCGGGTAGCGGACGGGCTTGCCGGACCACAGCTGCCGCTCGTCGGGCAGCAGTTCACTCGCGATGGACATGAGCGAAATTTAGGGATGCCGGGGCTGGAAGTCCTTCATTGCGAAGTTCCTCGAAACACCGCCAGCAGCGCGATGTCGTCGGAGGACGGTTGGTCGCCGACGAGCGCCGCCATGATCCGGGCGCAGGCCGTTTCCGGTGGTGTGGCGGAGACGACCTGCCGAAGGTGCTCCATGCGGCTGTCGAGGTCCAGGTGACGCCGCTCGACCAGGCCGTCGGTGTAGAACGCGAGCAGTGCGCCATCGGGCACTTCGACGCGTGAGCCCTTCCGTCCGGTCACGGCCAGGTTGTACCCGACGGGCGGCCCGACCGGCGCTTCCACGAACGTCGCCTCCTGCCCGGGCGCCGCGAGGACCGGCGGCAGGTGCCCGGCCAGGGCCAGCTCCATGGTGCCCGTCGCGGGTTCGATCACCGCGTAAGCGACGGTCGCCATCGTGTTGGCCTCGAAGTGGCTCGCCTTCCGGTCGAGTTTGCCGAGCACTTCGGCCGGATCGGCGAACTCCAGCGCGTAGGCCCGCAGCGCGCTCCGCAGCCGCCCCATCACCACCGCCGCGCGCAGGCCACTGCCGACCACGTCCCCGATCACGAGGCCGATGCGCTCGTCGGGCAGGCGCAGCACGTCGTACCAGTCGCCACCGACGTGGTTGTCGGCGCCGGGCACGTACCGCGCGGCCATCTCCCAGCCTTCTGTGCTCGGCAAGCGGCTGGGCAGCAGGCTGTCCTGGAGAACGGCGACGGCGGTCCGCTCCGACGCCGACCGGTGCAGGTGCGCTGCCATCGCGAGCCGGTCCGCGACCAGCTGCAACAGCGAGATTTCCTCGTCGGTGAACTTGCGGGCCTCGGTGCTGCCGACGTGCAGGACTCCGGCCAGGTCGCCGTGGTGCGCCACCATCGGCACCCCCAACAGCACCCGCAACCCCCGCTCCCACAGCAACGGGTTGGCCACCGTGGACTCGTCGACCTGCTCGATCTGCACGGGCTCGCGAAGCTGCGCCACCCGCCCCGCGAACCCCGCCCCGACCGGGACGCGCACGCCCTGGAAGACCTCTGCTTCCAGCCCCAAGGTCGCCTTCGCCACCAACTGCTCGCCGCTGGGGTCCAGCAGCAGCACCGTTGCCGTGTCGACGGAGAACAGCTCCCGCACCTGGCGCAGCAGGGTGTGGAAGAGCTCCGGCAGCTCGACCTCCCTGAGCCTGCTGTCGGTGATCGCCTCCAGCACCCGGAACCGCATTTCCGCGTCGCTACCCACGGGCGGCCGCGATCCGCGTGAGCGCGTTCAGCGCGGCCGGGAACCCCACGTACACCGAGAGGTGCAGCACTGCCTCCACTGCCGCCTTGTCGTCACCGACCGCCCGCACGTGCTCGTCGAGTTCCGGCGCCACACCCCCAAGAGCCGTGTAGGCCGCGAGCGCCACCAGGTGCCGGTCCTGATCGTCCAGACCGCTGCCTTCATCGCCCAGCCCAGCTTCGGCCGCCGCAGTGGAACCCACCAGCTCCAAGGCTTCCCGCAACTGCCGCCCCGAGCACCCCACGTTCCGCGCCGCCGCGAGGTGGAACCGCAACTGCGCTTCGGCGAACCCCACCGCCGCCAACGCGCCCACCGTGATCAGTTGCCGCTGCGCCAACGACAAGCCCGCCCGCTGGTAGACCCCGCCGTACACGTACGCCACGGCTTCGGCCCCGAAGTCGTCGGCGCCGATGCGGTGGAACAATTCCAGCACGGCGGGCTCGTCCGCTCCGCCCAGTTCGCGGAGCAGAGCCAAGCCCCGGTCGTAATTGCCCACGGGGGAGATCCTGTCGTACTAGAAGGGCGCCGGTTCAGCGATGGGTTCCAGTTCCGTGTCGTAGACCCTGTCGCTGGGGGTCATCCACTGGTGTCGGCCGTCAGGAAGGTTCTTACACCTCCAGTTGGAGTGAGTCTTCATGGTGTGGTGGTGTCGGCATTTCGGCCGCAGGTTGCGGATGGTGGTGTTGGTGCCGTCGAACGGTCGGCAGTGATCGAGGTCGCAGCGTTGGGCGGGTTGCTGGCATCCGATCGCTGTGCAGCGCGGGTACCGGGCGTTGATCAACTCCCGCTGTTTCGGCGACGGCCGGTAGGCGTCACTGACCTCTTCCGCCATCCCAGTCACCGGATCAGTCAAGATCCGCTTCCAGATGCCGCCTTGGGCGATGTCCTGGGCGATGCGGGTCGGGATCGGCCCGTATCCCGCGAGCATGCCCGGATCATCGGTCAGACCGAGCAGCGCGGTGATCGGCATCGTCAGGTACACCATCGTCTGCCCCTGCGGAGCAGGAGTATCGAGACCCAGCAACAGATCCCGAGCCACATCCGCCCGCTTCTGGTCCAGGGTGCGGTCATCCTTGGGCAGAGACTTCGCGATCCGGTCGACGTGGTCGAAGGCCATCGCGGTGTCATGCGCGGTCATGGTGTGACGCAGCTCGGCCATGCCATCGTCCAGGTTGACCTTCTCCACCAGACGCCGTTTGCGCTTCTCCTCATGACGAGCGTCAGCGGCCTTCGGGTCGAGTTTGTGGATCAACGTCTGAGCACGCCGCCGGATCGAGGTGTAGGTCCGGGTCGGCGCGTACTCCAGCAGATTCGCCTCGGCGATCGAAGCCTGCGGTTCTTTCAGGATCCGCACCTGATCGACGATCAACAACGCCTTGCTTTCGTCGATCAACCCGGCCGCCAGGGCCGCGAGCACCCGGGGGCGTTCAGTGAGTTCGGAGGCGTTGGACAGGATGCGGTCAGCGCCACGTCGGGAGATGTGCAGGGCGCAGGCGATCTCATTCTGCACATACCGGTAATCACGATCGTCAGCGGCGACGTGGAATGTGATCAAGGCTGTGGCGAGTTCCGCTTTCGCATGACAAAGAGCGGCCTGTTTCACCTCAACCTCGACAAGAAGCTCATCGAGGGTCATACCCCCAATTCTACCCGCAAATAATAGTGGATCATGGCCCTAAAGAATGAATTCCCAGGCGTCCCACCGCCCGAAAACGCAACCCCCACAAAACGCAAGACGCCAACGCAACCGGTCGGCTTTACCTGGGGTGCGCGTGCCATACGCTTCCGCGAGGGCCGGGTGTTCTATCCCGTGCCCCTGTGAGGCCCAGGGGCACGCGCAAGGGGCCCCCAGGTCAAGCCGACCCCACGCTGGTACGGCGCGGGCTGGAAGCCCAGCCGTCCCCCACCTGGATGTCCAGCCGTCCCCGACCAGGAAGTCCAGCCAGTGCCAGCTGGAAGTCAAGCCGACCCCACGCCGGAACCCAGCACCCGAGCAGCAACAGCAGCAGGCAAGTACCCCGCCACCCGAGAACGATGCGCCAAGTCCTTGTTCCCCCCGAACTTGAACTTCGCCCGAACCCCAGTAATAGAAAGCACCAACCCCCGAATCCCCGGCAGCAACCTCCGATCAGGCCCCTCCACCGCAGAAACCGGACGCCTCCCACTCCCCGGCTCAAAATGCGACAACTGCCGGTTCAACAATTCAGCCTTCTCCGAAGCGTCATCGACAACCCGGGCAGAACACTCCAACTGCACCGCCGCGTAATACGACGTGGGCACCGCGCCAGGCCCGTTCCACGACGATCGCACATACGCGTAATCCCCAACAACGACCAACATCACCCGAGGGTTCTCCGCCAACGCCTCCCACACCGGATTCGGCCGAGCCAGGTGCACCAGGACCTCATCCCCGTCCAGCACGAAATGAGTCGGCACCACCACCGGGAACTCTCGATCACGCCCGGGCGCGATGAGCTGGCCGAAGTCGTATCCGGCGCGCAACCAGGCGCGCCAGTGGTCGTCGTCGGTGGGGGCGTCCCACGGGTGGATCAGCACGCCACCGATCCTGTGTCACCCGACCGCGCCACCCCAGAGCCACTGGCGGGGGAGAACGGAGTGCCACTCAGGGCGCGTCGGCGACCTCGGCGAGCGCGGCGTAGGTGCGGTTCGACCCGGCGGCCATGCGTTGTTCGCGGGCGGTGGCGTCGATGTAGTTCTGGCTCGCGGTGATGGAGGCGTGGCCGAGGAGCTTGGCGATCTCGATGACCGACGCACCGTCCTCGGCGAGCCGGGTGGCGAAGGTGTGCCGGAACGCGTGCACGAGCGCGCCGCGCTGCACTCGGTCGCCGACGCCCGCCGCGCGCAGCGAGGTGCGCACGAGGTACTGGAGCCCGCCTCGGCGCAGCGCCTCGTCGCGGTGGTCGACGAACAGCGGTGCGGCGCCGGGAACGCGCAGGCCGAAGCGCACGCGCCTGCTCTCCAGGTAGGCGTTGATGATCTCGTCGAGGGGGCGCTCGATGGGCACGGAGCGCCGGTTGCCGCCCTTGCCGCTGACCTGGATGCGCCGTTCTCCGGGGCGGCCGACGAGCGAGGCGACGGTCAGCCCCAGCAGTTCGGCGGAGCGGACTCCGGTGCACAGCAAGGTCGCCAGCACGGCGAGGTCGCGCTCCGGCCAGGGGTTGCGGGCCGCGCGAGCACCCTCGGCGACGCGGCGCAGCAGCTGCTCCGGGGTGTCCTCGCCCTGCAACGGTTTCGGCGCGCGCATCGGTGTGCGGGGCTTGGGGACGACCTGCATCGGGTTGCCGACGGCCGCGCCCTCGATGACCAGGAACCCGAAGAACCCGTTCCACGTCGACCAGGCGCGCGTGACCGAGGCCGCCGAGCGCGGACCGGCGAAGCGGGCGAAGGCCGAGCGCAGCGGCCCGCTGGTGATCTCCTCGACGACGATGTCCTCGGGGGAGCGGCCGAGCACCACGGCCAGGTCCTCGGCAACGGACTCCAGGTCCCTGCGGTAGGCGCGCAGCGAGTTCGCGGAGAGCTTGCGCGCCTGCATGTGCTCCAGGTAAGCGCGGATCCAGTCGCACAAGACGGTCACCCCGCCATCTTCCCCCAGCCCACCGACAAGATCATCATCCGAGAAGGTGCACCACCCGCGCCCGTTGCGGAAGAAGTCTTCCGGAAGATTTCTTCTGGATGTAGCGTGCTCGCGTGGACGAACGCCGCAGGATCACCGACCCCGAGGTGCTGAAGGGCTTGGCGCAGCCGCTGCGCAGGAAGCTCTACCGGCTGCTGACCCAGCTCGGGCCCGCCACGGCGGGTGCGCTGGCCAAGCGCACGGAGACCGATCCGGGCCTGGTCAGCTACCACCTGAGGGAGCTGGGCAAGACCGGCTACATCGAGCAGGCGCCGGAGCTGGCGCGCGATCGGCGCGAGCGGTGGTGGCGCGCGGTCCCGGGCTCGACGAGCTGGTCGAACTCCGACTTCGCCGACCCGGAGGGCCAGGCCATCGTGGCGACGGTGAAGGCGCAGATGGTCGCTGACCAGCTCGAACGGCTCAGCGCCTACCAGCGCGGCTCGTGGTCGCGGGAATGGACCGAGGCCGCGACCACGACCGAGGGCGGTCTGCGGCTGACGCCCGGCGAACTGCGCGCGATGAGCGAGGAGATCCAGGAGGTGCTGGTCCGGTGGTCCCAGGTGGGCCGGGGCGGTGCGGACGACGGCCGCGAGCACGTGTTCATGTTCCTGCACATGTTCCCGGAGAAGCCGTGACCGTCGCCGTCCCGGCGTACCGGGTCCCGCAGTACCGGCGCTACGTCGCGGGCGAGGCGATTTCCGTCCTCGGTGACCAGATCTGGTACGTCGCCCTGTCCTGGGCGGCCGTCGAGCTGGCCTCGCCCGGGGTCGCCGGTGTCGTGCTGGCCGTGTCGGCGGTGCCGAGGCTGCTGCTGATGGTGCTCGGCGGGCCGTTGGCCGACCGCTTCGACGCGCTCCGGCTGATGGTCGGCAGCGACGCCCTGCGCGCGGTGATCATGCTCGTGGCGGCCGGGATCGCCCTCACCGCAACGGAGATCTGGCTGCTGGTGGTGATCGCGCTGATCTTCGGAGCGGTGGACGCGGTGTTCATGCCCGCCGCCGGATCGCTGCGCCCGCGCCTGCTGGAGACCGAGCAGCTCTCCGACGGCGCCGCGCTGCGCGAACTCGGCGTGCGGGCCGCGATGATGCTGGGCGCGCCGCTCGGCGGAGCGCTGGTGACCGTGGGCGGGCTCGCGCTGGCGTGCGCGGCCAACGCCGTGACCTTCATGGTGTCCCTGCTGGCGCTCCGCAAGCTGCGCCCGCGCCCGGTCGAGCTGGCTCCCGAGCGCGAGCCGTACTGGGCGTCCCTGCGCGCCGGGCTGCGGTACCTGTTGTCGCACAGGCTCTTGCGGACGTTGATGTTGGTGGCCCTGCTGTTCAACATCGGCTTCGTCGGGCCGATGAACATCGGGCTCGCGCTGCTGTCGGAGGAGCGCGGGTGGGGGCCGCCCGGGATCGGCTTCATGCTCGCCGGGTTCGGCGCGGGTGCCGCGATCGGTGCGCTCGTCATGCTCCGCGTCCGCGTGCGGCGGAACATCGGCATCGGCATCGCCGTGAGCGCGCTCGGCGAAGCGGTCGGCATCGCCGGGGCCACGCTCGCGCCGAACCTGGGCCTCGCGGTGGCCTCCACCGTGCTGATCGGCCTGCTCGGCGGGCCGTTGGGGATCATGTGCGGATCGTTGAGCCAGGCCAACACCGACGACGCGTTCCGTGGCCGCACGAGCAGCGTGCAAGCCCTGCTCACCCTCGGCGTCACGCCGCTGGTGATGGCCGCGGTCGGCTGGCTGGCCGGAAAGTTCGGGACCACGCCGGTGATGCTGGCCAGCGCGGGCGTGGAAGCTCTGGCCGCCGTGCCCTGCCTGCTGCTTCCCTGGCTGCGCCGCGCATCTACACCGGAAGCAGCCCGAGGGTGAACGCACGCGCCACGAGTGCCGTGCGGTTGGGGACGCCGAAGCGCTTGACCATGCGCGTGACGTGGTAGGTCACGCCCTCCGCGGTCAGGCCGAGCGCGCGGGCGATCACGGTCGTGCTTTCCCCGGCGGCGATGCGCGTCAGCACGTCCCTTTCCCGCTCTGACAACGGTGGCGGCTCGGGCGGAGCCTTCGGGTCGACGGCCAGCGTCGCCAGCAGTGCCAGACCTTCGTCGTCCGGAACCGCTTGCACCGTAAGGGTTCCCGAGTGCCCGGCCCACCTCACGCGCAACGTCCGACGAGCCAGCCGCCCCGTGCTCAGCTCGTGCATCAACCGCCGGTGCGTCTCGGTGTCTGCCGTGCTGAACAGAATTTCCAGATCGGCGTCGACCAGCTCGCGCGGACGTCGGCCGAGTGCCGCGGCCATCGCGGGGTTCGCGACGGAGATGCGGCCGTGCTTCGTCGCGACGCAGGTCGGCACGGGGGAGCGGTCCAGCAGCGCGAGGAACCGGTTGCGCCAGGTCGCCGCCGAGCGCCGGGCCCGCTCCTGCTCCGTGACGTCGAGCAAGATCGTCCCCACGTGCGTGCCGCCGTCCGGTTGCGGCAGCGGGAAGCGGTGCCCGGACCACTCCTCGGTGGCCGAGCTGACCCGGACCTGCCGCGAGTTGCCCGACGCGAGCACCGCCGCGTTCTGCTCGACGACCTGCGCGGCCAGCTCGGGCGGCAGGACCTCGGAGACCAAGCGCCCCAAGGCTTCCTCCGGGCCGAGGCCGCCGACCCAGACGTAGCGGTGCTCAGCGTCGGTGATCGTCGAGACCGCTGGGGCGTGCGCGAGGAAGCGGCTGAGGCGGGTCTGCGCGGCGGTCAGCGCTCGCCGATCGGCGAGCCATGCGCTCGTGTCAACCGCGATCATGCCCAGCAGCGGCCCGCCGACAAGGGACTTCCGCCCCGCCAGCCACACCCGCTCACCTGAAGCCGTCGTGAAGTGACCGGGGTTCTCCGGCGACCACCGCACCGCGCGACCGCTCCACACGCGTTCGTCCTCGGCACGCACGCGCTCGGCGGTCGCGGCGGTGGCCCAGTCGCCAACAGTCGTCCCGGCCACCGCGCCGCCGACCATCCGCTCATAGGCGGGGGAGGCCCAGACGTAGCGGCCTTCGCGGTCCCGGAAAGCGGCGATGACCTCGGTCGATACCAACAGCTCCATCAGGCCGTCAACACCGGATCGTTCGGAGTGCACTACAGGATTGTGTAGTACGGATGACCGATCGGGCACCCGGGCGCTGGAACCGTTGATCACATGGACACCAGCCGGCTCCCGCACCCGCCCCACCGCCTCCCCCTGCTCGGCGACCTGCTCGGCGGGGACGTTCGCCGACGTCCCGTGCAGACCGCGCTGGCCAACGCCCGCTCGCTCGGGCCGATCTTCACCCGCCGCTTCCTGGACCGCGAGGTCGTGTTCGTGTGCGGGGCCGACCTGGTCGCCGAGGTCTCCGACGAGAGCCGCTTCGCCAAGCACCTCGCGCCCGGCCTGGAGATGGTCCGCAAGATCGCCGGGGACGGGCTGTTCACCGCCTACAACGACGAGCCGAACTGGCAGAAGGCGCACGACGTGCTGCTGCCCGCCTTCGCGATGAGCTCGATGCGCACCTACCACCCGACGATGCTCCGCGTGGCCAGAACGCTGATCGAGCACTGGGACCGGCACGTCGACGGCGCGCCCGTTGGTGTTCCCGAGGACATGACGAAGCTGACCATGGACACGATCGGTCTGGCGGGGTTCGGCTACGACTTCGGCTCCTTCGACCGCGACACCGAGCACCCCTTCGTCAGCGCGCTCGGCCGCAGCCTCGGCTACGTGCAGGCGAAGACCCGCCAACTACCGTGGACCGCGCCGTTGCACCGCAACGACGACAGGCGCTTCGACGCCGACGTCGCGCTGATGAACAAGATCGTCGACGACGTGATCGCCGCCCGGAAGGCCGGCGGGGAGCAGAGCGAGGACGACCTGCTGGGGCTGATGCTCGGCGAGGGCGGGCTCGACGAGGTCAACATCCGCAACCAGGTGATCACCTTCCTGATCGCCGGGCACGAGACCACCTCCGGCGCGCTGTCCTTCGCGCTGCACTACCTGGTCAAGAACCCCGTGGTGCTGGCCCGCGCGCAGGCCGAGGTCGACGCGATGTGGGGCGACGCCGAGCGCCCCGACCCCGACTTCGCCGATGTCGGCAAGCTCCGCTACGTCCGGCAGATCCTCAACGAGGCGCTGCGTTTGTGGCCCACGGCAGCGGCTTTCGCGCGTGAGGCCACCGTGGACACCACGCTCGGCGGCCAGTCGATCCACAAAGGACAGTGGGTCATCGTGCTCGCGCCCGCGCTGCACCGCGATCCGGTGTGGGGCGACAACGTCGAGGCGTTCGACCCCGACCGTTTCACGCCCGAGCGCGAGAAGGTACGCCCGGTGCACGCGTTCAAGCCGTTCGGCACGGGAGAGCGCGCGTGCATCGGCCGCCAGTTCGCCTTGCACGAAGCCACGTTGCTGCTCGGTCTGCTGATCCACCGCTACCGGCTCATCGACCACGCCGACTACCAACTGGACGTCAAGGAGACGCTGACCCTCAAGCCCAGCGGCTTCACGTTGAAACTCGCGCGCAGGACCACCCGGTTCACCGCCGTTGAGCAGGCGCAGGACGTGGAGCGCGCGGTCGCCGGGCAGGCCAAGGCCGGGACGGCGCTGCGCGTGCTGCACGGCTCGAACCTCGGCACCTGCCGCGAGTTCGCGCGCCGCATCGCCGACGACGGCAAGGAATTCGGCTTCGACACGGCCGTCGCACCGCTGGACGACTACGCGGGCGGGCTGCCCACGGACGGCCCCGTGGTGATCGTCGCGGCTTCCTACAACGGCCGCCCCACCGACGCCGCGGTGGCGTTCACCGCCGCACTGTCCGAAATGGACGGTTCTGGGGTGAACTACGCGGTGCTCGGCGTCGGCGACCGCAACTGGGCGGCCACCTACCAGCGGATGCCGACCCTGCTCGACGCCGGTCTGGCTTCGGCTGGCGCGAATCGCCTGGTGGAGCGCGGTGAAGCTGACGCGTCCGGCGACCTGGACGGTGACGTGGCCGGGTGGAGCACGCGGATGTGGCAGGCGCTGCTGGAGGCCTACGGCGACCCGACGGCCAAGCCCCAGGAGAGTCCTCAGTGGACGGTCGTCTCGTTGGGCGGGGATGCCACGTCGGCCCTTGACGCGCGGCACGGGCTCCAGCGGATGACCGTGCTGTCCAACGAAGAACTGGTCGACGTCGATCACCCGCTCGGCCGTTCGAAGCGCCACCTCCGCATCGCACTGCCCTCGGGCGTCACCTACCGCACGGCCGACCACCTGACCGTGCTGCCGGACAACCGCCCGGAGCAGGTCTCGCGCGCCGCGAGGGTGCTGCGACTGGACTTGGACGAGCTGATCGCGTTCTCCGGTCGTTGCCCGCTGCCGATCGATCGGCCGGTGACCGTGCGCCAGCTGCTCACGCACTTCGTCGAACTCCAGGACCCCGCGACCGAGGAGCACGTGCGCCTGCTGGCTGAGCACAACCCCTGCCCACCGGAGCGCGCGGCGTTGCGCGCCAACGGAGACAGCCTGCTCGACATCATGGAGGCGCACCCGGCGGGCACGCTGCCGATCGAGGTGTTCCTGCGGTGCGTCGCGCCGATGCGGCCCCGCCACTACTCGATCTCGTCGTCTCCGCAGAACACCGCCGACGTTGTCGAGCTGATGGTTTCCCCGCTGCGCAACGGTTCCTTCGTCGGCGTCGGCTCGCACCACGTCACCGAACTCCGCCCCGGCGACACGGTTCGCGCGCGTGTTTCGCCGTGCCGCGAGGTGTTCCGGCTGACCGAGGACGAGCCGGTGATCATGATCAGCGCGGGCACCGGGCTCGCGCCGTTCCGTGGTGGCATCGCCGACCGCGTCGCGCGCGGGGTCACCAGCCCGGCGCTGTGCTACTTCGGCTGCGACCACCCCGACGTGGACTACCTGCACCGCGCCGAGTTCGAGGCCGCTGAGTCGGCGGGCGCGGTCCGGATGCGGCCGACCTTCTGGAAGGCGCCGGAGCACGGCTGGGAGTTCGTCCAGCACCGCATCGCCGCCGACGCGGACGAGGTGTGGGAGCTGCTGGAGGCGGGGGCGCGCGTGCTCGTGTGCGGTGACGGACGCCGGATGAGCCCGGCGGTGCGGCAGAGCTTCCTCGCGATCCACGCCGCCCGCACCGGTGCCGACGAGGCGGCTTCGCAGCGCTGGCTGGACGAGCTGATCGCTACGGACCGTTACGTTGAGGACGTCTACGCGGGCTGAGTACCGCCGTTAGCACGATTCGAAATCGCGAAAACGCACGGTCCGTTCGGGGGTAGTGACACGAATGAGTGATGGAGAGCATGGCGGTTCCCTGTACTCCGGACGGCGGAAAGGCATCGCTGATGACCGCACGATCCCGCTCGGCCGCGCTTGTTCTCGGCGCGGTGCTCGCCACCACCCTCGCTCCCGGCACGGCCAACGCCCAGGTGGACCCCGACCCGGCCGTCGAGACCCTGCGCGTGCTCGAACTGACCAACGGCCACCGGGCGGAGGCGGGCTGCCCGGCGCTCACGCCGAACCCGCAGCTCGTCGCCTCCGCGCAGGCGCACAGCGACGACATGGCCGCCCAGAACTACTTCAGCCACACCGGCAAGGACGGCAGCAACCCCGGCGAGCGCATGGCCCGTGCCGGATTCGTCGGCCGCTCGTGGGCGGAGAACATTGCCGCCGGCTACCGCGACGCCGAGACCACGGTGCGCCAGTGGATGAACAGCGAGGGCCACCGCAAGAACATCCTCAACTGCGACCTGCGCGAGCTGGGCGTCGGGTTCGTGTCGAAGCCCGGCACCAAGTACAAGACGTACTGGACGCAGAACTTCGGCACTCGCTGATCCGATCTCTGGGCCGTTCGCCGCGCCGGGGTGCTCCGAACGGGCGCGCTCCGGCGCGGCGATGTGGGCGCCTGCGGGTCGTGCGAAGCTAGCCGCATGAGCTTCGACCTGAACCGTCGGGACCTGTTGCGCAGCAGTGGAGTCGTCGCCGCGGCGGCGGCACTGGGGAGCGGCTCGACGGCCGCGGCCGCGCCGGCCGAGGCGGAACAGGCGGGCAAGCCCCGGGTCGAGCTGACCGAGGGCACCAACATCAGCGCGTCCGCCTCCGCCGACGGCAAGGTCGTCGCGTTCGACCTGGTCACGGCCATCTGGGTGGTGGGGGAGGGCGGGGGCACCGCGCGGCGGCTGACCGACGACCTCGCCGACGCCACGCTGCCGCACGTCGCGGCCGACGGCTCGCGGATCGTGTTCCAGTCCTACCGGGACGGCAACTACCACCTGTGGACCGTGCGCCCGGACGGCAGCGGGCTCGCACAGCTGACCAAGGGCGCCCATGACAACCGCGAGCCCCGGTTCTCGCCGGACGGCAAGTCGGTCGTGTTCACCTCCGATCGCGGGAACACCGGCAGCTACGGCGTTTTCCGGCTCGACCTGGCTTCGAAGCAGATCACCACGCTGAGCGACACCGCCGCCGAGCAGGCCGCGCCCGCGTGGTCCCCGGACGGCAAGCGCGTCGCGTACACAGTGGACGAGACGGCCATCGACGTCCTCGACATCGCTTCGGGCGTCGTCACCAGGGCCGTCACCGCGACCGGCGGCGCGAAGATCTACGGCCCCGCGTTCGCGCCGAACGGGTTCTCCTACATGCGGCTCACCGGCGCGGTCGCCGAACTCGTGGTGGGGGACAAGGCCGTCAGCTCCGACGAGGACGTTTTCGGCTTCGCCGCAACGTGGTTGTCCCCCGACGAGGTGCTCTACACGGCCAATGGCCACGTGCGCCGCCGCAGGCTCAGTGCCGGAACCGTCGCCGACATCGCCTTCGCCGCTTCGGTTCCGGTCACCACGCGGCGCCTCTACCGGCAGTTCGTCCGCGACATCACCGACCGCCGCGCCCAGGCCGCGCGCGGCATCGCTTCGCCCGTTGTGTCGGCGGACGGCAAGCAGGTCGCGTTCCGCGCGCTGAACGCCTTGTGGTTGCTCAAGATCGGGGATGCTCGGCCAAAGCGCATCGTCTCCGACGGCTACTTCAACTCCGACCCGGACTTCGCGCCGGACGGCAAGTCCTTGGTGTACGTGTCCGACCGCGCGGGCGACGCCGACCTGTGGGTGCGCGATCTCGCTTCTGGTGCTGAGCGCAGGCTGACCGGGCTCTCGGGTGCCCAGCTGACGCCTCGGTTCTCGCCCGATGGCAAGAGGATCGCCTACCAGGACCACGATGGCGCCGCGTGGATCGTTGACACCGCTGGAGGAACTCCGAAGCAGGTCACGCCCACGCTGTTCATGCCGGGCCGCATCACGTGGTCCCCGGACGGCGGCACGATCGCCCTGGCCGCTGTGAAGCCGTTCTCCAAGCGCTTCCGCGAGGGCACCAGCCAGATCCTCACCGTCGACCTCGCCAGCGGCGCGCTCACCTACACCGAGCCGATGCCGTTCGCCTCGATCGCCGCGCGCGGTGACGACGGCCCGGTGTGGTCGCCCGACGGCAAGCACCTCGCGTTCGTCGTCGAGTCAACCGCGTGGATCGTCCCCGTCGACGCGCGCGGCAAGTTCATCGGCGCGGCCCGCCAGATCACCCGCGAGGTCACCGACTCGCTCGCGTGGATCGGCTCGGACACCTTGCTGTACCTCAACAACGGGCGCCTGCGAACTCAGTCGATCAAGGGCGGCCGTGCCGCGACGATCCCGCTCGACCTCACCTGGAAGCGGCCCGAGGTCAAGGAGAAGGCCGTCATCCGCGCGGGCGCGCTGTGGGACGGCCAAGCGCGCGAGCTCCGCCGCAACGTCGACATCATCGTGGACGGCGACCGCATCGAGGGCGTCGTGCCCACGCGGCCCGGTCGCGCCACCGTCGACGCGTCGAAGCTGACCGTCATGCCCGGCCTCATCGACTCGCACAACCACTGGCACCTGCGCGGACGGCAGTGGGGCGACCGGCAGGGGCGGGCTTGGCTGGCCTACGGCATCACCACCACGCGCTCGCCCGGCGACCCCGTCTACCAGATGCTCGAAACCCGCGAGGCCCTCGACGCGGGCGCCCAGGTCGGGCCCCGGTTCTTCGCCACCGGCGAGGCCATCGACGGCTCCCGCGTCTACTACAACTTCATGCGCCCCACGCGGTCCTTCGCACAGCTCGATCTCGAACTCGAACGCGCGCGTGAACTCCAGTACGACCTGATCAAGACCTACGTGCGGTTGCCCGTGGAGTACCAGAAGCGGGTGATCGACGCCGCCCACCGCGCGGGGATGCCGCTGTCCTCGCACTACCTCTACCCCGCCGAGCACATCGGCATGGACGGCATGGAGCACACCGGCGCCACCAACCGGCTCGGCTACTCGCACACGGTGTCCCGGCTCGGGCGGGCCTATTCCGACGCCATCACGCTCTTCGTGCGCTCCGGGATGTCGATCACCCCGACGCTGTTCAACTCCTCGGTCATGTACGCCGACGACCGCTCGCTCGTCGAGGACCGGCGCACGCGCACGCTCTACCCGTCGTGGGAGTACGAGCGCCTGGTGAAGAAGGCCGACGACGCCAAGCTCCCCGCCGCCGAGGCCGTGCGCGCGCTGCTCAAGTCCAATGTGGACATGGTGCTGCGCGTGCACCGCGGCGGCGGCCTGGTGATCTCCGGGACCGACGCTCCGCTGGACAACCCCGCGATCTCGCTGCACACCAACCTGCGCGCCATGGTCCGCTACGGCTTCACCCCGCACGAGGCGCTCACCACCGCGACCGGCAACACCGCGAAGTGGCTCGGGCACCAGGGGCGCCTCGGCGTCGTCGCGCGCGGCGCCATGGCCGATCTGTCCTTTGTGGACGGTGATCCGCTCGCCGACATCAACGCCGCCGCAGCCGTTCGCCAGGTCATGGTCGGCGGGGTGCTGCACACGGTCGAGGACCTCCTCAAGCCCTTCACCGCCCCCGCCGCCCGCATGGCCCCAGCCAAGGTCCTCCGCACCCCCGCTCTCCGCCACGAGCACTCCGACACCTGGTGGCACACCCCCGAATGGCAACAGCAGGTCTGCTGCGGCGCCCCCCACTAGCCCCCGTCCCGCAGGCCGCAGGGTTCGCCGGTCTTCAAGACCCACAAACCCCCGCCCCAACCGTCTCCAACGACAGCAAACCCCGCAAGACCGCGGGGTTTGAGGCGGTTAGCGATGATCAACAGGGCGGTTTGCTGGTCTTGAAGACACCTCAACCCCGGCGGCACTGTGACCGGAATCCGCAGCGCAACCACCTACAGGACAGGCCTAGCCCCCGCCCCGCAGGCCGCAGGGTTCGCCGGTCTTCAAGACTGGCGAACCCCCAGCTCAACCACCCGCAGGAGGGAAGCGGTGGCCAGCGGAGAAAGGCGAAGGCGCCGCGTCCCGGGTGGGAGCGCGGCGCCTTCGGAGGTGGAGAGGGACAGCGGCGGAGTGCTACTGGCCGCTGGCGGCCTGGCTGGAGACGACGGCGGCGACGACGGTCGCGGTGACCGCGGCGTTGATCGCGGCCAGCGCCTGCGAAACGCCCTTGGCCGCGGCGTCGTCGCTGGCCAGCTCCTTGAGGCGGGAGCGGGCGTCGCTGCCCTCGCCGCCGGGGTAGACGTGGCGGCCGAGCTTGCAGGCGTGCAGCAGCGCGCCGAGCGCGGCGGTGCGGTCGTCGCCGTCGGCGCCGCCGAGCACGACCTTGTCCAGGCGCGCCTTGATCTCCGCCTTGGCGGCGGCGTCCTTGACGGGGAAGCGGTGCACGGGGATGAGGCCGAGGACCTTCTTGCTGTTCTCCTCGATCACACCGGCGTTGGACAGGCGGTCGGCGTAGGTGTCGCGGGTGTGCTTCTTCGCCTTGTTCAGCCACGAGGACGGCTTGACGGGCTCGCCCTTCTCCACCAGCCCGGCCAGCGCGGAGTCGAGCGCGGCGTCACCGACGGGCTTCGCGTCGGTGACGACGATCTTCTTGTCCTCGAACGCGATGCGGTCGGCGAGTGCCAGTTCGGTGAGCTCGGCGCCGGCGAGGCCGAGCACGACAGCGTCTCCCGAGTGCAGCTTGCCGTCCTCGTCGTCGAGGGCGAGCAGGAACAGTTCCTCGGGAAGGGTCCTGGAGGTCATGTCGCGCATTGAACCACGCCTCACGTTTGCCCCATCGACGGTATGTCCATCGGAAGATGGACCAAGCGGCCCAATGTCCTCCGGTGTTCGCCGGGTGTTCCCAGAGCGAGCTGGCCGACCTTTGCCCGCTTGAGCGAAAGGTGCGCCGGGTGCTCCCAGGTCATGCCGATCCCGCCGTGCAGCTGAACGGTTTCCTCGGCCGCGCGAACGGCCAGCTCCGAGCACTCCGACTGGGCGAGCGCCACTGCGACATCGGCGTCGGCCGAGCCCGTGGCCAGCACGTCCGCCGCGTGCCGGGCGGTGGCGCGGGCGCACACGAGCTCCAGCCAGAGGTCGGCGAGCCGGTGCTTGATCGCCTGGAACGAGCCGATCGCGCGCCCGAACTGGTGACGCTCCTTGACGTAGCGGACCGTCTGCTCCAGGCACGCTTCCGCGATGCCGACCTGCTCCGAGGCCAGCAAGCCCGCGCCGACGCGCAGCGCGGACTGCACCGCGGCCGTGGCGCGATCACCCGATGCGATGACAACACCTGGGGTGGATGCCAAAGACACGTCGGCGATGCGGCGCGTCATGTCGAGCGACACCACCTCGGTCACGGTGACCCCGGGGGAGTCGGCGCGCACCGCGTACAGCGCTGGACCCTCCACCGGAACGACGAGCAGCGAGGCCGCCCCCGCGTCCACCACAGACGTCACACGCCCGGTGAGCAGGCCATCCTCGACGGAAACGGTTGCGGGGAAAGGAGATCCTGGCGCCGTGGTGAGCGGAACGGCGAGCGCCCCAACTGTGGTACCCGAAGCGAGCGAAGCCACCAGGTCGGACTCGCACGCCACCAGCGCGGTCGTCGCGAGCACCGCGCTGCCGAGGAACGGAACCGGCGCGGTGAAGCGGCCGAGTTCCTCCAGCACCACAGCTGTCTCGCGCAGCGAAGCGCCCTGGCCGCCGTGTTCCTCCGGCACGTGCAGCCCCAACGCGCCGAGCGAAGCGAGCAGTTCCCACAGGGAAGCGTCGTACGACGAATCGGACTCCAGGCGCGCGAGCACCGCCGAGGGCGGGCAGTGGTCGGTCAGCACCGCGCGGACGCTCGCTCGGAGATCTTCCTCGATCTCGGTGTACAGCAGGTTCATCGCGGGAGGTCCTTCCACGGGCCGGCGTCGGAGCGCGGTTCGGTCGGCAGGCCGAGCACGCGCTCGGCGATGATGTTGCGCAGGATCTCCGAGGTGCCACCCTCGATCGAGTTGCCCTTCGCGCGCAGGTAGCGGTAGCCGGGCCCGCGCCCGGTGAAGTCGACGATGTCCGGCCGCCGCAACGTCCAGTCGTCGTAGCGCAGGCCCTCCTCGGCCATCAGCTCGACCTCGAAGCCGGAGATGTCCTGCGCGAGCTTGGCGAAGGCCAGCTTCATGCCGGAGCCCTCCGGACCCGGTCCGCCCGCCGCGAGTTGCTGGCGCAGGCGCACCCCGGTCAGCCGCAGCGCCTCCGCCCGCGCCCACAGCTTGACCAGGCGCGCGTGCAGTTCGGGTGTGCGCAGCTCCGGGCGCTCCCGCCAGGTGCCGGCGACGATGCCGATCATCCCGCCCTCGCGCGGGATCGCGGCGCCGCCGATCGCCACGCGCTCGTTCATCAGCGTGGTCCGCGCGACCTTCCACCCCTCGCCGACCTCGCCGAGCCGGTGCGCGTCGGGGATCCGCACGTCGGTCAGGAAGACCTCGTTGAACTCGGCCTCGCCGGTGATCTGGCGCAGCGGTCGCACTTCGACGCCGGGTGCGCTCATGTCGCAGACGAAGTAGGTGATGCCCTGGTGCTTCGGCAGCTCGGGATCGGTGCGGGCGAGCAGGATCGCCCAGCGCGCGGAGTGCGCGCTGGAGGTCCACACCTTCTGCCCGGTGACGATCCAGTCATCGCCGTCGCGCACCGCGCGGGTGCCCAGCGCCGCCAGGTCCGAGCCCGCGCCCGGCTCGCTGAAGAGCTGGCACCACACCTCCTCGCCCGTCCACAGTGGACGAAGGAAGCGGTTCTTCTGCTCCTCGGTGCCGTAGGTCAGCACGGTCGGCGCGGCCATGCCGAGACCGATGCCGATCCGGCGCGGGTCGTTGTCGGGCGCCCCTGCCTCTTCCAGCTCCGCGTCGACGACCCGTTGCAGCTCCCTGGGCGCGGCCAGCCCGCCGAGCCCGACCGGGTAGTGCACCCACGCCAGGCCCGCGTCGAAGCGGGCGCGCAGGAACTCCAGGCGATCGGTGCTGCCGGGATCGTGCGCGGCGAGCAACTCCCGCACCCTGTCCCCGATGTGCGCTGAATGACTCATTGAGGGAATCTAGCGTCCCCAATGACTCATTCAGGGAATCCGAGGTTTACGCCAGGCGGGTGATCTCCACATCCACCTCCAGCGCGGAGGCGGCGCCGCCGGAGTAGATCCCCTTCAGCGGTGCCACGTCGGAGTAGTCGCGGCCGAGCGCCACCCAGACGTGCCGGTGCCCCACGGGGATCGCGTTGGTCGGGTCGTAGCCCCACCAGCCGCCGGTCCACGCCTCCACCCACGCGTGGCTCTCACCCTTGACCGTCTCACGCACTTCGCCGTCGGGGTTGGTGTGCAGGTACCCGGACACGTAGCGCGCGGGAATCCCTATGGCGCGCAACAGCAACAGGCTCAGGTGTGCGAAGTCCTGGCAGACGCCCTCCTTGGCCTGCCAGGCGTCAACGGCCGAGCTGCGCACGCTCGTCCGGCCCGACTGGTAGGTCAGGTGCTCGTGCACCCAGTTGGCCACGTTGAGCACCGCGTCGGCCGGGCTCGCCCCACGACGCAGCTCGCGCGCCACGGCGGCCAGCTCGCGGTGGCGGGGCACGGTCGAAGTCGCCTCCAGGTACTCGGTGTAGCGGTCGATGACGTCCTCGGAGCGCAGCCGGTTCCACGTCGCGGTGGTCACGGGATCGCCCGCCGCCGCGGTCTCCACCACTGACGAGCCGACGATCTTCAGCTCGGTGTGCGGCGCGTGCAGGTCGAAGGAGGTCACCGTGTTGCGCCAGTAGTCGGTGTAGCGGTAGGCGCGCGTCGCCGGAGTGGTCTCGACGCGGTTGACCACGACCTCCTGCCGGTGATCACCGCGCGGGGTCAGCCGCACCTCGTTGAAGGACTGCACGACCGGCGCGGAGTAGCTGTAACCGGTGCTGTGCACCACGCGGACGCGCCAGCTCACGAGACCACCTCCGCGTTGTTCCACGCCACCCACGGCGCGGAGTGGAAGTACTGCAACGACACCGCCTCGCCGACCTCGTGGATCATGTCCTGCAACGCGCCGAGCCGACTGGGCAAGTCCTCCAGCAGGTCGGCCGGGCGCAGGAACTCCAGGTCGCTGCGAGCCCGCCCGAGCAGCCGCAACGCCTCGGCCTTGGCCCCGATCCGCACGCTCGGCCGCTGGTCCAGTTGCTCCAGGCACGCCTCCGCCTGGCGCAACGCGTGGAAGACCGAACGCGGGAAAAGCCTGTCCAGCAACAGGAACTGCACAACACGGCCCGCGTCGATCGCTCCGCGATAAGTCCGCAGGTAGGTGTCCTGAGCGCCAGCAGACCGCAACACCGTGACCCACCCGGGCGAGGAGAGCTTGTCACCGACGCGGGACAACAGCAGCCGCACCACCATGTCCACGCGCTCCACCGAGCGGCCCAACACGAGGAAGCGCCAGCCGTCGTCGCGGCTCATCGTGGAGTCGGCGAGCCCGGCGAACATCGCGGCGCGCTCCTCGATGAAGGAGAAGAACGCGTGCGGACCGACGCGCCGGGCGTAGCGCTGCCGCTCGGCAATCGCGTTCCAGGTCGCGTTGAGGCACTCCCACATCTCCGTCGAGACGACCTCGCGCGCGCCCCGCGTGTTCTCCCGTGCGCTGGTCAGGGACGACGTGATGGAGCCGATCTGGTCGGGGGAGTAGGCGACGAGTTCGGTCAGCGACCACGCGTCCAGTGACAGGTGCTCGGGCGGCGCGATGCCCAGAACGCCGAGCAGCTGGCGGCTCGTCGAGTCGGGGTTGACCGTGGCGTCTTCGAGCAACTGGTGCACTGAGACGTCGAGAATGCGGGCGGTGTCGTCGGCGCGTTCGACGTAGCGGCCGATCCAGTACAGCGATTCCGCGTTGCGTGCGAGCATGTCGTCCTCCTCCCGGTCACTGCTGCTGTTGTTGCGCGGCTGTCAGTTCCGGTCCCTGTTCGGTCACTCGGCCGTCCACGGCGTGCGCGCTGACCAGCCCGGGATCGCCCAGTTCACGCTCCACAGTGGACGATCGCGACGCCAGCACCCACGTGTCCTTCGAGCCGCCGCCCTGCGAGGAGTTCACCACGAGGCTGCCCTCCGGCAGGGCGACCCGCGTCAGCCCGCCAGGCAGCACGAACACGTTCTCGCCGTCGTTGACCGCGAAGGGACGCAGGTCCACGTGTCGCGGCGCGAGCCGATCACCGACCTTCGTGGGCACAGTGGACAGTTGCACCACGGGCTGCGCGATCCAGCCGCGCGGGTTCTTCCTGACGCGCCTGCGCATCGAGGCCAGCTCGGCGCGCGAAGCGTTGGGGCCGAACATGATCCCGTAGCCGCCCGATCCCTCCACCGGCTTGATCACCAGCTCGTCCAGGTGGTCCAGCACGTGCGCGCGCTCGTCCGCCAACCAGCACCGATACGTGTCCACGTTGGGCAGCAACGGTTTCTCGTTGAGGTAGTACTGAACGATCTCCGGAACGTAGGTGTACACGAGCTTGTCGTCCGCGACGCCGTTGCCCACCGCGTTGGCGATGACCACGTTGCCCGAGCGCGCCGCGTTGATCAGCCCGGCGACTCCGAGCACCGAGTCCGGCCGGAAGTGCACCGGATCCAGGAAGTCGTCATCGAGCCGTCGGTAGATCACGTCGATGGGCCGCTCGCCCTCGGTGGTGCGCAGGTAGACCACGTTGTCCCGGCAGAACAGGTCGCGGCCCTCCACCAGCTCCACGCCCATCTGCCGCGCCAGCAACGAGTGCTCGAAGTACGCGGAGTTGTGCACGCCCGGCGTCAGCACCACCACGGTCGGATCAGCTGCGTTCGGTGCTGCCGAGGCCCGCAGCGCGCGCAGCAGGTGCACGGCGTAGTCGGAGACCGGCCGAACGCGGTGCCGCGCGAACAGATCGGGGAACACTCGCGCCATCGTGCGACGGTTCTCCATCACGTACGACACCCCGGACGGGCAGCGCACGTTGTCCTCCAACACCCTGAACGTGCCCTGCTCGTCGCGCACGAGGTCGATCCCCGACACGTGCAGCCGCACCCCGTTGGGCGGCGAGATCCCGAACGCCTCGCGGTGGAAGTGCTCGCACGAAGCGATCAACCTGCGCGGTAGTACTCCGTCCCGCAGGATCTGCGCGTCCCCGTAGATGTCGGCCAGGAACGCCTCCAACGCCCGCACGCGCTGCACGATCCCGCGTTCGAGCTTCGCCCACTCGGAGGCGGTGATCACGCGGGGGATGAGGTCCAGCGGGAACGGCCTCTCCTGTCCGGACAGCGAGAACGTGATGCCCTGGTCGACGAACGCCCGGCCCAGCGCCTCCGCCCGCGCCCCGAGATCGGCGATCTCCGTCGGCGCGATCGACTCGTACAGGCTCTTGTAGGCCGGACGGATGCCGAAATCCGTCGCGAACATCTCGTCGTAGGCACCCGCGTACGGTCGCGTCGGGTTGAGGTAGCCGTCGAACAGCGCGCTCGTGGTGACCGGGGACCGCGTGGCTCGATTCATCGTCCACATCCTGTCTGAGCTGGGCGGCACCTCCAGTTAGGACAGTGTTAACGACGGGTTTCCGCGCGAACACCCCTGAACGGCTGATCAGGACGTGGGCCGTGGTTCTGAGCGGTGGCTGAAGGTCACACCCCGGGAGCGGCTGAGCGGACTTAGGGTTGGGCGTGACCAAGGAACTGAGTCAGCTCGGCGCTCACTTCACCCTGGCCGAGGCCGCCAGGGTGGGGCTGACCGCGAGCGATCTGGGCGACCTCATCGACCAGGGCGAGGTGTTCCAGCGCGAGCCGGGAGAGCGCTACGCCAGGGCGGGCTCGCCCTCGGCGCTGTGGCTGGACATCTGGGACGCCACCACCGCGCTGAAGGGCTCCGTCGCCTGCCTGGAAACCGCGCTCGCCTGGTACGGCCTCGCCCCCGAGATCCCCAAGCGCACGCAGATCGCCGTGCCGCGCGGCAGCGCCACCGAAGCGAACTTCCGGCTTCCGGTCGAGGTGTTCGAGTACGACCCGGACACCTTCGACGTCGGCGCGGGCCTGGTGGAGGTCAACCGGGGCTGCGACGCACCGATCTACACCGACCACCGCGCGGTGGCCGATGTGATCACGCGCCGGGACCTCGTCAGTGAGGAGCGCGCGCGAGAGATCGTGCGCCGCTACAAGCCGCGTGCCGACAGCCACATGACCCACACCGCCCGGCTGCTGGGCGTGGAGAGCCAGGTCGCCGAGTTCCTTGCGAGCACGACGTGAACGACAAGCTGAACGGGCTGTCCGCGTACTTCACCGCAGAGGAGGCAGCGGCTGTCGGGTTGGGCGAAGCTCGGCTGCGGTCTCTCCTCGCCAAGGGCGAGATCGCCAAGCGGGAGGACCTGGACCACTACTACCGGATGGGACACCGGGAGTCGCTGTGGCTGCTCATCCACGACGCCACGGCCTCCGTGTCGGGATCGGTGGCGTGCTTGGGAAGCGCGCTCGCCCGGCACCACCTGACCGACGTGATCCCGAAGCGCGTGCAGATCGCCGTTCCGCGAGGGACTGTCGTGACGAGGCTGCCGTGGTTCCCGGTCGAGGTGGTCGAGTACGACCCACAGACGTTCATGGTCGGCTGGTGCCTGGACGAGGTGAACCGCGGCTGCGACGCGCCGGTGTACTCCGTGGAGCGCACGCTCATCGACGCCATCGTGCGACGTGATCACGTTTGCGAGGACATCGCGAGGGAAGCCGTCCGCCGCTACAAGGCCAATCCTGCGAGCCACCACGAAGAGCTGACCCGGACCGCATTGCAGCTCGGGGTGGAGCGCCATGTCTCGGAGTTCATGGTGGGCACGACATGAGCTGGAGCGGGACGTCACTGGGGATGCGCATCTACCGCGCCGCGGGCGGCGTGCCGGGATCGGTGGTCTGCCTGGGAACCGCGCTCGCCTGGCACCACCTGGCCGACGCGGTCCCCAGGCGGGTGCAGCTCGCGGTGCCCCGTGGCAGCGAACCGCGAAGACGGCTCAGCATCTCGTTCCAGGTGATCGAGTACGACCCGGAGACCTTCACTGTCGGCGTCAGCCACGCGGAGCCGCTCCGGGGGGCCGACACACTGGTCACCGGCGTGGAACGGACGCTGGTCGACGCGATCGTGCGCCGAGACCACGTCCGCGAAGCCGTCGCGCGGGAGGCGGTGCGGCGCTACAGGACGAGATCGAGGAAGTGGACATCGGCCGACCGGGCGATGCTGTTCCAGGTGGCGCGGATGGTCGGCGTCGAGGAACGGGTGACGGAGTTCTTCGAGAGCACGATCTGAGCACAGTCCACAGTGGAGACAGGGGAGTGCGAACCCGGTGCGAGCACCTGAGCTGAGCCCAATACCCTTGGCGGATGCGCAGGAACACCAAGGCGGGGGAACGCGCCGTCATGCTGGGCGCCCTGGTCGCCTCAGTGGCAAGGGACGTCATCGTGGAGTCCGAGTGCGGGCTCACCGAGTCCGAGGTGCGGCTGCTGTGGATGGTCGACCCCACGGCACCTCCGAAGATCATCGGCGAGTACGCCGAGCTGATGCGCTTCGACCGGGGCTCGCTGAGCCTGATCGGCGGCAAGCTGGAGCGCATGGGCCTCGCCGAGCGCGTGCCCTTCCCGGGCGACCGGCGCTTCCGCACGCTGAAGCTGACCACGGCCGGGCGCAGGCTCCGCACCCGCCTGATCAAGAGCGCCGCGGCGCTGCTGCCGCTGGAGGCCTTGACCGCCAAGGAGCAGGAGCGCCTGGTCACCCTGTTGACCAAGGTCCTCTCAGCCGTCTGAGGGCAGCTCCAGCGTGACGACCGCGCCGTCCCCTGCGTCGGCGTTGGCGAAGCGCAGCTCTCCGCCGAGCACGCGCGCCTGCGCGACCGCGATCGTCAGCCCGAGCCCGTGCCCGCCGCCGCGGTCGCTGCTGCCCGTGCGGAACCGGCTCGGCCCGTCGCGCAGCAGCTCCGCGGAGAAGCCGGGCCCGTGGTCGCGCACGCGCAGCACGGCTCCGTCGACCTCGACGATCACCGGCGGCTTGCCGTGCTTGCGGGCGTTGAGGAGCAGGTTCACCAAGACGCGCTCCAGCCGCCGGGGATCGGTGCGCACGGGCTCCTGCCCCGCGACCACCACCTCAGCCTCTGGCAGGATCGCCGCGACCCGACGCCGGACGAAGTCGCCGAGCACCAACTCGGTCAGCTCCGCGCGCTCGGTCGCGGTGTCCAGGCGGGCGACTTCGAGGATGTCCTCGACCAGCCCGCGCAGCACGCGCACCCGATCGCGCACCATCTCCGCCGGGCGCCCCGCAGGCAGCAACTCCGCCGCAGTCACCAAGCCGGTCACCGGAGTGCGCAGCTCGTGGGCGATGTCGGCGGTCACGCGCCGCTCCGCGACCAGCCGCTCCTGCAACGCGTCGGCCATCGCGTCGACCGCGCGCGCGAGGTCGCTGGTCTCGTCCTGCGGCCGGTCACCGATCGCGTCGTGCACGCGAACGTCCTTCTCGCCGTCCGCGACGTGCCGAGCCGCCACCGCCGCCAGCCGGAGTCGTCGGGACAACCGCGCGCCGAGCACCACGCCGAGCAGCGTGCCGACCCCGACCACCGCCGCCGAGCTGAGCAGCAGGACCTCGTCGAGATCGGCGAGCGCGGTGTCCCGGTCCTGGTAGGAGCTGCGCAGCGAGAGCACCTTGCCGTCGATCTCCGCCGCCGCCCAGATCACCGAGCCGCCCGGAGTGCGCTCCAGGTAGGTGGCGCGCTGACCGCCGCGCACGGCCTGCAACAGCTCGGCGGGCACGTCGGGGGAGTCCAGCGTGCTGCCCAGCACCGCCTGCCCGGTCCGCGCGTAGTCGCGCAGCACCAGCTGGATGCGCTCGTCCTGCAACCGCCGCGCGTCATCGACCTGCATGCTGATGAACTCCGTGCGCACCAAGACGCTCAGCGCGATCGCGACCAGCGCGCTGACCACGGCGATCACCGCGCTCAGCCGCCACCGCAGCGTGGTGGGGAACAGCCTCACGGAGCGCTCTTGAGCTTGTAGCCGAAGCCCCGCACGGTCTCGATCCGATCCTGGCCGATCTTCGCCCGCAGCCGCTGCACGTGCACGTCCACCACGCGCGAGTCGCCGCCCCACTGGTAGTCCCACACCTGCTCCAGCAGGACCTCGCGGGTCAGCACGTTGCCGGGGGACTCGGCGAAGCACAGCAGCAGCCGCAGCTCCGTCGGCGTCAGCTCCAGCCGCCGCCCCGCGCGCCGCACCTCCAAACCGTCCTTCTCGATCTCCAGATCACCGAAGGACAGCTGCTTCGCCGAAGGCTGCTCAGCCCGGCCCATCCTGCGCACCACCGCCCGGATGCGCGCCACCAGAACGGTGCTGTCGAAGGGCTTGGTCACGTAGTCGTCCGCGCCCGCCTCCAGGCCCAGCACCACGTCCACGGGGTCCGCCCGCGCGGAGAGCATGATCACCGGAGTCGGGCTCTCGTCGCGGATCTGCCTGCACAGGCTCACCCCGTTGATGCCCGGCAGCATGATGTCCAGCAGCGCCACGTCCGGCCGCTGCGCGCGGAAGGCGGCCAGACCCGCGATCCCGTCCTCGGCCACGGTCACCCGGAAGCCGTCGCGCTCCAGGCTGAGCTGCGTGGCCTCGCGGATCACGTCGTCGTCCTCGACGAGCAACACGTGCGTGGTCATCGGCCCGCCTTCACGAACGCGGTCCCGTTCCACGAGTACACGGTCGTCTCCTCACCGCTGGGACAGCACGAACGATCACCCGCGCGGTACCGGCCGCGCACCAGGACCAGGCCGGAGCCGGGGTCGGGCTGCATGACCACACCGGACTCCTCGACGGCGAACAGCTGCGCGGGCGGCTGCCCCGGTGGCAACGCGTAGACGTAGGCGGCCCGGTTGTAGCCGTAGGCGGTGTAGGTGACCGCACGGCACTCCTGCACGTTGAGCACGACCTCGCTGACGCCGTCCCCGGTCACGTCGACGTAGCGGCTGTCGACCGGGTAGCGGCCGCTCTCGCACGGGCTCAGCATGAGTTTGATCTTCTCGTTGACCTTCGGGTCGCCGCGCAGCAGGCCCACCACGTCCACGGTGACCGGCTGCCCCGCGATCGTGGTCGGCACCGGGCGCTCGACCTCGGCGGCCCTGCCCTCCACCCGCACCCCGCTCGGGGCGGCGCACCCCGCCAGCGCGGCGATCAGGGCCGCGCAGCCGAGCACCGTTCTCGCCGTCCGCACTCCACCATTCTGCCCATGCCCGAGTGACCGCCCTCACCGGAACGCGCCGTCGACGTGCGCTGTTACCCAGCCGAGGGCCAGGTGCCGGAGGACTGTTACACGACTGAGGGGAAGCGGCCGGAAAGCGTCCATAGCGTCGAGGACGAGCGAGCCGAGGGGACGATCATGGAGCAGGTACGACAGCCGCGACGGGTGCTGGCCGGGGTGGGCAGGGCCGTCGTCGTGCTGGTGTCGGCGACCGCGCTGGGGGCGAGCGCCCTCGGCTGGACCGCCTATCGCGGAGTCACCGTAGCGGTCACCACCGATGACGTGATCGCCGCCCCCGCGACTCCGCCGAGCCGGGAGAAGGCCGCCGCCGCCGACACCACGTTCCTGCTGGTCGGAGTGGACAGCAGAACCGACGCGCAGGGCCGCCCGCTGTCCAGGGAGATCCTCGACGAGCTCCAGGCGGGCAACCCCAGCGGCGAGCAGAACACCGACACGATGATCGTCGTGCACGTGCCCGCCGATCCCACCAAGAAGGCGTTCGCCGTGTCGTTGCCGCGCGACTCCTACGTCGACATCGCGGGCGGCTACGGCAAGCACAAGCTGAACTCGGCCTACTCCAGGGCGAAGAACGCCAACGGCGGCAGCGCCACGGCGGGCAGGCGCAACCTGATCGAGACGGTGAACAACCTGACCGGGTTGCGCGTGAACCACTACGCCGAGATCAACATGTACGCGTTCAGCCAGATCACCAAGGCGGTCGGCGGCGTGCCGATCTGCCTGAACAAGGCGGTCAAGGACAACTACTCCGGCGCCGACTTCCCGCAGGGCGAGCAGGTTCTCCAGGGAGCCGACGCGCTGAAGTTCGTCCGCCAGCGCCACGGCCTGCCCAGGGGGGACCTGGACCGGGTGCGCCGCCAGCAGGCGTTCCTGGCCGGGCTCGCCTCGCGGGTGCTGTCGGCGGGCACGCTGACCGATCCCGGTAAGGTCACCGCGCTGCTCGACGCGATCAAGACCTCGGTCGTGCTGGACCAGAACTGGAACCTGCTCAGCCTCGCCGAGCAGGTGCAGGGCCTCAGCGGCGGCCGGATCGAGTTCCACACGATCCCGACGCTGCGCTCGGACCTGGCCACGCCCGCCGACGGCACCGCGGTCGAGGTGAACCCCAAGCAGGTCAAGGCCTTCGTCCAGGACCTGCTCACCGCGGTCCCGGCACCGCCGGTCCAGATGCGCCAGGGCCTCGGCTCCGGCACGGTGGCGCCCGAGCAGCACCAAGAGACGATCACCGCGAACGGAGTGCACTGTGTCAACTGATCGGCTTCGCCGGGGGTCACCTGATCGGCCTCAGGCCCACCGCCGGGGACTGCCGTGGTGGGCGGTGGCGCTGGCCGGGATCGCGGTCACCGGCGCCGGAATGGCCCTCGGCGAGACCTACTTCCCGTTCGCCCTCGCGGGCGGGTGCGTGGTGGCCGCGCTGCTGGCCGATCGCTCCGCCCTGTTCACCGCCGCCGTGCAGCCGCCGCTGATCGCGCTCGCCGTGCTCGGCGCCGCCGCCCTGTTCAGCGGGTCGCTGCTGCGCTCGGCCTCGGTCTTCGCGTCGGTGTTCCCGATCCTGGCGGCCACCACCGGCGGCGTGGTGCTGATCGTGCTCGTCCGCGTGCTGCTCAACCGCAGGAAGACCGGCTCAGACGCCCAGTAGCTCGGTCTCGGCGCGGCGAAGGCGGGTGGTCCGCCACCCCAGCGCGACCGCGCCGGCAACCAGCAGCGGAGGTCCGGCCAGCAGCACCACCGCCGCGCCGATGTCGATGCCCGTCCCACCGGCGGTGAGGACCCGGCCGAAACCGCCGAGCAGCCCGCCGAGCAGGAACGCGCCGAAGAACTGCGCGAGCCAGCGGCCCCGGTCCGGCGTGATGGCGGTGACCAGCAGCGTCGCCGCGGCCAACGCCAGCGCCACGCTGCCGAACAGCACATCGATCGCCGGGCTCATCGAGACGTACGGCAGCGGGTGCACCAGGTAGTCCAGGTCGATCCCGGGCTCCGGCGTGACGCTCAGGTCGCCGACGAGCCACCACGCCGCGACCGCTCCGCAGGCCAGCAGGTGGGCTTGAGCGCGCATCGGCACCCGCGCGGGGTGGCGATCCGCGACGGACTCCGGGTCGCGGATCAGCAGCCAGGTCCGCCGCACGAGCACGAACGTGACGAACAGGATCGTCGGCAACTCGATCACCGCCACGAAGAGCGCGCCCATGTTCAGCCAGACCCCGCCCGCCGCGATGATCCGCCCCGCGTGGCCCAGGTAGCCGCCGATCGCCAGCGCGACGAGCAGCAGCGGGTACCACCGCCGGTCCAGCTCGGGCGTGGTGAGCACCTCCACCAGCAGCGCCGCGACCAGCAGCAGCGCGCCGAAGGCCAGCACCATGTCGATGATCGGATTGCTGGTCAACGGCCTGACCAGGTAGTCCATCCGGATCCCGACGGGGAGCCCTGTGGACTTCTCGCCGGTCAACGCCCAGCCCGCGACCACCCCTGCGACCAGGAGGAGGAGCTGGACCCGCAGGGGCGCCCCGCGCACCCCGGCGGGACGGCCGTAGTCGTTCATGGTCACAGCGTGGCGCTTGAACGGTCCAGAAGGCCAGGGGACTATAGATTTTTTAGCGAGAGAATTCGTTATTCGGAGGCGATCTCGCGTTCGAGCGGAGTTCGGAAGCGCGGTGTGAATCGGACCTCGCCGATCCACGTCCGCAGGCGTTCCACCTCAATGTCCACCGCTTTCACCACCGCGCGCGGCTGCTTGCCGAACAGCCGGACGCCGATCGTGCCGTCCTTGCGCTGAGCCCAACCGCCGATCACCTGGCCGTCGCGCCACACGGTCGGCCCAACATTGCCGGTGGAGTCGAACAGCGCAGCTCGGTGGGCTTGCGGCAAATACCAGTCACGGTGCTTCCACCCCATTGGTGTGGGGTCCAGCGCGGGCAACAACGCGACCCACGTTTCAGTTTCCACCTCAGCTGAATCGCCGGCCAGCAGGAAACCTTCGACTGTGTTATCGCTCGACCCCGCAAGCGGGTCATCGGTCTCCACAATGACTGCCTCCGCCCCAGCAGCGTGAAGCGCTTTGCGCGTATCTCCGAGTCCCCATCCGGTCCACCACTTGATGTCTTCCAGCGTTGCGGGACCGAAGCGCTCCAGCCACCGGCGCACCAGCTCCGCCCTGGCCTCGGCGGCGGGCGGCTCGGGCGGTCGCGGCGGCGCGAGCGTCCACCCGAACTGGTTGCTGGTCCACGACCCGCGCGGAGCCGTCCTGCGGATCGCGCCGTCCACCGCCAGCACCCGCAGCACGCGTGAGCACACGTTCTGCACCGCCTCGTAGGGCTTCCCGGCCGCGACGACCACCTTCTCCCGCAGCTCGGGAACGGCCGCCGAGAGCTCCGCCGCCGTCGCCTGGCCGCGCTCAGCGAGCACGTCGAGCACCGCGCCGTGCGCCCGCGACAACCACTTCTCGTCCCAGCCGCCGCCCTCGTGCAGGTACTTCACCAGCAGTGTCCGCTCTCGCGCCGCGATGGTCCGCGCCGTCGAGGACCACACCGCCGGTGCCACGTCGGCCGACACCACGAACATGGTGCGGCGCATGCACAACAGCCGTTCCATGTCTTCGAAGAGGTGCTCGGTCAGCACCCGGAGATCCGGCGAGCGCATCCGTGCCCAAGCGGAGAGGAACACCGTCGCCGGGTCGGTCGCGTGCAGGGCGAGCACGGCATCGGCCACCTCGACGACCGAGTCCACCCGCCGCGACGGGGCCAAGAGGTGCCGGGCGCCGATCAGGGCGCGGCGCTGCGGGGCGGTGATCTTTCGCATCACGCGTCCATCTTCGGCGCGGGAGCCGCTCAGCGCTTGAACGAACGCGTCACTCCGGCGGCCCGAACACGCTGTCCACGTGGTACTCCGCGATCCGCGCCGCGTCGTCCTTGTTCATCGAGCCCAGCACGACCGCTGCGCGCAACCCGTCCGCGACCGCGAGGAAGACCCCCGCCTCGCGGTGCGGATCGCGCTCCTCCGGGAAGCCGCCCATCGCCTGGAGCTCGGCGAACTGCGCCGCGAGCGACCCAAGGGATTCGGCGTAGATCCGCTGGTTGATCTCGGCGAGCCGGGGGGCCACGTGCGAGCGGGAGTCGAAGGCGATGATCACCCGTGCCTCCTCGACGCTCTCCTCGTCCATCGGCAGGCCCGCGACGGCGATCGCCCGGAACAACCCGCTGATCGAGGTCGGCGGCAGCAGCGGCTCCAACCGGGTGCGGATGCGCTCGCGCGCGCTCTCCACGATCCGCTCCAGCGCGAAGACGAGCATGTCGTCCTTGGTCTTGAAGTAGTGCTGGACCGAGCCCATGGACACCCCGGCCTCGCGCGCCACGTCGCGCAGGCTGACCGCTTCGAGGCCGTCCCTGCTGGTGATCCGCAGCACGGCCTCGGCGATGTGCCGCCTCCGCTGCTCGTGATCGACCTGCTTGGGCACGCGAGCACCACACTTCCCGACGGCGACGTCTTCCGCCAGCCATAATAATGCAGTCGCATTGGAACGTCGCGCAGCGCCGCCCGGCGAGTCGCCGAGACCCTACAACCCGGACCGCTGAGTCCACAAAGGACTGTCCACCGCTGTCCACCGTTCCGACGACACCGTCAACCCCCGCGCACGCGGCTCACCGATGGTTCACCAGTCTTCAAGACCCGCAAACCCTTGACCCCCACCAAGGTCGGCCACCGTTGAAGCCCCTCCGACGCGGGGTTCGCGGTAGTTGAAGACCCTCCAACCCTCGGCCTGGCCCAGGTAGGGCGCACTTAACGACCTCCAAGCCGGAGGTTCACCAGTCTTCAAGTACTACGAACCCCGGCTGGAGGTGTCCGCAACCGCGGCAAACCTCGGCGGGGCGAGGCGGCGGGCGGGGTGTCGGAGTGGGCTACTGGTCGGTAATGTCGCGGGAATGGTCGTCGAAGATCCAGTGCGCGCGCTCGTTGTCGACTACGGCGGGGTGCTCACCACGCCGATCGGCCCCTCATTCGCCACCTGGATGGCCGAGGACGGCATCGACCCCGCGACCTACGGCGAGATGCTGCGCGACTGGCTCGGTCGCGACGCGCCCCCGGACTCGCCGGTGCACCGGCTGGAGCGCGGGGAGCTGGACGTCGCGGAGTTCAACCGCCTCCTCGCCGCCCGACTGACCACAGTGGACGGACGAGAGATCGTGCCGGAAGGCTTGCTGGACAGGGCTTTCGCGACAGTTCACGCGGACGCCGACATGCTGGACCTGCTCAGGGCGGCGCGCGCGGCGGGACTGCGCACCGCGTTGCTGTCCAACAGCTGGGGCAACAGCTACCCGATGGACGTGCTCGCGCCGCTCTTCGACGAGCTGGTGATCAGCGGCGAGGTCGGCATGCGCAAGCCGGAGGCGCGCATCTACCACCTCACCGCCGACCGGCTCGGCCTGCCGCCGCGGCACTGCCTGTTCCTCGACGACGCGCAGCCCAACGTGGACGGCGCGCTCCTGGCGGGCATGCAAGCGTTGCTGCACAAGGACTCCGCCGTCACCATCCCCGCCGTCGCCGGGCTCGTCCCTGCGCTGGCCGACGAACTGCGAGAAGGAGCGTCGTGAGTCGACTACCGGGACTCGACCTGGCCGCGGCCGAGTCGTACCTGAGCCGCGAACGGCCCGGGCTGCTCACCGGCCCGCTCAGCGCGGAGCTGATCGCGGGCGGCAGGTCCAACCTGACCTACCTGCTCACCGACGCGGGCGGCACCGAGTGGGTGTTGCGCAGGCCTCCGCTGGGCCACGTCCTCGCCACCGCGCACGACATGGCCAGGGAGTACCGGGTGATCTCCGCGCTCGGCCAGACCCCCGTGCCGGTGCCGCGCGCGGAGCTGCTGTGCTCCGATCCCGAGGTGCTCGGCGCGCCGTTCTACCTGATGGAGCGCGCGCCGGGCGTCGTGCTGCGGCGCAGGGTACAGGCCGCGGCGCTGGGCGAGGACGGCGCGCACCGGCTCTCCGAGCAGCTCATCGACGTGCTGGCCGACCTGCACGAGGTCGACCCGGCGTCGGTGGGGCTGGGCGACTTCGGGCGGCCCGAGGGCTTCATGGCCCGGCAGCTCGCGCGCTGGCGCAAGCAGCTCGACGTCTCGCGCAGCCGCCCGGCGCCGGAGCTGGACGAGCTGAGCGAGCGCCTCGGAGCCGACGTCCCGGACAGCGGGCGCGCGGCGATCGTGCACGGCGACTACCGGCTGGACAACGTGCTGGTGGACACGACCGCCGGCGCGCGCATCAGCGCCGTCCTGGACTGGGAGATGGCCACGCTCGGCGACCCGCTGGCCGACCTGGGCCTGCTGGTCGTCTACTGGGAGCGGCTCGCCGGGATCGGTGACGCGATCGCGGACAGCTTCGCGGACGTGCCGGGCTTCCCGTCGGCGGCGGAGCTGATCGCGCGCTACACCGCCCGTCGCGACGTCGACCCGGCCGAGCTGCCGTGGTACGTCGCCTTCGGCCACTTCAAGCTCGGTGTGATCGTCGAGGGCATCCACTACCGGCACACCCAGGGCAAGACCGTGGGAGCCGGGTTCGAACTGCTGGGACAGATGGTCGGGCCGCTGGCCAAGGGCGGCGTCGCCGCGCTGGAGGGGGAACTGTAGATGGACTTCGCCACCGACGAGACCACCCGGGAGCACCAGGCCCGGCTGACCGCGTTCATGGACGAGCACGTGTACCCGGCCGAGGCCGCGCACCACGAGCAGCTGGCCGCCGAGCCGGACCGCTGGTCGGCGCCGCCGCTCATGGAGGGGCTCAAGGCCGAGGCGCGCAAGGCCGGGCTGTGGAACCTGTTCCTGCCCGACGCGCGGCACGGCGCCGGGCTGACCAACCTCCAGTACGCGCCGCTCGCGGAGATCACCGGCCGCAGTCCCGCCATCGCCCCCGAAGCGCTCAACTGCGCGGCGCCGGACACCGGCAACATGGAGCTGCTCGCCGAGTTCGGCAGCGAGGAGCAGCAGGACCGCTGGCTCAAGCCGTTGCTGGAGGGCGAGATCCGCTCGGCGTTCTGCATGACCGAGCCCGACGTGGCCTCCTCCGACGCCAGCAACATCGCCACCCGCATCGAGCGCGACGGCGACCACTACGTGATCAACGGCCGCAAGTGGTGGTCCTCGGGGGCGATGAACCCGAACTGCGCGATCTTCATCGTGATGGGGCAGACCGACCCCGATGCCGAGCGGCACCAGCGGCAGAGCATGGTGCTCGTGCCGAGGGACACCCCCGGCGTGCACGTCAAGCGGGGGATGACGGTGTTCGGCTACACCGACTCGGCGCACGGCGGGCACGCGGAGATCGAGTTCCGCGACGTGCGCGTGCCGGTCGCCAACGTGGTCGGCGGGCAGGGCAAGGGCTTCGCGATCGCGCAGGCCCGCCTCGGCCCCGGCCGCATCCACCACTGCATGCGGCTGATCGGGATGGCCGAGCGCGCGCTGGAGCTGCTGTGCCGCCGCGCCGTGGACCGGGTCGCCTTCGGCAAGCCCCTGGCGGACCAGGGCGTCGTGCAGGAGTGGATCGCCGAGTCCCGCGTGCGCATCGAGCAGGCTCGGCTGCTGGTGCTCAAGACGGCGTGGCTGATGGACACCGTGGGCAACCGGGGCGCGCACACCGAGATCCAGGCCATCAAGATCGCCACGCCGCAGATGGCCGAGTGGGTGATCGACAAGGCGATCCAGGCCCACGGCGGCGCCGGGATCAGCCAGGACTTCCCGCTGGCCCAGCTGTGGGTGCAGGCGCGGCTGCTGCGCTTCGCCGACGGCCCGGACGAGGTGCACCGCATGTCGCTGGCGCGGCGCGAGCTCAAGCCCTACCGGGCGCGGTAGGCGGGCGCGAAAACGGCCCCCCGGCTCAGCTGAGCCGGGGGGCCGTTCGGTGAAGCTTCAGGTACCCGAATCCTTAGACCGGGCGGACCTGCTGGGCCTGCGGGCCCTTCTGGCCCTGGCCGATCTCGAACTCGACCCGCTGGTTCTCCTCCAGGCTGCGGTAGCCGCTGGTCTGGATCTCCGAGTAGTGCACGAAGACGTCAGCGCCGCCGTTGTCCGGGGTGATGAAGCCGAAGCCCTTTTCGGAGTTGAACCACTTCACGGTGCCCTGCGTTGCCATTTACTGATCTCCTCGACAGGTGCCGGGGTAGGGGGTCGCGGTCGCGACCTCCTGGTCGGTACTGCACGCGACTTCTCCGGCCGAACCTGGAGAAAACAACGCCCGCATGTTCCGTTCCGCGAGCTTGAACCACACGAAACTTACGACCGCGCAGAGTCAATCACGAAGTCGGCTCATGAGCCACCGCTTCCTGACGGAATCCGTGCGCCGCTCTGTGGGCGGTCGGCGGCAGAACCGTCCCAAGAGGCCGGTGAGCTGGGGGATTCCCCTGCCGCACAGGCGATAGCGGATCTCGGTCCTGGTAACGATCATCACCCGGACGGCCGCACCCAGGGGCTGGGACGGCTTCTCGCGGCGTGTCGCACCGTGATGTTCTTGTGACGAAAAACCGGCCGAGTCGCGTCCTCAGGATGATCTGGCCAACGGTTCCTCCGCGACCTCGACCGCGCGCAGCAGGGCGTCCATGGACAGCCCGAGCGCCTCCGCGAGTGAAGCCACTGTGAAGAAGGCCGGGGTCGGGATGCGTCCCGTCTCGATCTTGCGCAGCGTCTCCGTCGAGATGCCCGCGCGCAGGGCGATCTCGACCATGCTCCGCCCGGCCCGCGCCTCCCGCAGCGCCCGGCCCAGCCGCACGCCGCGCTCCCGCTCCGACTCGCTCAACGGCACTCGCACCATGCTGTGATAGTAATACCGGTATAGTTATCCCACTTGGAAGGTGTGCCGTGATCGAGCTGAAGACCCCCGGGGAGATCGAGGCGATGCGCGAGGCGGGCCGCGTCGTCGCCACCACCCTCGCCGCCGTGCGCGAGGCCGCCCGCCCCGGCGTGTCCCTGCTGGAGCTGAACGAGGTCGCCGCGACCGTGATCGCCGAGGCGGGCGCGAAACCGGCGTTCCTGGGCTACCACCCGGACTGGGCGCCGAGCCCGTTCCCGGGTGTCATCTGCACGAGCGTGAACGACGCGATCGTGCACGGAGTGCCAGGGCGGTCGGTGCTCGGCGACGGGGACCTGGTCAGCATCGACTCGGCCGTCGTGCTGGACGGCTGGTGCGGAGATGCCGCCGTGAGTTTCGTGGTGGGCTCGGGCTTGGCGTCCGTGGCGGATCTTGCGGTGATCTCGGCGACCGAGCGGGCGTTGGCTGCTGGGATCGCGCAGGCGGTTCCGGGGAATCGGCTGGGGGATATCGCGCACGCTATTGGTGTGGTGGCGCGGGCTGAGGGTTACGGGATCATGGAGGGATACGGGGGGCATGGGATCGGGCGGACCATGCATGAGTCGCCGCATGTGGCGAATGAGGGTCGGGCGGGGAGGGGGATGGTATTGCGGCCCGGGTTGACGTTGGCTGTGGAGCCGATGTTCACGGGTGGGGGACTGGATTCTTATCGGACGGATGCGGATGGGTGGACTTTGCGGACCGTGGACGGGTCTCGGGCTGCGCATTCTGAGCACACGATTGCGGTTACTGGTGATGGGGTTGTGGTTTTGACTGCTTTGTAGCTCTTTGGGTGCGGGGTGCGGTTGGTCTGCCCGGTCGGGTTGGGTGCGTGGGGCGCGCCGGTGCCAGCGTGGGGTCGGCTTGACCTGGGGGCCCCTTGCGCGTGCCCCTGGGCCTTACAGGGGCACGGGATAGAACCCCGGCCCTCGCGCGAGCGTATGGCACGCGCACCCCAGGTAAAGCCTCGGTATGTCTTGCGCCTTACGTTCCAGCGTGGGGCGTTTCGGGCGGTGGGGCGCCTGGGAATTCATTCTTTAGAGCCATGATCCACTATTATTTGCGGGTATTATTGGGGGTATGACCCTCGATGAGCTTCTTGTTGAGGTTGAGGTGAAACAGGCCGCTCTTTGTCATGCGAAAGCGGAACTCGCCACAGCCTTGATCACATTCCACGTCGCCGCCGACGATCGTGATTACCGGTTTGTGCAGAATGAGATCGCCTGCGCCCTGCACATCTCCCGACGTGGTGCTGATCGCATCCTGTCCAACGCCTCCGCGCTGACCGAACGCCCCCGGGTGCTCGCGGCCCTGTCGGCCGGGAAGATCGATGAGAGCAAGGCGTTGTTGATCGTCGATCAGATCCGCATCCTCAAGGAACCCCAGACCTCCATCGCCGAAGCGAACCTGCTGGAGTACGCGCCGACCCGGACCTACACCTCCGTCCGGCGGCGTGCCCAGACGTTGATCCACAAGTTGGACCCGAAGGCCGCCGATCTCCGGCACGAGGAGAAACGCAAACGCAGGTTGGTCGAGAAGATCAACCTGGACGACGGCATGGCCGAACTCCGTCACACCATGACCGCGCATGACACCGCGATGGCCTTCGATCACATCGACCGCATCGCGAAATCCCTGCCCAAGGACGACCGGACCCTGGACCAGAAACGCGCCGACGTCGCCCGAGACCTGTTGCTGGGCCTGGACACCCCGGCACCACAGGGGCAGACGATGGTCTACCTCACGATGCCGATCACCGCACTCCTGGGTCTCACCGACGATCCCGGCATGCTGGCCGGGTACGGGCCGATCCCGACGAACGTCGCGCAGGACATCGCCAAGGGTGGCATCTGGAAACGGATCCTTACCGACCCGGTCACGGGGATGGCCGAGGAAGTCAGTGAGGCCTACCGGCCGTCGCCGAAGCAGCGGGAGTTGATCAACGCCCGGTACCCGCGCTGCACGGCGATCGGGTGCCAGCAGCCGTCACACCGCTGCGATCTTGATCATTGCTGCCCGTTCGACGGGACCAACACCACGCTCAAGAACCTGCGACCGAAGTGCAGGCACCACCACACCATGAAGACCCACTCGAACTGGCGGTGTGAGAACCGAGAAGACGGCACTCATCGGTGGATCACACCGGCCAAGCGCACCTATGACACGGAGCTGGAACCCATCGCGGAACCGGCGCCGTTCTGAAACTGGCGGCGGGACTGCTCGATGTGGCCCAGGTAGCGGTGGGTCCAGTCGCACATGGTGTGCACGGTCGCGCGCAAGGCCTGGCCGGGCTCGGTGAGGGTGTACTCGACGCGCGGTGGGACGGTGGGGTGCACGGTGCGGTGGACCAGGCCGTTGCGCTCCAGCATGCGGAGGTTCTGGGTGAGCATCTTGTGGCTGATGCCCTCGACCTGGGCGCGCAGCTCGCTGAAGCGGAGCGTGTCCTCGCCGAGCGCTTCGATGATCAACAGGGCCCACTTGTTGGCGACGTCGGAGAAGATCTCGCGGGCCAGGGAATCGGCGCGGCGGAGGTCGGCGTCGTCGGGCGAGCCCGTGAACTGCTTGGTCACCATCAGGTTCCCCAGTCACCGAAAAGTGCGTTCTTCCAGGTCGACGCTCACTCTCCTACGGTTTCCCGGTAACCACAAGAGAGCACGAGGAGCGACCTGCATGGCCATCACCCTGGTGAACCCCGAAGCGCTGCCGAAGATCGACGCCTACCGGCAGGTGTCCGTGGCGAGCGGCACGAAACTGGTCTTCGTGGCCGGGCAGGTCGCGTGGAGCGGGACGAACGACCTCGCGGCGCAGGTGGAGGAGTGCTACCTGAACGTGGCGGCGGCACTGGCGGAGGTCGGTGGGAGCTTCGACGACGTGGCGAAGCTGAACGTGCACGTCGTGGACTGGACACCGGACAAGATGCCGCAGCTGCTGGACGGGATCGCGAGAGCGGGGGCGAAGCTGGGCTCGACACCCGTGCCGCCTGCGACGCTGCTCGGCGTGGCGGCGCTCGACGTTCCCGAACACCTCGTCGAAGTGGAAGCCACCGCAGTTCTCGACTGAACGCTCAATCGCGACTCAGGCGAGCGCGGAGACGGTAGAACAGCATTTCCACCGCCTTCGCGGTAATGCCGAGATGCTCCGCTATGTCGGCGTGAGAATAGCCGTCGAGACGCAGCTCGATCGCAGTTCGCGTTCGCGGATCTTCCGTTTCGCGAAGGATGGCCGCAACGCGCATTCGGTCGAGCACCACGAGTTCCGTCTCCACCGGATCGGGCGGCTCATCGATCTCGTCGAGGCGGACGGAAGCGGTCGGCACGCCCGCGCGGTGCTCGCGGCGCCAGCGGCGGTACTCGTTGGGGAAGCACAACAGGCAGTGGCTGACGAAGAGAGTTTCCATCCTCGCCCCACGCGTGGCATCCCAGCCTTGAGAGCCGATCACCGTGCGGTGGAAGTGATTGAGGGCGACAGCGACGGTCAGCCCGGCGAGCTCGTCGGCGACGTCGGGCTCGCGCAGCACGGGTGACCACGGCAGGCCGATGCCAGTGACGGCACGGACCTGGCGCAGCACCGCGCCGGAGGCGATCCACGCGCTCAGCACGCCTTGGGCGTACCCGGCCAGCCGTGCCGCCGTCCCGTTCCACGGCTCGACCGGCGGACGCGGCGCCGGAATGACCGGGGCCGATATTTCGGATGCCAATTCCACGTCGCCACGTTCGCGCGAAACGGGAATGTGGTCAAGAACACGGCAGGGTGAGTCGATCATGCATTTACGGGAATTGTGACAATGTCAGCCAGGCCGAGCCGACAACGGGTCGACTCGGCCTGCCTGGGGCTCGTCAGACGTGGGGACAGGGCATTCTCAACGCGACGTTCTTCTCTCCGGAGTTGATCTGGTAGGTCTTGTCCTTCCAGTACGGGCCGTCTTGCTGGAACTGGAAGACCATGCGGTAGTCACCGCGACCCTTGGCAGGCACCGAATAGAGGCTGCTGCCGCCACTGTTGACCGTGGTCGGCGTGGTGTTCACGCCGTAGGGGAAGGTGTCGAAGCCACCGAGTCGCGCCTTGCCGAGGTACACCGTCGCGGTGAGGCGGTAGGTGTAGATGCCCTCGTTCGTGCCGCTGGGGCGGTACCAGGTCTTGAAGACACCGCGAGCCCACTGGGTGTCGTCGACCCGTGCACGCACCCACAACTTGCCCTCGCTGTTGGTGACCAGGCACGCGCGCAGCTTGACCCAGGTCCACTCGCCGCCGGCGCCGTAGAACTCCATGGCGGGCGAGCAGTACTCCCACTCCGTCGTGCCGTCGGCGGCGGCCCGGCCCTCGCACGCCGCGAACGCCTGCGGGGTGGCCGCGACCACCAGCGCCAGTGCCACCACGATGCCGGACAGAGCACGTGTCATTGCCAGACTCCTCACGGGACAACGCACTCGGCGTCGCTGTTGCAGCGGATCAGGGCCGTGACCAGGCCGTCGGTGTCCTCCGGGTAGTCCATCGGCACGACTCCGAGGCCGGGGCGGTTCTGCGTCACCGGGAACTTCTCCGGCCAGCTGACGGCGTAGTCGCGCAACTGCGGGTTGACGTGTCCGGCCACCGAGGACGGCGCGGCGCCGGCACCGGTCCCGCTGGCGAAGTTGACGTAGAGCTTGCCGTCGGTGGCCGACTGGGCCTTGGTGAAGTGCGCCAACACCTTTTCCCACTTGGCCTGCATGTCGAACAGGGTGGGCACGTTGTACTCGTCCTGGATGACGAGCCTGCTGCCGCCGCCCCACGGGATGCCGGGCAGGCCGCTGACGTTGGCCAGCAGCACGACCTTGCCGCGCACCTCGCCGACCGTGGGAATCCTGTTCTCCAGGAAGAAGAGCCGACGCCAACCCCGTCGATCGAGGTAGTCGTTGAAGATGCGCAGGAACACCGCGTCGCTCTCGCTGGAGTACTCCTGCTTGACGCGCATCAGGACCGACTCCTTCGGATGCGCCTTCAAGTACGTGTCGCACGCGATGAGCACGTCGCCGAACATCAGGTCCAGGTAGAGCAGGTCGTGGTGGATCGCGAAGGAGTCCCCGGTGACCCGGCAGCGGATGTCGAAGAACCGGATGCCGAGCTGCAACTGCTCGGCGAGCGTCAGGTCCTGGGTCCGCAGCCAGAGCGCTCCCTTGCGGGCTGCGGTGTCGTGGGTGCCGGGGATCGTCAGGTTGTTGAGCGCGATCTTGTCGGGGAGCGCCGACATCCAGTCCGGCACCGACACCGTCGCCGCCGCGGCCGTCGCGCGCCCACCGAGCACCCCGCTGGCCGCGACGGCCGCCATCACGCCGAGGAACCGCCTGCGCTCAACTCCCATGCCCCCTTATCTGTCCGCTCCCGCGCGACACCCCTCGCTGGAAGTCGGGCGCGGACCCCGGCCGGTTCGGGTGGGTGGAGCCGCGCCGGCGCTGGGACTGTCGTCGGATTAACCGCCCGAGAATTTCTGGACGGTGCTTCAGGATTTCCTGAAACGGTTCGACAGTAAATCGCGCTCCATGTGACCTTCCTGTCGTGAAAACTGGACACAAGAAAAAGGCGGCCATTGTCGCCGGACTGGTCAGCGTCGTCAGCCTGATTGGCTCGGGCAGCGTCTCAGCCGCGCCGCAGCCCGGTGCCACGACGGGCAAGCAGTGCGTGACCACGCTCAAGAAGATCAAGCCGGGCCAGGCGGAATCCGAAGTCGTCTCTCGCAAGTGCGGTGCCGACGCCGTCGTTGCCGCGCGTGCGGCGGGGAACACAGCCCTCCTCGCCACGATTTTTCAGCACAATCACTACGGTGGCGACTTGGAGTCGTTCTACGGGCAGGACGGGCCCTGTGACCGAAGTGGCTACGCCATCAACCGGGTCGGCTTCAGAATGGAGAACGAGACTTCGTCAATCACTGGCAACGCATGGTGCAACAACATCACGTTGTACAACTGGGTCAACCGTGACCCGCGCGGTGGCACCTACCGACTTCAGAGCGGCGCCTTCGTCACCGACTGGGAAGCGCTGCCGGGATTCAACGACATGACCTCCTCGCTCCACCTCTCCCGGAGCTGACCGAAGCAGGAACGGCACTAGGTCGCGGAGCCGCCGTCCAGGACGAGGGTCTGGCCGACCATGAAGGCGGCCGCGGGGGAGGCCACGTAGCGGACGGCGGCGGCGATCTCCTCGATGCGGCCGACCCGGCCGACGGGGAGCGCGGCGCGCAGGCGGGCGTCGCGGTCGGCCTCGGTCTCGCCGGGGCGCAAGGACATCGGGGTGTCGGTGGAGCCGGGGCTGACGGCGTTGATCCGCACGCCCTGCGCGATGTGGTCGAGCGCGGCGGCCTTGGTCAACGCGACGACGGCGGCCTTGGTGGCGCCGTAAGCACCCATGTTCGGCAGCGTCTTGTGCGCGCCGATGGACGACGCGACGTTGATGATCACGCCATTGCTCTGCGAGGCCATCTGACGGATCTCGTGCTTCATCGACAGCAGCACTCCGGTGACGTTGACGGTGAGCAGGCGATCCCACTGCTCCTCGTCGATGTCGGCCACCGGCCCGGTCGCGGTGAGGATGCCCGCGTTGTTGACAGCGACGTCCAGCGAGCCGTGGCGGTCGACGACCGTGCGAACGGCGGACGCCACGGACGCGGAGTCGGTGACGTCGGCGGTGACGAAGCTCGCGGTGCCGCCGGAGGACTCGACGAGCTTGACGGTCTGCTCCAACGATTCCTTGGAGCGGCCGAGCACCACGACGGTCGCGCCCGCCTCGGACAGCGCGAGGGCGATGCCCCGGCCGATGCCCGTCCCGCCGCCCGTGACCAGCGCCGTCGAACCCGAGAGTTCCGTCATCGCCTTACCCCTTGATCTAGACTGATCGATCCAATATCGGGGCACAAAACGAACCTGGCCCCCGAAGGAACCCTAGGCTCAACGAGAACGATCGGTCAAGATAGGGCGGGTTCGGTCAGCCGCAGCAGCCCGGCGTCGGCGTCCAGCTCGGCCTCCACGCCCAGCGGCAGGCTGAACTGACCGGCGCAGTGCCCGAAGTCGACCTCCCACGCCACGGGCACGCCGAGCCCGGAGAGGCGGTCCTCCATCAGTGCCCGCACCTCCGGCAGCTGACCGCAGTCGGTCCACGAACCGAGCGCGATCCCGGCGACGCCCTCGAACCACCCCGAGCGCAGCAACTGCGTCACCAGGCGATCGAGCCGGTAGATCTCCTCGGTCACGTCCTCAAGCACCGCGATGGCCCCCGAAGCGCGCGGTGGGGCCTCGGGGGCGCCGAGCGCGGAGACGATGAGGCTGAGGTTGCCGCCGGTGAGCACTCCGCGCGCCTTGCCGCCGACGATCGGATCACCCGTGCCCGCGCCGATGACCACAGCCTTCTCAGGCTCGAACAGCATGGCGCGCAACAACTCCGCGGCACGGGGGTCCTCGGTGAGCGCGACGCTGGCGGTCATCGGCGTGAACAGCGTCGACTGCCCCACGTAGGTCGCGAAGGCGTCGTGCAGCGCGGTCACGTCACTGGAGCCGGCGAAGACCTTGGGGGCGACCGCAGCGATCGCGGGCCAGTCGACGAGGTCCAGCATCCGCAAACAGCCGTAGCCGCCGCGCGCGCACAACACGGCGGCGATTTCCGGGTCGCACCAAGCCTTCTGGAAGTCGGCGGCGCGGTCGGCGTCGGTGCCCGCGAGATAGCCGAAGTCGGGGTGGCGGTCGAGCACGTGCTCGCCGACCTGGACCTCCAAGCCCCACGACTTCAGCAGGCGCACGCCGTCGTCGAGGACGTTCGCGGGCACGGGCCCCGCTGGCGCGACCACCGCGACACGATCACCGGGACGCAGCCGCCGCGCACGTTGCCGGACTCTCATCGGCTCAGCTCCAAGGTCGGGACACCCACGGGCACGAAGCCTAGGACCTGCCCGTAGAAGGACAACTCCGCTTCGAGCGACACCGCGACCGTCTCGGCCTTGCGGAAGCCGTGCTGTTCGCCCTCGAAGGTCAGGTGCGCGTGCTCCACGCCGGTCCCGGCGAGCTGGGAGGCGAAGCGCTCGCACTGCACCGGCGGGCAGATCTCGTCCTCAAGCCCTTGGAGCATCAGGATCGGCCCGGCGAGCTGGTCCACGCGCGTGCTGGGGGAGCGGTCGAGGTAACGGCGCTCGGTGTCGGGCAGCTTGCCGACGATGCTGTCCAGGTAGCGCGACTCGAAGTCGTGCGTCTCGCCGGAGGCCCAGCCCAGCAGGTCCAGGATCGGGTAGTACGCGGCGCCGCAGCGGTAGACCTTCACCGAGGTCAGCGACGCGGCCGTCGTCCAGCCGCCCGCGCTGCCGCCGCGGATCGCCAGCCGGTCGGGGTCGGCGGTGCCCTCCTCGGCGAGCGCCGTGGCGACCGCGGCGCAGTCCTGCACGTCCACGACGCCCCACTGCTCGCGCAGGCGCTCGCGGAAAGCGCGGCCGTAGCCGGTCGAGCCGCCGTAGTTCACCGCGACGACACCGATGCCCCGGCTGGTGAAGTAGGTGAACTCGTTGTCGAGCGTGCCGGAGATCCGCCCGGTCGGACCGCCGTGCACGTGCACGACGTACGGCGGCAGCTCGCCCTCGGGCGCGGCGAAGTCGGGATTGGTCGGCGGGTAGACGTAGGCGGGGATGCGCTCGCCGTCGGGCCCGGTGAACACCCGAGCCTCGGGCACCGGTAGCCAGGCCGGGTCGTCGAGCCCGGCGGGCGGCACCGTGACCTGGTCGCACTCGCCATTCTTGAGATCAACTCGATATACCGCGCCGTGGCTGGTCGACCCGCTGGCGATGCCAACGACGACGGAGCCGGACGCCGCCAGGGGAGACGACCAGGACAGCGACGGCACGTCGAGGTCGGTGACCGTGCCCGCGTTCTCGTCCAGCACGGCCAGCGTTCCCCCGCGCAGCACGGCGTGCCTGCCGTCGCCGAGCGGAGCGAACCAGCGCGCGCCGAGCTTCCACAGCGGCCCGCCCAGCTCGTCCTCGATCGGCGCGAGGTTGCGCGCGGTGCCGTCCAGGTCGATGCGGAACAGGTTCCACCAGCCGTCGGGGTCGGTGACGGCGTACACCGATCGGTTGTCGGCCCACTCGACCTGGCACACCGCCTCGCCGGGACCGCCCGCCAGGACGCGGTGCTCGCCGACGGAGCCGTCCGGGCCGACCGGCGCGACGCACAGCTCCGTGGCGTCCCACGGCATGTCGGGGTGGTTCCAGCCGATCCACGCCACGTGCGCGCCGTCGGGGCTGCTCTGCGGAGCGGTCATGAAGCGGTGGCTCGCGCACAGCTCGCGCAGGGAACCGTCCAGGCCGATCGCGACGAGGGAACGGCGCACGTCGGTGGGACCGGGACCGGTGATCTCCTCGCGCACGCACCACACCTCGGTGCCGCCGGGCGGAGCCACGAGGTCGCCGAAGCGCAGGCCGTGGCGCGTCTCCGGCTCCGGGGTGAGCGCGACGGGCTCCGAGCCGATCTCCAGCAGGTACACCCTCTGGTCGTCCCAGTTGGTGAACACCACCCGCGAGTCGTCGAGCACCACGTACGGGCGCCCGCCGTACTCGTGCACGCGATTGCGGACGTTCCACGGGGCGCTGAGCAGGCGGACCGGCGCCTCGCCGGAGAAGCGGCGGAACAGCGCGACGCGCCCGCCCTCGGTCGGCTGGCCCTCGGCCCACCACAGGTGCTCGCCGGAACCGGAGCTGTCGGGGTGCAGACCGGCCCACTGCGGACCGGACGCGACGGCGGCCGCCTCGGCCGAACTGATGGGGGAGGCCCAGGTCCCGTAGGGCGAGATCGTCACCACGCGGGGCAGGGTAGCCAGAGAATGACAGTCCACTGTGGACGATTATGGCGGTGGCCGAAAAGCGGTGTTCGACCGCCGACTGTTCACGCTCAGCGAAATCGCTCGGTCGGAGCAGCGGGGGGCGATCCTGGGCAAACCGGGCGGAGCCGACACCTCGAAGATCAAGAATCGGGCGGGGGAATGTGCCTGGACGCCGTTCGTGACCTAGGGTCGAGGGTGCCATGGCCAGGATCATTCATCTCTTTCGCGAGCCGGACCGTTTCGTCGCTGGAACGGTCGGGCAGCCCGGTGACCGCGTCTTCTACCTCCAAGCCTCCGAGGAGGGCAGGACGGTGAGCGTGTCGCTGGAGAAACAGCAGGTCGCCGTGCTCGCCGAACGACTGGGGGCGTTGCTGGAGGAGGTGCAGCGGCGCTTCGGCGCCGAGGTGCCCGCCGCCACCCCGGGCGAGAACGTCGACAACCAACCGCTGGAAGTGCCGCTGGACGAGGAGTTCCGCGTCGGCACCATGGGCCTCGGCTGGGACGCGGAGTCCCACGCCGTGGTCATCGAGCTGCTCGCGGTCACCGAGGAGGAGGTCGACGAGTCGGTCGTGCTCGACGACACCGAGGAGGGACCCGACGCGGTGCGGGTGTTCCTCACCCCGGTGCTGGCGCGCGCCTTCGCCCAGCGGGCCGAACGGGTCGTCGCCGCGGGGCGCAAGCCGTGCCCGCTGTGCAACGGGCCGCTGGACGCCGACGGTCACATCTGTCCCCGGCAGAACGGCTACCGCAGGAACGCGGTCGCCGACGCGGACGAGGCCGACGAGTAGTGCGCCCCGACGAGCCGGGCGCGCTGGAGCTGGTGCGGCACGGCCGCATCGAGGTGCAGGGGCGGCTGGTCGACGCGTCCAACGCCACGCTGTTCGGCTCGATCAGCCACGAGGGCGTCCACGCGGAGGCGGTCTACAAGCCGATCCGCGGCGAGCGCCCGCTGTGGGACTTCCCCGACGGCACCCTGGCCGGTCGCGAGGTGGCCAGCTACCTGGTCTCCGACGCGACGGGCTGGGGTCTGGTCCCGCCGACGGTGCTGCGCGACGGCCCGTTCGGGCCCGGCATGGTCCAGCTCTGGGTGGACGTCGAGCCCGAGGCCGACCTGGTCGACGTGATCTCCCCGGACGCCGTGCCCGAGGGCTGGCGCACGGTGCTGGAGGCGCACGACCGCTTCGGTGACCCGGCGGTGCTCGTGCACGCCGACCACCCGAGCACGCGCCTGCTCGCGGTGCTGGACGTCGTGCTCAACAACGCCGACCGCAAGGGCGGGCACGTGCTGCACGCCGAGGACGGCGCGGTCTACGGCGTTGACCACGGGATCTGCCTGCACCACGAGGACAAGCTGCGCACGGTGCTGTGGGGCTGGGTCGGCCAGCCGCTTCCGGAACAGGTGCCCGAGGTGCTGACGGTGCTGCGCGAGCGACTGGCGGGCGATCTCGGCGAGTCACTGGCCGAACACCTCACGCGCAAGGAGGTTCGGGCGACCGAGGACCGGATATCCCGGTTGCTGGAGACCGGCGTCTTCCCGGAGCCCTCCGGCGAGTGGCCCGCGATCCCCTGGCCCGCCTTCTGAGCCCCTGACCTCGCCGAGGGAGACCGATGATCGTCATCGCGCACATCAGCGACACCCACTTCGACGGCGAGGACCGCGCCACCGGCCGGGCGAAGGCGGTGATGGACTACATCAGGGGTCTGGCCGAGCCGGTCGACGCGATCGTGGTCAGCGGCGACATCACCGACCACGGCAGCGAGCAGGAGTACGAGCTGGCGCGCGAGGTGCTCGCCGCTGACGTGCCCGTGCTGATCGTTCCCGGTAACCACGACGCGCGCAGCAACTTCCGGGAAGTGTTGCTGCGCAAGGGCTTTGTCGATGACGCCGAGGGGGAGGACCCGACCGGCACCGACGCGCCGATCAACCGGGTGCGCGAGGTCGGCGGCGCGGTGTTCCTGCTGTGCGACTCGGTGATCCCCGGCCGCGACGAGGGACTGCTGGACGACGACACGATCGCCTGGCTCGACGAGCGCCTGACCGAGGTCTCCCCGGAGGCACCCGCGCTGATCTGCGTGCACCACCCGCCGGTGCGGCTGCACGATCCGTTCATCGACGCGCTCGGCATGCGCGGCGCGGACCGGCTGGCGCGGGTGGTCGAGAAGCACCCGAGGGTCGCGGGGGTGCTGTGCGGGCACGCGCACGCGGCGGTCGCGACGACCTTCGCCGGGCGGCCGTTGCTGGTCGCGCCCGGCGTGGTGTCGACCGGCCTGCTGCCGTGGGAGCACGGAGGGGTCAGCACCGAGCTGCCGCCCGGGCTGGCCTTCCACGTGCTCGACGACCAGAACCGGCTCACCACCCACTACCGGGTCGTGCTCCCGGGGGCCTGACCAGCGAGGTGTCCGTGCTGAGCCGGACCCCGTCGGGCACCTGGTAGCGGTGGGTTCCGCGTGACCAGTCGAGGTTGCCGCGCATCCACGCCCGCAGTCCGTGCGTGAAGTCCGCGAGCGCCGCGCGGTCTGCCGCGTCCAGGCCGAGCCAGTCCTCGGAGATCGCGGTCAGCTCGGCCTCGGCGCGGTGGAATTCCTCGACGTGCCGAGCGACTCTGCGGTAGACGGCGTCCACCGCGTCCTGGAGGCCGCCGCCGCGTTCTCGGGCGAGCACGAGCACGCCGTTGGTCGTCTCCCCGGCCACGAGTTCCTTGCGCAGCGACACGATGTCGTTGACCCACACCACGACGTCGGCCGCGTGGTTGTACATGGCGCGGAGCTGGTCGGTCTCGTGCAGCAGGGCAGGGACCTCGCGCCCGGTCGCGGCCTCCAGCAGGTCCAGCGACGGCGTGATGCCGCCGGAGGAGCGCCGGAGCTGGGCGTAGCCGCGCAGTTCGGGTGTGTGGCCGGTGCCGCGGTTGAGCGACTCGTACTTGAACGCGGCCAGGAAGTGCGTCATGTGCAGGCTGAAGCGCATCCGCCATGCCGGGCTCCGGTCGGCGGCGAGGCCGTGCCAGACCTCGGAGAGCAGCGCGTCCAGCCGCGTCGTCGCGGTGATCTTGGAGCCGTCCGGGGTGAGCACGCGCAGCATCCGTTCTGCCGCCGCGTCGTGCTCACCTCCGTTGCCTCCCAGGCTGTCCCCGTCGAAGCAGTCGTCGATCACGAAGGCCCAGGTGAACCAGCCCGCGACGGCGCGAAGGCGCGCCGGCTCGATCAGCGGGTAGGAGCGGGCGACCAGCTCGCCGAGCCGGGTGCCCGCGAGCTTGGCCCGGGCCTTCGCGCCGTCCAGCAGGTCGTAGTCGTCGGCCCAGGCGAGGATGTGCCGCTCCAGATCCGCGCGGTGCGGGGAGACGACGGGGGCGATCGCCAGCAGCGGGTGGTCGGGTTCCGGCCACGGGTGCAGCTCGGGAGGGGACTCCGTGTCGGTCACCCTCGGCCCTCCACGGTCATGGGCAGCGGGCCCGTGGTCAATTCGGCCTTCGCCACCGGGCGAATGGTGTGTCCGGGGACCGGGCGCAATCGGTAGCGTGCCACGATCGAGGCCAGTGCGATCGTCATCTCGTGGTTCGCGAGGACATCGCCGAGGCACTTCCGACTTCCGCCGCTGAACATGATCGGCGCGTTCTTGGGCAATTTTCTGACATTCTCCGGTAGCCACCGGTCAGGAATGAACTCGTTCGGATCGTGAAAGAGATCGGGATCGCGGTGCAACGCGTACGGGCTGAACAGGATGCTCGTTCCGCCGGGAATCGGGTGCCCGGCCAGGGTGGTGTCCTGGGTGGTCCTGCGGGTGATGAACCAGACCGGCGGGTACATGCGCAGCGCCTCGGTGGCCACGCGCGTGGTGTAGGGCAGCGAGGCCACGTCGTCGAAGCCCGCGGTGCGCCCGCCCAGCACCTCGTCGACCTCCTCGAGCAGCTCGCGCTCCACGTCGGGGTTCTGCCCGAGCAGGTAGAAAGCCCAGGTCAGCCCGGAAGCGGGGGTTTCCACCCCGGCGGCCAGGATGGTCATCAGCTCATCGCGGACGCCCTCGTCGGTGAGGCCCTCGCCGGTCTCCTCGTCCTTCGCGGAGAGCAGGATCGAGAGGATGTCGTCGCGGTCCTTGCGCGGATCGGCGCGGTAGGCCGCGACCATCTCGCTGATCACCCGCTCCAGGCCGGCCAGCGCCTCGTGGTAGGCCTTGTTGGACTTCGTCGGCGCGGAGTGCATCAGCGGCACCGGCAGGATCATCCGCCGGTAGATGCCCTTCCAGACCACGGGGAAGCAGCGCTGGACCTCGGCGATCGCCTCGGCGCCGATGTCGGAGGAGAACATCGCCTGGGCGGTGACGCGCGCGGTCAGCTTGCTCAGCTCGGTGCCGACGTCGATGCGCTGGCCGTCGTGCCAGGAGTCGACGAGCTCGCCGACGCGCTCCTGCATGACGGTGGAGTAGCGCTCCAGCTTGGCCTTCTGGAAGGCGGGCTGGATGAACCGCCGCTGCCTCTTGTGCGTGGTCGCGCTGCACGTGCCGACCCCGTCGCCGAGCAGCAGGCGCATCTTCTCGATGAACTCGCCGCCCTTGTCGAAGACGCGCGGGTTGTGCAGCACCTCCTGCACCACGTCGTGGGTCACGGCCATGTAGACGGTCTCGCGGCCGAGCTTCAGCCTGACCAGGTCACCCCGGTGACGCAGGTCCGGCAAGAAAGTGAGCGGGTTTCGGAAAATTTGCAGGGCATTCCCCAGGAAAGGGATGCCACCCGGCGCGGTGCCGAGCCTGTACGTGCGCGTGGCGGTCATCGAAACCTCGGCTCCGTCCGAAAGGTGGAGAATTCCCGTGCGACAGCTCTTGGCGAACGCCGACGCTACGGCGATGTCTGGAGAAATCGAAATACGGCGTTCGAGTGTTTTCTTGAAGCGATCTTCACGTATGTTGTTTTTCGGTCTTGTCCGAAATGTTGTTGCTATAAGGCTTGTTTTTTCGGAATGTGACCGTGGGCTACCCTGCGCTCACGCCGAGGAGGTGCGGGATGCTGGTTGGACTGGCTCTGGGCAATGGTGGGGCGCATGTGGACGCGCGGGACCTGGTCGCCGAGGCCGTGCGCGCGGAGGCTGCCGGGCTCGACTCGGTGTGGGTGATGGACCGGTGGCTGCGCCCGCACGCGGCAGTGGACATGCCCGGCGTGCCCGTCCCGGTGACCTTGCCCGCCGAGGCGTACTCGTGCGTGTTCGACCCGATCGAGACGCTGACCTTCATCGCCGCGCGCACCGAGCGCGTCCTGTTGGGCACCAGCGCGATCAACGCGCTCTACCACCCGCCCGTGCTGCTTGCGCGACGCCTGGCGACGCTGGACCAGCTCTCCGGCGGACGGGTCATCGCCGGGCTGACGTCGGGGTGGATGGCCGAGGAGTTCGCGGTCGCCGGGGTGCCGCGCGAGCGCACGGGCGTCGCGCTGGACGACCACATCGCGGCGATGCGCGCGGTGTGGGGACCCGATCCGGTGGCGCACTCCGGCGCTCACTACGCGATCCCGACCTCCGACATCGGGCCCAAGCCCTTGCAGGACAAGGGGATTCCGGTCGTCATCGGCTACACCACGCCTGCTGGGGCTCGCCGTGCCGCGCGCGTTGGCGACGGCGTTCACCCCTACCGGAACGACTTCGAGTCACTCGCCGGCGACATCGCGGTCGCGGCGGGCAAGCCCGTGGTGCTGCGCACCGACGTCGGTGGCGGCATCCTCCCGGGCTCCGCCGAGCGGTGGGGCGAGAGCCTGGCGCGGCTGGCGGAGATGGGCGTCGATCACGTGCTCGTGGCGCTCGACGACGACAACTCGGTGGAGGCCCTCGGGGCGGCGGTGCGCGCGCTGCGCTAGCCGGAGCAGCACGCGGGCGATCAGCGGGTCCCCGTCGGTGGAGATCAGCGACACCGGCTCATCCGTCCACAAAGGACGACCGTGGAACCCGGCGGGCGCGACGTCGTGCAGCCGGTCCAGGTGCTCGGCCAGCTCGCGGGGGACTGCGACGCGGTGCTGGAGGCGGTCGACCTCGGCGGGGGAGAGGCGGTGATCAGGGGTGCCCTCGCTGAGCACGCGGATCCCGGCCGCGAGGCGCGCGAAGCTGATCGCTCCGTCAAGGCTGTCGACGACCACGCGCAGCACGGGCGCCGCGCGCGGGCCGAGGACGCTCGCGATGTCGTTGCGCCGCAAGCCGGAGAGCAGGTCGACGGTGGCGCCGCCGCCCGCCGCGAGGGTGACCGTCCTGGTGCGCATCCCGGCCAGCCGCGCGACGGTGACGAGCCCGCCGCCGAGCTGCCGTCCGGAGAGGTCCAGGACGGTGACGCGGTGCCCGGCGGAGAGCAGCGACGCGCCGAGCGCCACCAGCTCCCGCGCCCGGCTGTGCCGACCGGCGGACTCCTCCCACAGGCGCGCGAGGACCTCCATCCGGTCGGGCTCGGCTAGAACAGTCGCTGGAGCCACGAGACCACGTGCTGGAACCAGTGCGGGTCGACGCGTTCGGCCACGAGCACGAACACACCGATCAGGAACGCCATGGCGGCCAGTGCGAGGACGAAGCCGATGATGCCGCCGAGCGCGCTGCCCCGGCGTTGCGGCTGGTAGTGGTGGGTGCGGCGGCCGAAGTTCTCCACGGCCCGCTGCGACGCCTGCTGCGAGGCGCGGCTGGCCGACATGCTCGCGTTGAACGAGGCCTGCCGCGCGTTCTGCGAAGCCTGCTGGGCGGCCTGCTGCGCCTGCCATCCAGGGGTGCTCATGTCCGGTCCTCCTCCGTTGTCGTGCCGGGCGCCCGCAGGCGTTCGAGCGTCTGCACCAGTTCGAGCCACCCGGTGAACGGGTGCGCCGTCCCGGCCGCGTCGCGCACGTCCCCCTTGATCGGCTCGGCGTCCTTCACCAGGTCGAGCTGGAGCCGTAACGTCTGGCCGTCGATCTCGAAAGACACCACCCGACGATGTCCGAGAAGCACCGCTACGACATCGTGGTACCCACCGAGAACATTGCGCCGCCAGTGCGGTCGCCGACGCATGGCGGGACGATGCGACTGATCGAACGTGACGGCGAACTCGCAGCTCAGAGCGCCGCGCTGGCCGAGGCTGAGGCCGGGCGCGGCTCCGTGCTGCTGGTCGAGGGAGCTCCTGGGATCGGCAAGACCGCCCTGGTGCGCGCCGCCGGGGAGCAGGCCCGCGAGCGGAGGTTCGGCGTGTTCACCGCGGTCGGTGGGGAGCTCGACCAGGAGCTGCCGTTCGCGGTTGTCCGGCAAATGCTTGAACCGGCGCTTCTTCTCGCCGATGCCGCCGCGCGGGCGGAGCTGCTCGCCGACGCGGCGGGCTTGGCCGCCCCGGTGTTCGGCCTCGGCGGTGAGCGGGTCGAGAACGCGGTCGGCAACGTCGTGCACGGGCTGTACTGGCTGTGCTCCAACCTGGCCGACCGAGCGCCGGTGCTGCTCGTGGTCGACGACGTGCACTGGGCCGACGAAGCGTCGCTGCGCTTCCTGTCGCACCTGGCGCGGCGGATCGCCGACCTGCCGGTGCTGCTCCTCGTGGCGGGCCGTCCCGGGCGGATGCTCGACGACTTCGTGGCCCGCGCGCTCAGCGGTGTGCCGCCGCGCACGCTGTGCCCCGAGCCGCTGAGCGCGGACGGCGTCGGGACGCTGGTGCGCCGCAACCTCGACGCGGAGGCCGAGGACGCGTTCTGCCGCGCGTGCGCCACCGCGACCGGTGGGAACCCGTTCCTGCTGGCCGAAGCGCTGACGAGCTTGCGCGCCGACGGCGTCCGCCCGGTCGCGGATGAGGCGCACCGCGTGGAGAACCTGCGGCCGGACACCATTTCCCGCACGGTGCTCGCGCGCATAGCCCGGCTCGGTCCGGACGCGGTGCGCCTGGCTCGGGCGGTCGCGGTGCTCGGGCAGAACGCGGATCTTCGCCACGTGGCACAGCTGGCCGAGCTCACCGTGCCGGCCGCCGCGACGTTGGCCGACACGCTGACCCGTGAAGCGATCTTCGCCCCGGGCCGGCCCGTCGGCTTCGTGCACCCGCTCGTCCGCACGGCCGTGTACCTGGACTCCAGCGAGGTCCTGCGCGCGTCGGAGCACAAGCGGGCCGCGCTGGTGCTGGCCAAGGGCGAGGTCGGCGGCGAGCACCTGGCGCCGCATTTGCTCGTGGCAGAACCAGAATCCGATCCGTGGGTGGTGGAGACCCTGAACTCGGCGGCCAGCACCGCGCTCGGCCGCGGTGCCCCCGAGCCTGCCGCTGCGTTCCTCCGCCGGGCCCTGGCTGAACCGCCCGTCCCGGCGCAGCGCGGTTCGCTGTTCGCGACGTTCGGCCGCACGTTGGGCATGGCGAACCGGCCGGTGGAGGCGGCGGAGGCGCTGCGCGAGGCGATCTCGCTGGCCGAACACCCGATGCAGCGCGTCGGCCTGCTGTTCGAGCTGGGCTTCGTGATGCTGCTGATCGGCAGGGGCAGGGAGGCCGTCGAGGCCTTCCGCGCCGCGCACGCGGTGGTCGACCAGCTCGACGTGGACCTGTCCTCGCAGCTCTCCGTCGCGCTCGCGCTGGCCGACTTCACCAACATCGAGCCGCCGAGCGCGTGGGTGCGACGGCTGGACGAGGCCGCCACCGGGCTGAGCGGCGAGGGCGAGCTGGACCGGATGATCATGGGGCTGCTGGCCTTCGGCGCCAGTGCCACCGGGGACCGCCCGGCCGGTGAGGTCGCGCGGCTGGCCCGCTCCGCCGCGACGGGACCGCTGCCGCCCCGCGACCAGTGGATGCTGGTCAACATGGCCAGCTCCGCGCTGGCGATCTCCGACCACCTGCCGGAGGCGTTGGAGGTGCTCGACCGCGGGCTCGACGAGGCGCGACGCCTCGGGGACGCTTCCGAGTTCCGGTACCTGTCCGTGCTCCGCTCGCACACCGGGTTGTTCGCCGGGCGGTTGCGGGAGGCCGAGGCCGACGGGCGCGCGGCGCTGGACCTGTGGGGTGAGAGCCGCCCCCGCGACACCCCGCTCGCCGCCGCCGTGCTGGTGGAGGCGTTGCTGGACAGGGGAGCGCTCGCCGAGGCGCAGCAGGTGCTGACCGAGCGCGGGCTCGACGGGGAGCAGCCGTTCGACCTGTTGATCGGGCACTTCGTGCTGCTGGCCCGGGGGCGGTTGCGGTTGCAGCAGAACCGCGCGGCCGAGGCGGTCGCCGACCTGCACCACTGCGGGGACAAGCTCTTCGAGCACGGCTACACCAACCCCAGCTTCGCGCCGTGGCGGCCCGAGGCGGCGCTGGCGCACCTGGCGCTCGGCGACATCGAGACGGCCGGGCGGCTCGCGGAGCAGGACCTTGAGCTGGCCAGGGCGTTCGAGGCTCCCCGCCAGATCGCGATGGCGCTGCGCGCGGGGGCGGCCGTCAGCGGTGGGCGCGCGGGGCTCGACGCGTTGGAGGAGGCCGTGACGATCTTGGAGTCCTCACCGGCTGAGCTGGAGAAGGCGCGGTGCCTCGTGGAGTACGGCGCGGCGATGCGGCGGGCCGGGCAGCGCAAGCAGGCGCAGGAGCCGCTGCGCCAAGGCCTCGACGTCGCTGCGCGGTGCGGCGCCCGGCTGGTGGTGGCCCAGGCGCGCGAGGAGCTGGCGGCGGCGGGTGCTCGGCCTCGGCGGGAGATGCTGACCGGGAGGGAGTCGCTGACCTCCAGCGAACTGCGCATCGCCCGGCTGGCCGCCGACGGCGCCACCAACAAGGAGATCGCCCAGACCCTGTTCCTGAGCAGGCGAACCGTGGAGATCCACCTGACCAACACCTACCGCAAGCTCGACATCACCAGCCGCCAGGCCCTGAAGCCCGCCCTGGACCCCGAGCCGTAGTTCACCAGTCTTCAAGACCAGCAAACCCGCCTGTTGATCACCGCTAACCGCGCCCTACTTCGGGCATCCCGGGGGTTTGCCGCCGTTGAAGACCGCTGGGACGGGGGTTGGCGGTACTTGAAGACCTGCGAACCTCCCGCCTTGCCGACCGTGACGTCGAAGGGGCGGGCTTGTCGGTGCTCAGTCCTAGCATCCGGGGCATGAAGCGGTATGTGGACGAGGATCTGCGCGGTGCTGAGTTCCGCGAATGCGATCTGACCGGGGCGCGCCTGATCGGCGTCGTCATGCAAGACGCCGTGATCGACGGGCTCGTCACCAACCTCGTGGTGAACGGTGTCGAGGTCACCGAGTACGTCGAGGCGGAGCTGGACCGGCGCCATCCGGTGCGCGCGCTGATCCGCTCCGAGGACCTCGCCGATCTGCGCGAGGCATCCCGGCAGCTCCACGCCGGATGGGCCGCGACGGTCGAGCGGATGCGTCGTGCACCCGGCATCGAGCACCGCACCGTGAACGACGAGTGGTCGGCGGTGCAGACGATGCGCCACTTGGTCTTCGTTCACGACTCGTGGTTTCGCCGCTGCTGCCTGGGCTCGACGGAGTTGTTCACGCCGATGGGCACCGGGCCGACCGTCGAGCCCTATCGCGGAGCGCACGGGCTTGACCTCTCGCTCGATCCGGGCCTCGATGAGGTCGTGAGCGTGCGTGAAGCACAGGCCGCCGAGCTTGAGGCCTGGCTCGACGAGGTCACCGCCGCGCAGCTCGCTACCGAGGCGCCGGTGCCGGACGACGATGTCTGGCCGCCGTACGCGCGGGGCCGCTCGGTGCGGCAGTGCCTCGGCACGGTGCTCAACGAGACCTTCGAGCACCACGGCTTCTGCGTCCGCGACCTCGATCTGATCGAGGAGCAGGACGCTACGCCAGCTCCAACCAGTCGGTGATCTCCTTGTGCAGCCGGGTTTTCAGGGCTTCCGGGGCGTAGGAGGCGTCGACCCCGGCGCGGGCGAACCGGGCCAGGTCGGCGTCGGAGTAGCCGAAGGCGTCGCGCACGCGGGCGTACTCGTCGCTCAGCGAGATGCCCATCATGTTGGGGATGTCGGTGTTCAGCGTGACGATCAGCCCGGCGTCGACGAGCCGGGGGAGCGGGTGCTCGGCGAGCGACGGCGCGACGCCGAGGATCACGTTGGAGGACGGGCAGACTTCGAGCGGTACGCCGCGTTCGCGGACCTCGGCAACCAGCGACGGGTCGTCGAGCACGCGCACGCCGTGCCCGAGGCGCGCGGTCTGTCCACTGTGGAGCGCTTCGCGGATGCTGTCCGCGCCGCAGTCCTCGCCCGCGTGGTGCAGCAGTTCGAGGCCCGCCTCCTTCGCCGCCGCGATCACTTCGACGAACGGCGCGAGCGGGTAGCTCTCCTCGCCCGCCATGCCGATCCCGATCACCGCGTCGTGCGCCTTGGCGAGCTTGAGGGTGTTCCACGCGCGGTCGACGGAGCGCCTGCGCGAGTGGTCCAGGATCACCCGGCACACGATGTCGTTGTCGCGCTGGCCCTGGTCGAGCCCGCGCAGGACGGCTTCGAGCGGCATCTCCAGGTCGCCGAGCCGCTCGCCGTGCGCCGCGGCGGTGAAGGTGACCTCGGCGTAGCGGGTGCCCTGCGCGGCCTCGTCCTCGCAGAACTCCACGGCGACGCGGGTGAAGTCCTCCGGGCGCAGCAGGCAGCTCCGGATGATCGAGTTGGCGTCGGCGAACTCGCGGAAGCCGGTGAAGGTCGTGCCTTCGTCACCGAGGTGCGCCGGGACCTCGACCCCGTTGGCCGCACCGATCTCGCGCAGCGTCTGCCACCGGATCGTGCTCTCCAGGTGCACGTGCAGGTGTGCCTTGGGCAGCTGCGTCAGGTCCCTCATGCCCGCGACCCTATTCGCACCGCCTCCCGCGAGCACGGGGATTAACCGGTGCCTGGATCTCGCAGGGTTTCGGCGCGGGCCCGGGTGACGAAGTTGTTCAGGGCGTGCTCGCGCAGCGCCAGGTTGCCCGCGAGCTGACCGGCGGCGGCGACCTGGAGGGACAGCGTCGCCCGGTGCGTCATGGCGCGGTTGAGCGTGGCGGCGTCGGTGATCTCCGCGACGTGCGCGGCGCCGTAGATCCCCACGAGCGGAGCGAGGTCGATCGCGGGATCCCCGGCGCAGAGGTGGTCCCAGTCGAAGAGACCGCTGATCCTCCCGTTGTGCCACAACAGGTTGTGCGGTCCGAAGTCGCCGTGCACGAGCCGGACGGGAGCGCGGAACTCGGTGACGATCACGGCCGCGACGACCTCGGCGGCGGTGTCGCGGAGGTCTCTGGGCAGCAGGGGCATCAGCTCGTCCGTCACGATGGCGGGCCACTGATCGCCGCCGCACCACACGCGCGGCGCGGGCAGGCCGGGTGGCAGCGCGACCGAGGACAGCGCGTCGAGCGCCTCCGCGAACTCCGCCACCGCCTCGGCCCACGGGATGTCGGGGTGGAACTGCCCGGCCAACCGCGACACCAGCACTCCGGTGCGGCCGTCGTGCGTGCGCGGCTCGGACAGCGGCTTAGGCACGGCAAAGGGGAGGTCGACGCCGTCGAGCAGTTGGGCGGTGCGGTGCTCGCGCGCGACGCGCTCGGCGTCCGTGGCGATCCTGGCGACCACCTCGGGCAGCACGAGCACGTCGTGGAAGGCGCCGTGCCGGTAGCGCGCGATCGACCAGTCGTGCTCCGGCCAGCAGGCCGCCGCGTGGTCCTTTGTGGACTCGACGAGGCGGTTGCCGACCGAGGACATGATCAGAAAATACCTATTTCCTGAGCTTGAGCAGCTCCGACACGGTAACGAACCGGTACCCCTGTTCACGGAGCCCGGTGACGATGCCGGGGATCGCGGCCCGGGACCGGGCCCGCCCCGGGTACATCACGTGCATCAGGATGATCGAACCGGGACGGGTCTGTTCGAGCGTGTTCCGCACGATCGTGGCGGCGTCGTGGTCCACGCCGGAGTCCGGCTCCACGTCCCACATAACGGTGACGCGGTCGTGCTCGGCGAGGTAGCTCGGCAGCGTCCACAGCTTCTTGCCGAACGGCGGCCGGAAGGTGATCTCGCCGTCCTGCCCGGCCGCGCGCAGCTCACGATCGGTGTCCTCGACCTCGCGCCGCACGAACTCCGGGCCGACGAGGGCCATCCGCTGGTGCGAGTAGCTGTGGTTGCCCAGCTCGTGGCCCGCCGCGCGGATCTGTTTGCCCAGCTCAGGCCGTGCAGCGAGGTCGTTGCCGTTGAGGTAGAACGTCGCGGGCGCACGAAGCTCGGCCAGCCCGCGCAGCACCTCCGGCGCGAGGTCCGTCGGCCCGTCGTCGAGGGTCAGCGCCACCACCTTCTCCTGCGTCTCCACGCGGTGCACCAGCTCGCCGAAGAGCTGGTAGGTGCGCGAGTTGGTGAGCTGGTAGAGCCCGAGAACGCCGATCCCGGCGACGAGCAGGACCACGGCGGTGATCACGACAGCCTTGCGCATGCCGGTCACGGTCGCAGGCGCATGTCGTACTGGTCGATTCCCGGGGCGAAGCCGTCCGGCACCACGTTCTCGGTGACGAAGCCGAAGCGCTCGAAGAACCCCGCGCTGTGCTGGCTCGTCGCCAGGAGCACCGTCGCGGGACCGGTCGCGGCGATGGCGTCCAAGCGCACCCGGAGCAGTTGGGCGCCGAGACCGCGCCGGTGGTGCGAGGCGGTGACCATGCCCCAGCACAGGGTCCACGTGCTCGGGTCGTCCCTTCGCGGCGCGTGGCCACCACAAGCGACGACCTTGCCTTCTTCACGGCCCACGAGGTAGTGGTCCCCGAAGTCGCCGAGGAACTCCAGGAACTCGGCGCGCTCGGACTCGGCGAAGTACCTCGGCACGTTGCTGTCGAAGACTTCGAGGACTTCTTGCTGGTCAGCGGCCCGGTAAGGGGAAACAAGCATGTATTGACGATCTCAAACCGTCATCGATTAACCAAATTGTGACGGCTGGCCGAAAGATTCCTTCTAAAGGGCCTTGCTTGAAACCTGGCACCGCGCGGAACGTGTTGGACGCCTACCTCATCCGTTTGGGGTTCCCTGCCCCCAATCCGAGGAGTAACCGCCATGGAACCGATTCTCGCGCGCCGCACCCTGCTCGGCAGCGGGCTCACCCTCACCGCACTCGGCCTGGTCGGCGCCTCGCCCGCGCTCGCGTCAGTGCGCGAGGCCGCGGCCGTCCCGGCCATCGCCGGGACCGGGGTGTGGGGGGCACGCGCCAACAGCGCCGCCATCACCGTGCTCGCCCGCCGCACCGCGAAGATCATCATTCATCACACCGCCACGGAGAACAGCAACGACTTCAGCCAGGCGCACGCCTTCGCGCTGTCGCGGTCCATCCAGAACCACCACATGAACGTCAACGGGTGGCTGGACACCGGCCAGCACTTCACCAACAGCCGCGGCGGGTACGTCACCGAGGGCCGCCACCGCAGCCTTGAAGCGCTCAACAGCGGCAACAAGCACGTCTCCAGCGCGCACACCAGCGGGCAGAACGACGTTGCCTTCGGCATCGAGAACGAGGGCCTCTACACCAGCGTCGGGCCGACCACCGCGCAGTGGAACTCGCTCGTACAGCTGTGCGCTTACATGTGTCAGAAGCACGGCATCGCGTCGTCGCAGATCTTCGGGCACCGCGACTTCAACAACACGGCGTGCCCCGGCAACACCCTCTACGCGCGCCTGCCCGAGCTGCGCACCGCCGTCGCCCGCTCGCTGGGCCGGGCCGCCGAGGCCGACCCGGTCACGTGGCGACTGCTTCAGCCCGGCGACACCGGCGAGCGCGTGCTGGTCGCCCAGTACCTGTTCCGCGCCATCGGCGAGACCTCCGTCCCGCTCACCGGCGTCTACGACCAGGAGCTCGACGCGGCGGCCCGCAGGCTCGAAGCCAAGCACGGCATCCCGGTCAGCGGCCTCGTCGGCGCCGAGACGTGGCCGTTGATCACCGCGCCCGTCCGGTCGGGGGAGCGCGGCGACGCGGTCCGCGCGCTGCAACTGCTGCTGACCGCGCACGGGATGGTCAACCGCTCGGACGGCGTCCTCGACGGCAACACCACGACCGCCGTGCGCAACTTCCAGGTGCGCAAGGGACTCCGCGCCGACGGCGTCGCCAACGCCGACACCTGGAAGCACCTGCTGTCCTAGTTCCGGTCACACCTGCCTCGTTGGCATGGTGACGACCGTCGGGAGGCTGACGTGGGCGGGGCGGGTCACCGCGAAGGTGATCAGTTCCGCCACGTCGGCGGCCCGCAGCGGTTGGCACGAGGCCAGCAGCGAACGCACTCCCGCGAGGGCGTCAGCGTCGGCGACGTGGTCGTAGATCTCCGTGTCGACCAGGCCGGGCTCGATGGTCGTGGTGCGCACGCCGTTCGGCGCGAGTTCCGCGCGGAGCACGTCGGTGGCGTGGCTGAGCCCGGCCTTGCTCGCGGTGTAGGCGACGGTGCCGGTGAACGTGCGCCGCGCGGAGATCGACGACACGGACACGATGTCGGAGACCCCGTGCCGAGCCGCTGACAGGAGCAGTTGGGGCAGGAAGGTGTTGACGGCCAGCAGAGCGCCGGTCAGGTTGACGTCGACGGTGCGCCGCCACGACTCGGGGTCGGACCTGCCCGGTTGGAACACGCCCGCGTTGTTGACCAGCACGTCGACCGGGCCGATCAGCTCCGCCGCCGCGGCGAGGGAGGCCGTGTCGGTGACGTCGGCCGGCACGGGGAGAGCCCTGGTGCCGACCGAATCGGCGATGTCCCTGAGGCGGTCGCCCCTGCGGGCCAGGAGGGCGACCCGGAAACCGGCTGCGGCGAGGGCGTGCGCGGTCGCTTCGCCGATGCCGCTGGAGGCGCCGGTGATGACCGCAGTGCGGAGTTCGTTGATCACGGGCGGAAGGGTCTCGGCCACGGCACGTGCCGGCCAGGGCGCGGTTTTCCTGGGACTGGCAGTACCAGGAACGGTGAACGCAGGACCGCCATACTTCGTCGGGTGGAGCATCAAGCCGAGATGGGGGAGTTCCTGCGCTCGCGCCGGGCTCGCCTCAGCCCTCAGGACGTCGGGCTGCGCAGCTTCGGCGGGCGTCGCCGGGTGCCTGGCCTGCGCCGGGAGGAGCTCGCGCCGCTGGCCGGGGTGAGCGTGGACTACTACGTGCGCCTGGAGCAGGGGCGGCCGGTCAACGTGTCGCGGACCGTGCTCGACTCGCTCGCGAGCGCCCTGCGGCTCACTCCGTCGGAGCGCGAGCACCTGCACAACCTGGCCCGCCCCGGCCGCGTGGTGGTGCCTCCGCGTCAGGTGCGCGAGCCGGTGCAGCGCTTGCTGGACGCGATGGCCGGGGTGCCCGCGTTCGTGCTGGGGCGCCGGATGGACGTGCTGGCGTGGAACGACCTGGCGTGCGCGCTCATGGGGGACTTCGGCGCGCGGGAGCCGGAGCGGCGGAACATGCCGTGGATCATCTTCATGGATCCGCGCAGCCAGGCGCTGTACCCGAACTGGGAGAAGGTCGCCCGCGAGGTCGTCGCCTACCTCCGCCTGGACGCGGGGCGGTACCCGGACGACGCACGGCTGGCCGCGCTCGTCGGTGAGCTGTCCGTCCACAGTGAACAGTTCCGCCAGTGGTGGGCCGGGCACAACGTCCAGGAGAAGGTCCACGGCAGCAAGGTCTTCCGGCACGCGGAGGTCGGCGAGCTGACCCTGGACTACGAGTCCATGACGTTGCCGAGCGACCCTGACACGATCGTCGTGGCCTACACGGCTTCGCCCGGTTCGGAGTCCGAAGAGCGGCTGAGGCGCCTGGCTTCGCTGCCGAAGCCCTGACGCGGCTACGCCCAGCTGTCCAGCGAGCGGCGCACGTAGGACTCGAAATCCCTTGGCGGGCGCCCGAGAACGCGCTCGACGTCGCCGGTGGTCCCGGTGATGGTGCCCTCGCGGACGGCCTCGAAGACCGTGCACAGGTCGCGGGCGTCGTCCGCCGGGAAGCCTTGCGCGACAAGCAGGTCCACGTACTCGGCGCCGGAGACCTCCTTGTAGTGGATCTCGCGACCGCTCTCCTTGGCGACGATCGCGGTGGCTTCGGCGAAGGAGATCCCGCGCGGACCGGTCAGCACGTAGGTCTGCCCGGTGTGGCCGTCCTGCGTCAGCGCGGCGACCGCGACGTCGGCGATGTCCTCCACGTCCACCATCGGATCGGGGTGGTCGCCGGTCGGCAGCACGACCTCTCCGGCGAGGACCGGCTCGCGCAGGACGTCCTCGCTGAAGTTCTGGAAGAAGTGGTTGGGGCGCAGGATCGTCCAGTCCACGCCGGATTCGCGGGCCGCCCGCTCCGTGCGCAGGATGCCCTGGAAGTGGTAGGTGTCCGAGCCGCGCCCTGACAGCACCACGATCCGGCGCACACCCGCGTCGACCGCGCGTCGGACGAACTCGTGCACGGGGCCGAGCCCGGGCGGCGGGATGAGGTAGAGCGCTCCGCCGCCGTCGAGCGCGGCCTCCCAGGTGTCGCGGTCCGCCCAGTCGAAGGGGATCTCGGTGGAGCGGGAGAGCGGGCGGGCAGGCAGGCCCAGCTCACGCAGGCGGGAGACGACGCGGCGCCCGGTCTTGCCGGTGCCGCCGAGGACGAGGTTCACGCTGGCTGTCATGAGCTCAGCCAACCGCGCCGAGCGTGGACGTTCCATGGCGAATGCACTCGAAACCATGTGCGATCGTCTACGTTGGGGGAGTGGACGCATTCGGAGACCTGTTTCGCGGAGTGCGGGCCGACGGCGCGCTGTTCGGCCGCACGGTCCTGACCTCGCCGTGGGCGCTGCGCTTCGTCGACGGCGCGTCGCTCACGATGTGCACGATGATCAACGGCTCGGGTTGGCTGATCTCCGCCGACGGCGAGCGCACGCACATCCCGCCTCGCGGCACCGTGATCGTCCGTGGCCCTGCGCCGTTCGAGATCGTCGACGACCCGACGCGCGTCATTGACGACGCGCTCGACATTCGTTGCGCCACAACGTGTTCCAGTACCCTCGGGGACGGCGACTCCGCGATGGTCGTCGGCGCTTACACCTTCGAGCGCGGAGTCGGCCGGCGGCTGCTCGCCGCGCTGCCGCCCGTGATCGTCGCCCCCGAGGAGTGCAACGAGGGCGATGACGCCGTGCTCCGCTTCATCGCCGAGGAGGCCGCCGCCGACCGCCCCGGCCAGCAGGTGGTGCTGGACAGATTGCTGGACTGGCTGCTCGTGTGCACGCTGCGCGCGTGGTTCGACCGGCCGGGCGGCGATCCTCCGGCCTGGTACCAGGCGCAGGGCGATCCCGTTGTGGGACAAGCACTTCGTGCCCTGCACTCCGATCCCGCGCGCACGTGGACCGTCGCTTCGCTCGCCTCCGAGGCCGGGGTGTCCAGGGCCGCGCTGGCGAAGCGCTTCACGGCGCTGGTGGGGGAGCCCCCGCTGACCTATCTCACGGGCTGGCGCATGGACCTCGCTGCCGACCTCCTCGCCGAGCCCGGCAGCACCGTGGCCGCAGTGGCCCGCCGCGTCGGCTACGCGGACGGCTTCGCCTTCAGCGCGGCCTTCAAGCGCGTGCGCGGAATCGCCCCCAGCGCCCTCCGCTGAACAGCACTTTCGCCCTCCGGCCGCTCCGCACGTCGCATAATCTTCTCAGCCACAATGACTTCAGTGTCGAATGAAATCAATCCGCCACAGCAAAACACCGCCAACCCCGCCCAGACATCAGGGAGCCGCCGAAGTTCGCCAGTCTTCAAGACCAGCAAACCCCCCTGTCGATCATCGTTAACCGCCCCAAACCCTCATGGGGTTTGGGGCGGTTGGAGACCTCGCGGAGGGGGGTTCGTGGGTCTTGAAGACTGGTGGACCCGATGGGGTGCGAGCGCGTCGATAGGGTTGGGGGATGAGCGATGTGGTGCTGCGGGTCGAGCGGGGGCTGGGGCGGATCACGCTGAACCGGCCGAGGACGCTGAACGCGTTGACGCCGGGGATGGTTCGCGAGATCTTCGGCGCGCTCGGAGACTGGGCCGGCGACGACGCGGTGCGCGCGGTGCTGATCGACGGAGCCGGTGAGCGCGGGCTGTGCGCTGGCGGGGACATCCGGGGCATCTACGAGCACGCGAAGGCAGGGCAGGACGGGCCGAAGACGTTCTGGCGCGAGGAGTACCTGCTCAACCACCGGATCTCGCAGTTCCCGAAGCCCTACATCGCCCTCATGGACGGGATCGTGATGGGCGGCGGGGTCGGGGTCTCCGGGCACGGCAGCGTCCGCGTCGTCACGGAGCGCTCGGTCGTCGGCATGCCCGAGGTGGGCATCGGGTTCGTGCCGGACGTGGGCGGGACGTTCCTGCTCTCGCGCGCGCCGGGTGAGCTGGGCACGCACGCGGCGCTGACCGCAGCGCGGTTGTCGGGGTCGGATGCGATCCACATGGGCTTGGCGGATCACTTCGTGCGCTCGGAGAGGCTGCCGGAGCTGGTCGAGGCGCTCAGCGAGGGCGAGCTGGACGTGCGGGCGTTCGCGGAGGAGCCGCCGCCGAGCGAGCTCGCGGCGCAGCGTCGGTGGATCGATCCGTGTTATTCGGCTGATTCGGTTGAGGAGATCGCGAGCCGGTTGGCGACCAGTGGTGAGGCTGCGGGGGAGGCGGCGGCGAAGGAGTTGCTGGGGAAGTCGCCGACGTCGTTGAAGGTGACTTTGCAGGCGTTGCGGGCGGCGAAGGTGCTCGATGATCTGGGTGAATGCCTCGATCTTGAGTATCGGGTGGCGTGTGCGCTGCTGGAGCGGCCGGACCTGGTTGAGGGGATTCGGGCGGCGATCATCGACAAGGATCGCGAGCCGAGGTGGAGTCCTGGGCGGTTGGAGGACGTGGACCGGTTGTCGGTGCAGCGGTGCTTCGCGTGGCTCGGGGAGGGTGAACTCGGGCTGGCGGTCCGATAGGGTCGGCGTCGCTGGTGGTTCGGCCGTCTCGCCAGGGCGGTCGTCGCAAGAGGGAACCCGGTGGGAATCCGGGACTGCCCCGCAGCGGTGAACGGGAACGACCGCCGTCATGAGCACTGGGTCCGCGAGGGTCTGGGAAGCGACGGCCAGTAGGAGAGCCGGTGTCGAGCCGGAGCCGCCCGTGAGTCCGAAGACCTGCCACCGGTACGCGCACCGAGGGTGTGCGTGGGTCCTACGGCCTCGCGGGTGGCCTGTGCGGACGGCGGCGCCTGCTGTTGATCAGAGGCGTCTGTCCTCGCGTGCGCTCGTGGGTCCGTGGTGGCTCGTCAGCGCGAGCTCGCGAGGAGAGAGCTGTGAACGTTGGAAGCACCGTGCTCGGGTATCCGCGGATCGGTCCGCGGCGTGAGCTGAAGCGGGCGCTTGAGGACTACTGGGCGGGTCGGACGCCGGTTGCGGCGTTGGAGTCGGTGGCCTCGGAGTTGCGGGCGCGGACGTGGGCGGAGTTGGCCGCGTCGGGGTTGGATTCGCTTCCTGGTAACACGTTCTCGTACTACGACCAGATGTTGGACACCGCGGTGATGGTGGGTGCGGTTCCCGCGCGGTACCGGGGTCTTGGTCTGTCCGATGTGGACACTTATTTCGCGATGGCGCGGGGCAACGATGCCGTTCCGCCGTTGGAGATGACGAAGTGGTTCGACACGAACTACCACTACCTGGTGCCGGAGTTGGGTCCGGATTCGGTGTTCTCGGTGGCGGACAACAAGCCGTTGCGGGAGTACCGGGAGGCTTTGGCGCAGGGTGTGACGACGCGGCCCGTGGTGATCGGGCCGGTGACGTTCTTGTTGTTGTCGAAGGCTTCGCAGGAGGGTTTTGCTCCGCTGGGCCTGTTGGACCGGTTGCTCGATGCGTATGAGGCGCTTTTGGCGGCGTTGGCGGAGGCGGGCGTCGAGTGGGTTCAGTTGGACGAGCCTGCGTTCTGCGCTGACCGGAGTCCTGTCGAGCTGGCGGCGTTGGCGACTGCTTATGAGCGGTTGGGCAGGCTGACGAATCGGCCGAGGATTCTTGTGGCGTCGTACTTCGGGACGTTGGGTCCGGCGTTGTCGGTGTTGGCGGAGAGTCCGGTCGAGGCGATTTCGGTCGACTTGGTGGCGGGTGGTCTTGAGGGCATCGCGTCGGTGACGGCGTTGCAGCACAAGACGGTTGTGGCTGGTGTGGTTGACGGTCGCAATGTGTGGCGTACTGATCTGAACAGCGCGTTGGCGAAGTGTGCGACGTTGTTGGGGTCGGCTGCGCGCGTTGAGGTGTCGACGTCGTGTTCGTTGTTGCACGTGCCGTACGACGTTGATGCTGAGTCGAACTTGGATTCGGCTGTGTTGCCGCGTTTGGCTTTCGCGCGGCAGAAGTTGGCTGAGGTTGTGCTGCTCGGGCGTGCGTTGCGCGAGGGCACGGACGGCGTGGCTGACGAGTTGGCTGCTGCCGCTGAGGCCGTGCGGGTGCGCAGTGGTCGTGATGACCGGGTGCGGGCGCGTGTTGAGGCGTTGCGGCCGGAGGATGCGCGTCGGGCGGAGTATGCGACGCGGGCGAGGGCTCAGCAGGAGCGGTTGAAGTTGCCGCCGTTGGCGACGACGACGATCGGGTCGTTCCCGCAGACGGGGGAGATTCGGAGGGCTCGGGCGGATTTCCGTGCTGGGCGGTTGGGTCCGAACGAGTATCGCCGGTTGATGCGTGCGGAGATCGAGCGCGTGGTGCGGCTGCAGGAGTCCATTGGTCTTGATGTTCTGGTTCATGGTGAGCCGGAGCGCAATGACATGGTGCAGTACTTCGCTGAGCTGCTCGATGGCTTTGCGGCGACGGAGTTCGGGTGGGTTCAGTCCTATGGTTCGCGGTGTGTCCGTCCGCCGATTTTGTTCGGTGATGTGTCGCGGCCGGAGCCGATGACGGTGGAGTGGGCCGAGTACGCGCAGTCGCGGTCGGAGCGTCCGGTGAAGGGGATGTTGACCGGGCCGACGACGATTTTGGCGTGGTCGTTCGTGCGTGATGATCAGCCGTTGGGTGAGACGGCGCGTCAGGTGGCTTTGGCGTTGCGGGACGAGGTTCGTGACCTGGAGGCGGCGGGGATCGCTGTGGTGCAGGTGGATGAGCCTGCGTTGCGGGAGTTGTTGCCGTTGCGGGAGCGGGATCGCAAGGAGTACTTGGACTGGGCGGTGGAGTCGTTCCGGTTGTCGACGGCGGGTGCTGCGGACAGCACGCAGATTCACACGCACCTGTGTTATTCGGAGTTCGGTGATGTGATTTCCGCGATCGATGGGTTGGACGCGGATGTGACGACGATCGAGGCGGCGCGGTCGAAGATGGAGGTGCTCGACGATCTTCGTGCGGTGGGTTATGGCCGGGGTGTCGGGCCTGGTGTCTATGACATCCACTCGCCGCGTGTGCCGGGTGAGGACGAGGTCGTGGAGTTGTTGACTGCTGCTGTGCGGGTGATTCCTGCGGAGCGGTTGTGGGCGAATCCGGACTGTGGTCTGAAGACGCGTGGTTATGCGGAGGTTGAGGCCGCGTTGACGCACATGGTCGCGGCGGCGAAGAAGGTTCGCGCGCAGCTGTGATCGGTGGGCGGTCGTGTGGGGCTCGCGGGTCTCACACGACCGTCGCGATCAGCAGGCGGGTGATGGTGTGCCAGCCGAGCTTGTCGTAGAGGTGTTTGCCCATCGGGCTCGCGACGAGGAGCAGCCGGGTCGTTTTCTGTTGTGCGGCGTGGTTGTGCAGGTGGCGCATGAGGTGTGCGGCGAGTCCTTTGCGGCGGTGGTCCTCGTGGACTGCGACGGAGTCGATGACGCCTGTGGTGTCGCGGAGGAGCATGGTGGCTGAGCCTGCTTCTTGTCCGTCCTTTGTGGACTTGTAGGTGGCGCGGACGGCTCCGGTGCCGAGGTGTTCGGTGGTGAAGGTGTAGCCGTCGACCGGTGCGGGTTCGGTGGATGTGGTGGGTTCGAGGCTCATGAGGTGTTCGATGTCGGCGCGGGCCCAGTCGAAGCCGGGTGGGGGTTGTTCGGCCTGGTCGTCGGTGAGGGGGATGGTGATCCAGTCGGTGTGCGGTTGGGCGCCTTCGGCGAGCAGGGCGGTGCGGAGCCAGTCGGGGTCGAGGCCGGGGGTGGTGACGAAGTGTTCGACGGTGCGTCCGCCTCGGCCGACGCGGACGGCGATGGTGGCGGCGAGGGTGGGGCGGATGTCGGTGAGCTGGCGGACGGCCGCCCAGTTCCGGGTCCATTCGATGATGGATTCGGTGGTGCCGGGGGTCATGGGCGCTTCCTTTGCGTCACTGGTTCGCTAAGCTGAGGCAGTGACGCTAGCACTGGATGTCGGCAACAGTCACCACGCGCTCCGGCTGGAGACCGCTGTGGCGCTGGTCAACGCGGTGACGGGGGAGAACCGCGGGGGTGTGCCCGAGCACCTGACCGAGGCGGAGGTTGGGCTGCTGGCCGGGCTGGCGGTGGATCTGCGCGCGGTGATCGAGGCGCTCGTCAGTGGTGATCACGACGCCGCGGCGGAGGTGCTGAACCGGTTGCTGGCAGACAGCGAGGCGCGTCCTCGGTTGCTGCGTGAGGAGGCTGGGCAGTGGCACCTGGCCTTTCACGACGCTGAGGCGGATGTCGTGCGGCGGTGGACTGCGGGGTTCGCGGTGGCGTTCGCGGCGGTGCTCGGTGATGACTCGGTGCAGCGGTTGGGGTGTTGTGCGGCGCCTCGGTGTGATCGGGTTTTTGTGGACGGAAGTCAGGGGCGGACGAGGCGGTTCTGCGGTGTGACGTGTCAGAACCGGGTGAAGGCGGCTGCTTATCGCAGGCGTGGAAAGGCCGTGGAGGTTCGGTGAAGGTGCGGTCGGCCGTGGTTGGGCGTGGCAAGGTCCTCGGTGTGAGAGTGAAGCTTGCTGCTGCTGCCGGGGTGTTGGTGCTGAGCGCGTGCACGTCCGCGCCGCCGCCCCCGCCGCCTCCTCCGCCGGTGCCTGATCCGTGTTTGAAGGTCACGACGGGGATCGTGGACGCGGCGTTGGGGTTCCGGCAGATGGGGTTGTACGTGACCAACTGCGGGACGAAGGTGGCTGAGCTGAACGGCTATCCGGCGGTGAAGTTCTTCGACAAGCAGGGGAATCTGCTCGATCTGACGGTGGGGCGCGGTGCGACCGACGACCCCGGTGCGAAGCCGTTGTCGATCAAGCCCGCTGAGCAGGTGGTGGCGCACTTGTCGTGGCGGAACACGGTGACCGACATCGACCGGGTGCCGTATTCGGCGACGGCGTTGGAGATCGCGCCGGTGGAGTCGATGCCGGGTCAGAAGGTCGATCCGGGGACGACGTTGGACCTGGGCAACACCAGTCGGGTCGATGTGACGGCGTGGATGCCGAAGAAGTGAGCGGTCTGGTTCGCGGGCTCGGTCTCGGGGACGCGGTGCTGGTGGGCCTCGGCGCGATGATCGGCGCCGGGGTCTTCAGCGTTTTCGCGCCGGCCGCTGCGGCTGCTGGTTCGGGGTTGCTGGTCGGGTTGGCGATCGCGGCGGTGGTGGCTTACTGCAATGCGACGTCTTCTGCGCGGTTGGCGGCTCTGTATCCGGAGTCCGGTGGGACCTATGTCTACGGGCGTGAGCGGTTGGGGCCGTTCTGGGGGTATCTGGCGGGGTGGGCTTTCGTTGTCGGGAAGACCGCTTCGTGTGCGGCGATGGCGTTGACGGTCGGCTTGTACGTGTGGCCGGAGCGGGCTCATCTGGTGGCGGTGGTGGCCGTGGTGGTGTTGACGGCGCTGAACTACGTGGGTGTGAAGAAGGCCGCGCGGGTGATCGTCGCGGCGGTGCTGGTCGTGTTGGCCGGTGTGGTGGTGCTCGGGCTCCGGTCTTCGGGTGTGGAGCTGGGGAATGTGGGTTTCTCCGGCGGTTTCGGGGTGTTGGAGGCGGCGGGGCTGCTGTTCTTCGCCTTCGCCGGGTATGCGCGGGTGGCGACGTTGGGCGAGGAGGTCCGTGATCCTGCTCGCACGATCCCGCGCGCGATCTCTCTCGCTCTGGTGATCACGCTGGTGGTGTATTCGGTCGTCGCGGTGACGGTGTTGTCGGTGCTCGGTCCTTCGCGGTTGGCGGAGTCGACGGCGCCTTTGGTCGATGTGGTTGTGGTGGCGGGGTTTCCGGGCTTGGCGCCGGTGGTGACCGTGGGGGCTGCGTTGGCGGCTCTGGGTGCTTTGCTGGCGTTGGTGCTCGGGGTGTCGCGGACGGTTCTGGCGATGGCTCGTGATCGGCGTCTGCCGGTGGCGTTGGCGGCGGTGCACCCCCGGTTCGGGGTGCCGCACCGCGCTGAGCTGGTGGTCGGGGCGGTGGTGGCGGTTGCCGCTGGTGTGGCGGATCTGCGTGGAGTGATCGGGTTCTCGTCGTTCGGAGTGCTGCTGTACTACGCGATCGCGAACGCCTCGGCGTTCACGTTGGGGCGTCGGGTGGTGCCGGTGGTGGGTTTCCTCGGGTGCGTGGTGCTGGCGGTGACGTTGCCGGTGGCTTCGGTGCTCAGCGGTGCGGCGGTGGTGGTCGTGGGCGGAGTGCTGTACGCGGTCCGTTAGGTTTCGATCATGTCCTCCGGTCAGGTGCCGTTGTGGGTGCCCATCGTCGTCGGTCTTCTCGGTCTCTTCGGTGCTCTCGGAGCGCAGCTCGTCGGCGGGTGGCGGGAGGACCGGCGGTGGCGGCGCGAGGTGGAGCGCGAGGACCGGCGGTGGGAGCGGGAGCGCGAGGCGCGCCGGTACGAGGCGCGGGCGCAGGCCTACACCGATCTGGTTTCGGCGGTGGAGTCCTTCGACTGGGTGCTCTACCAGGCGCGGAAGTCCCCGTCGGCTGAGGTGATGGCGGAGCTGCGGGTGGTCAGCACGCAGGCCCGCAACTCCTTGGGCGGGGTGAACGTGCACGCGCCGGAGGCGATCCGGTCGCTGCTGCGCGAGTCGCTGATCCGGCGCTCGGACCTGGCGAAGCAGTTGCTGGAGGGGGAGAACGGGCCCGCGCAGGACCTGCTGTGGAAGGAAGGGCAGCGGGAGTACCAGGCGCTGCGGAGCAGGATGCGCGAGGACCTGGGGCTGGACTGATGTCCGGTTTCTTCAAGACCCCGCGGCGCGGTCGCGGTTAGCGTGCTCGCACTGGAGTCGCGGAGTTGATCGGAGAGTCATGGACGTGCAGCTGGACCTCGTGGGCATGGTCGTCGCCGACATGGGGAAGTCGCTGGCCTTCTACCGCCACCTCGGGCTGGACATCCCGGCCGGGGCCGATGCGGAGCCGCACGTGGAGGTGAGCCTGCCCGGCGGGCTCCGGCTGGCGTGGGACACGGTGGAGACGGTGCGGTCGTTCGAGCCGGACTACGTGCACCCGGCCGGGCCGATCCGGATGTCGTTGGCGTTCAAGTGCGGTAGCCCTGCCGAGGTCGACGCGGTGTACGCGAAGCTCGTCGGGCTGGGCTACGCCGGGCACCGCGAGCCGTGGGACGCGTTCTGGGGGCAGCGCTACGCGGTGGTCGAGGACCCCGACGGCAACACCGCGGACCTGTTCTGCCCCAACGCTTAGGCCGGGGTCCTCGACCTGGGGCTCAGGAGCGCTGCTGCTCGATCTTCTCGCGCAGCCGGTCCTCCTGGGCCACCATCTCCGGGGTCATCACCGGGGCGAAGTCGGCGGCCTCGATGACCTTGCGGATCTCGACCTCCACCGCCTCGGAGCCGGCGAAGGGGGCGCGCTTCACCCACTCCACGGCCTCCTCCAGCGACGCGACGTCGAGGATCCAGAACCCGGCGATGAGCTCCTTGGTCTCGGCGAACGGGCCGTCGATCACCGTCCGCTTGTCGCCCTCGAAGCGCACCCGGGCGCCCTTGGAGCTGGGCTGAAGACCGTCACCGGCGAGCATGATCCCGGCCTCGACCAGCTCCGCGTTGAACTTGCCCATGGCGTTGAGCTCCTCGGCCGTCGGCAGCGCGCCGGCCTCGGACTCCTCGCTGGCCTTCACGATCACCATGTAGCGCATCGCCTGTCTCCGTCCTGAAGGGTGTGCGTGCTTTCTACCCGAGCGTCGATCGGCGGCGCCGCTTTTCGACACCGAGTCCTCACGAAAGCAGCGCGGCGCGGAGTTCGGGGAGGCGCAGCAGCTCAACGACACCGGGGGAGTCGGAGAAGACCAGGTCCGCCCTCGGCAGCACGGCCTGGCGCAGCATCGACTGGCACACGTCGGCGAAGGGCTGCTCGCGCACGGTCAGCACGGCGCGCGCCCGGTTCGCCGCGCTGCGGGCGCGGGCCCATTCGCGCAGGCAGTAGACGACCACGCGCTGAGCCTGCACGCGGCCTCGGGTCAGCAGGGGGCGGTTGAGGCCGCAGACCTCGATCGTCGCGCGGCCCTTCGCGGTCAGCGGGTGGTACTCGCCCAGCGACAACGCCAGCACCAGGTGCTCGAAGGGGTCCTCGACCGTGGGGTCGATCAGCAGCGGTGTCCCGTCGGCGGCCACCGGGTAGCGGTCGCGCTTGACGTGGCTGTTGCACATCGAGCACGCCAGCAGGTGGTTGAGCCAGTCGAAGGTCCGTAAAGGGTTGCGGGACAACGGTTCGTGGTGATCGATGTCGGTGCCCTGGTTGTCGCCGCAGTACATGCAGTGCTGCCGCCCGGGGGCCATCGCGGTCAACGCCGTGCGCAGGGCCTTGCGATCGGGGTTGGCCCGCCACATCCTGCGCGCGTGCGTGGTCCGGCTCGCGCGCGGTGCCGTGCGCAGGCGTTCGGTGAGCCCCGCGAGCCGCCCGGCGACCTCCTCGGGCAGCTGGGCGCGGGCGAGCCTGATCATTCCTCTGACCAGTCGCGACGCAGGCTCGCCGCGACCTCGTCGACCCGCGCGACCGGAGAGCTGGTCAGCAGGTCCTTCAACTGCTGGTAGCGGTACTTCGCCGCGTCGCTGATCTCCCCCGCGAGCACGCCGACCTCCAGCTCCACCAGCTCGCGGCGGAGTTGTTGCGCGCGCTCGGAGTACGGGGTGTCCAGGCCGAAGAGCTCCGAGAGCACCGCGTCGTCGCCGCTGCCGAACACGATCCGCTCGTAGAGGTCCTGGTCCACCACCAGCGGCGGGTCCTCGCCGTCCGGGCCGGGCAGGCGGATCAGCCCGCCCTCGTCGGCCGCCTGGCACACGTAGGGGCTGTGCGTGGTCACGATGAACTGGATGTGCGGGAAGTGCTCCTTGAGCCAGCCGCCGATCCGCTTCTGCCACGAGACGTGCAGGTGCGCGTCCACCTCGTCGATGATCACCACGCCCGGCACGGTGATCACCGGGGTCTTGCCCTCCCTGCGCACCGGGAGGCTGCCGAAGGCCTCGTGGATCTGCTTGAGCAGGTCCACCACCAGCGCCGCCACCGTCCGGTAGCCGTCGCTCATCTCCCGCAGCGGGAACCGGTGCCCGCCGCGCACCACCCACAACCCGTCGGAGTCCACGCCCTCGATCCGGTAGGAGTCCGGCAGCAACCCGTCCGCCAGCACCCGCAGCGCCGTGTCCTTGAGCTCCAACGCCCCAGGCCGCCCCTCCAGCGACCGCAGGTGCTGCTCGATCAACCAGCTCACGCCCTCAGCGAGCGAGGCGTCCTCGTGGAACAAGCTCGCCAACCGGGCGACGGGCCCGGGGCTGAGCATCAACCGCTGCGCGTCGCTGGCCCCGCCCGCGAGCCTGCGGAACGGCCCGTACGCGGCGCAGAACCAGCCCGTCGGGTTGTCCTGCCACGGCCCGCGACGCGGCATCGCCCGCTGCCGCTCCGGGATCGCCTCGTGCAACGAGGGCTGCACGCTCGCCCGGTACACCTGCGTCTGCTTGTCCGGCGGCGTCCACGCCAGCCCCACCCAGAACTCGTTCTTCGGCGTCCTGCCCTGCCCGGTCATCCGGTCCACGTCCGGATCGAAGGCCAGCTGCACCCGCGTCGTCGCGGTGTCCCGCCCGGAGGTGATCCAGTTCTCGAAGTCCGGCACCAGGTTGCGGGACACAGCGGGACCGCTCACCGCGAGCGCGATCGCCCGCAGGAGAGAGGTCTTGCCGGAGCCGTTGCGGCCCGCGATCACCGTCCAGCCCGCGTGGGTGCCGTCCGGGCGGGTCAGCTCCAGGTCGACCTGGCGGGAGCCGTGGAAGCCCCGGATGTTGCTGAGCCTGACCCGCGAGATGTACATCCTGCGACTGTATCGTCGCGGGCTGTTGTCGGGTGGGAATGAAACCCAGGCGCAACTCAAGTGTGTTGGCTTTCGGTCCGTCGGCGATTCCTGGTGATTCTTATGTTTTGAGTCGTGAGTGAGGGGTTGTCCGCGCCGGTCCTTGCGTGGGGTCGGCTTGACCTGGGGGCCCCTTGCGCGTGCCCCTGGGCCTTACAGGGGCACGGGATAGAACCCCGGCCCTCGCGGAAGCGTATGGCACGCGCACCCCAGGTAAAGCCTCGGTCGTGTTGGCGTCTTGCGTTTTGTGGGGGTTGCGTTTTCGGGGTTGCGGGCGCCTAGGAATTCATTCTTTAGAGCCATGATCCACTATTATTTGCGGGTAGAATTGGGGGTATGACCCTCGATGAACTTCTCGTTGAGGTTGAGGCGAAACAGGCCGCTCTGTGTCATGCGAAAGCGGAACTCGCCACAGCCTTGATCACATTCCACACCGCCGCCGACGATCGCGATTACCGGTTCGTGCAGAATGAGATCGCCTGCGCCCTGCACATCTCCCGACGTGGCGCGGATCGCATCCTGTCCAACGCCTCCGAGCTGACCGAACGCCCCCGAGTGTTGGCGGCTCTGTCGGCTGGGTTGATCGATGAGAGCAAGGCCCTGCTCATCGTGGACCAGGTGCGGATCTTGAAGGAGTCGCAGGCTTCGATCGCCGAGGCGAACCTGCTGGAGTACGCCCCCACTCGCACCTACACCTCGATCCGGCGGCGTGCCCAGACGTTGATCCACAAACTCGACCCCAAGGCCGCCGATCTCCGGCACGAGGAGAAACGCAAACGCAGGTTGGTCGAGAAGATCAACCTCGACGACGGCATGGCCGAACTCCGCCACACCATGACCGCCCACGACACCGCGATGGCCTTCGACCACATCGACAGGATCGCGAAATCCCTGCCCAAGGATGACCGGACCCTGGACCAGAAACGAGCCGACGTCGCCCGAGACCTGCTGCTAGGCCTCGACACCCCGGCACCACAGGGCCAGACCATGGTGTACCTGACGATGCCCATCACCGCACTGCTCGGCCTCACCGACGACCCCGGCATGCTCGCGGGATACGGGCCGATCCCGACCCATGTCGCGCAGGACATAGCGGCAGGCGGAGTCTGGAAACGCATCCTGACCGACCCGGTCACCGGCATGGCCGAAGAAGTCAGCGACACCTACAGGCCGTCGCCGAAACAACGAGAACTCATCAACGCCCGCTACCCCAGGTGCACAGCCATCGGATGCCAGCAACCCGCCCAACGCTGCGACCTCGACCACTGCCGACCGTTCGACGGAACCAACACCACCATCCGCAACCTCCGACCCAAATGCAGGCACCACCACACCATGAAGACCCACTCGAACTGGCGGTGCGAAAACCGAGAAGACGGCACCCACCGGTGGACCACACCAGCGAAGCGCACCTACGACACCGAGCTCGAACCGATCGCAGAACCCGCACCCTTCTAAAACGCGGCGACCATTGCCACAAAGGTCTATAGCCTCGGGCGGTGGACCAAGCACAGTCGATTCTCGCCATGGCCGACCTCGCCACCCCCATGTCCATTCGCGTCGCCGCCACGCTCGGCCTCGTCGAACACGCGGGCGCGAGCGGCGCGACAGCGGAAACCCTCGCGGCCAAAACCGGAACCGACGCGGCGGCCCTGGAACGACTGCTCGAACACCTCGTCGCGGCCGGAGTCTTCGAAGTCGACGCCGAAAGGCGATACCGGGCGACGAGCCTCGGCGCGCAGATGAGCGATGACGCCCCGGAAGGCGTGAAACCCCTGCTCGACATCGACTGTGCCGGTGGACGCGCCGAACTCGCCTTCGTGGACCTGCTCGACACGGTCACCAGCGGCACTCCGGCCTACCCGAAGCGGTACGGACGCGACTTCTGGGCGGACCTCGACGCCCACCCGGAGTTGCGGCGCTCCTTCGACGCGCAGATGACCTGGCGATTCCGGACGCAGGTCACGCAGATCGCGGAGCGCTTCGACTGGAGCCGGTTCCCCCGCGTCGTCGACGTCGGCGGGGGAGACGGGAACGTGCTCGCCGCGATCCTCGAAGCCCATCCCGGGGTGCGCGGGCAGGTCGTGGACCTCGCGCCGACGAGCGGGGCCGCTGCCGAGCGGTTCGCGGCGGCGGGGCTCGGCGATCGTGCGGAGGCGGTGACCGGGAGCTTCTTCGCGGCGCTGCCGGCGGGAGCCGATGCCTATGTGCTGTCGGACATCCTGCACGACTGGGACGACGAGCACTGTCGCAAGATCCTCACCCGTTGCCGCGAAGCCGCCAGGCCGGACAGCACCGTCGTGGTGATCGAGCCCGTGCGCGGCGAAGGCGCCGACACCGGGATCGACCTGTTCATGCTGATGTGCTTCGGCGGCAAGGAAAGATCGGTCGACGAGCTGTCCGCGCTGGCAGGCGAATGCGGCCTGGTCCTCCGCAGGTCGCAGCCCGTCTCCCAAGGCCGCACAGCACTCGAGTTCACCACGTAAAATGGTTCGTGAGTTGGTGTCGGATTTGTCGCGAAAGAATTTCTGAACGTTGACGGGGAGCGGGCAGGGAAACCGCTTCAGGCTTTCCTGAAAGGGTTCGACGCCAAATCGCTTTCCGTGTGAGCGTCCTGCCGTGAAAATCGGACACAAGAAAACGGCGGCGATCGTCGCCGGACTCGTCAGCGTCGCCGGTCTGGTCGGCTCGGGCGTCGCCTCGGCCGCGCCTCAGCCCGGCGCCGCGACGGGCACGTACTGCATGACCACGCTCAAGAAGCTCAAGCCGGGTGAGACGGCATCCGAGGTCGTCTCGCGCGAGTGCGGTAACGACCTCGCCGTTGCCAAGAGCGCGGCGCGTGCCGAAAACGTCCTCGTCACGCTGTACACGGACAACAACTACAAAGGCCACTGGGAGATGTTTTTCGGGAAGGACGGGCCCTGTGACCACAGTGGCTACGGCATCTATACGGTCGGCTACGAGATGGAGAACGCGACTTCGTCGCTCATTACCCATTCGTGGTGCAACGACGTGACGTTGTACAACTGGGTCGGACGTGACCCGGGCGGCGGCACCTACCGGCTGAGGAGCCTTGGCAGTCAGATCTCCGACTGGGAAGCACTGCCGGGATTCAACGACATGACCTCCTCGCTCCACCTCTCCCGGTACTGACCGGAGTTCGCCGGTGACCACAGCTGCTCGCCCACGTGCAAGGCGAGCAGCTGTTCATGCGCGGGAGTCAGCGGAGGCGGTCGTAGACCAGGGCGACGGCGCCGTTGTCGCTGGTGGACTGGCTGACGAGCTTCCACCGGCCCTCGGGCAGCGTGCCGTCGAACATGCGCGGGCCACCGCCGAGGAAGATCGGGAAGATCATCAGCGCGAGCCGGTCGACCTCGTCGGCGGCGAGCAGGGCCTTGATGACGCTGACGCTGGAGAACACCACGATGTCGCCGCCGTCCTGGGCGCGGAGGTCGGCGATCACCTCGGCGGTGGGCTTGTCGACGACGGTCGTGCGCTCCCACGGCGCGGTGCCGAGCGTGGAGGACAGCACGACCTTGTCGGTGGCCACGAGCCACTTCGCGTACGCCTCGTCGCGCGCATCGACACCCTCGGCGCCGATGATCGTCGGCCAGAACCCGAGGAAGCCCTCGGCGTTGCGGCGCCCGAGGAGCGCGGTCGTGGCGGGCATCCACAGGCTGGTCATGTGATCACGCGCCACGTCGCTGGTCGCGTGGGGCAGCACCCAGCTCATGTCGGGGCTGTCCGGTTTGGCGTAGTGGCCGTCCAGGGACAGGTTGATGTTGGCGACGACTCGACGGGTCATGGGGTGCTCCTCCGGGTGATGTCCGCGGCGAGCTTGTCGAGGCTCTGGCCGAAGCCGATCTCGATGCCCGCGATGAAGTCCGCGGAGTCGACTGTGCTGTGGGTGATCCGGTAGCGGACGTCGAGGTCCACTCCGGTATCAGTGCTCTGAAGTGCGAAAACGACGTGTGCGGTGAACGCGGTGCCGCCGTCGGGCAGCAGCGGGGACAGCCGGTAGGCCAAGCGCGAGCCGGGGAGCGCCTCGTCGACGACTCCCTCCGCGCGCCCCACGACCACGTCGGAGCCGTCCGCGTCCTCGGCGTCGCGGTACTCCTGGACGATCCGTCCGCCCGGCCGCGCCTGGAAGGTCAGCTCGGAGACGCGCAGGTCCTCAGGCGTCCACCAGTGCGTGAGCAGATCGGGTTCGGTGAGGTAGCGCCACACCAGCTCCGGGTTCCCGGGCAGCGACCGCAGGAACGTGAACGAGCGGCCATCGGCCCATCCGGCCTCGTTCGCCGCGCGGCGCTCCGACTGGACGCTGTCGGTGTAAAGCTCATACGTACCAACATGATCCGCCGCATCCGCGAGCCTTGTCAGCTCCGCCGCGAGTTCCCGCAGAGCCTCGGCCCGGAGTGCGTAGACGCGGCGTTGGCCGGTGCGTTCGGAGGTGACGAGGCCCGCGCGCTCCAGGGCTTGCAGGTGCTTCGTCGTCTGCGGCTGACGCGCCTCGGCCAGCTGCGCGAGCACGCCGACCGACCGGGGTCGCTGTGCCAGCAAGCTCACGAGTCGCCAGCGGGCTGGGTCCGCGAGAGCCGTCAGGAGTGCGTCCATGCAGCCAGTATTCACACGTGGGAATATTCGTGTCAAGGAATAAGCCTGGGCGAGGCGTTGCGCAGCCGGATGCCGCTGAAGCCGAGCGTGCTCGCGGTGACGACGTCCCAGAACGGCCACAGCGTCGGCAGCACGCGCAGCTCGATGCCTGCCTGCTCGTGCAGCTCGAACAGATCGCCGACCGGCGACGGCGGGCCGAGCGGGTGGACGGTGCGCGTGGCGACGTGGGCGTTGTCCTCGAACGGCTCGAAGTCCGAGGCGCAGAAGCGGTAGGCGAACAACCGCACGGTGCGCATCGCCTCCAACGCCCGGTACTCCACCGCGTGCACGCGAGTGCCCATCAGCCAAGAGCGATCGTCCACAGTGGAGGACGGCGTCACCCACGCCATCGCGCGCGGACACTGCCGGGGAAACCAGTAGTCCGGCGAGCGCGCCGCGTCGACCGCCCACACGTACGCCTCGGGTTGGCGCGCGGTCGCCGCGACGTGCGGCACGAAACGGGTGATGTTCGGATCTTCGGAGAAGTGCAGAACCTCGCCGGGTGCGGCTCTCATAGCCGGAAGGTCTACCCGGCCGTGATCCGTTCGACCAACTCGTCGCGGAAGGCCTGCGCGGCCTGGAGTTCCGGTTCGGAGCCGTCGGTCCGTTTGAGCGCGCCTTCGAGGATCTTCAGTGCCTGCCGCTCGTCGCCCTTCGAATCGGCCAGCCGTGCCGCGTTCTCCAGGGCTTTCGCGAGCTTGGTGCTCGCCTCGGGTTCTTGAGCGGCCTTGTTGATCCGGATCCAGTTGCCACCCGGATCGACCACGCTGAACCCGGTGTAGCGGTCGTTGCGCAGCCGCGGTCTGGTCATGCGCGGAATGCCGGAGACGAGCATTTTCCCGTGCACGGCGCGCATTCCGGCCGCGAACGCCTCGAACAGCGGCCCGGTGTCCTGCACGATGATCAGGCACGAGCTGTGCGACTGTTCGGGAACGTGGCCGTCGAGCACGTAGAAGTGCAGGTTGATGTCCTCGCGTCGCAAGGCGAGATGTGGGTACGGCCGCCGCTGCCGATGGGTGATCGAGAAGCCGAGCATCTCGTAGAAGGACGCGATCTCGTCGATGTCCCGGCAGGGCAGGAGCGGGATCGTCAGTTCGTTCGCCATGTCTCGGACGCTAAGGCCGAAACGGCCGAAACGACACGGAGGTCTTTGCGGAAGCGAACATAAGAGCAGCGCGCCGGTGGCCCCGTGGGAGGGTTCGGGGCCACCGGCGACTACCGCTACCCAGCTAGTCCCAGTCGAGCGCGCCGCCGGACTGGTACTCGATGACCCTGGTCTCGAAGAAGTTCTTCTCCTTCTTCAGGTCCATCATCTCCGACATCCACGGGAACGGGTTCTCCGTCGCCGGGAACACCGGCTCCAGCCCGATCTGGGCGCAGCGCCGGTTGGTGATGAAGTGCATGTACTGCTCGCACAGATCGGCGTTGAGCCCGAGCAGCCCGCGCGGCATGGTGTCGCGGCCGTAGGCCACCTCCAGCTCGCACGCCTCGGTCAGCATGGTGCGGACCTCGGCCTGGAACTCCGGGCTCCACAGGTGCGGGTTCTCGATCTTGATCTGGTTGATCGCGTCGATGCCGAAGTTCAGGTGGATCGACTCATCGCGCAGGATGTACTGGTACTGCTCGGCGATGCCGACCATCTTGTTGCGCCGGCCGAGCGAGAGGATCTGGGCGAAGCCGGTGTAGAACCACATGCCCTCGAAGACCACGTAGAAGGCGATGAGGTCGCGCAGGAACGCCTGGTCGGTCTCGGGGGTCCCGGTGCGGAAGTCCGGGTCCTCCAGGTGCTGGGTGTAGGCCAGCGCCCACGCGGCCTTGTCGGTGATCGACGGGACCTCGCGGTACATGTTGAACAGCTCGCCCTCGTCCAAGCCGAGGCTCTCCACGATGTACTGGAAGGTGTGGGTGTGCACCGCCTCCTCGAAGGCCTGGCGCAGCAGGTACTGGCGGCACTCGGGGTTGGTCAGGTTGCGGTACACGGCCAGCACGATGTTGTTGGCCACCAACGACTCCGACGCGGCGAAGAAGCCGAGGTTGCGCTTGAGGGCGCGGCGCTCGTCCTCGGTCAGCCCGGTGGGGGACTTCCACAGCGCGATGTCGGCCTGCATGGACACCTCGGTCGGCATCCAGTGGTTGTTGCAGCCCGCCAGGTACTTCTCCCACGCCCAGTGGTACTTCAGCGGCAGCAGCTGGTTCACGTCGGCGCGGCAGTTGATCATGCGCTTGTCGTCGACGCTGACCCGCCCGCCGTCGCGGTTGATCTCGCCGAGTCCGCTGGCGATTTCGGTGTTGGTCACGTTCGTTGAGTCCTTACGAGCAGAGAGGCGGGTTACTGGCAGGCTTCGCAGTCGGGGTCCTCGATCGAGCACGCCACACCCGGGTTCGGATCGGCCGGGACGGGCGTGGGCACGACGGGGGAGACGGCGTTGAGCTTGCCGTCGGTGCCGCGCAGCGTGCTCTTCTCCACGTGCGTCGCCGACTGCGAACGCAGGTAGTAGGTGGTCTTCAGCCCGCGCAGCCACGCGTGCTGGTACAGCTCGTCCAGCTTGCGGCCGCTCGGCGCGGCGATGTAGAGGTTCAGCGACTGGGCCTGGTCGATCCACTTCTGCCTGCGCGCCGCGGACTCGATCAGCCAGCGGCTGTCCATCTCGAACGCGGTGGCGTAGAGCGCCTTGACCTCGGCGGGGATGCGGTCGATGGCGCCGAGGCTGCCGTCGAAGTACTTCAGGTCGCCGATCATCACCTCGTCCCACAGGCCCAGTTCCTTGAGCTCGCGGACCAGGGCCGGGTTCACCACGGTGAAGTCACCGGACATGTTCGACTTCACGTACAGGTTGCGGTACAGCGGCTCGATGGACTGCCCGACACCGGTGATGTTGGCGATGGTCGCGGTCGGCGCGATCGCCATCACGTTGGAGTTGCGCATGCCCACCTCGACAACGCGGGCCCGCAGCGTGGCCCAGTCCAAAGTGGACGAACGGTCCAGCTCCAGGTCCGCGCCGCGCGTGTCGGCGAGCAGCTGCACCGAGTCGATCGGCAGGATTCCCTTGCTCCACAAGGAACCCTCGAAGGTCTCGTACCTGCCGCGCTCGGCAGCGAGCTCGGCGGAGGCGGAGATGGCGTAGTAGCTGATCTCCTCCATGCTGCGGTCGGCGAACTCCACCGCGGCCTGCGAGGCCATCGGCACGCGCAGGGTGAACAGCGCGTCCTGGAAGCCCATCAGGCCCAGGCCCACCGGGCGGTGGCGCATGTTGGAGCGCTTGGCCTCGGGGATCGTGTAGAAGTTCACGTCGATCACGTTGTCCAGCATGCGAACGGCCGTGCGCACGGTCTTCTCCAGGCGCGCGTGGTCGATGCCGTCCGGGCCCACGTGCTGCGCCAGGTTCACCGAACCCAGGTTGCACACCGCGACCTCGTCCACCGTGGTGTTGAGGGTGATCTCGGTGCACAGGTTGGAGGAGTGCACGACACCGGAGTGCTGCTGCGGCGAGCGCAGGTTGCACGGGTCCTTGAAGGTGATCCACGGGTGGCCGGTCTCGAAGAGCATGGTCAGCATGCGCCGCCACAGGTCCTTCGCCTTGACCGTGCGGAACACCCGCAGCTCCCCGCGCGAAGCCGCCAGCTCGTAAGCGCGGTAGCGCTCGGTGAACTCCGAGCCGTAGCTGTCGTGCAGGTCCGGGACCTCGTCGGGGGAGAACAGCGTCCAGTCCCCGTCGGCGCGCACGCGGCGCATGAACTCATCCGGCACCCAGTTCGCGGTGTTCATGTCGTGGGTGCGGCGCCGGTCGTCGCCGGTGTTCTTGCGCAGGTCGAGGAACTCCTCGACGTCGATGTGCCAGGTCTCCAGGTACGCGCAGACCGCGCCCTTGCGCTTGCCGCCCTGGTTCACCGCGACCGCCGTGTCGTTGGCGATCTTGAGGAACGGGACCACGCCCTGGGACTGGCCGTTGGTGCCCTTGATGTGCGCGCCGATGCCCCGGACCGGGGTCCAGTCGTTGCCCAGGCCGCCCGCGTACTTCGACAGCAGCGCGTTGTTGCTGATGCCGTGGAAGATCCCCTCCAGGTCGTCGGCGACCGTGGTGAGGAAGCAGGAGGACAGCTGCGGCCGCGTGGTGCCGGCGTTGAACAGCGTCGGGGTGGAGCACATGAAGTCGAAGGTGGAGATCAGGTCGTAGAACTCGATCGCCCGCGCTTCGCGGTCTTCCTCCAGCAGCGACAGGCCCATGGCCACGCGCATGAAGAACGCCTGCGGCAGCTCGTAGCGGTGCTGGTCGCTGTGCAGGAGGTAGCGGTCGTAGAGGGTCTGCATGCCCAGGAACTGGAACCGCAGGTCGCGGTCCGGCACCAGCGCCGCTCCCAGCCGCTCCAGGTCGAAGTTCGCCAGCTCCGGGTCCAGCTGGCCGAGGCCGATGCCCCGGTGCACGAACTCGGCGAAGTAGGCCGGGTAGCGCTCGCCCATCTCGGTGTGGCTGGCCAGCTGCGAACCGCCGTAGACGAACTCCAGCGCCTCCTTGCGCAGCTTGTCCTGCAACAGGCGCGCGCTGACGAAGGAGTAGTTCGGGTCGTTCTCCACCATCGTGCGCGCGGCCATCACCGGCGCGACGGTCAGCTCCGAGACGGTGATGCCGTCGTAGAGGTTGCGCAGCGTCTCCGCCAGCACCGCCTCCGCCGAGACCGCCTCAAGGTCCGCGCACGCCTCGGTGATCACCAGCGTCAGGCGCTCGGTGTCCAGCGGCTCCGTGCGGCCGTCGGCGTGGCGCACGGAGAACGCCGGAGCGGTGACGGGCTCGCGCACCACGGGCTGCTGCGAGCGGGCCTTGGCGTGCTCCTCGCGGTAGAGCACGTAGGCGCGGGCGACCTTGTGGTGGCCGCCGCGCATCAGGGCCAGCTCGACCTGGTCCTGGATCTGCTCGATGTGCAGGGGGTTCTCCGGGCCGCTGTGCCGCAGCAGCGCGGTCTCCACGTGCAGCGTCAGCTCACCGATGAGCTCGCGGACGCGTGTGGAGGTGCCCGCCTCGCGGCCCTCGACCTCCAGGAACGCCTTGGTGACCGCGACGGAGATCTTGGTGGAGTCGAACGGGGAGGAGGTGCCGTCGCGGCGGATCACCGCGACGGAGGCCGGACGGGTGGCAGCGGACGTTGTGGCGGGCTCCGCCGGGTGCACGGTCAAAGGAAGGACTCCTGAACTTGCCGGAACGGTCTCTGGGCAGACTCCACCGTCCGAACACCCGGGAACGGTGTCCGGCAGCGGAAACTCAGTGGGGCGCAAGAGGTTCAGCGAACCTCCGCGCGGAGAGGGCTAGCGCGCCCGGGGGAGCGGGGCGGGAGTGCAGCCGGGTATGCCTGGTCGTGCCGGGGCGGTGAACACGGCGCTCTCCTCACTCGCGGGGCGTGGACCACGGGCCGCGCGGGGGCGAGGGCCGACCCGAACCCCTTGCGGGGCCTCAAGGTCGTCCGCTCGGCCCTCCCACGAGGCCGCGGACCGGGCGCGCCGGGCGGCGCACCCGTCGGATGGCAGGTCTTCGGACTCGCGGGCACTCACCGGTGGAACCGGCCGTCCTACTGACCGTCGCTTCCCGGGCGCGGAGCCCAGTGCTCATGACGGCGTTCGTTCCCACTCACCGCTGCGGGGCAGTCCCGGATTTCCACCGGGTTCCCTCTTGCCTCGCAGCCCCTTTCGGGACCGCGAACCATCGACGCGGGGAATACTACATCTAGTGGTTGATCACGCAAGCCAGCCCCAGATACCGCGTGTTGCGAGTCAGTGGGGATTGTCATAGGCCCTTGCGCATGGCTCTGACGCCCACCGCCAGACCGACCGCGGCGAAGCCGAACGCGGTGAGTGACCCGTACAGCACGGCCGGTTCGGCGAAGCGCCCGGCGAACAGCGCGCGCTCGGCGTCCACGAGATGGGACACGGGGTTGAGCGAGGCCACCACGCGCAGCCAGTCTGGCCCGGACTCCACCGGCAGCAGCACACCTGACAGCAGCAACACGGGAAACATGACCATCTGGGTGACTCCGTAGAACAGCTGCCCGCTCGGCCGGGAGGCGATCGCGAGCACGTAGGACAGCGCGATCAGCCCGGAACCGAACACCACCAGCAGGAGCAGCCCTGCCAGCACACCGAGCGGGAACAGCTCGAAGCCCAACGGCACCGCCGCCCCGATGATCAGCAGCGCCTGCACGAGCAGCAGCAGGAACTCCTTGAGCGTGCGGCCGAACAGCAGCGCCGAGCGGGTGATCGGACTGACCAGCACGCGCTCGAAGGAACCGCTCAACAGCTCGGTGAGCAGGGTGTAGCCGGACATCATCGGCCCGGTCAGGCACATCATGATCAGAATCCCCGGCACGAACCACTGCCACGGCGACGGCCCGCCCGGCGCACCGGTCAGCAGCGACCCGAACAGGATCAGGAACAGCAGCGGCTGACCCATCGTGAAGAGCAGTCCGCTGGGCGTGCGCACGGCGGGCATCAGCTCGCGCAGGAACACGGTCCTGGTGTCCCACAGCAGTTTCCTCACGCCGCCACCTCGTCCTCGCGCAGGCTGCGCCCGGTCAGGGCCAGGAACACGTCATCCAGCGTCGGCCGCGACGAAGCGGCGGTGACCGCCCGCACGTCCTTCTCGCCGAGCGCACGCAAGAACTCCGGCAACGCCGTGTCCGCGCGCGGCACCCGCACCCGCACGGTCGTGGATTCCCTTGCCACATCACCGAAGAACACCCCGACATCGGCGGCGCGCACCGCGTCGGCCTCCGTCGAGGTGGTCACCGTGACGCTGTCCCCGGCCAGTTCGCTCTTGAGCGAGGCGGCCGTGCCGTCGGCGATGATGCGCCCGTTGTCGATGATCACCACCCGCTCGGCCATCGCGTCGGCCTCCTCCAGGTAGTGCGTGGTCAGCACGATCGTCGTCCCGTAGTGCTCGCGCAGCCGCAGCACGTGCTCCCACACGTTGGCCCGGTTGTGCGGGTCCAGGCCGGTCGAGGGCTCGTCCAGGAACAGCAGCTCCGGCCGGTGCACCAACCCGATCGCGATGTCCAGTCGGCGCCGCTGACCGCCGGAGAGGCTGCCCGGCAGGCGCTTGGCCATCGGCCGCAGGTCGAGCAGTTCCAGCATCTCCTCCGCGCGCGCCCGCGCCGCCGCGCGCGAGAGCCCGTAGGCCAGGCCCTGCGTGACGATCTCGTCCAGCACGCGGTAGCTCTCGCCCGCGCTGGAGAGCTGGCCGACGTAGCCGATGCGCTCGCGCACCCCGGCCGGGTCGGTGGCGATGTCGCGGCCCGCCACCGTCGCCGAGCCCGAGGTGGGCGGCAGCAGCGTGGTCAGCATGCGCAGCGTCGTGGACTTGCCGGCGCCGTTCGGGCCGAGCACCGCGACCAGCTGACCGCGCTCGACGTCCAGGTCGACGCCGCGCACGGCCTCCACCGGATCACCTCGCCGGATCGGGAAGCTCTTGGCCAGTTTTCGGGCATGGATCATCGGCCCCTCCTTGCGAGTGGTTCTGGGCATGACGAAAAAGCCCTGGTGAAGGGCTGTTTGGGCGAGAAAGGCAATCTTGGGTGGCGCCGAGCGCGCTGTCAAACATGAACGCCGCGTTCATGTTTGCCCTGACCTGCGGAAACAGAATCGTGCGAGCGCGTTTGCGCAGGTGAGAAAAAATTGTGCTCGCTCCCTGATACTCGTCGACGTATACTCGGCTGCGAGTAGGAGGTGGCGGGGATGGAGCGGCGCAAGGTCGGCAACCTGATGGCTCTCGCGGTGCTCTCGGTCCTCGCGCAGCGGCCGATGCACCCGTACGAGATGGCCTCGATGCTGCGTGCCCGTGGCAAGGACGCCGACATGGGCATCAAGTGGGGCTCGCTCTACACGGTCGTGCGCAACATGGAGAAGCACGGCCTGATCGAGGCCGCCGAGACCGTGCGGCAGGGCGGACGCCCCGAGCGCACGATCTACCGCATCACCGACGACGGCCGCGCGGAGATGGTCGACTGGGTGCGCGAGCTGATCTCCGTGCCCGAACGCGAACGCATGCGCTTCCAGGCCGGGCTCTCCGTGCTCGCCGCACTGGGGCCCGAGGAAGTCGAAACACTGCTGCGGCAACGACTCGCGCTGCTGGAACGGGAAGCCGAGGACAAGCGCGCCGCGCACGAACGCGACTCCCGCGAGGTTCCCCGGCTCTTCCTCATCGAGAACGAGTACGAACTCGCGCTCCTGGACGCCGAACTGGCATGGGTGCGTGCCGTCCTGGACGAGCTGAGCGAGGGCACCTTCGCGGGCCTGGACCAGTGGCGGGCCCTGTACGAGACCGGGGAGGTGTCCGCCGAGCTGGCGGAGCTGGCCGAGAGGGGCAGCGTCACGGACTGAGCACAAGAACGGGCCCCGGCGAGGTGCTGCAACACCGCGCCGGGGCCCTCGACCTCGAACCGAAACCCCGCGAGGGAGCACCGGCCACAAGGTGGCAACCGCAACAATAGCCGGGCTCCTCCTCGCACACGCCCTCTGGAGGGGAAGCATGTCCACGGCACGCACGGCACTGGTCATCGGCGGCGGCATCGCAGGACCGGTCGCCGCGATGGCACTCCACCGCGCCGGAATCGAAGCAGTCGTCCACGAAGCCCACCGCGGCCCCGCTGACGGCGTCGGCGGCGGGCTCGGCCTGGCGCCCAACGGGTTGAGCGCGCTCGGCCTCGTCGGCGCCGAGGAAGCCGTCCGCGACATCGGCATCCCGGTCCCGGCGATGGTGATGCGCAGCTGGACCGGCAAGGAGCTCGCCCGCTTCAGCTCGGCGGACGGATCACCGATCATGCACACCGTCTGGCGCTCCGACCTCTACCGCGCCCTGTGCGACACCGCCGAACGCGCCGGAGTCAAGTTCGTCTACGGCACTCGACTGAAGTCCTTGCAAGAAAACGGCTCCAGCGTCACAGCGTCCTTTGTGGACGGAACGAGCGCGACCGCCGACATCCTCGTAGGCGCCGACGGGGTGCGCTCCACCGTGCGCGGCATCATCGACCCGGGCGCGCCAGGACCCAGCTCCACCGGCCTCGTCGGCTTCGGCGGCTGGTCGAGCGCGAAGATCCCCCACACCGACGGCGCGATGAACTTCGTCTTCGGCAAGCGCGCGTTCTTCAGCTACACCGTCGAACCCAGCGGCCGCGTCGGCTGGTTCGCCAACCTCCCGCGCAAAGCGCACATGACCATCGCCGACACGCAGGCCGTCGGTATGGACAAGTGGCTGCGCCTGCTGGAGGACACCTTCACCGACGACCGCGTCCCCGCCGTGCAGATCCTGCGCGGCAGCTCGCCCGACCAGTGCGTCACCACCGGAACCCTGGAGATCATGCGGCCCGCGCCGCGCTGGCACCGTGGACGCGTCGTGCTCATCGGTGACGCGGCGCACGTGCCCTCGCCCAGCTCCGGGCAAGGCGCGTCACAAGCCATCGAAGGCGCCGTGCACCTCGCGCGCTGCCTGCGCGACCTCCCCGTCGACCAGGCGTTCCGCGCGTACGAAGGACTGCGGCGTGATCGCGTCGAGCGCATCACGACCGCCGCCGAGCGCACCAACCGCAACAAGGCCGCCGGGCCGGTCGCGCGAGTGCTGCGCGACCTGACGATGCCGCCGATCATGCGACTGTTCGCCAAGCCGGACCAATTGGCCTGGCAGTACGACTACCGCATCGACTGGGACGCACCCGTCAGCTGAACCGCGCCGTCGTCAGCGGCCACCCGCTGGCCGCTGACGACGCCCGTTCTTGGACGCGGCCAGCCCGCGGGTTCGCCGGTCTTCATGACCCACAAACCCCCGTCCCAGCGGTCTTCAACGACCACAAACCCCGCGAGCCCGCCGAGTTCGCGGCGGTCAACGATGATCGACAGGGGGGTCGGTGGTCTTGACTTCTGCCGTAAACAGGCCTCGGCGGGGCCTGGGTGGGCCACAATCGCCGACCATGGGCTCAACCGTCTTCAACGTCGCTTTCGACTGCGCGAACCCCTACGAGCTGGCCGCGTTCTGGGAACAGGTCGTCGGCCACCCGCGCCACCCCGAGGACCGGCCCGGTGACGCGGAGACGGTGATCGCGCTCCCCACCGGGATGAACCTCCACTTCAACCGTGTCCCCGAAGGCAAGGTCGTCAAGAACCGCGTGCACGTGTGCCTGCGCCCCGACCAACCCCGCGACGCCGAGGTCGAGCGCCTCTTGGCCCTCGGCGCACGGTTGGTCTCCGACGAACGCAACCCCGACGGCACCGGCTGGGCCGTCCTCGCCGACCCCGAAGACAACGAGTTCTGCCTCCTGCGTTGAGTACGCGACGGCGTTCTTGGCGTCGGCGGTGAGCAAAGGTGTTGCGGGGGAACGAGGAAGTGCCTTCTTCACGAAGCCGCGCGCGAGGGGCACAATCGTGGGCATGAGCGACGAGAAGCCGAAGCCGCGGAGCCTGAGTGCCAGCGAGATCGACGAACTGCTTGCGGCACAACGGTTCGGGGTCGTGGCCACGGTGAAGAAGGACGGCACTCCGCACCTCGCCACGATGCTGCACACGTGGGACCCGGTGGGACGGGTCGCGCGGATCTCCACCACCGCCACACGCGCGAAGCCGGGGCACGTGCGCAGGCACCCGCGCGCCTCGCTGCACGTGGCGGAACCGGACCACATGACCTTCGCGGTGGTGGAAGGTCTCGGCGAGGTCTCGGAGGTGAGCACCACGCCGGGCGACGCGGCCGGACTGGAGCTGCTGGCGATGGCGGGGGAGGTCCCGGACAGAGACGCCTTCCTCGTGGAGATGGTCGCAGAACACCGCCTCGTCCTGCGCATCAAGGCCGAAAGGGTCACCGGGACCACCCTGCACCACGAGTAGGCGAGCCGCAGCAGCAGAGCCTCGGCCGGACCGGGACGACCCGCCCGGCCGAGCCACGCGGCGCCGAGCACGGTCAGCGCCCACACGCCGAGCCCGACCAGGGCTCACCCCCGCCGTGCTCGACATCGGCGAAGCTCTGGTCATGAAGTACGCGCTGGACCACGGCGCCGAACCACCGCAGAGCCACCTGGAGTCCATTGTGGACGAGGTTCAGTTCTCCGGCGTCCAGTCCAGCAACCTGACCCGAGCGACCGTCTTGAGGTGGCGGCGCATCGCCGCACTCGCCGCGCGCGGGTCACCGGCCCGGATCGCCTCGGCGATCGCGCGGTGCTGCGCCAGTGACCGCGACGGCCTGCCGGGCTGGCGCAGCGACTCGCGGCGGCTCTCGGCGACCGGGCCGGAGATGGCTCTCATGAAGTCCGCCAGCAACGTGCTGCGCGCCGCCGCCGCGATGGCCTCGTGGAAACGCCGGTCGCCCTCGTCCACCGCGCCGCCGGAGTCGATCAGCTCCGCCATCAGCTCCAACGCCGCGTCGATCCGCGCCAGGTCCTGCTCGGTGCGGCGCTCGGCGGCCAGCTCGGCGAGCTTGGTCTCCAACGCCTCCCGGGCCTCCAGCACGTCGGGCAACCTGCGCCTGCGCGCCTCCAACTCGGTCACGGGCTCGCCGTCGAGGGTGTCCGCGCGCAGGTAGATCCCGCCGCCCTGGCGCACGTCCACCAGGCCCTGCACCTCGAGCACCACCACGGCCTGCTTCACCGACGCCCGGCTGACCTGGAGCCGCTCGGCGAGATCGCGCTCGGTGGGCAGCTTGTCGCCCCGGCCGAGGCCGTTGGCGGCGACGTACTCCCGCAACCGGTGCAGCACCTGCTCGTAGAGGCGCGGCCTGCCCAGCGGGCGCAACGGTTCGGGCACATGATCAGGCTAACACCACCCTCCGTAGCCGGTCGGCGAATTCAAGTCTCCACATCGGCGATAAAGCTCCGGCCCCCGCCGAATGGTGAAGCACATTCAATTCGTGTTTGTGCATACTCCCGTTGCGGGGTCGATATGTCCCCGTCATCCCGTTGAGAGGAAGTCATGCGCGTTTCCCTGATCGCCACCGCAGTCGCCGCCGCCGTCCTCAGCTCCGGAGGCGCAGCCGTCGCCGCTGAGTCGCAGGTCGCGGGCAAGCAGAGCATGTGCTTCGTGGTCGCCAAGCGGAACACCCCCATTGTTGACATCGCCAGCAGGACTCAGGTCGGCACGCTCAGGAAGGGCAAGTCGAAGGATTCCGCGTGCAGCCCCAAGAAGGGACTCGTCTTCCTGGCAGGCGACAAGACGGTCGTGCTCGCCGAGGATGTCTCCATCAACGCTCGGGTCTGAGGAATTGTCCTTCAACGAGAGGAAGAAATGCGCGTTCTCCTGATCGCGGGCGCGGTGCTCGCCGCCTCCGTCGCTTCCGGTGGAGCGGCCGTCGCCGCCCCGGCTGCCAAGGCCGCGTGCTCGGTGGTCGCCCAGTACAACGGCACCAACGTCTACAACAAGTCGAACAAGCCGGTCGCCACGCTCTCCAAGGGCGGCTCCCGCTCCTCGGAGTGCGGCACCCGGACGTACAACAGGCGCTCCGTGGTGTTCCTCAGCGGCGGCAGCACCTACGTCGAGGCCGCCTACGTGAAGATCGTGCAGAGCGCCTGAGCGGGCGGGCGTGCTCCCCGGTGCTTGACACGGCCGGGGACGCACGCCGATATTGGCTGAGCCAATTGGCCAATCCGGGAGCCGCCGATGTCACCCGAGCTGATCTCCATCCTCGTACTGGCCCTGGTCTTCACCCTGGCCACCACGCTGTCGGTGAACATGGGCGGTCTCGGCTTCGCCGCGGCGTTCCTGGTCGGCACGGGAGTCGGCGGCCTCACCGCGGAGAAGGTGCTCAGCGGTTTCCCCGGCGACATCTTCGTGGTGCTGGTCGGGGTGACCTACCTCTTCGGCATCGCCCGCGCCAACGGCACCGTCGACCGGCTCGTCGACCTCGCCGTGCGGATGGTCGGCGGCCGGATCGCGGTCATCCCGTGGGTGATGTTCGGCGTCACCGGACTGCTCACCGCGATCGGAGCGGTCAGCCCGGCGGCCGTCGCCATCGTCGCGCCGATCGCGCTCAACCTGGCCAACCGCTACGGCATCAACCAGCTGCTCATGGGCGCGCTCGTCGTGCACGGCGCACAGGCCGGCGGCTTCTCGCCCATCAGCGTCTACGGCGCGATCGTCAACGGCGTCGTCGAGCGCAACAGCCTGCCGCAGAACGAGATCGCGCTCTTCCTGGCCAGCCTCGTGGCCAACGCGGTGATCGCCGCGATCGTGTTCGTGGTCTTCGGCGGCCTCAAGCTCGGGCGCGCCGACAAGCCCACCGAGAACTCCGAGAACACCGAGGCGGCGCCGCGCGAGCCGATCACCTTCCACCAGGTGCTGACGCTGCTCGGCCTGGTCACGCTCGTGGTGCTGACGCTGGCGTTCGACCTCAACGTCGGCTTGGTCGCGATCACCATCGCGGTCGTGCTCGGCGTGGCCGCCCCCAAGATCAACGCCGAGGCCGTCAACAAGATCACCTGGCCGACCGTGCTGCTCATCTGCGGCGTGCTCACCTACGTGTCGGTGCTGCAGCAGATGGGTGCGGTGACCTACGTCGGCAACGCCGTGCGGGACGTGGGATCACCCACGCTCGCGGTGCTCCTGCTGCTGTTCATCGGCGCGATCGTCTCCGCGCTCGCGTCCTCGGTCGGCGTGCTCGGCGCGACCATCCCGCTCGCGGTTCCGCTGCTCTCGGTGGGTCACATCGACCCCGTGAGCATGGTCGCCGCCCTCGCCGTCGCCGCGACCGTGGTCGACGTGAGCCCCTTCTCCACCAACGGCGCCATCGTGCTGGCCAACGCCCGCGATGTTGACCGCGACGCGTTCTTCAAGCAGCTTCTGCGGTACGGCGCGATCATCGTCGCCGCCTCACCGGTGGTGTTGTGGGCCGTCCTGGCAGTAGTCGGATGAAGGGCTTGAGATGAACTCCCCGCTGTTCCCGGCGTTGGCCGAACCTACAGAGCGCGAGGCGATCCGCTTCGGCGAGCGCGCGCTGAGCTACCGCGAGCTGGCTGGCGTCGCCGGGCACCTGGCGGGCGAGCTGGCCGGGGTGGGCCGGGTCGCGGTGTGGGCCACCAACAGCATCGAGACGTGCGTGGGCGTGGTCGCCGCGCTGCTCGCCGGTGTGCCCGCGGTCCCGATCAACCCCAAGATCGGCGAGCGCGAGCTGGCGCACATCCTCGGCGACAGCGCGCCCGGTCTGGTCCTGAGCGCACCCGGGACGACGCTGCCCGACGGCTTCGGCGACATCAGGCGCGTCGATGTCGGCCTCGACGTGCCCGCCACCGAGCCGGAGAAGCTGCCCGAGCCGGACGCCGAAGCTCCCGCGCTGGTCATCTACACCTCCGGAACCACCGGCGCCCCCAAGGGCGTCGTGCTGCCTCGGCGTTCGATCTCCAGCAACCTCGACAGCCTCGCGGGCGCGTGGGAGTGGACCAGCGAGGACGTGCTCGTGCACGGGCTGCCGCTGTTCCACGTGCACGGCCTGGGCGTCGGCGTGCTCGGACCGCTGCGCCTCGGCGGCACCCTGCACCACCTGGGCGCCTTCTCCACCGCCGGGATCGGCGCCGAACTGGGCGGCGCGGCCACGATGATGTTCGGCGTCCCGACCATGTACAGCCGCCTGGTCGCCGACGCCGAAGCCGACCCCGAACTGGCCAAGGCCATCGGGCGTGCCCGGCTGCTGGTCTCCGGCTCCGCGCCACTGCCCGCGAGCGTGCACCAGCGCATCTCCGACGCCACCGGCCAGCTCGTCGTGGAGCGCTACGGCATGTCCGAGACGCTGATGAACTGCTCCGTGCGCGCGGCGGGGGAGCGACGTCCCGGCACCGTCGGCCCGCCCGTGGACGGCGTGGACGTGCGGCTCGTGGACGAGTCCGGCGCGCCGATCGAAGGCGAGGACGACGAGACCGTCGGCGAGATCGAAGTCCGAGGCCCCAACCTGTTCCTGGAGTACCTCAACCGCCCCGACGCCACCGCCGAAGCCTTCCGCGACGGCTGGTTCCGCACCGGCGACGTGGCCACGCGCGGCAAGGACGGCTACATCCGCATCGTCGGCCGGCGCGCGGTCGACCTGATCAAGACCGGTGGCTACAAGGTCGGCGCGGGCGAGGTGGAGAACGCGCTGCTGGAGCACCCGGGCGTCGTCGAGGTCGCGGTCACCGGCGAACCCGACGACGACCTGGGAGAGCGGATCGTCGCCTGGGTGGTGCCCGACGGCGAGGCGCCGAGCCCCCAGGAGCTGGCCGACCACGTCGCCCGCCTGCTCACCCCGCACAAGCGACCGCGCGTCGTGCACTACCTCGAAGCGTTGCCCCGCAACGACATGGGCAAGGTCATGAAGAAGGCCCTGAGCCAGAGGAGCTAGACCGCGCCGCGAAAGCCGTCGGGTTCACCAGTCTTCAAGACCCACAAACCCCCGTCTCCACGGTCTTCAACCACGACACACCATCGGGGCCGCCCGAAGTAGGGGGCGGTTGGCGATGATCGAAAGGGGGGTTCGGTGGTCTTGAAGACTGCCCTACCCGCCCTCACACAGGACAGGAGCTAGATGGACCCGCGCAGTGCCCGTGACGTGCTCCGCCTGGTCGCTGAGTCCTTCTCCGGCTTCTCGGAGATCAGCGGCGAGGTGTCCGACCCGCTCGGGTGGCCGGGCTACGCGGAGAAGCAACGCGAGCTGAGCGCCGATCACGGCCCCCGCGAATCCGTCCTTTGTGGACACGGGCGGATTCGCGGGGGCGGCGAGTGCGTGCTGATCTCCTTCGACTTCCGCTACTTCGGCGGCTCACTCGGCTCGCGCACCGGAGACCTCCTCGTCGGAGCCTTCGACGAGGCCGTGCGACGGGGCCTGCCCGTGGTCTCGCTCGTCGCCTCCGGCGGCAGCCGCATGCAGGAAGGCATGCGCGCGCTGCTGCAGATGCAACGCATCGCGGGCGCGGCGGCGCGGCTCCGAGCTGCCGGATTGCCGCACGTCACCGTGCTGCGCAACCCCGTCGCGGGCGGAGCCTGGGCCTCGGTAGCCGCAAGCGCGGACGTCCTGCTCGCGGTCCCCGACGCCACGATCGGCTTCGCCGGAGCACGCGTGCGCGGCGACTCCGACAACTCCGACAACACGGAAGCCTTCACCAGCAAGGGAAAGCTCGCCCTCGGCCAGGTGCACCGACTGGTGGAGCTCGCGGACGTCGGCGCCGCGCTCGCCGAACTCCTGCCGCTGCTCGAACCCACCACCGCCGATGCCCCTGACGTGCCGAACGCGCTCGGGCACAACGACCTCCCGGCCACCGGCGCGGAGGCCGTGCGACGTGCGCGCGCCGCCGAGCGCCCCCGCGCCGAGGCCTACCTGGACGACCACTTCGACCGCCGCTTCCCCCTGGGCAGCGCCGACCCGGGCATGCTCTGCGGCTTCGGTAGCCGCCAAGGGAACACCCTCGCCTACGCCGCGCAGACCGGAACCGCCAACAGCCCAGCCGGATTCCGCGCCGCCGCGCGTCTGGTGCGGCTGGCGAACCGGCTGCGCCTGCCCATCTTGACGCTGGTCGACACGCCCGGAGCCGCCCACGACGCGCTCGCCGAGCAGGACGGGATCGGCCCCGCCATCGCCGAGCTGTTCACCGCCGTCGCCGACGCGAGCGTCCCGATCACCACGCTCGTCATCGGCGAAGGCGGCTCCGGCGGCGCGCTCGCCCTCACCTCGCACACCACGGTGTGGATCACTCCGGACGCCTACTTCTCCGTCATCGCACCCGAGTCGGCGAACGCGATCCTCAAGCGCGAGCCCGGAGAACTCGGCGCGACGATCGATCAACTCAAACTACGACCGCAGGACCTGATCGACCTCGGCGTCGTGCACGGGATCGCTCACCGGAGGAGCACGTAGCGGTCGAACTCCGCCTCCACCACGCCCTCACCACGCGTCAACCCCGGCAGAGCCTGCTGGAACGCGTGCACACGACCAGCCGGAATCTCCGCCTCCAGCTCGCACACCGCCCCACGCAGCACCGGCACCAACGGCACGCCGCGCAGTTTCGCCAACGCCGTCGACACCGCGCCGAGCGTGTCCGCGGGAACCTCCAACCGCAGACGGTGGATGGGCTCCAAGACCTCAGTGCCCGCGCGCCGCAACGCTTCCAGCAGCACCACCGGCGCCAAGCCCCGGAAATCGCCCGCCGTGCTCGACATCGACTTGTCGAAGCTGCCGTGCGCGTGGCTCTGCCGCGCCCAGTAACCCGATCGCGTCATCGTGACCAAGCAGTCGCGCACCTCCGCTCGCTGCAAAGCCGAGCGCACGGACTCTTCGACGGCGCGGAAGAACGAGAACGGCATCGAGCCCAGCTCGACCTCCAGCCGGAACTCCGCAGGCCCGGGCTCCACGCGCAGGCCGACCGTGGCGAGGAACGGATTGGAGTCGGTGTTGATCACCTCCACCGCCTCGCCGACGCCCACCGGCCGCTGGATGTGGATCGTCGTGGTCTCGCGGAAGTCCACGTCGATGCAGTACTCGGCGGCCAGCGTCGCCTGGATGACCTCCTTCTGCACCTCCCCGTACAGCGACACGGAGAAGTCCTCGCGCAGGTTGATCAGCGGGTCCTGCTCCGCCAGCTGCGTCAGCGCCGAGTGCAGCAAGCCCCGCTCCGACGGATCACGCGGCTCCACCACGGTCTCCAACGTCGGCGGAGCGAAGTGTCGCTCCACACCGGCTCGCGGGGCTCCGACGGCGTCGCCGACGCGGACCTTGGACAGGCCCCAGACCTTGCCGATCCGCCCCGAGCCCAGCTCACCGCCGCCGAAGACGCTCAGCGCGGTCACCTTGCCCGCATCGATCCGCTCGCGCGGCCGGAGCACCCCGGAGAACATCCGCACGTAGGCGATCTTCTCGCCACCCGCGCCGCGCTCGACCTTGAACACCGTGCCGGACAGCGGCCCGTCCGTGCTGGACTCCTCGGCGGGCAAGAACTCCGTGATCCCGGCGATCAGCTCGTCCACCCCGGCTCCGCTCACCGCCGAGCCGAAGAAGACCGGGTGCACCAGGGCGCGCCGCGTCTGGGCGACCAGCGCTGATCGCACCCACGAGACCTGGCCGTCCACATAGGACTCGATCAGCTCGTCGTCGTGCTCCGCCAGCACCTCCGCGAGCCGGGCGGTGTCGTCGAGCGGCACGACCGAGCGCGTCAGCTTCTCCGCCATCGCCCGCACCGTGCGAGCGGCGTCGGCGGTGGGCCGGTCCATCTTGTTCACGAACACCAGCGTCGGGATGCGCAGGCGCCGCAACGTGCGCATCAGCACGCGGGTCTGCGCCTGCACGCCCTCCAGGCCCGACACCACCAGCACCGCGCCGTCGAGCACGCTCAGCACGCGCTCGACCTCGGCGATGAAGTCCGGGTGCCCGGGGGTGTCGATGAGGTTCACGGTGACGTCGTCGACGACGAAGGACACCACGGCCGACTTGATGGTGATCCCGCGCTGCCGTTCGAGCGCGAGCGAATCCGTCTGCGTGTCACCGTCGTCGACGCTGCCGGGGCGCTCGATCACCCCGGCGGAGTGCAGCAGCCGTTCGGTCAGGCTGGTCTTACCGGCGTCCACGTGGGCGAGCACGCCCAGGTTGAGAGTGCGAACCACGAATCCCTGTCCTTCGGGTGGCCAACAATTCCCTTGAGGAAGGACGTGGGGACTGGCAACGTGATCGCCTCCGGAGCTCGCGGACGAAGGCCGGACTACACCAGCTGCGGCGCCTGTGAGGCAACCGATTTCCGTGCGGCGAGCAGGCTGGCCAGGCCGAGCACCGCGAACACCACGCCCACCCACAGCGGCGAGGTCAGGCTCAGCCCGGCGCTGATGCCGAGCCCACCCGCCCACGAGCCGAGCCCGACACCGAGGCAGATCACGGCCGTGTGCACGGTGTTCACCAGCGGTCGGCTGTCGGCCGCCCGCATCACGCGAGTCGCCAGCGCCGGGTTCATCGACACCCCGACCAACCCGAGCACCACCACCGCCACGACCGTCACAGGCTGGCTCCCCGCGAACAACGCGAACCCCGACAACGTCACCACCAGCGCGGCCAACCCGAACGTCAGGATCGGCATCATGTGGCGGTCGGCGAAGCGCCCGATCACGGTGTTGCCCACGACCGTCGCGGCGCCGTAGACGGCCAGCAGCACGGGAACGACGGTGGGGGAGAAGCCGCTGACCTCGATGAAGATCGGCGAGAAGTAGCTGAACGCCGCGAACACCGACCCCACCAGCAGCCCGCTGGTCGCGTAGGCCGCCCACAACCTGCCGTTGCGCAGCGCCGCCAGCTCGGTGCGCAGGCTCATGCCCTCCGGACGCGACCCCGACGGCACCACGCGCAGGATCACCAGCCCTGCCAGCAGCGTCACGACCGCGACAGCCCAGAAGCTCGCGCGCCAGCCGTAGAACTGGTCGACCACCGTCGTCGCGGGCAGGCCGAGCACCGTGCCGATCATCAACCCGCCCAGCACCACCGCTGAGGCCCGTCCCCGGCGCTCCGGGCCGGCCATGTCCACCGCGACCGCGATCGCCACCCCGAAGAACGCCGAGGACGCCACACCGGTGATCACCCGTGACAGCAGCATCACGCCGTAGTCCGTCGCGACCGCGCCCAGCGCTTGGCCGACCAAGAACACCCCGGTCAGCGCGAGCAGCGAGTGCTTGCGCGGCACCCGCAACAACCCGACGGTGAGCACCGGGCCGCCCACGACCATCGCCCCGGAGAACGCCGAGATCAGGTAGCCGATCGCGGCCACCGACACCCCGAACTCCCCGGCGAGCGAGGGCATCAACCCCGACACCATGAACTCGCTCGTGGTCATCGCGAAGATCCCGAGCCCCAACACGTACACGGCCAACGGCATGACACAGACCCCAGTTCTGGAACGTACTGTACAAAAGTCGGGCAGAAGAAAAGCACTACAGGGCGGACAGGGTGCCCTCGATGACGTCGAGCAGCGCGGCGCGGTCGTCGGTGACCTTGCCCAGCACGCGCAGCCCGTAGTAGGCGCTCTGGAAGAACCTCGCCGCCTGCAAGGGCGAGCGCTCCGAGGACAGCTCCCCGGAGCTCTGGCCGACGGCCATCATGTGGCAGATCGTCTGTTCCAGGCGCACGAACTGCTTGTGCGCCAGCTCCGCGATCTCCGAGGTGCGGCCGCTGGCGTCCATCGCCGCGTTGATCGCCAGGCAGCCCCGGCGCTCCGGGTCGGCCATGTCCACGTCCACGCACCACACCATCAGCGCGCGCAACCGGTCCTTCACCGAGCCCGGCCGCTCCAGGATCTCCAGCTGCCCCTGCGGCCCGATCACCGAGTAGCGGCGCAGCGCGGCCTCGTAGAGCTGGCGCTTGCTGCCGAAGGCGTTGTACAGGCTGCCGCGCCCCAAGCCCGTGCTCTCGCAGAGGTCCTGCGTCGTGGTCGCCTCGTAGCCCTTGCGCCAGAACACCTCCATGGCGGCGTGCACCGCGGCGGTGTCGTCGAACTCCCTGGGCCTGCCCACGGTCGAAGGCTAGGTGATTCTGTATCGCTCAGTCAACAAGTCTCGACCGAGCCGCGCGCGAACTCGCACAGGTTGCCCTCCACCCGCGCCAACGCCGAGGACAGCGCGGCGACCTCCGCCTCGCTCAGCCCGTTGAGGGTGATCTTCTCCAGCTCGTCCCACGCGGCGAGCACGCGCTCGCGCAGCGCCAGCCCGGCCTTGGTGGACTCCACTTCCCAAGCCCGGCCGTCCGTGCTGCACCGGTTGCGGCGCACGAAACCCGCGTGCTCCAAGCGCTGCACCGTCCTGGTCAGCGTCGAAGCGTCCACGTCCAGCGCCTCCGACAGTGCGCTCTGCCGCTGCGGTCCGTGGTCCCACACCTGCATCATCAGCAGTTCCTGGCCGGGGTGCAGGCCCATCTCGCGCAGCAGCTGGGCGGCCACCGTGCGGTGCAGCCGCGCCACGCGGATCACCTGGGTGTTGACGGGACTGGTCACCGGAGCCTCATTTCGTGGTCGACCACAATATTACGTGTGCCCCAGGTCACTGCCGCAGTCGGAATGTCCGCTCCCGGGAGTTAGTTGGTCGAACAAGTAACTGCGAACTCGGGGAGACGAGATGACCACGGCATTCGATTCGATCGACCTGGCGGGCACCAAGCTGGCCAACCGCATCGCCATGGCGCCGATGACCAGGAGCCGCGCGGGCGAGGGCGGCGTGCCCACCGAGACGATGGCGGCCTACTACGCGCAACGCGCCGCCGCCGGGCTGATCATCACCGAGGGCATCCAGCCGTCCGTCATCGGCCAGGGCTACCCCGACACCCCGGGTCTGCACAGCGCCGAGCAGGTCGCGGGCTGGCGCAAGGTCACCGACGCCGTGCACGCCGCGGGCGGGCGGATCTACGCGCAGATCATGCACACCGGCCGCATCGGCCACCCCAGCCTGCTGCCCGGCGAGCTCGTCCCGACCGGCCCGTCCGCCATCGCCGCGCAGGGCCAGGTCTTCACCGGCACCGGCATGCACGACTTCGTGACGCCGAAGGAGCTGACCGAGCAGGAGATCCACCAGACGATCGCCGACTTCGCCGCCGCCGCGCGCAACGCGATCGAGGCGGGCTTCGACGGTGTGGAACTCCACGGCGCCAACGGCTACCTGATCCAGCAGTTCCTCTCCAGCAACGCCAACGTGCGCACCGACGACTGGGGCGGGACCGTGCGCGGGCGCATCCGCTTCGCCGTGGAGGTCGCTACGGCCGTCGCCGCCGCGATCGGGGCCGACCGCACCGCGCTGCGCATCTCCCCGGCCGGCACCTACAACGACATCGCCGAGGACTCCCACCGCGAGGTCTACACCGCGCTGGTCCAGGAGATCGAGCCGCTCGGGCTGTCCTACCTGCACATCGCCGAGGGCACCGACCGCGACCTCACCCTGGCCATCCGCGAGCGCTTCAGCGGCGTGCTGATCCTCAACCCGTTCACCGAGGGCCGCCCGACCGACCACTCCGAACTGCACCTGGTCGAAGCCGGTGTCGCCGACGTCCTCGCCTTCGGAGCGCAGTTCCTCGCCAACCCCGACCTGCCGGTCCGCCTGGCCACCGCCGGGCCGTACAACACCCCCGACCCCGCCTCCTTCTACGGCGGCGACACCCGGGGCTACACCGACTACCCGGTGCTGACCCCCTGACCCGAGCGAGGGCTCACCCCACTGCGGACGGTGGCCGTTTTCGCGATTGTTGAGCCATGATCTCGACGAGAACGAAGACGGCGCCGGACACCTCGGGTTCGGGGAGGGGACCCGTACCTCGCCCCTGACGACCGCGTGGGACCGGCCGCACGGGCTGCCGTTCAACTCCGAGCCGCACATCATCCGGGCCTTCGACTCGCTAACCTAGACCGATGCGGGGATACACCGAGGGCAAGGACGGCTACCTCAAACGGCTGCGCCGGATCGAGGGCCAGATCCGCGGTCTTCAGCGGATGGTCGACAACGACGAGTACTGCATCGACGTCCTCACGCAGATCTCCGCGGCGACGAAGGCGCTCCAAGCCGTCTCCCTCGGTCTTCTCGACGAGCACCTCAAGCACTGCGTCAGCCAGGCCATCGCCGAGGGCGGCGAGGGCGCGGACGCCAAGATCCGCGAGGCGAGCGACGCCATCGCCCGCCTCGTCCGCTCCTGACCCGGTCCGGCAGGGGTAGCGTCGCGGGGGTGACGAGTCAGCCCTCCGCGCGCACCCTGGGCGAGCTGAAGAGCTCCGGTTACCAGTCCCGCGACGTCAAGACCGAGATCCGGCACAACCTCATCGCCGCGCTGCGCGGCGGAGAACGCGTGTGGTCGGGCATCGTCGGGTTCGACCACTCCGTGCTCCCGCAGCTCGAACGCGCGCTGCTGGCCGGGCACGACGTGGTGCTGCTCGGCGAGCGCGGGCAGGGCAAGACGCGCCTGCTGCGCTCGCTGGTCGCGCTGCTGGACGAGTGGACGCCGGTGATCGACGGCGCCGAGCTGCCGGAGGACCCGTTCGACCCGATCACCCCCGCGTCGCGGCGGCGGGCGGCCGAGCTGGGCGACCAGCTGCCGATCGCCTGGCTGCACCGCGACCAGCGCTACGCGGAGAAGCTCGCCACGCCCGACACCAGCGTCGGTGACCTGGTCGGCGACGTGGACCCGGTGAAGGTCGCGCAGGGCCGCAGCCTCGGCGATCCCGAGACCATCCACTTCGGGCTCGTCCCGCGCGCCCACCGCGGCATCATCGCGCTCAACGAGCTGCCCGACCTCGCCGAGCGCATCCAGGTGGCGCTGCTCAACGTCATGGAGGAGCGCGACATCCAGGTGCGCGGCTACACGCTGCGGCTGCCGCTGGACGTGCTGCTGGTCGCCACGGCCAACCCCGAGGACTACACGAACCGGGGGCGGATCATCACCCCGTTGAAGGACCGCTTCGGCGCGGAGATCCGCACCCACTACCCGCTGGAGATCTCCGACGAGGTCGCCATGGTGCGCCAGGAGGCCGATCTCTGCGCCGAGGTCGCCGACCACCTGCTGGAGGTCGGCGCGCGCTTCGTGCGGCACCTGCGCGAGTCCAACGGCGTCGACCAGCGCTCCGGCGTCTCCGCGCGCTTCGCCATCGCGGCGGCCGAAACCGTCGCGGCGGCGGCACTCCGGCGCGCCGCGCTGACCGAGGAGTGGCCCGCCGTCGCGCGCCCGGTCGACCTGGAGGCCGTGGTCCCCGTGCTGCGCGGGAAGCTGGAGTTCGAGGCAGGCGTGGAGGGCCCGGAGAGCGTCGAGCTGCTGACCCACCTGCTGCGCCGCGCCGTCGCCGACACCGGCCGGGCGCTGCTCGCGGGCGTGGACCTGGCCCCTCTCGCCGCGGCGGTCTCTGGCGGACAACCCGTCACCACCGGGGAGCGCGTACCCGCCACCGACGTGCTCAAGGCACTGCCCGAGCTGCCCGTGCTCGTAGACGTCGCCAAGCGCTTGGGCGTAGAACCCAACGACCCCGTGGGCCGCATCGCCGGAGCCGTCGAGTTCGCGTTGGAGCTCCTCTACCTGAACCGCCGCCTGGGCAAGCAGTCCACCACCACCCACACCACCTACACCTAGGGCTTGTCCTGTAAGTGGTTGCGCTGTGTGTTCCGGTCACGGTGTCGCTGGGGGTTGGGGTGTCTTCAAGACCACCAAACCCCTCTGTTGATCATCGCTAACCGCCGTAAACCCTGCGGTGTTGCCGGGTTTGCCGTCGTTGAAGACGGCTGGGGTGGGGGCTGGGTGGTCTTGAAGACCGGCAGACCCGGTGACTCACAGGACAGGGCCTAGCCGTCCCCCTCGCCTCGACGTGCGTTGAGGGCGTGGGCGAGGCGGAGGTGCGGGGTGGTGGTCTCGTGGTGGGCGGCGATGGTCCAGGTGAGCATGCGGGCCGTGGTCAGGGCTCGGGTCGCGGACGGGCAGGCGTCCTCCGGGCGCACGAGCCCGACGGCCCGGCGGAACGCCATCGCGGTGTCCGGTAGCGGATCAGGGATCACGCGAGTCCACTTCGGACTGTCCACTTGGGAGCGTCGAGCGGCCAGGACATCGTTCAACAGCAGGGGAATCGACGTGCAGTGCGACGGCGTGAAGCCGGTGCGGTCGCGCAGGAGCTGAACGGTGCGCGCGGGGTCCCACGACGCGAGCGAGCGGTCGGAGCACAGCGCGGGAAGGTGCGCGGCGGAGCTGGGGGACAGCAGCCACGCTCCGGTGTGCGTGCCGTCCAGGCCGACGTGCCAGACCGCGACGCTGTCGGCGCCGTCGTGCCCGGGGCCCTGTCCGATCGCGACGTAGCCGATCACCGCTGATCCCGGTCGAGGGCCGCGAGCAGGCGGTGGAACGCGGCCTCGGTGATCACCGGGACCCCGCGCTCGCGCGCCTGCCTGGCCTTGCCGGAGAGCGTGTCCGCGTCGGCCGCGACGACCAGGCGCGTCTTGCCGCTGACGTGGTCAGGCCGCACCACCAGGCCGGCACGCACGGCACGCCGCTCCCACTCCTCGCGCGGCAGCATCGTGTCGCCGGTGAACACCACCCTGTCACCCGGTTGGAGCCGGAAACCCCTGCGCGCCTGGGCCTTTCCGGAGCTCAACGCCTGTGTCACGGCATCGTCGGGCAGGCCGAGCATCCCCGCGACGTCGCGCAGCTCGGCGCGCTCGGACTCCCCGACCCAGCCGGAGCGCCGCGCGGCCGCCGCGAGGGCTTCGAGGTAGCCCAGGTGCAGTCGCTCCACGGTCTCGCGGTCCAGGCCGAGCGTCGCGGCGACCTCGATCAGCTCGTCCTGCTCGCTCAACGACACGTAGCGGTCCAGCATCGCCTTGTCGAGCACGGCCAGGTACGGCTCGGCCCCGGCGGGCTCGTGCACGCGGGGAAGCGTGTCCACCAGGCGCGCCAGGAAGTGCTCGGTCTCAGCACCGGCGACCGCGCGGCGCACGGGCCGCCGTCCCGGCTCGTCGAAGTGCGGCCACGACAGGCTCGCGGCGGAGCTGAGCAGCGAAGACCACGGCTCCGGCCGCCCGCACCGCGTCAGGTACACCGAGAGCAGCCCAGCGGCCGCGTGCGCGTCGTGCAGCGCGGAGTGCGCGTGGTCCAGCACCACACCCGCCACGCGGCAGCACGTGGCCAGCGAGCGCGACGGTGAGTCCAGGTAGGTCTCGGCCAGCGCCATCGTGCAGAGCCCGGACTCCAGCTCCAACGGCGTGCTGACACCGACGCGGTCGAACTCCGCGGTGAGAAAACCCAGGTCGAAGGCCAGGTTGTGGGCGACGAGCACCCGACCGGCCAGCTGAGCGGACAGCTCTCCGGCGATCTGGTCGAAGGTCGGGGCCCTGCGGACCTCGGCGGCTGTGATGCGGTGGATGCGCTGGGGGCCGAGGTCGCGCAGCGGGTTGAGCAGCGTGCACCACTCGCCGGTCACCGCGCCGTGGGCGTCGAGGTGCACCACCGCGACCTCCACGACGCGGTGGTGCATGCCGGGGAGCAGTCCGGTGGTCTCGACGTCGACGACGGCGTAACCCTTCATGATCTCCTGTGTACCGGGGCAAGCTTTCCGTTGTGTCACAACGAGAAGTGCTTCAGGCAACTACCTGGCCCAAGATTTTTCACGAGTAACGCGTTTGGCGGTGTCGCCGCCGGGAACCCGAAGTTCGACACACCAAGAGCTGACATCGACATCGACAACGGCGGAGGCGACATGAGCGACTCGGACAAAATCGAGAACAAGGCCGATGAGCTCAAGGGCAAGGCCAAGGAGAAGGTCGGCGAGGCCACGGACAACGAGCAGTGGCAGGCCGAGGGCAAGGGCGAACAGGTGAAGGCGAACCTGAAGCAGGCCGCCGAGAAGGTGAAGGACGCTTTCCGCGGATGACGGGATGACCCTCCGCTCCCAGTCCTCCGCGACGAAATGAGAAAGGCCCGGCGCAGCAGGGGCGCCGGGCCTTTCTCCTGCCCGGACAAATACCGCGCCGCGCGGGCTCGGGTGACGTAGCGTCCGAGCGCATGAGCCAACGCAAGCGCCCCGCGTTCACCGCGGACGAGCGGACCCAGCTGGTCGGCTGGCTGGACATGCAGCGCGACATCGTGCGCTGGAAGTGCGAAGGGGTCTCCGACACCGACGCTCACCGGGCCGTTCTGCCCGCGTCGCCGAACATGACGATGGCCGGGTTGCTCTCGCACATGCGCTGGACCGAGCAGATGTGGTTCGAGGTGATGCTGCTCGACGCCCCGGCCGTCGGACCGCAGTTCGACGAATCCGACGAGGACGCCGACATGAAGGTCGACGGCGTTCCGCTGGCCCAGTTGCTCGACGAATACGAACGGCAGTGCCACAGGTCCAACGAGATCGTGGCCGGGCTTTCCCTCGACGACATCGGCAAGAACCGGAAGTGGCCGGTCGGGCAGGCTTCCGTGCGCTGGGTCCTGTTGCACATGTTGGAGGAGACCGCGCGGCACCTCGGGCACATGGACGCCATTCGGGAGCTGCTCGACGGCGGGACGGGCTATTACTGAGCGCCATTCGGCCCAGCTCGAAACACGACCGCGAGATTCCGATGTGACTCGCCCGCGTCGACGCTCGCGTGTCAACCTGCGAACGCAGGATTCGTGTTAGCGGGAAAGGGTCTCCAAAAGATGCGCAAGATCTCCGCGTTCGCCGCCGCGACCGTCATCGCCGCCGGACTGTTCACCGTCGGGACCGGGGTCGCCTCGGCCGCCGGTTCGTGCACCGGGGTCGCCAACGCGGTGGCAGGCGTCCAGGTCGAGACCGTGCGCGGTCTGGACTGGGTCTGCCGGGGCAAGGGCGGCCAGTTCAGCAAGGGCTCGACCGCCGCGACGGTCACCGCGTGCTGGGGCAAGTCCGGTTACAAGGTGCAGCTCTACAACGGCTCCACGAAGATCGCCTGCCCCGCCCGGGGCAAGGAGGTCAAGAACTGGACCGGCTTCAAGGTCGTCAAGGCCTGAGCCGCTCCGACCTCGTTGTGGTCAGGCCACCAGCGCGGGCCTGACCACAACGGCGGATCTACGACGGCGAACAAGGTCGCCGGGTGAGCACGCTCGTCGGCCGCGCGGGCGCGGCCTGCTGCAGCCGTTACCGAAGGCTGCTCAGCTCGGCGCGGCCACAGGTTCGGAGGGCGCTCAGCGCACGACCCATCCAGGCGTTCTGCTCCGGCACGGGGAGCTGTTTCACCCGGGCGAGCCAGGCGGCGGCCTCTGGGGAGTGCCGCTCAGGTGAGAACTCCCCGACCCACCAGCCCTCAACGACGACAGTCAGCCACCCGGTGCCGACGCTGGCGCACGGGGAGTACAGGAGTCTGGAGACCATCGCGCGACGCAGTTCGGTGTCGTCGTGGCGGATGCGCCCGCTCCACGTGCGCACGTCGTCGGGCACCGAGATCGGCGCAGACACCCCCGCCCGCGTGCTCGGAAGTGCTTCCCTCGGCGCTCCCGGCACGTCGGCGACCCGAGCCAGCATCCGTCGAGCCGCGTCGGTGACCAGCGGCAACAGGCCCGCGTCTTCTCGTGTCACGCACACCTTCGGCACGCACACCAGCTCCGAAGCCCGGGGATCGACGCCGATGAAGTCCTCCACCGGGAGCAGGGACAGCGCCGTCCCGAGCACCACGGCCACCGCGACCGGTACGACGAGCCGCCCCGCCGCCACGACGGCCAGCAGCAGCACGATCACCGAGGCGAACCACGCGAGCTGGAGCAGTTGAGTGCAGGCCCACAGCTGGGCAGGCGGCCCGTTCAGCCACATGAAGGGCGGCAACGTGACGAGCTGCGCGGTGCCTCCGCCCAGCGACATCACCATCGGCTCGAACACCACGACCACGCCCAGTCCGACCACCGGGCCGACGAGCCGCCCGGGGATCGCCGATCCGAGAGCGACGCCCAGCGCCGCGTGCACCCCGACGCCGACGAACGCGCCCGCGATCATCCACGCCCACCCGCCGCCCAGGTAGTCGGCGTGCGGCGCGATCACCGCGACGTTGACGGCCAGCGTGACGAGCAGTCCGAGCCACGCCGCGCCCGTGATCGAACACCACGTGATCGCGATCCGCTTCCACGGCGCTCGTGGGGTGCTGGCCGACACCTCGTTGAGCCCGTGGTGACGGTCCCGGCCCGCCTGCCACGCGCCGAGCACCACCACGACCGGGCCGAGGACGAGCAGCATGCTGCGGAAGTCGACGGCGAAGCGCATCCACGGGCCGGGCCAGCCGTAGCCCTCGTCGTAGAGGAACAGAAGGCTCACCACAGCGGTGATCGCGGTGATCACCGGCCCGGTCCCGCGCCGGTACTCCGTCCACAGGACCCGGGTCATCGCAGCGCCGCCAACGCGGCGGCGTCGCAGCGCCGCAGCGCGCTCAAGTAGTCGCCGAACCACGTGCGCTGAGCCTCGGGGGAGAGCCGTTCCACCCTCGCCAAGGCTGCCTGCTCCTGGGGCGAGGACACGACACCTGTCCACCACGCCGAGGCGGCAGCCGACAGCTCGTCGTGGGCGGCGCACCGGGCGGTGACGACGGTCTGCACCAGCAAGCGCTTGTACCTGGGAGATTCGGGCTCGAAGAGCTGCTTGCCGTCCCAACCGGTGTGCATGCCGGTGACCCACAGGCTTGCGCCGGTGTTCGAGGGGGCGGCGGTGGTCGGCGCGCCAGGTATGCCCGCGACCTTGTCCAGCAAGGGTTTGGCGATCGCGAAGACCGTGTCGAGCGTGTGGACGGACGCGCGGGACGTGCAGACGGACTCTCGGCAGACCAGCTCCCCGGCACGCGGGTCGACCCGCCAGAACGAGGTCGTGTCGTCGAGGAACATCTGGCACACCAGAGCGGACGGCACCGCCAGCAACGCCATGCGGTGTCGCGAAGCCAACGTGATCAGGGCAAGCACTCCGATTCCGAGCGTGAGCGCGATCAGCGAGTGCGGCCCGGCATCCGGCGTCCAGTATCCGTCGAACGGCGGCCACCACCGGAACGGGCCGCGCCCCTCGCTCAGCACGACGTAGGCCGCCACCCCCAGGACGATCCCCAGCAGCGGCCACGGGAACACCACGCCGACCAACACCCCCAGCGCCGCGTCCGCGCCGATACCCAGGACGGTGATGATGAGCGGCCACCACCACCCCGGCGCCGCATACGCCCCGCGCGCCACCAGCAGCACAACGGCCACACCAACGACCAGGGCCACGCCAAGCGCACCACCGAGAACGATCGATGCCCAGGTCAGTCCCCGTCTGCGCCACGCGGCTCTCGCCGAGGAACCCAGTTGGTCGTCCATGTCGCGACGGCGTTCGCGGCTGGCCTGCCACACCGCGGCGGTGAACACCAGCGGTGCGATCGGTGCCGTGAGAACCTCCGTCGCCGAGTCCAACCACGACCCGGGGAACCGCAAGACCAGCCCGAACAGTCTGAGCCAGACCAGCGCCGCGACGGTGAGGGTGAGCAGCGGCCCCGCTCCGCGCCGGTACTCGGTGAGCAGCACTCAGCTCGCCGCTCGGAAGGCGCGCAGGACGCTGGTGTAGCCGCGCTCCACCGGGGTGTCGCCGTCGCAGTCGGGGTCACCCGCGGCGATGAGCTGCGCGGGGGTGCCCTGGAACACCGACTGCCCGGAGTCGATCAGCGTCACCGCGGTGCACGCGGCCGCCACGTCCTCGATGAGGTGGGTGCTGGTGATGACGCAGTTGTCCCGGCCGATGTCGCGCAGCAGCACCCGGAAGTCCATCCGCTGCTCCGGGTCGAGGCCCGCCGTCGGCTCGTCCAGCAGCAGCACCTCGGGGTCGTTGACGATCGCCTGGGCGATGCCGACGCGCCGGAGCATGCCGCCGGAGAGCGTCTTGAGCCGGTCGTCGGCGCGCTCGCCCAGCCCGACGCGCTCGATCGCCCGGTCCACCGCGTCGCTGAGCCGCCCGCGCGGCACCTCTTTGAGCCAGGCGAAGTACTCGACGAACTCGCGCACGGTGAAGCGCGGGTAGAAGCCGAAGGCCTGCGGCAGGTAACCGATGCGCCTGCGCACCGACCGCAGTCCCGCCTCCGAGCTGAGCGGGTCACCCAGCACGGTGAGCGTTCCGGAGTCCGGCCGGTTCACCGTGGCCAGCATGCGCATGAGGGTGGTCTTGCCCGCGCCGTTCGGCCCGAGCAGCCCGTGCACCCCGGTGCCGAAGCTCAGCGTGAGTCCCTTGATCACCTGGCGCCTGCGGTAGCCGAAGACCAGCTTGTGCGTCTTTACCTGCGGCATGACGGCCTCAGCTCCTGACAAGTTGCGGCGCGTAGGTGAACGAGCGTCGGCGCAGCAGCACCGTCGCCGACGACAGGATGATCACCGGCACCCACACCACCGGCAACGGCGAGGCCAGCACCTGCGGGACCGTCTTCACCAGCAGCGGCACCACGCACGCGGTCAGCCAGCCGCCACCGACCACCAGTGCCGCGTGCCGCAGCTGGACGACCGAGCCCAGCGCGAGGGTGAGCGAGGTCAGCCCGAGCCCCGGCAACAAGGTCAACACCGGGGTTCCGCGCTCGGTGAACAGGCCGATGACCAGCGTCGCGGGCACGACCGTGACCAGCACGAGCAGCGTTCTGATCAACAGCAGCCGAAGTCCGCCGAGCGGGGTGCTCCCGGTCATCTCGTGACAGGGGTCGATCCACGGTCCGTAGGACAGCGCCACCCCGGCGATCTGCAACAACGGCGCCACCAGCACGACGTAGGAGCCGTGGGCGAACCACCACGTGCCCGGCTCGCCGAAGCCCTTGGACAGCGGCGAAGCGTCCAGCAGGCTCGCCGCGACCAGCACCAGGCCCAACGCCAGCAACCAGCTCGACCGTGCTCCGGGAGCGCCGCGCAGCACCAGGAAGAACTGGCGCGTCCACCCCATCGGAGCGCGCCGCGCTGGCAGGTCCAGCTCGATCCGCTCGCGCACCAGGTCCACCGTCGCCGACGCGGGGGTGCCCGCGCTCGCCCTGGTCAGCGCCGCCCGGCAGTCCGCGCAAGCCACCAGGTGCGCCTCAACGGACCAGCTGTCCACGTCGGAGAGGTCTTCGACGGCGTAGGCGACCAGCGTCGGCTCGGGAACGTGCCACTGCCGACTCATGACATTGCCTCCCTGAGGCTTCCCCTGGCCCGCCGGGCCCTTGTCTTGACCGTTCCCTCCGGGATGCCCAGCAGGACGGCGGCCTCCTTCGAGGTCAGGCCGTCGAGCACCGTCGCCTGGAGCACCTCGCGCAGCTCCGGCGCGAGCCCTTTGAGCGCCGACGCCAGCCGCGCGTCGTAGAGCGGCGCCATCACCTCGTCCTCGGCGGAGGGAGCGGTGAGCACGCCCTCCTCGGGTTCGCCGACCGACTCGACCCGGCGCGAGCGCCTGCGCACGGCGTCGATGAGCCTGCTGCCCGCGATCGTCCACAGCCACCCCGCGACCTCGCCGCGCCCAGCATAGGAACCCGCCGAACGCCACACGGTGAGGAAGGTGTCCTGCAACGCCTCGGCGACCAGGTCCTCGTCGCGGGCGCGCCTGCGCAGGCGCAGGGTGATCCAGGTGGCGTGGCGGCGGTACAGCTCGTCGAACGCCGCGCGGTCACCCCGCACGACCCCGCGCAGCAGCACGGCGTCGTCGGCGGAGGTGACGTCGTGTCGATCCCTCACATCAGGTGTGGACGTACGTCAGGGCCGTGATGGTTCTGGCCGGGACACGTACTCCGACCGGCGATCGTGGTCGTCATGGTCAACGAAGGTCCCACTCTGCTCGCCGAATGCCTCGCCGTGTCCCGCGATCGGGTGGGAGGAAAAGCGGCGACGATGCTGGTGTGGCTCTCCGACCGGGCCGCCCACCGGCGTCCAGGGCACCAGCACCGTCACCGCAGCTGTAGTACCACAGGCGTAGTACTTAGCCTCTGATCAGCACTAACGCCTGGTTCTCGTTGGGGTCGCTCGTCCCCTCCACCGTGAGCACCCGCGACCGGACACCCTCGGCGGCCAGGGTCTCCAGCAGCTCCGCCAGCCTCGGATAGGGCACTCCGGAGGAGTCGGTGAGCGGGTGCAGGCGGACCTCGGGAGCCACGCGCAGCAGCTCCCGCAGCGCCGCGAGGTGGAAGGCGTGGTCGAACTGGTCGGCGTAGGTGAACAGCAGGAAGCCCGACAGCGCCAGCGCGAAGCTGTCGTCCTCGAAGGGCAGTTCGGGCAGCAGTGCCGCGCGGTAGTGGCCGGTGCCCTCGGCTCGGTCGCGGGCGAAGTCGGCGAGGAACCGCTTCGCCGAGTCCTGCCACACCGGCGAGTGCTCCCACACGCCGTCCTCGTCGAAGGTGAAGCGGCCGGGCTGCGTCCTCGCCCACTCGATCACCTGGGTCAGGCCGGCGTCGATCGTCGCGGTCAGGTCCTCGACGGAGAGGTTGTACGAGGGGTCCACGCTGACCGCCCGCCCGCCGCGCGCACGCAGCTCCGAGGCGAAGTCGGCGGCGCCGCCGGGGCAGTCCAGCACCGGACCGGCCAGCAGGTCGTCCTCGGTGACGGCGAACTGGCTCAGGTAGTTGGCGAAGGTGCGCGAGCTGATCAGCACCGGGCCCACCAGCGACCGGGGTTCCTGTGTCATGGGCGAGATCCTGCCAGTGCGGGGGACTGTCAGTCCCCTCTGCGAAGATCACGCGGTGCGCTTCTACGCCGACCTGCACATCCACTCGAAGTACTCCAGGGCGTGCAGCCGCAACTGCGACCTGCACCACCTGACCAAGTACGCCCGGCTCAAGGGGATCTCCCTGGTGGGCACGGGCGACTTCACCCACCCCGCGTGGTTCGAGCACCTCCAGGAGTGCCTGGTGCCCGCCGAGCCGGGGCTGTTCCGCATGCGCGAGGACGTGGACCGCGACATCCGCCGCGCGGTACCGCCGAGCTGTGCCGGCGGCGAGGTCCGCTACATGCTCTCGGTGGAGATCTCCACGATCTACAAGCGCGGCGACCGCACCCGCAAGGTCCACCACCTCATCTACATGCCGGACTTCGAGTCGGCGGCGGAGTTCAACGCGCGCCTGGGCCGGATCGGCAACCTGGGCTCCGACGGCCGCCCCATCCTCGGCCTGGACTCCCGCGACCTGCTGGAGATCACCCTCTCCAGCGGCTCCGGCGGCTACCTGGTGCCCGCGCACATCTGGACGCCGTGGTTCGCCGCGCTCGGTTCGAAGTCCGGGTTCGACGCGATCGCGGACTGCTACGTGGACCTGGCCGAGCACATCTTCGCCGTGGAGACGGGCCTGTCCAGCGACCCGGCGATGAACTGGCAGGTCTCCGGCCTGGACAAGTACCGCCTGGTCAGCAACTCCGACGCGCACTCCCCGCCGATGCTCGGGCGCGAGGCCACGGTCTTCGACACCGGTATGGACTACTTCGCGATCCGCCGCGCGCTGGAGACCGGCGACGGCTTCGGCGGCACCGTGGAGTTCTTCCCCGAGGAGGGCAAGTACCACCTCGACGGGCACCGCAAGTGCGACGTGCGGATGGAGCCGGAGCAGACCCGCGCGCACGGCTCGATCTGCCCGGAGTGCCGCAAACCGCTGACCGTGGGCGTGCTCAACCGGATCTCCGAGCTGGCCGACCGGCCGTACGGCACGCGGCCCGAGGGCGCGGCGAGCTTCCGCAACCTGATCCCGCTGCCGGAGATCATGGGCGAGATCCTCGGCGTCGGCCCCAAGAGCAAGAAGGTGCAGGCCGAGGTCGCCGCGCTGACCGCGGCGCACGGGCCCGAACTGTCCATTTTGGACGATGTGCCGCTCGACGACCTGAGCGCGTCCTCGACCCTGGTCGGCGAGGCGATCGCCCGGCTGCGGCGCGGTGAGGTGATCCGCGACTCCGGCTACGACGGCGAGTACGGCGTGATCAAGCTCTTCGAGCCCGGCGAGCTGGACCGCGTCAAGTCCAGGGCCAACCCCAGCCTGTTCGACCTGGATGCGGCGCCGGAGCCTGCTCCAGCGCCCAAGGTCTACGCCGCGCCCGCGCCGGTCGAGGTGCCCGTGGTCGAGGCGCCCGCGCGTTCGGCTCGGGTTTCCGACAGCACGTTGCTGGGCGGGCTCGACGCGGACCAGCGCGCCGCTGCCGAGCTGACCGACGGCCCGTCGCTGATCATCGCCGGTCCGGGCACGGGCAAGACCCGCACGCTGACCCACAAGATCGCGCACCTGGTCACCGCGTGCGGTGTCCCGGCTCAGCAGTGCCTGGCGATCACCTTCACCCGCCGCGCCGCCGAGGAGATGGCCGAGCGGCTGGGCGCGCTCGTCCCGGAGCACGCCGCCAAGCTGACCATCGCGACCTTCCACTCCCTCGGTGTGCGAATCCTGCGCGAGCACCACGCGCTCGTGGGCCTGACCTCGCGTTTCTGTATCGCTGACGAGGCCGCGCAGCTCGCCGTGCTGACCGAGCTGCTGGAGGACGAGAAGGCGGCCAAGCGCGCTCTGTCGGAGCTGTCCGCGCTGCCCGCCGACGCGGAGCTGGCCGACCGCTACACCAAGGCGTTGCGCGCGAAGGACCTGGTGGACTTCGACGAGCTGATCGCGCTGCCCGTGCGGCTGCTGGAGTCCTCGCCGGAGGTCGCCACGCTCTACCGCGAGCGCTTCCAGTGGATCTCCGTCGACGAGTACCAGGACGTCGATGAGACCCAGTACCGGCTGTTGCGCCTGCTCGCGCCGGAGAACGGCAACCTGACCGCGATCGGCGACCCCGACCAGGCGATCTACCGCTTCCGGGGCGCCGACGTCGGGTTCTTCCTGCGGTTCCAGCAGGACTACCCCGGCGCGCGGACCGTGCAGCTGACCCGCAACTACCGCTCCGGCCCGCACATCCTGGCCGGGGCGGTGCAGGCGATCACCCCGACCACGCTCGTGCCCGGTCGCGAGCTGACGCCCGCAGGGCACCACCCCGAGCCCGCGCTGATCGGGCTGCACCACGCCACCGACGAGCACGGCGAGGCCGCGTTCGTGGCGCGCACGATCGATCAGCTGCTCGGCGGCTCGTCCTTCCACTCGTTGGACAGCGGCCGCGTGACCGGCGACGGCAGCCAGGGGCTGGGCTTCGCCGACTTCGCGGTGCTCTACCGCACCGACGCGCAGGCCAAGGCGATCATGGAGGCGCTGACCAGGGCGGGCGTGCCGTTCCAGAAGCGCTCGCACGACCGCCTCGCCGACCGTCCCGGCGTCCGCGAGATCGTCCGCGAACTGCACTTCGAGGGCACCTCCGGCAGCGTCATCGAGCGCATCCACCAGGCCGCGACGCCCGAGGCGCACGCCGCGATCGACCTGCTCGCCCCGCTGGCGCGCCGCTGCGGGGACGACATCGAGCGCTTCCGCACCGAGATCGCGCTGGGCGCCGAGGTCGACACGTGGGACCCGAAGGCCGACCTGGTCACGCTGCTGACCTTGCACGCCGCGAAGGGCTTGGAGTTCCCCGTCGTGTTCATGGTCGGCTGCGAGGACGGCCTGCTGCCCATGCGGTGGCCCGGCGCCGAGCCGGACCAGGAGGAGGAGAACGAGGAACGGCGGCTGTTCTTCGTCGGCATGACCCGCGCGCAGCGGCACCTCTACCTCAGCCACGCCGCGCAGCGCGTGCGCCAGGGCTCTTCGCGGCCCATGCCACCGTCGCCGTTCCTCTCGGACCTGGACTCCGACGTGGTTGAGCGCATCGGCGACGCTCAGCCTCCGCGCCGCAAGGCCACGCAGCTCAGGTTGCTGTAGTGGACTTCCTGGTCGATGTGATCACTTCGGGCACCGTGCGGGGAGCCGACGCGTACTGCACGCCCGAGGAGGTCGCGGAGATCCTCGGCACGGACTTCGTGGTGAACCGCAGCCGCCGCTCCCTGACCCACGCCTACTCGGTTGCGGAGTTCTCGTGGACTCGCAGCACTCCACAGGACCCGTGGCTGGGCTGGACCTTCAAGGTCGTTCCGCCGGAGCAGCTGCTGTTCTCCTCCGTGCACGCGGCGGTCTCGGCGCGCGGGTTCTCGTTGCAGCCCGTTCCGAATGGCTGGTGGCAGCCCGACGCCGCCGTGCTGATCGTGGTGGACGACGGGCGCGTTCGCGGTGTCTGGGCTCCCCACCAACCGCGCCCGACCAAGGAGTTCCCCAGCCTGAACAAGCAGGCTGTCACCCATCTCCGCTCCGCGACCCCCGCCGAGCGCGAATCGTGGCTGGCCAAACGCCGCCCCACACCGGAGGACTCCGCCGAGTGGTGGCGGACCCTGCTCGCCACGATCCGCATCCGCGAGCAGGAGCACCACGGCCCCGCGTGGCCCTGGCTCCCGCTCTACCGCTGGGCCCTCACCCACGCCGACCTCCCGGCCCACGAACGCGCCCTGCTCTTGTCCGCCGCGGCCCCCGCCGAAGCGGTTTCCTTGTGCGAGTCCGCCCTCCCACCCATCACCACCGGCACCACCCCCGAGGCCGTCCGCTCCACGCGCATCCGCCGCGCCCTCCAAGCCGCGCTCGGGCTTCCCGCGAGCCGGAGGTGATCCAGCCACGAATCGCTAACGAACAGGTGTTTCCGCTTCGGTAACCGCCGGAGCGCGGCGCATGCTTGTTTCAGCTTCAACAACAAACCTCCCGGGAAGTCCACTGTGGACTTGCCGGTCGGGTTGTCACGATGACGACAGCAGGGTGCGGCAGGGGTGCCCTCCTGGCGTTGCGCCATTGGTGGGGCGTGATCGTGACACCACTCCGGCCGTTCGGGCCTCCTTCTCGTGTCGGGTAAGGGGGCCCGAACGGTCGTATGTAAGGGGTCGTAAGGCCCGAAGCACGTGATCGTCCGATGTCCGGCCCCACGCCTTACGGCAACTCTGGTGACCACACCGAGAGCGAAGGGGTCCGAGATGGACATGTGGAGCCAGGAACAGGTCAAGGCCGAGGTCGCCTACCGCCGCGAGCGCGCGCTGCGCACCGGCCGCCGCGTCCGCGTCGCCGCCAAACGGCGTTGGTGGGTGCGGGGGAAGGCCACCTAGCGCGTCTGACCGCGCACCACCCGGCCGCTGGGGAAGATCGGGCCCCAGCGGCCATTTTTATGCCCCGAGGGGTTCAGCGGTCTTCAAGACCACCCAACCCCCACCCCAGCCGTCTCCAACGACAGCAAACCCCCGTCAGGCCGCTGGGTTTGCGGCGGTTAACGATGATCAACAGGAGGGTTTGTGGGTCTTGAAGACACCCCAACCGTCGGCGGCACCGTCGCTCGCGTGGTGGGGGTGAGGAAGTCGCTGGCCACGGCCTCGCACGCGGCGGTCAAGGCGGCGAGCGCGGGTGGCAGCAGCGGGTTGGTGTTCGCGGTGCGGTGCAGCGCGAGGACGGTGCGCCGCACGGGGTTCCCGAACGGTCGGAGTGCGCGGAGCCCCTCGGAGGGCTGGTGGCCCAGAGCGGGCACGAGCGCCACGCCGACGCCCGCGGACACCAAGCCTTGGACGACGTCGTAGTCGTTGCTGCGGTGGGCGATGCGCGGCACGAAGCCGTGAGCGGCGCACAACCTCAACAAGCACGTCGAGCCCGCTGAGCCGTCGCGGCTGGCGATCCACGTGGCCTCGCGCAAGGACTCCAACCGCACGCGCGCGCCCTGGGCCGCAGTGTGCGAGCTGGGCAGGAGCACGACGAGCGACTCCTCCAGCAGCGCGGTCGCGGTCAGCTCGTCGGGCCAGCTGCGGGGCACGAGGTCGTAGGCGTAGACCAAAGCGATGTCGAGGTCTCCGCGCAGCACGGCGGGCAGGCAGTCGTCGGGCTCGCTCTCGTCGAGCAGGATCTCCGCCTCGGGCCGGTCACGGGTGAGGCTGGCAATCGCGTGCGGCACGACGCGCGCGCCCGCGGTGGGGAAGGTGCCCAACCGCAGCCGTCCGAGCCGCCCGGAGGTGAACGCGCCGATCTCCTCCTGCAAGCCCTCCAGAGCGGCGAGGAGTTCGGCGCCGCGCTCGGCGATGAAGTGGGCGGCGTCCGCGGTGCGGACGCTGTGCGCGGACCGCTCGAACAGGGGGAGGCCGATCGCTCGTTCGAGGGCGGAGATCTGTTGGGACACCGCCGACGGCGTGTAGCCGAGCTCGCGGGCGGCCTCGGCGAAGGACCCGGTGCGGACCACGACGGACAGCGTGCGCAGGTGCAACGGGTTGAGCATCAGCACAACTTACGCTCAAGGCCATCAGCTCGTGGTCTGCTCCCTCTTGGCGTGGCCGGGCTCCACCGCCAAGGTGGGGTGAGGCCCCCAGGAAGGACTTTCCGTGTCTCGTCTTGCCTCCGTTGTCGCAGGCGCCCCTGTTCCCGGCACTGCCGTCTACCGCTCGACCAGCTCCGCCGACACCGCTGACCTGGTCGCGGAGGTCGAACTGGGCGACGCGGGGACCTTCGTGAAGGCGGCTGAGGCGGCCAAGGCGGCGCAGCGGGAGTGGGCGCGGGTCCCGGCTCCGGTGCGCGGTCAGGTGATCGCCAACATCGGCCGGCTGGTGTCGGCGAACGCGGACGCGCTGGCGCGGCTGGTGACCCGTGAGATCGGCAAGCCGCTGGCGGAGGCGCGTGGCGAGGTGCAGGAAATCGTGGACACCTGCGACTTCTTCCTGGGGGAGGGCCGTCGCCTGTACGGGCAGACGGTGCCCTCGGAGATGCCGGACAAGCAGCTGTTCACCTTCCGCGCGCCGGTGGGCGTGGCGGCGGTGATCACGGCGGGGAACTTCCCGGTGGCGGTGCCGTCCTGGTACTTGGTGCCCGCGCTGTTGTGCGGCAACGCGGTGGTGTGGAAGCCCGCCGAGTACGCCTCCGCGAGCGCGAAGGCGGTGTTCGACCTGTTCACGCGCGGTGGTCTGCCCGAGGGGGTGCTGAACCTGGTCTTCGCCGAGGGGTCGGAGACCTTCAGCGGTCTGGAGCGCTCGCTGGAGCACGGACTGGTGCAGAAGGTCGGCTTCACCGGCTCGACCGAGGTGGGTTCCCGGGTCGGTGAGCTGTGCGGGCGACACCTCCAGACCCCGTGCTTGGAGCTGGGCGGCAAGAACCCGATGGTGGTCACCGAGGACGCGAACCTGGAGTTGGCGGTGGAGGGCGCGTTGTTCTCCGGCTTCGGCACCGCCGGGCAGCGCTGCACCTCGCTGGGCACGGCGATCGTGCACGAGTCGGTGCACGCGGAGTTCCTGGACCGCCTGGTCGCGGCGACCGAGGCGGCGCGCGTGGGCGATCCGGCGCAGGAGGTCCTGTTCGGGCCGTTGCTGGACGCGCGCTTCGCCGAGAACCACGAGCGGCACCTGGGCTGGATCGGCGAGCACCACCGCGTGCTGGGCTCCACGGGCACGGGGCGGATCACCTCGGCCAACCCGCGCAAGGACTTCGTCGGAGATCCGGAAGCCGGGCTGTTCTACCACCCGGTGATCGTGGACGGGGTGCGCTCCGACGACCGGATCTTCCTGGAGGAGACCTTCGGCCCGCTGATCGGCGTGACGACCTACCGCGAGCTGGACGAGGCGGTCGAGCTGGGCAACCTCCCCGGCTACGGCCTGTCGTGCTCGATCTACACCACCGACCCGGCGAAGGCCTTCCGCTTCCGCGACGGCATCGGCGCGGGCATGGTCAGCGTGAACAACTCGACCTCGGGCGCGGAGGCGCACCTGCCCTTCGGCGGCAACGGGCGTTCGGGCAACGGCTCGCGCCAGTCCGGGGTGTGGGTGCTGGACCAGTTCACCCGCTGGCAGTCGATGAACTGGGACTACTCCGGCAAGTTGCAGAAGGCGCAGATGGACGTGCTGGAGGTCTCCGCCGACCTGGACTTCCGGCTGTCCTAAGTGGACACATCAGCGGCGGTGGTGATCATCGGCGGTGGGGTGATGGGCGTGAGCATCGCCTTCCACCTCGCCGAGGCCGGGGTGCGCGACGTGCTGCTGCTGGAGCGCGCGGAGCTGGGGTCGGGCTCGACGTGCAAGGCGGCGGGCGGGGTCCGTGCCCAGTTCTCCGACGAGATCAACATCGCACTGGGCGCGCGCAGCCTCGCCGCGTTCGCCCGCTTCACCGAACGCCCTGGTCAGGAGATCGATCTCCAGCGCGACGGCTACCTCTTCCTGCTGTCGCGGTCGGAGGACGTGGCCGCGTTCGAGCGGAACGTGGCGTTGCAGAACTCCCTGGGCGTGCCCAGCCGCATGATCGACATCGACGAAGCTCGGCGGTTGTCCCCGCTGATCGACACCGACGGGCTGCTGGCGGCGGCGTTCTCCCCGGAGGACGGGCACTGCACGCCGGAGTCGGTGGTGCTCGGCTACGCCACGGCCGCGCGGCGGCTTGGGGCGCGGTTACGCACGCACGTCACCGTGACCGGCATCGGCACCGCTGGCGGCGAGGTGCGCGCGGTGCACACCGACCAGGGCTCGATCGCCACGAACACCGTGATCTGCGCGGCGGGAGCGTGGTCGCGCGAGGTCGGCGCGATGGCTGGCGTGGAGCTGCCGGTGACGCCGTTGCGGCGGCAGGTCCTGGTCACCGAGCCGATCTCCGACCTGCCGCCGGAGCTGGCGTTCACCATCGACTTCGCGAGCACCTTCTACTTCCACCGCGAGGGACGCGGGCTGCTCATGGGCATGTCCGATCCCGACCAGGAGCCCGGCTTCCACCTGCACCGCGACGACGCGTGGCTGCCGGGGTTGGCCGAGGCGATGCGGCGGCGCGCGCCGGGTCTGCTGGACGTGGGCGTTGCCTCGGGGTGGGCCGGGTTGTACGAGGTCACCCCCGATCACAACGCGCTGATCGGCGAGGACGCCTCGGTCGGCCGTTTCCTGTACGCGACCGGCTTCTCCGGGCACGGGTTCCTCCAGGGACCCGCGGTCGGCGAAGTGGTACGCGATCTCTACCTCCGACGAACTCCGGTGATCGACGTGAGCAGCCTCAGCGCCCAGCGCTTCAGTGCTGGATCACGCAACGCGCACCGGCCCGAACTCAACTGCGTGTAGGAGTGGTGATGGCGGAGTTCACGTGGGAGTTGCAGCCGAGGGCGGAGGCCCTGGTCGACGAGCTGGTCGACGCGGCGGTGCTCAACAGTCCCCGGTTGTCGGCGCTCGCGCGGAGCCTGGGCGCGCGGACCTCGACGCGGTTGCAGGACTGGCTGGACCACATCGGCGGCCCGGTCTCCGACGAGCAGTTGATCGAGGTCGGCTACGTCGAAGTGCTGCCTGACCTGTGGCGGCACCCCGGCGCGCAGCTGCCCGCGATCGTGCCTGGCGATCGGCGCCTGGTGGCGTTGCGGGTGGACGACGCGGGGGTGTTCGCGGTCGCGCAGGGCTCGGCGGCCGGCGTGCAGGGCAGCCCGCGCTCGGGATACCGCAGTGCGGTGGTCTCCGGCTCCGACGCCGTGGTGATCGCGGGCGTGGAGCGGCGGTCGTGGTCGTGCGGGATCACTCCGCAGGAGTTCGACCCGGGCGAGGTGTTGCGCTCGGCGCAGGCGTGGCGGCTGCTGGCGGAGCGCCCGCGCGGCTCGGGCGGGCCGGAGCAGGTGAGCGCGGCGACGGAGCTGATGGGCCAGGTGGTGAAGCTCGTCGGCGAGGACCTGGCGGCGAGCTACTTCCTGGAGCTGGAGCGGCAGTACTGGCAGCGCCGCAACACAGCTGCGGTACTCCAGCACTCGCGCCAGGACCGCCTCGGGCTCGGCTGGGGCAACAACGACCACCACACGTTCCGCTCCAGCCGGGCATGCTTCGATCGGTTGATCACCCTGCTCACGACCTTGGGTTTTGCCGTGCGGGAGCGCTTCTACGCGGGCGCTGAGGCGGGCTGGGGCGCGCAGGTGCTGGAGCACCCCGGCTGTGGTGGAGTGATCTTCGCTGACGTCGACCTCAACCCGTCCGACGTGGACCTGGACTTCGCGCACGTCGAGCTTCAGGAGGGCGGCAAGCTCGGCACGGTCGGCCTGTGGTGCGCTCTGCACGGCGAGTCGATCCTGGCAGCGGGCATGCACCACCTGGAGGGCCAGTTCGACTTCGACCGGCTGCGCGAGGACCTCGGCGTGCTCGGCGTCGGCCACATGAAGCCGTTCTCCGACTTCCCGCACCTGCGGCAGGCCTTCACCGAGGCGGAGCGCTGGCCCGTGCGGCAGCTGCGCCTGGCCGAGCTGGTCGCGGCCGGGCAGATCAGCGAGGAGACCGCCGAGGAGTTCGGCAGGCTCGGCGCCGCGGGCTCGCACCTGGAGAACCTGGCTCGGCGTGGCGGCTTCAAGGGCTTCAACCAGCACAACGTGTCGACGACGATGCGCGCGACCGACCCCCGGATCTACCGGCCCGTGAACGCGGGTGAGTGAGCCGTGTTCGAGCTGATCGACGAGTGGGGCCCGGAGAAGGTCGTCGTCGTGTCGGACTCGCGCACCGGGATGCGCGGAGCGCTGGTGATCGACAACACCGCGCGCGGCATGGGCAAGGGCGGCACGCGGATGAGCCCGACGGTGTCGGTGGCCGAGGTGGCGCGCCTGGCTCGGGTGATGACGTGGAAGTGGGCCGGGGTCGACCTCTTCTACGGCGGCGCGAAGGCCGGTATCCGCTTCGACCCGGCCTCGCCGGACAAGGAGGCGGCGCTGCGGGCGTTCGTGCGGCGGCTGTCGAACGAGGTCCCGCGCGAGTACGTGCTGGGCCTGGACATGGGCTTGACCGAGCGTGATGCGGCGATCGTGCAGGACGAGCTCGGTGATCGCGGAGCGGCCGTCGGAACGCCCGCTGAGCTGGGCGGAGTGCCCTACGACGAGCTGGGCGTGACCGGGTTCGGCGTGGCGGAGACGGCGTGCGCGGCCTCGGCGGTGATCGGGGTGCCGTTGGCCGGGGCGCGGGTGTCGGTGCAGGGCTTCGGCGCGGTCGGCTGGGCGGCGGCCAGGCGCTTCGCTGAGCTGGGCGCGTCGGTGGTCGCGGTGTCCACTGTGGAGGGTGTGCTGCACGATCCGTCCGGTTTGGACCTCGCGCGGTTGCTGGAGCTGCGCGCGGAGCACGGGGACGCGGTGGTGCGCTCCTACGGCGGCACGGTGCTGGCCTCGGGCGAGGAACTGCTGGTGGACGCGGAGGTGCTGGTGCCCGCCGCGGTGCAGGACGTGATCTCCGAGGAGCTGGCCGGGCAGGTCAAGGCCCGGCTCGTGGTGGAGGGCGCGAACCTGCCGACCACGCCCGCCGCGCAGCAGGTGCTGGCCGAGCGCGGGATCGCGGTGGTGCCGGACTTCGTGGCCAACGCCGGTGGTGTGGTGGCGGCGGGCTTCGCGATGGACGCGCGCTACTCCGCGTTCCGCCCGGAGCCCGCCGAGATCTTCGCGACGATCTCGGCGAAGCTGCGCGCCAACACCGAGCTGGTGCTGGCCGAGGCGGCTCGTCGGCGGTGCACGACGCACGTGGCGGCGCGGGAGCTGGCTCAGGGCCGGGTGCGCACCGCGATGGAACTACGGGGTCGGATCAGTACGCGCACTGGAGGGTGAAGTCGTCCAGCCGGACCCACTCGCCGTCGAAGCCCCGGTTGTTGTCCTGGATCTCGTAGCGGAAGTTCAGCGTCTTGTAGCCCTGGATGTCGACGTCGACGGTGATGGGCTCGTAGCCGCTGCCGTAGTGCAGGGACGCGTGCATGGTCGTGTAGAGGTGGCCTTCGGAGTCGGTGACGACGACACGGTCGATCTCGGTGCTGCGGTTGTTGAGCGCGTTGGCGTAGATGCGGGCGGTGCAGATGCTCGGCCCGTTGGTGCCGGTCGCGACGTTGATGTCGACGGAGGCGTTGCCCAGCGAGTTGCCGGTGTGCAGCCACGCGTTGTTCTGGCCGGTCCTGGCGTTGCCGATGTTGTAGTCGAACCCGGCGTGGTTGACCGCGCGCCACTTGGTCGCGGGGGAGCCCTCGAAGCCGTCCTGGAACTGGCGCACTCCGGCGTGCGCGGTCCCGGTGAACAGCAGCAGTGTGGTGGCGAGGGAGAGGGCCGTGATCTTCATGCCCCCAGGCTGGCCTGCGGTTCGCGTGCTGCCAATGGGCGAAGGTGCAGCCTTAGGTGCCGCAGGTACTCGGTCACCTCGTCGAGGTCGTCGGTGCTGATCGCGACGTGGCGGTCGGGGCGGACCAGGACGTACTCGCAGCCGTAGTGCTCGCGCAGCTCGTGCCCGGTGCCGAGGGTGAGCAGCGTGAAGTCCGGGCCGTGGACGGGCGCGGGGACGCGGTCGCCGCCGTGCTCGCCGCGCGCGAGGGAGCTGCCTCGGTAGGTGAGGTGCAGCTGCTGGGTTTCCTTGCCGCGCTTGAAGCCGTCGGCCTCGCCGCGGACGTTCTTGCCGAGCAGGTCGGTGCTGAGCCCGAGCACGCTGGCGGCGATGGGCAGGCGTTCTTCCTCGTAGGTGTCCAGCAGAACATCCGGTGAGCCGTTGAGGACTGCGGCGAGCTTCCACCCGAGGTTGTAGGCGTCCTGCACGCCGGTGTTGAGGCCTTGGCCGCCGGTGGGTGGGTGCACGTGCGCGGCGTCTCCGGCGAGCAGGACGCGGCCGACGCGGTAGGTGTCGACCATGCGCGCGTTGGAGCGGTAGACCGAGGTCCACGTGGGGTCGGTGAGGGTGACGTCCGTGCGGCCGGTGCGCTCGTGGAGTGCGTTGCGCAGGTAGTCCGCCGAAGATTCGCTCGCGGGATCGAGCAGTGACGCCGTGAGGTCGGGGTGCTCGTCCGGGCGCAGGCCGATCATGAGCTGGAAGCGGTCGGGCGCGCCGGGCAGGGGGCAGATGCCGATCATGGTGGGCTTCGCCTGGGGCCAGATGTGCCAGCGCTCGCGGTCCAGTCCGCGTGAGGTGACGTCGGCGATGACCATGCGCATCTCCTCGACGGGGTGGCCGTGGAAGGCGAGGCCGAGGTGCTTGCGCACGAAGCTGTGCCCGCCGTCGGCGCCGATGAGGTAGTCCGCGTGGATCTCGGTGTCGTTGACCGTGGCGGTGAGGCCGTCGTCATTCTGGGTGAAGCCGGTCAGTTCGCGGCCGAGTTCGACGTGCACGCCGTAGGTGGCGAGCTTGGCGCGCAGGATCGCCTCGAACTCGCCTTGGCCGAGCATCCAGGGCTTGGCGGCGTCGTCCTCGTGCATCGAACGGTCGGCGTGCCCGTCTGGGCCGTGCACGCGCAGCAGCGGGTAGGGGCAGCCCGAGGCGAGGACCTCCTCCAGCACGCCCAGATCGGCCAGTACTTCGAGGGTGCGGGGTTGCAGGCCCTTGCCGCGCGAGCCGACGAAGTGGTGGCCGGCCTTGTCGATGACGCGGACGTCGACGCCACGCCGGGCGAGGTCGATCGCGAGGGTGAGGCCGGTGGGCCCGGCTCCGGCGATGAGGATCACGACAGCTCCTTAACGTCATTAAATTTAACGTCGTTAAGGGTTACTTGAATGCTGTTAAGGTGTCAAGCCCCGAGCCCGTGACCACGACTGCGAGGACGCCGGATGGCCCTGGACCGCGACACCGTCGTGCGCACGGCGCTGCGTGTGCTGGACGAGGTCGGCATCGACAACCTGACGCTGCGCCGCATCGCCACCGAGCTCAACGTCCAGGCCCCCGCCCTGTACTGGCACTTCAAGAACAAGCAGGAGCTGGTCGACGAGATGGCCAGCACCGTGCTCGCCGAGGCTGTCGGTGCCGCGGAGTACGGTGAGGACTGGGCGGAGCTGCTGGTCAACTACGGTCGGGCGTTGCGCGGGGCACTGCTGAGCCACCGCGACGGCGCCAAGGTCTTCAGCGGCACCTACCTCACCCGAACCGATGTCTACAAAGGACAGGAGCAGGCGCTGCGCGTGGTCACCGACGCCGGTTTCTCCCTGGCCGAGGCAGTCGCCGGGCTGATGACCGTGCACTGCTACGCCACCGGCCACGCCGTGGAGGAGCAGGCCAGCACCGACGACCCGCGCTACGACCCGCGGGCGCGCGCCGAGCGCGTCGGTGACGAGCTGCCCCTGGCCCAGGCCGCCGGCGAAGGACTCTTCGAGAAGCCGGACGAGCGCTTCGAGCGCGGTCTGGCACTGATCGTGAACGGAATGCGGAAGGCGAGGGTGTGACCCGCTCCCACCAGTCCAGCCTGCTCAACCTGACCGCCGCGCAGATCGCGGAACTCAGCCGCTGCGCCGTGGTGTTCGAACCGGTCGACCCGCCGAGGTCGAGCCAGATGGCGTTCTGGTGCCCGGACGGCTCCGAGCCCCCTGAGCTGGGCGAACCCGGCACGCTCACCGTCGGCCTGCCGACCGGGGAGATCGACACCGTCCCGGCGCGGCGGCTCTACGTCGCCGAGTCCGTCCCGGTGCTCACCCGCGCGCGCTCGGCCGTGGCGGCGCACCCGGCGACCCGCTTCTGGGGCACGGCGGCCGTGCTGGCGTTGCAGTTCACCGCGCGCGGCCGGGTGCTGCCATGGGTGACCGACGACGACAACGACGCGTGGCGGATCGCCCAGCTCACCAGCGAGGACCTCGCGCAGGTGCGCCAGCTCGCCGACGCGATGCCCGCCGAGGCGCGCGCCACGCCGACCGAGTCCGCGGAGCTGCCCGCCGCCGAGCCGTTGCTGCGCGGGTTCCTGGACGCGGTCGCCGACGGGCTCCCGCGCACCGCGGCGTCGATCTTCGTCTCCGGCAAGCACGAGTTCGCCAAGGGCCCGCCGTTCCGCCCCAGCGAGGCCCGCAAGGTCCCGCAGCTGCGGAAATGGGCCAACGAGATCGCTGCCGGGCGCGATGACGGACTGCGGGTGTCACTGCGCGTGGAGGTCGCGAGCGGCGACTACGAGCGCGGTCGCTTCCACGCGGTCGTGCAGGTGCACAGCCTCGGCGATTCCTCCCTGGTGGCCGACGCGGCGCGGCTGTGGGCCGACCCCGACCACCCCTTCGGCGCGCAGGCGCACGTGGACGTGATGCTCGCCGTGCGCCGAGCCGCGCGCGCGTGGACTCCGCTGGAGAGCCTGCTCGCGTCCTCGGTCCCCGACGAGCTGGAGCTGGGTGACGAGGAGGTCGTGGACCTGCTCGGCGTCGGCGCGGCGCGGTTGGGCGCGGTCGGTGTGGACGTGCACTGGCCGAAGGAGCTGGCCCGCGAGCTGAGCGCGCACACCGTGGTCGGTGACGCCAAGCGCCAGCCCAAGGACATGGCCGCCTTCTTCGGCCGCGGCAGGCCGTTGAGCTTCAACTGGCGGCTCGCGCTCGGCGACACGCCGCTGACGCCGGAGGAGATGGACCAGCTCGCCGAGGCGCACCGGCCGGTCGTGCGGTTGCGCGACCAGTGGGTGCTGGTCGATCCGGCGCTCGCGGCGAAGGCCCGCAACCGCAAGATCAAGTCGCTGCCCCCGGTCGCCGCGCTCGGCGCCGCTCTGACCGGCACGGCGGAGGTCGACGGCGCGCTGGTCCCGGTCGCCACGACCGGCTGGCTGGAGGCCCTGCGCGAGCGGATCGCCGTCCCCGACGCCGATGTCACCGCCGATGGCACCGCCGGGGACGGCGCGATCGAGCAGCCCGCCGCGTTGCAGGCGAAGCTGCGCGACTACCAGCTGCGCGGTCTGCGGTGGCTGGACAGGATGAGCTCGCTCGGGCTGGGCGCGTGCCTGGCCGACGACATGGGCCTGGGCAAGACGATCACGGTGATCGCGCTGCACCTGCACCGCGCGGCCACCGCGCCCACGCTGGTGGTGTGCCCGGCCTCGCTGATGGGCAACTGGGAGCGCGAGATCGCCCGCTTCGCCCCCGGCACGCCCGTGCGGCGCTTCCACGGCGGCAACCGCACCCTCGACGGCGCCGACGGCGGGTTCGTGCTGACCACCTACGGGACGATGCGGCTGGACTCCGAGCTGCTGGCCGCGCACGAGTGGGACCTGGTCGTGGCCGATGAGGCCCAGCACGTGAAGAACCACCGCTCCAGCACGGCGAAGGCGCTGCGGGAGATCCCCTCGGCCGCGCGCGTGGCGCTGACCGGTACGCCGGTGGAGAACAGCCTGGCCGAGCTGTGGGCGATCCTGGACTGGACGACCCCCGGGCTGCTGGGCGGGCTGAGCGCCTTCCGGGGGCGGTGGGCCAAGCGGATCGAGGGCGAGCGCGACCAGGCGGTTGCCGAGCGCTTCGCCCGGCTGATCGCGCCGTTCCTGCTGCGGCGGCGCAAGTCCGATCCGGGGATCGCGCCCGAGCTGCCGCCGAAGACCGAGACCGACCACTCGGTGCCGCTGACCAAGGAGCAGGCCGCGCTCTACGAGGCGGTGGTGCGCGAGACGATGGCCGAGATCGCCGAGGTGGGCGGGATGACCAGGCGCGGGTTGATCATCAAGCTGCTGACCTCGCTCAAGCAGGTGTGCAACCACCCCGCGCACTACCTCGCCGAGGACGCCTCCCGGCTGGCCGGGCGCTCGGGCAAGCTCGACCTGCTCGAGGAGCTGCTGGCCACGATCCTCGCCGAGGGCGGATCGGTGCTGGTGTTCACCCAGTACGTCGCCATGGCCCGGTTGCTGGAGTCGCACCTGGCCGCGCGCGGGGTGTCGGCGCGGCTGCTGCACGGCGGTACCCCGGTGGCCGCCCGCGATGAGCTGGTCAAGGACTTCCAGGACGGAAAGATCCCGGTGTTCCTGTTGTCGCTCAAGGCCGCGGGCACCGGGCTCAACCTGACGCGCGCCGATCACGTCGTGCACTTCGACCGCTGGTGGAACCCGGCGGTGGAGGAGCAGGCCACCGACCGCGCCTACCGCATCGGCCAGACCCGGCCGGTGCAGGTGCACCGCTTCGTCTCCGAGGGCACGATCGAGGACCGCATCGCCGAGATGCTCACCGCCAAGCGCGAGCTGGCCGAGGCGGTGCTCAGCGGCGGCGAGTCGGCGTTGACCGAGCTGAGCGACGTGGAGCTGGCGAACCTGGTCGAGCTGAGGAGCGCCCGATGAGAACCGCCGCACGCGGGTTCCCCTCCTTCGGCCGCATCCCGCGCAAGCTCGGCCCGATCGCCGCCACCTCCTGGGGCAGGGCGTGGAACGCGGCCATGGAGGACGTGGCCGTCGACGAACAACCGCTCAAGGACGGGCGCAAGCTCGCCCACACCGGCGTCATCGGCCCGATCACCCTCAGCCCCGGCCTGGTGCGCGCCGAGATCGGCGACGGCGGCGAGCTGCTGGGCACGCTGATCGAGCTCCCGACGATGACCGACCGCGCGTGGGAACTGGTGCTGGAACAGATCTCCGCCCGCGCCGGGCACGTCGCGGCGCTGCTGGACGGCGAGCTGTCCGGGGAGCTGATCACCGAGCTGGCCGAGGCCGGGCTGCCGCTGGTGCCGTTGCCGTCCGAGCTGGAGCCGGAGTGCGACTGCTCCATGGGCTACGAGATCCCGTGCAAGCACGCGGCCGCGCTGAGCTACCAGGTGTCGTGGCTGCTGGATGCCGAACCGTTCCTGCTGATGCTCCTGCGCGGCATGGACCAGCAGGAACTGACCCGGCGGCTGAGCTCGCGCAAGCGCCCGCGCGCCCGGCCGCGCCGCGGCACCTCGATCGCCGCCGCCTACAAGCGCGAGCCCGGGCCGCTGCCGGAGATCTCCGCCGAGCCGCCCACCGGCCCCTACCCGGTGGTGGACATCGAGCCCCCGCCCGGACTGCCGGACTTCCTGGTGCCGCGCATGTTCGCCAACGCGGTGTGGCAGGCCCGCGACCTGCTGGGCGACCTCGTCAACGCCGAACCGACGCCGTGGATCGAGATGTACCAGGACAACGTGCGCCTGTCGGTGCTCTACCCGGAGCTGATCGCCGACCACCTGGGCTCGCACGAGACCGCGGCGGCCTGGCGCCTCGGCGGCCGCGCGGGCCTGGCGGTGGAGAAGGAGAAGCGCAAGCTCACCCCGACGGAGCTGGCCAAGGCGCGGGCCGCGCTGGAAGCCGCTGAGCTGGGTGAGTTCGAGGTGGGCAAGGAGTGGGGCGAGCCGTGCAACCACTTCACCTTCACCGGCCAGCGCAGGCAGCTGCGCCTGGGCGAGGACGGCCTCTGGTACTCCTACTACGACATGAAGGGCTGGGGCCAGTGGCTCATGGCGGGCCCGCCCGACCGGGACCCGGCGGTGGCCTTCGACGTGCCACCGCCGGACAAACCCAAGCGCGCCCTCAGGAGGCGCCTGCCCAAGTGCTAGCCCCCAGGGCTCAGGCGGCGAACTCGCGCGCGTGGTCGCGGGCCCAGTCCCGGAAGGACAGCGGCGCGGTCCCGATCAGCTCGGTGACGGTGGGGGAGACCAGCGCCGGCTGGCGTTCGAAGCCGTCCCAGGCGCCGAGCAGCCCGTCGGCGAACTCCACCGGCCACCCGTGGTCGATCATCCGCTGCCGCGCCGCGGCCGGGCTCAGCTCCTCGAAGCGCACGTCGCGGCCGATGACCTCGCCGATGATCCGCGCCTGCTCGGCCTGAGTGACCGGCTCCGGGCCGGTCAGCACGTAGCGCGCGCCCACGTGCCCGTCCTCCACCAGGACCTTCGCGGCGACCGCGGCGAGGTCGCGTTCGTGCACCACCGCGCGCGCCGCGCCGCCGTGGGCCTCGCGGACGGTGGAGCTGGCGCGGATCTCCTCGGCCCACCCGAGCGCGTTGGCGGCGAAGGTGCCCGCGCGCAGCATCGTCCACTCCGCCTTCGACGCCCGGATCGCGCGCTCGACGGTGAAGTGCAGTTGGTTGATCGGGTCGCTCTGCTCGTCGGCGCCGTCGTTCACGCCGAAGGAGGACAGGTAGACCAGCCGCCGCGTTCCGAGCGCCGCGACGGCCGCTTCGATGCCTTCCGGTGACAGGAACGGCCACATCAGGAACACCGCGCCGGTCCCGTCGGCGGCCTTGGTGAGGCTGGCGGTGTCGTGCAGGTCGCCCACGGCCAGCTCGACCCCGTCCGGCACCTCGGCCGTGGCGGCGTCGCGGACCAGTGCCCGGACGCCGACCCCGCGCTGCTGGAGCGCGCGCACCACGTTCCCGCCGACGTTGCCGGTCGCGCCGATCACCAGGACCTTGTCGTTGTCGCTCATGGTGATCACGCTAGAAACTCAACCGCGGTTGAGGTCAAGTCTCGTCAGCACCTTGTCCAAGCCCCGGCGCACCATCTCCGGCAGCCCGTCCGCGCGCAGCTCGGCCAGGAACTGCTCGTTGAGCCCGCCCGGCGTCATGTGCTTGCCCGTCAGCTCCGCCAGCGGCCCCGTGTGCTGCGCGAGGGACTGCCCGAGCTGGCCGAAGATGTGTGCGGTGTAAGCGGTCGCGGCTCCGGCCTCCACTCCGTGCTCGGTCATCCAGGCCGCGATCGCCGTGAGGTAGTCCAGGTGCGCGGCGAAAGTGGCCGTGGCCGCGCTGAAGACCTCCAACGCCTCTTCGGTGCTTGGTGTCAGCACTCCGCCGACCTGCGCGAACAGCTCGCGCGCGGCGGCGTGGTCGGGGTAGAGCACCGTCAAGCTCTGTCGGCGCGCGGCTTGGGGGAGGGGGATGGCACGCACCACCTGCGCGGGCGCGGTCCACACGCGCAGCTGCTCCAGGCGCACTCCGGCCAGCGCGCTGATCACCACGTGCTCCGCGCGGAAGTGCAGCTCGCCCAGTACCGCTTGGACGATGTCGGGCCGCACGGCGAGCACGACCGTGGTGGCGTTGTCGAGCACCTCCTGATTGCTGGCGCACACCTGCACGTGCTCGAAGCGCTCGGCCAGCTGCTGTGCGACGTGCCGTCCGCGCGGGGAGACGAAGACCGGCTTCGCCTCGCCCAAGCCTTCGACGATCGCCGCGGTGATCTCGCCCGTCCCGATGAACCCGTACACGGCGCTTCCTTCCAGCTGACGGTGCTAGAGCCTGTCCTGTAAGTGGTTGTGCTGTGTGTTCCGGTCACGGTGCCGCCGGGGTTGGGGTGTCTTCAAGACCACCAAACCCCCCTGTTGATCATCGCTAACCACCGCAAACCCCCGCGGCCTTGCAGGGGTTAGCTGTCGTTGGAGACGGCTGGGATGGGGGTTGGGTGGTCTTGAAGACCGGCGAACCTGACGACTTACAGGACAGGGCCTAGGCGTTCTGGGCGCGCAGCGTGCGCTTGAGCTCGTCACCGCATTCGAGCACCAGGCGCCGCAACCACCACGGGGGAGCGGCCTCGGCGAGGTAAGCCTCCGTGCTGGCCAAGGTCTCCTCCGACACCGCCGAGGACGGGTAGCCCGCCTTCGCCAGCACACGCGTCAGCTCGGTCGGCCACACCTCCGACACCGCCCGCAACGCCGCGAAGTACTCCTGCGCGTAGGGCGCCAGCACCTGGGCGTCCGCGACATCCTGGAAGCCGTCGAGCGTCGAGCGCAGGATCTCGTTCGACAGCTCGCCCGACACCACGCGCTCCCACGCCGCAGCCTTCGCGGTCGCCACGGCCGCACGGCACTCCGCGGCACTGCGCTCACCACTGGCGGTCGCATCGCGCTGAAGCTCAGCATCGATCTCCGCTTCACCCGCGCGCCCGTGCACGACCAAGCGCCGCAGCAACGACCAGCGCAGATCGGTGTCCACGGTCAATCCGTCCAGCACAGTCGACCCGTCGAGCAGCCCGGCCACGACGTCCAACTGCTCGGCCGAACACGCCACCGACGCGAAGGACTGCACGTAGGCCAACTGCTCCTCACCACCGGCCTCAGCGGCACGCGCCAAGCGCAGCACCCCGTCGGCCAACGCGCCCACGACCTCGGCCCGCGTGGACGGCGAGGTGTACTGCTGCGCGGCAGAACGCGCCTGATTGAGCAGCGTCCGCAGGATCGACACACCAACCGACGGCGCCCCGGAAAGCACCAACCGCACGTAGTCGCGCGCGGAAAGATCAGCGTCGCGAGTCATGTCCCACGCGATCGTCCAGCACACCGCCTGCGGCAGCGGATCGGCGAACTCACCGATCCCGCCGAGCATCGCCGCCAGCGACTCGTCGTCGAAGCGGATCTTGGCGTAGGTGAGGTCGTCGTCGTTGAGCAGCACCAGCTCCGGCCGCGCCACCCCGACCAGCTCCGCGACCTCGGTGCGCTCGCCGGAGATCTCCAGCTCCACCCGCCGCTGCCGATGTCCCTTGTCGTACAAGCCGATCGCGATCCGGTGCGGCCGCAACGTCGGGTAGTCCACGGGCGCCGTCTGCACGATGGCGAAGGAGCTGAACCGGCCTTCACCGTCGACAGTGAACTCCGGGCGCAGCGTGTTCGGCCCCGAGGTGCGCAGCCACAGATCGGCCCACGTCGACAGATCCCGCCCGGACTTCTCCTCCACCGCGCGCAGCAGATCCGCCAACGTCGTGTTGCCCCAGGCGTGCCGCTGGAAGTACAGGCGCAGGCCCGCCAGGAAGTCCTCCAGGCCGATCGAGGACACCAGCTGCTTCAGCACCGAAGCGCCCTTGTGGTAGGTGATCGCGTCGAAGTTCACCTCCATCGAGGTGATGTCCACGATGTCGGCCACCACCGGGTGCGTGGAGGGGAACTGGTCGGCCTGGTAGGCCAATCCCTTGTAGCGGTCGGCGAAACTGGCCCACCCGTTGTCCCACCGCGTCGCCGACACCAGCGCCAGCGACGCCGCGTAGGTCGCGAAGGACTCGTTGAGCCACAGGTCGTCCCACCACCGCATCGTCACGAGGTCGCCGAACCACATGTGCGCCATCTCGTGCAGGATCGTGGTCGCCCGGCGCTCGTAGTCGGCATCGGTGACCTTCGAGCGGAAGACGTACTGCTCGCGGAAGGTCACGCAGCCGGGGTTCTCCATCGCCCCGAAGTTGAACTCCGGCACGAACACCTGGTCGTACTTGCCGAAGGGGTAGCGCATCTCGAAGGCGCCCTCGTAGAAGCCGAACCCGCGCCGCGTCACGTCGAAGATCGCCTCGGCGTCCAAGTGCTCGGCCAGCGAGGCCCGGCACAGCAGCCGCAGGGGAATGCGCCCGTCGTAGTCCTCATCGGCCACCACGTGGTACGGCCCCGCGCACACCGCCGCGAGGTAGGTGGAGATCCGCTCGGAGGCCGGGAAGCTCCACCGCCGAGTCGCACCTTCGGTGGAGGCCGAAGAAACGGCGGTGTTGCTGACGACCTCCCAGTGCGCGGGCGCGGTGACGGTGAACGCGAACGCGGCCTTGAGGTCCGGCTGGTCGAAGCAGGCGAACACCCGCTGCGCGTCGGCGGTGGCGAACTGGCTGTAGAGGTAGACCTCGCCGTCGGCCGGATCGGTGAAGCGGTGCAGGCCCTGCCCGGAGCGCGAGTACGCGCAGTCCGCGACCACGCGCAGCTCGTTGTCCTCGGCCAGCCCCGTCAGCGGGATGCGCCCCTTCTCCGCGTCGTAGAGCGCGGGGTCCACGGGGGAGCCGTTCAACGTCACCTCGCGCACCACCGCGTCGGCGAGGTCGCAGAACACCTCGCCACCGCTCTCCGAGCTGCGAAAGCGCGCCACCGTCGTGGAGGAGAAGCGCTCCGGACCGGTGGTCAGGTCCAGTTCGACCGCGTAGGAGTCGACGGTGAGCAGACGGGAGCGCTCCAGCGCTTCGTCCCGCGTCAGATTTCCAGCCATCCCAGCACCCTAATCGGGGCGGCCGTTGCGCTGACGGCGGAACCTGAACCGATCGCGCACTCGCGCTCCTACGGTGGCCGCATGACGACTCCGATCACGGGCACCGCGGCGGGCGTGCCGTTCACCGCGCTCGGCCCGGCCGACGGCGGCCCCGCGCCGCTGATCATCACCTGGCACATGCTCGACGCACCGCGCTCGGACCCGGCCTTCGCCGCGGCGCTGCCGATGCACGGCCTGCCCGCGTGGCGAGTGCACCTCGGAATGCCGATGTGCGGGGCGCGCATGGTCAACGGCTCCATGGACGCGGCCCTGGAGCTGGTGCACAAGGACCCGCTCATGGCCTACCTGCACCCCTTCGTCGAGCAGGCCGTGAGCGAGTTCCCGGCCGCACTCGCCTCGATCCGCGAGCAACTGCCCGTGGGCGAGGGCCCGATCGGCGTGCTGGGCGGCTCCCTCGGCGGCGCCGTCGCGCTGCGCGTGCTCGCCGACACCCAGACGCCGATCTTCGCCGGAGCAGTGGTGAACGCCGCGATCCGCATGCGCTCGGTCGTCGAGCTGTTCCCCGGCGAGTACCCCTACGACGCCGCCTCCACCAAGGCAGTGGACAGCCTGGACTTCCTCGCCAAGACAGACGTCCTGGCCGAGCGCGCGCCGCTGCTGGTCGTCAGCGGCGAGCAGGACCACCCCGGGCTGCGCGCCGACGCGCTCACCCTCACCGAGGCGATGGGGGAGCGCGCGGAGCTGCTGTCGATCCCCGGCATGGCGCACCCGCTCGCCGAGGAACCCGGCATCGAGCCGGCCCCGCAGCTGCCGCACGCCCGCGCCGTCGACGACGGTCTCATCGCGTGGTTCGGCCGCCACCTGCGGTCACTGGGGTAAGGCCTCCGCGCTGTACTGCTCGACGAACTCCCCGGTCGGCGGGATCGGGGTGATCACGTCGATCAGCACGCCGTTGGGGTCGGCGACGATGAAGTGCCGCTGGCCGAACGCCTCGCTGCGCAGCGACCGCGCCAGCGGCAGGCCCGCCCCGGTGACCAGGCGCTCGTACTCGGCGTCCACGTCGTCGACCTCGAAGTTCAGCAGCAGTCCGGCCACCGGGGCGCCATAGCCGTCGGGAATGGTCGGGTGCGCGGGGTCGAGCACCGCGAGCTCGTAGCCGTCGAGCTGGAGGCTGATGTACCAGTCCGCCTCGAAGGTCACCTCGAAGCCGAAGTGCTCCACGTAGAAGTCCCGCGTCTCGGTCAGCTTGGTCGTCATGATCACCGGATAGGTGCTGGTGAGAGCCATGGTGTCCGCCTCTGATCGACAATACCGACTGTCGGTATGTATTATCGACCATAAGAAACCGACCGACGGTATGTCAACAGGGGGCGCCACCCATGGCCACCAAGCGCGAACAACGCGAACAGACCAGCGCCGCACTGCGCACCACCGCACGCCGCCTCTTCGCCGAACACGGCTACGCCCACGTCGGCCTGGAAACCATCGCCCAAGCCGCCGGCGTCACCAAAGGCGCCCTCTACCACCACTTCAGCAGCAAAGCCGTCCTCTTCCGCCAGGTCCTCGCCGACGTCCAGAACGAAGTGGGGGAGCAGGTCCAACACGCCGCAGAAGCCCAACCCGACCCCTGGACCTACCTCGTCGAAGGCTGCCGCGCCTTCCTCACCGCCAGCACCCACCCCGACATCCAACGCATCATGCTCATCGACGGCCCCTCCGTCCTCGGCTGGAACGACTGGCGCGCACTCGACGAACAGTCCTCGGCCCGCCTGCTCACCGAAGCCCTCACCACCCTCATCGACGCAGGCACCATCCCGCGCCAACCCGTCGAACCCGCCGCCCGCCTGCTCTCCGGCGCCATGAACGAAGCCGCACTCTGGCTCGCCCAGTCCGGCAACACCGACGCCGACCGCGACGCCACCATGACCGCGCTCACCCGCATGCTCACCTCGCTCAAGTAGAGTGACGCCCGACCGATCGCCAGCACCCGCGAGGGAGGTGGGAACCCATGTCCGCACCAGCAGGACGGGCGCTCACCCCCACCCCCACGCCCTAGGGGACACGCGAGCGCCCGTGGGACACCCCCGAAAGGCACTCCGCATGTCACACCAAGCGATCACCACCCGGCTCCGCGCGGCAGGATGCGTCTTCGCCGAAGACGAAGCACACCTGCTCACCACCGCCGCGACCGACACCACCCACCTCGACACCATGGTCGAGCAACGCGTCTCCGGACTCCCACTCGAACACATCCTCGGATGGGCCGAGTTCCACGGACTCCGCATCACCGTCACACCCGGCGTCTTCGTCCCCCGACGCCGCACCTCACACCTCGTCAACCACGCGATCCCACTGCTGCGCCCAGGCGCCGTCGTCCTCGACCTCTGCTGCGGCTCCGGAGCACTCGGCGCGGCACTCGCGACCGCCGAACCCCGCATCCACCTCCACGCCGCAGACATCGAACCCACCGCCACCGCCTGCGCCCACCACAACATCACCCCGCACGGGGGAGCGGTCCACCACGGCGACCTCTACGACGCCCTGCCCAGCGCACTGCGCGGCCGCGTCGACCTCATCGTCGCCAACGCCCCCTACGTCCCCACCAACGCCCTCGCGCTCATGCCACCCGAAGCACGAGACCACGAACCCCGCGTCGCACTCGACGGCGGCACCGACGGACTCGCCCTCCACCGCCGCATCACCGCCGAAGCGCCCCACTGGCTCGCCCCCGGCGGCCACCTGATCATCGAAACCAGCCGACGCCAAGCCCCCCACACCGCCGAAGCCTTCACCGCCAACGGTTTCCACCCCGCCACCCACCACGACGACGACCTCGGCGCCACCCTCGTCCACGGCACCCGCCCCTAGCCGCCCGTCCGGCCAGTCACGCGCCCCAACCCCAGCGCCGCCGGGGTTCGCCAGTCTTCAAGACCACCAAACCCCCTTCTCGATCATCGCCAACCGCCACAAACCCCGAGACCCACAGGACAAGGCCGAGCCGCCCCGAACCAGGGGAGGGGTGGCGGGGCTAGACGAGCTTCTCGATGCGGCCCTTGATCACGATGTACGGCGGCAACAGGGGATCGCGGAACCGGTAGCGAAAACGCCGAGACGTCCCGATCCGCTGCAGAATCCCACCCCGCGACCCCTCCGACGAGAAGTTCTTCAAGTGCACCGCGAACGCCGGGATGTCATACGCCTTCCCCGTGATCAACCGCAACTTCTCCCGCACATCAGGGGCACCGAAAGACCCCAGATCGTCCTTCTCCGCCACCGCGCACGCCAACAACACCTCCTTGTACAACGTCTCCCGATTGCTCTGCGTCGCCCGGTGATACCGCTCCCGCACACTCTGCGACGCCGCGTCCAACGCATCGGTCAACGCGTCCTCGAAGTCCGCCCGCTTCACCAGCTCCCGCCCGGCCTCCAACGCCCGCGTCGTCCCGTACTGCCCCAACAGGTGCGTGTAGTGCGGCAACCCCTGCGACATCTCCGCCACCGCGTCCACGAACTTCGGCTGCGCCTGCATCGACAACGCCCGCACACCCCGCCGCACGATCTCCCGCAACTCCTCGTCGGTCATCCGCGGCATCTGCACCTGCACCAACGACCGCTGGATCGACGCGTGCTCACTCACCAACTCGTCCACCGTGTCCGCGACACCCACCAGCACCACGGTCGCCTCGATCGACCGATCCGCCAGGATCTTGATCGTGTCCGCGATCAACGTCCGCACCCGCTGATCCCTCGGCCGGTCGAACTCGTCGATCAACACCACGATCGACACGCTCTCGCACAACATCGCCAGCACCCGCACCACCGAGTGCGGCGTCACCCGCCCCGGCAACAGATCCGTCCCCGACTGGAGCACGCGCCGCGCCGAGTGCCCGAACCCCATCCGACCCTCCTGCGTCAGGATCGGGATCTGCTCGAACACCCCCGTCCAGATCGACTTGAAGCTGTCCTCGGAATTGCACACGTAGTACGGCGCCACCACCGAGTCCGGCAACAGGTTCTGCGTCACCCGGGCCAACGACGTCTTCCCGACCCCGCGCTCCCCGTAGATCAACGCGTGCTGGCCCCGCTGCGCCGCCACCCCCGTCAACGTCCGCAACTGCGACTTCCGCCCGGCGAACAGATCCCGGTCCATGATCGGAGCCGCCGGGCTGAACGCCCGCCCGACCGCACCCGCCCGCTCCACGTACTCGACCTCGTCCACGGTGATCGCCTCCGACCGGTCGTGGTACCCCGAACCCCCGACTATCCCGAACCATGATCAGCGTCCAGGTTCGTTCCGGTCACGGTTCACACCCGGCTGAACACGGGGGACAGGCACGCGGTTCCCGCCAGGCGTCGTCAGCATGACGCTCCGATCACGAGGCCCCCTCACATCAACCGGGCGGGAACGCCCCGTCGCCAGTGCACGGGGTCTCATGTCAGCGAGCAGCCGCAGAAGCTGTCTGGACAACGAGCGCCACGCGTACTTCAAGGATTGAGGTGAGGGAGTGCCATCTGGGCTCCACGGGAGACCCTGGAACGCCTAGTTGACATAATGTAGATTATCGGCGTTTTGCCGACCTGCGAGAACGGTGTCCGAGAGGGGCCGCAGAACGCTTGGTGCAGCCAGGATTCTTCTGGGCTCGCAGCTCGCTGACGCTACGTGCGCCGCTGTTGTGACGCATCGCCGTCGCGCCGTGAACGCCGCCGGTTGTCTCGCTGCCATGGCGCGCAGCGGGGCCCTGGGGCAGCCAACGCCCCGGAGGGCCTCAAGGGGCTCGCCCACCGGCGTCCGGACACCTTCCCTCATTTCGTCACAGTGACGCATATGGGCATGGTGTCCGGGCGCCGACATGGAAGCGCGCATGTGCGCCCAAGCGAATTGAGGGACGATTCTCCCTCTCCCCGAGCGGGATTAGTGGAAATCGACCAAACCCCATCCGCAAGTGGTGGATAACAGTAATTATCCACCAAACTGGCAACGGTGGTTACTGTCCTGAGCGGCGGACAAAGCTTTGATGAGATCGCGAATGCGCGGGATGCCCACGGCGGTGAACGAATACGGCTCGTCGAGCGCGGATCAGGCGGGTGAACTGGCGCCTGGCGGGAGGCGGTCGATGTCGAAGGACGTGGAGATCTCGCGGTAGGTGATGCGCCAGATGCCGTTGCGGCGGGTGTAGACGTCGCGGTAGGTGCCGCCGCCGCGGACCCAAGAGCCGTCGGGGAACTGGACGGAGACTTCGGCGTCGGACTCGCCGCTGGCGCGGTCGCCGTCGAGGGTGATGACGAGGTTGGCGGTCCAGTGGTGCATCTGTTGGTACTTCTGCCATTCGGCCTTGATGCCGGTGCGGATGGCGTCGAGTCCGTCGTGGCGGCGGCCGGGTGTGGGCGCCCAGACGGCGTCCTCGTGCCAGATGGCGGTGAAGCGGCGCAGGTCCTGCTTGTCGGCGCCGTGGCAGTACTCGTGCACGAGCCGCTGGATGGCCAGCTCGCTCTCGACGCGGTCGAGCCGGTCGGCCAGGTCTTCTGTCATACCGGCGACTCTAGGCGGGTCTAGCCTCGGCGGAATGGCGAATGAGGTGTGGGGGCTCGACGGTGTTGCCCGATCGTGGCCGAAGGAGCTCGCTGCGGACGAGTTGCGGTTGCAGTGGGAGTTCTTGGCGTTCTTGCGCGCCACTGCGGTGAACAAGGTGGTGGGTGCGACGCCGGAGCAGGCTGCGGCGACGCCGTGGCCGACGTCGCCGTTGATGAGCTTGTTGGGCGTGGTGAAGCATTTGACCGCTGTGGAGCGGTTCTGGCTGTCGCGTGTCGGTGGTGGGTTGGACGTGCCGTTGTTGTGGGACTCGGAGGACGAGTGCGCGGAGTTCCGGCTCTCCCCCGCTGACACTCCCGAGGCGGTGTTGTCGGCGTATCAGGCGGAGTGGGTGCGCTCGGAGGAGGCGTTGGCTGGGTTGGGTCCGGATGATCTGGCGTTGCGCGAGGTCGGTGGGGACCGGACGGTGCGGTGGATCTTGGCGCACGTGGTGCAGGAGACGGCTCGGCACGTGGGGCACCTGGATGTGTTGCGGGAGTTCGCTGACGGGTTGGTCGGCGAGTAATCCGGTTGCTGTCGGCGGCAGGATCGTGGCATGGGTGTTGAGCTTGTTCGTGGTGTGAAGCTGAGTGATGTGGCCGAGTACGCGTACGCGTCGGTGGCGCGGGGTGTGGTGTTCACGGCGGGTGCGTGTCCGTTGGACGCTTCGGGCGAGACGGTCGCGGTCGGCGATTTCGCGGGGCAGGCGCGGCAGGTGATGGAGAACCTGGAGGTGGCGCTGCGGGCCGCGGGTTCGTCGTTGGGGCAGGTGGCGAAGTCGACGGTGTACGTGCGGTCGTCGGAACAGGCGGATCTGGTGGCGGTGTGGGAGGTCGTGCGCGCGGCGTTCGGTGATCACGATGCGCCGAGCACGTTGTTGGGTGTCGCGGCGCTCGGTTACAACGACCAGCTGGTCGAGGTTGAGGCTGTCGCCGTTCGGGGCTGAGGGGTCTCCGGTGGAGGTCTTCCTGCTCTGGCACGTTCGGCACGCCAGGAACCTGGACGACTCGGTCGATCACGTCGACGCTGACGGTGAGCTGGCCTGTGACGACGAGGAGGGCGATGACCTGAAGCTCCTCGGCGTCTGCTCGTCGGAGCGGCGTGCTCGTGAGCGGATCGAGCGCGCGGGGGCTGCCTGGTTTCGCTGATGAGCCCGACTGCTTCTTCACGATCTGGCGCGGGGTGGGCAATGGGTAGTTCGTGGGTGCGTCGACGGCTGTCGTCTGTGCGCGGAGTAATTACCTGCCGGTAACGGAATGTGATGAGCGGGTGTGGGCGGTACCGGTCCTGACGTAGCGTCGCTGGCCTTATCCCCTGCTGGACCAGGGAGGACCTGTGACCGCCTCCGCGTTGCACCCGCTCTCCCGCGTGCTGGAGTTCACCGCGCGTGGTTGGTGGGGGCCGGAGACGGTGGACGGGTTGTTCCGTCGGCAGGTGCGGGAGCGGCCGGGTGCGTTGGCGGTGGTGGACTCCCCCGAGAAGGCGGAGCTGACGGGGATCGCGTCGCACCGGTGGAGCTGGGCGCGGTTGCACGTGGAGGTGGACCGGCTGGCGGCGCTGTTGCAGCGCAATGGTGTGGGGCCGGGCGACATCGTGGGTGTGCAGTTGCCGGGCTGTGTGGAGCTGGTGGCGACGTTCCTCGCGGTGGTGCGCTTGGGGGGCGTGGTGTGTCCGTTGCCGGTGCGGTATCGGGAGTACGAGCTGCGGGCGTTGTTGCCTTTGGCGGGTGTGCGGACGTTGGTGACGGCGACGCGGATCGGTGGGCGGCGGCACGCGGAGGTGGCGCGTCAGGCGTGTGGTGACGCGGTGACCGTGCTGGCGTTCGGGCCGAAGGTGCCGCGTCGGGTGGTGAGTGTGGATGGGGCGGAGCGGGCGGTCGCGCGTGCGGGGTATGAGGCCGATCCGAACCACTGTGTGTCGATCTGTTGGACGTCGGGGACGGAGGGCACGCCGAAGGCGGTTCCTCGGGCGCACTACGACTGGTTGGCGATTGCGCGCGCGTGTGCCGGTGCGGTGGCGTTGACGGCGGACGATGTGATCGTGAGTGCGTTTCCGCTGGTCAACGTGGCGGGGATCGCTGGGGCGGTGTTGCCGTGGTTGTTGTCGGGGTGTCGGTTGGTCGCGGGGCAGCCGGTCGATCTGGTGCGTCAGGTCTCGGTGGAGCACGTGACGTGCGCGGTGTTGCCGCCCGCGTTGGTGGCGTCGTTGGTGCGGCGGGAGTTGCCGTCGTTGCGGGCGGTGGTGGGTTCGGGGTCGCTGTCCCCCGCTGTGGTGCGGGAGTGGCAGGAGCGGCGTGGTGTGCCGGTGGTGAGTTTTTTCGGCTCGTGCGAGGGCACGGTGCTGTTCAGCACGGCGGCGGATGTCGCTGATCCGGAGGCGCGGGCGCGGTTGTTCCCGCGTGGGGCGTTGCGGATGCGTTTGGTGGATCCGGTGTCGGAGCGGGAGATCACCGAGTCGGGGCGTGTGGGTGAGCTGCGGGTGGCGGGTCCGACGGTGTTTCCGGGTTATCTGTTGGGCACCGGTGATGATCCGTTCGATGAGCTGGGGTTTCTGCGGACGGGTGATCTGTTCGAGTTCGCCGGGCCGTTCCTGCGCTACGTCGACCGCGTGCGGGATGTGATCGTGCGGGACGGGGTGCGGGTGGTGCCGTCGGAGGTGGAGTCGGCGTTGGCGGAGCACCCGTCGGTCGTGGAGGCAGCAGTGGTGGCGTCGCCGGAGGGTGAGGTGTGCGCGTTCGTGGTGGGGCGCTCCCCTGGTGTGGAGGAGTTGGGTTCGTTCGTGCGGGGTCGTGGTGTGGTGGTGCCGGATCGGTTCGAGGTGGTCGACGCTCTCCCCCGCACCTTCGCGGGCACGTTGGTGCGGCGGGAGCTGCGTCGTCGTCTCTAGGGCGGTGCGGGTTTGCCGTCGTTGGAGACCGTGCGGGCGGGGGTTCGCGGGTCTTGAAGACTGGTGAACCGCGGTGGGTGGTTCAGAGGTCGGTGAGGAGTTCGTCGAGCTTCTGGTAGCCCTCGACGACGCCGGTCTCCATGCCGCTGGCGATCATGGCGTCGCGGGCTTCCATGGTGTCGACGACGGAGAGGCCGACGACGCGGCTGCGGCCGTCGCCGAGGTCCTCGAAGGTCATGGTCTCCAGGCTGACGCCGTCGGGGTAGCCGTCGTAGGTGAAGGTCTGGACGAGGCGTTCGCCGTCGCGGACCTCGTGGAAGGAGCCGTAGAAGGAGGCTAGGACCTCGCCGTTGCGGGAGTTGGTGAAGCGGTAGTTGCCGCCGGTGCTGGCGTTCCAGTCCTGGATCTCGGTGGTGACGCTGCGGGGGCCGATCCACTTGGCGTAGAGCTCGGGGTCGGTGTAGGCGCGGAAGACCTTGGCGGCGGGGGCGTCGAACTCGCGGGTGATGCGGATGGTGGGCAGGTCGGGGTCGGCCTCGATGGTGGTCTCGTTGCGGGTCGTGGTCGTCATGACGCTGCTCCTTCTTCGCGTGTGTCCTGGGTGTCGGTGTCGTCCATGGCCGCCAGGAGGGCGTCGAGGCGGGTGAACCGCTCTTCGGCCTGGCGGCGGTAGCGCTCGATCCACTTGGTCATGAGGTCGAACACCTCCGCTTCGAGGTGGCACGGCCGTTTCTGGGCGTCGCGGCTGCGGCTGACCAGTCCGGCGTCCTCCAGGACCTTGAGGTGCTTGGAGACCGCCTGGGTGGAGACCTCGTACGGTTCGGCCAGCTCGCCCACGGTCGCGTCGGCGAGGGAGAGCCGGGCGACGATGTCGCGGCGGATGGGGTCCGACAGTGCCGCGAAGACCCGGTTGAGCCTGTCGTCCGGTTGGGGCGCGGTCATCGGGTCACCTCCAGCTCGTTTGCAACCATTTGGTTGAGCAAGACTGTACGAGCGGGCGCCGACGTTGTCAACCGGGTGGTTGTGCAAGTGACTTGAGCTGCACGTACAGCGGCCCCCACCCATTCCGGGCGGGGGCCGCTGTGCGCCGGATCAGACGCGGGCGTGCTTGGGCATCGGCGAGGCGAGCGGGTCGATCTCCTCGTGCCGGCGACCGGTCAGCCTGTCGACCACCGCGTAGAGCACGGGCACCACCACCAGCGTCAGCAGCGTCGAGCTGACCAGGCCGCCGATCACCACCACGGCCAGCGGCTGCGAGATGAACCCCCCGCCGCCGGTCAGCCCGAGCGCCATCGGCGTCAGCGCGCCGATCGTGGCCAGCGCGGTCATCAGGATCGGGCGCAGCCGGTGCCGCCCGCCCTCCACGATCGCCTCCGTGGCCCCCATGCCCTCGGCGCGGTAGTGGTTGATCAGGTCGATCAGCACGATCGCGTTGGTCACCACGATCCCGACCAGCATCAACAGGCCGATCAGCGCGGGAACGCCGAGCGGGGTGCCGGTGACCAGCAGCAGCCCGAGCGCGCCGGTCGCGGCGAAGGGCACCGAGACCAGCAGGATCAGCGGCTGCACCAGGCTGTGGAAGGTCGCCACCATCACCAGGAACACCAGCACGATCGCGGCGACCAGGGCCACGCCGAGGTCGGCGAAGGCGTCCTGCTGCTGCGAGGTCGCGCCGCCGATCTCGTAGGAGGCGCCCGCGGGCAGCTTGAGCGCCTGCAACCGCTTGGACAGCTCCGCGCTGGTGGCGCCGAGGTCGGAGCCGGTGGCCGCGGCGGTCACGGTGGCGCTGCGCGCGCCGTCGGTCCTGGTCAGCTGCGTCGGCCCGGTCGAGGTCCGCACCTCGGCGATGCTGTCCAGGCGCACCGGGCCTGCCAGGGTCGGCACCTGCATCGCCTTGAGGCTGTCCACGCTGGACGGGGTGCCGGAGCCGCGCAGCACGACCTCCTGCTCGGTGCCGTTGACCACGACCTTGCTCAGCGTGGTGCCGCGCAGTGCCTCGCCGACGACCTGGCCGACGGCGGCTTCGGTGAGCCCGGCGCGCGCGGCGGCCTGGCGGTCGACCTTCACGTCGACCAGCGGGGCGTCGGCGGTGAGGTTGCTCGCCACGTCCGTGGTGCCCGGGGTCTCGGCGACCGTGCGGCGGACGTCGTCGGTGGCCTTGGCCAGCGCGGCGTCGTCGGGGCCTTGGACGAGGACCTCCAGCTTGGAGCCGTCGAAGCCGCCGCCTGCGGCCTGGACGCTGACCTTGCCGACCTCCACCAACGCGGTGACGCGGTTGCGCAGGTCCCTCTCGATCGCGGCCTGGTCGGCTTCCACGTCGGTGGTGACCGAGAACGACGCGGTGGTCGCGCCGCCCGCCGGTCCGCCGAGCCCGGGGAAGCCGCCCCCGCCGCCGATGGTGGCCTGGTAGGACTGCACGCCCTTGACCTTGCCCAGCACGTTCTCGATCTTCTTCGCCGCGGCGTCGGTGGTGGCCAGGCTGGTGCCGACGGGCATCTCCTGCTTGATCGAGAGGGTGTTCTGGCCGTCGCCGCCGATGAAGTTGGTCTTGAGCTGCGGCACCAGGGCGAGCGTGCCGAGGAAGATGCCGAGCGCGACGAGCAGGACGGTGGCGCGGTGGGTGACCGACCACCTCAGCACCGGGACGTAGCTGCGCTGGAGGAAGCCGTTGCGCTCCTTCTCCTCGGCTTCCTCGCGGTCGGCGGTGGAGGGCTTGAGGAACCAGTACGCCAGCACCGGCACGATGGTCAGCGACACCACCAGTGAGGCCAGCAGCGCCACGGTGACGGTGAGGGCGAAGGGTGCGAAGAGCTGGCCGACCATGCCGCCGACCACGGCGATCGGCAGGAACACCGCGACCGTGGTGATCGTGGAGGAGGTCACCGCGCCCGCCACCTCGCGGACGGCGGTGGTGATCGCCACGCCCTTGGGTTCGCCGTAGCCGAGGTGCCGTTTGACGTTCTCCAGCACGACGATGGAGTCGTCGACCACTCGGCCCACCGCGATCGTGAGCGCGCCGAGGGTCAGCATGTTCAGCGAGTACTCCCCCAGCCACAGCGCGATCAGCGCGATGAGCACCGACAGCGGGATGGAGACGGCGGTGACCAGGGTGGAGCGCACGGAGAACAGGAAGACCAGGATCACCAGGACGGCGAAGACGAGGCCGAGCAGGCCTTCGGTGGTGAGGCCCTCGATGGAGCGCTCGACGAAGGGGGCCTGGTCGAAGACCACGGTCAGCGCGGCGCCCTGGCCGAGTGCGGTGCGCAGCTGCGGCAGCTTGTCGTTGACGGCGTGCGAGATCGCCACGGCGTTGCCGTCGGGGCCGGCGGTGACGCCGACGCCGAGGCTGGGGCGCCCGTTGGTCCTGGTCAGCGTGCTGGCTTCGGCGAGGCCCTGCTCGACGGTGGCGACGTCGCTGAGCTTGACGGGCGTGCCGGGGCGGGTGGTGGAGCTCAGCGGCAGGTTCTTGAGGTCCTCGACGGAGGAGAAGGCGCCGCCGACGGAGACCGAGGAGGACTTGCCGTCGTCGGTGAGGGTGCCGCCGGGGATGGCGATGCCGTTGGCCTTGAGCGCGTTGCTCACCGACAGCGAGCTCATCCCGGCGCGCAGCATCTTCGCGGTGTCCGGGGTGATGGTGATCTGCGGGTCGCGGGCGCCGGTCAGCGCGGCCTCGCGGACGCCCTCGATGCCCTGGAGCTCGGGCAGGACGTTCTGCCGCAGCGCCTTGGCCAGCGCTTGTTCGTCGGAGCCGCCGCTGGCGGCCAGTTGCACCACGGGCAGGTCGCTGGTGGTGCCCGCGACCACGCGCGGGGTGACGTTCTCCGGCAGCTGCGCGGAGATGCGGCTGATCGCGCGCTCGACCTCGCCGGTGATGGAGGAGACGGCGGTGCCGTAGTCGAAGGTGATCTGCACGGTCGCCGAGCCGGAGCGGGAGAACGCGGTCGTCTCGGTCACCCCCTGCACGGAGCGGACGGCGCGCTCGATCGGGACGGTCACCTGGGACTCCACGATCGCCGGGGCGGAGCCCGGGTAGGGCGCGACCACGGAGATCGTGGGCAGTTGCAGGTCGGGCAGCATCTGCTGCTTGAGCGCGGGCACGGCCCACGCGCCGAAGCCGGTGATCGCGATCGCGATCAGGGCGATGAGCCCGCGGTTGGCGAGGCTGAGCCGGGCCAGTGCTGACATCTCGGGATCGTCTCCTCGCGGCAGGGGTCTCTGGAGAACAGCTGAGCACCCCAGCCCGAAGGACAGCTCGAACGAACCTGGAAGTCCGCTGAAAAATCGTCGCGACCTGCGTCACGACCGCTATGACGGCCGGTATGACGGCCGCTGTGAGGGCACTGTCAGACCAGCCGGGCAGGATGCGCGCATGGGTTTCACCACGCCGGACAAGCCGGTCGACGTCGCAGCGCTGTTCCCTGAACTGGCAGAGCTGGCCCGCACTGCGGTTCGCCTGCATCCCCGTGAGGGCACGACGACCGCGCACGAGTCGTCGCTGGGCGGGCCGCTGCTGTGGCCCGCCGAGGAGCCGTGGCCGGTGTGCACGATCGACCACGACGACCCCCGCCCGTTGACCAGCGCGGAAGGGCGGGTGCTGGAGGTGCGCAAGAACGCGCTCCACGACGAGATGAACGCCCTCGTCGGAGTGGGAACCCAAGGCGACATGGCGCCCTTCTATCGCGAGCTCGACAAGGTGCAGGCGAGTATCCGGGAAGTGCGGCGCGTGGAGTTCGCCGACGATCCGGCCGCTTCGTTGCCGATGGTGGCGATCGCCCAGTTCTACGCGCGCGACATTCCGGAACTGCCTTTCCCCGAGGGCACCGACGTGTGCCAGGTGCTGTGGTGTCCGGTCGACCACGAGCCTCACTACGCGCCACGACCCCAGGTGTGGTGGCGGGACAGCTCGACGGTAAAGGCGCTGGCCACGGCACTGGAACCCGATGAGGACAGCGAGCCTGGTTGCCTTCCCCGGGCTTGCCGGATCGCGCCGGAACGGGTGGTGGAGTTCCCCGACAGCGACGAGTTGGCCTCAGCGGAACTGCGCGATCGGATCGCCGAATGGGAGCAGGGGCAGAAGTGGAGGTACGGCCCGCACTTGTCCGCCGCTCCCGGAACGAAGGTCGGCGGATGGGGTTATTGGATTCAGGACATCGCTCAGCCGGAATGCTCCGAGGGGCACCGGATGGATCTCCTGCTGACCGTGGCTTCCGCTGAGCACGGCGACGTCGGTGTGTGGATGGCGCAGGAGACGGCCGCGGAGCTGGAGTTCCAGCGGGAGGTGCGCTTCACCTTGACCAACGGCTCCACCGGCAACACCTGGATCGGGAAGGACGAGGAGTTCGACGCCGCCGGGTTCTCCCTGTTCGGCCACGGCGTGGCACCCGGGTCGGTGACGGTCTCGGAGGAACTCGTCCCCGTCACCAACAGCGCGCCCAGAGGAATGGACCTGATGCTCGGCGACGTCGGCAACCTCTACCTCTTCGTGTGCCCCACCTGCCCCGACCGGCCCACCGCCGTGGAGTTCCAGTGCTACTGAGCGCCGCGCTTTGAGGTGATATTCAGGATCCGGTCAGGCTGCTTGCAGGCTCGTGCGCCAAGCTTCGCCCACACGCGACACGGGAGGAGACCGGCGGGGTGAGCGCCCAGGAGAAGACGCGGCTGCTCGTCGTCGACGACGAGCCGACGATCACCGCGCTGCTGAGCACCAGCCTGCGCTTCGTCGGCTTCGACGTCCGCACCGCTGCCTCCGGTACCGAGGCGCTCGCGGTGGCCTCGGAGTTCCAGCCCGAACTGCTGGTGCTGGACGTGATGCTGCCCGACCTGGACGGCTTCGAGGTCACCCGGCTCCTCCGCTCGCGCGGGGTGCGGGCTCCGGTGATCTTCCTGACCGCCCGCGACACCACCGACGACAAGATCACCGGGCTGACCATCGGCGGCGACGACTACGTCACCAAGCCGTTCAGCCTGGAGGAGGTCGTCGCCCGCATCCGGGTGGTGCTGCGGCGGGTCGGCGGCGAGGACGAGGCCGACCCGCCGCGCCCGGTGCTGCGCTTCGCCGACCTGGAGCTGGACGAGGAGACCTGCGACGTGCGCAGGGCCGGGCGGATCGTGAAGCTCTCCCCCACCGAGTACAAGCTGCTGCACTACCTGCTGCTCAACGCGGGCAAGGTGGTCAACAAGGCGCAGATCCTGGACCACGTGTGGCGCTACGACTTCACCGGGGACGCGCGGATCGTGGAGTCCTACATCAGCCTGCTGCGCCGCAAGGTCGACATCGTCGAGCCGTCGCTGATCCACACCCTGCGCGGCTTCGGCTACAGCCTGAGGCTGCCGCAGACGTGAAGCTGCTCAACCGCACCACGACCCGGCTGCGCAGGCTCTCCCTGCGCGCGCGGCTGCTCATCGGCACCCTGGTGGTGTCCGGGTTCGGGCTGCTCATCGCGGCGGCCGCGGCGGCGAGCCTGCTCGGCACCTACCTCACCGCGCGCATCGACGAACAGCTCAAGGTCGTGCACGAGGCGCTCACCCACCTCGAAGAGACCAACGACCCTTTCAACCCGCCGCCCAACGCCGTGCGCGTCGAGGGCATCCCGCACGAGTACGTGATCGAGTACCGCAGGCCCGACGGGTCGCTGGGCAGGCGTTTCGCCGCCGACGAGCGCCCGCGCACGCTGCCCGAGCTGCCGTCGCTGGACCTGGAGTCCGCGCGGGCGCGCGGCGGGCAGTCCTTCGACGTCCAAGCGCTCGGCGGAGAACGGCACCAGGGCTACCGCGTCAGCGTTCGCGTGATGGCCGGTGACCGGGGCGTCGCGGTCGTCGCCTTCGACACCACCAGCCGCGCCGAGACCCAGGGCAGCCTCGCGCTGATCGAGCTCGGCGTGGCGATCGTGGTGCTGATCGTGCTCACCACGCTCGGCATCGCCGCCGTGCGCGTCGGGCTGAAACCCCTGGAAGACGTCGAGGGGACGGCGGAGTCGATCATCGCGCGCGGCGACCTCTCCCGACGTGTCCCCGTGCGCAGCGGGCCGGGCACGGAGATCGGGCGCCTGGCGATGACGCTGAACACGATGCTCACCCAGATCGACGGGGCCTTCCAGCAGCGCGCGGAGTCCGAAGCCCGGTTGCGGCGCTTCGTTGCCGACGCCTCCCACGAGCTGCGCACGCCGCTGGCCGGGATCAGGGGGCTGGCGGAGCTGCACCGGCAGGGCGCGGTCACGCCGGAGGAGGTGACGCACCTGCTCAGCCGGGTGGAGGCGGAGTCGCGGCGGATGAGCGTGCTCGTGGACGACCTGCTGCTGCTGGCGCGCCTGGACGAGGAGCGGCCGGCGGACCGCCAGCCCGTGGACCTCATCCCGGTCGCGGCCGAGGCCGTCGAGTCGGTGCGCGCGCTGGACCCCGAACGCCCGGTCAGCCTGGTGATCCTGCCCGAGGACTCCGGCGACGACGTCGCACCGCCGCTGGTGCTGGGTGATGAGCAGCGGCTGCACCAGGTCGCGGCGAACCTGCTGGGCAACGCCTTCGCGCACACCCCGCCCGGCACACCGGTGACGGTGCGCGCCGGGGTGTCGCCGGACGGGGCGCACGGGCTGCTGGAGGTCATCGACCACGGCCCCGGCCTCACCGCTGACCAGGTCGAACACGCCTTCGAACGCTTCTACCGGGGTGATCCCTCGCGCACCCGCAGCACCGGCGGCTCCGGGCTGGGCCTGTCGATCGTGGCCGCGATCGTGGACACCCACGACGGCACCGTCGAGCACGTGCCCACCCCGGGCGGCGGCGCGACGTTCCGGGTGCTGCTCCCCCTGCTCTAGGGTGTCGGCACCCCCTGGTCGAAGGGTGGTGGGGTCGGTGATCAGCTGGCCGCTGCTCGGCCACCTGCCCGCCATGGCGCGCGGGCCCTTCGCGTTCCTGGCTTCGCTGAGCCGGCGCGGCGACCTCGTGCGCGTCGACGTCGGCACCCTGCCCGTGTACGCGCTGACCAGCCCGGAGCTGATCCACCGGGTCCTGGTCACCGACGCGCGCGACTACACCAAGGGCAGGCTCTTCGACCGCGTCCGGCCGCTGCTGGGCTCCGGCCTGGTCACCGCCGACCGCGAAACCCACCAACGCCAGCGGCGGCTGGTGCAGCCCGCCTTCCACCGCGCTCGCATGCCCGGCTACGCCGAGGTCGTGCGCCGCCGGGCCCACGCCCTCGTCGAGTCCTGGCAGGCCGGGCAGACCGTCGCGGTGGACAAGGCCATGCACGAGCTGACCCTCGGCGCGATCACCGAGACGATGTTCTCCGCCGAGCCCACCGAAGCCGCCATCGCCGAGATCCACCGCTCCCTGCCGGTGATCTCCCGCAACACCGCGATCCGGGCGCTCGCCCCAAAAGCGCTCGACCGCGTGCCCATCCGCGCGCACCGCGACTTCGACACCGCGTCGCGGCGGCTGCGGGCAGTGCTGGAGGAGATCATCAGCCACTACCACGCCCGGGGCATCGACCGGGGCGATCTGCTGTCGCTGCTGCTCTCGACGCCGATGAGCGACGCCCAGGTCCGCGACGAGCTGATCACCATCCTGCTCGCCGGGACCGAGACCTCAGCCGCCGCGCTGAGCTGGGCCTTCCACCACCTCGGCCAGCACCCGGAGATCGCCGCGCGCGTCCGGGAGGAGCCACCCTGCGCCGAGCGCGTGCTGGATGAAGTGCTGCGCCTGCACTCAGTACCGCTGGTGATGCGACGCGCCCTGGTGCCGGTGCAGTTGGCTGGACGAGAGTTGCCTGCGGGAACGGAACTGGTGATCAGTCCCTACGCGCTGCACCGCGACCCACGGTGGTATCCCGAGCCGCAGCGCTTCGATCCCGACCGCGCGCCGCCTCCGGCCGGGGCCTTCCTGCCGTTCGGTGAAGGCGCGCGCAAGTGCATCGGTGACACCTTCGCCCGCACGGAGATGACGATCGTGCTCACCACCGTCCTGCGACGGTGGCGCCTGGACCCCGTGCCCGGTCATCGCGTGCGCGAGGTCTTCGCCGGGGTCCCGCACCCGCGTTCGCTGCCGATGATCGTGGCTCAGCCCCGGTAGCAACGCGCCGCGGCGGTGATGCGCGGGTACTCGCGGACGATCGCGTTGCGCAACGTCACGTCGTTGTCGATCACCACGATGGTGCCCATCTCGCCGTTGAGCTTGACCAGCCGATCGGTCGGTTCCGCCGACGGCAGCCGCTTGCCCACGCTGTGCGAGCCCAGGATCGCGCGCAGCACGCCGTTGCCCGCGTCCACGCCCGTCACGTACAGCAGGAACGTCAGTCCGGGGCCTTCTTCGACCTGCGGCACCGGGTTCGGGTTGCCCGGCTCGGCGGTGATGAGCGTGATCTCCGGGTTGAACACGAACGGTTCCGTGCCGAAGAACGCCTCCGCGACCGTGCGCATCCACGGCTGGCCGAAGGCCCACTTCAAGGTCACGCCCTCGGCGCCGTCGTCGTCCTGGCGCAGCACCACGCGGTCGCCGTGCTCGTGCGTCAGGTTTCTGGCCTCCCGGAACAGCGGCCGCCTGTCGTTGCCGTTGACCTGCTCGACCAGCACCGCCACGCCGTACTTCGACACCTGCTCCACGACCTCGGCCGGATCGGTCTCGTACAGCTCGTACGGGAGGAAGGTGTCGTCGTACACGGCTGCTCCTGTTCTCCGGAAACGTCGGCGGATTCGACCACGGCGCGCTGCCCGGATGGCGGAGCCGCGCCAGGCACGAGATGGTGAAGCGATGACTACCCAGGTACCCAAAGCACCCGTGTGGTCGGAAGTGGCGCTGGTCGGAGCCGGTGCGCTCATCACGTGGTGGGCCGTCGGCGACCAGTCCGCGCAGGTGCCACCGGACACACGGCTGGACTACTACTACCAACTGCCCGCCTACCACCCCGCCGTCGACGTCGCGCTGGGCGTCGCTGGTGTCATCGTCGGCGTGGCGGTGTTCGTGCGCGCGAAGGGACTGTGGCGGTTGCCCTTCGCCGGAGCACTGCTGCTCGGCGCCGCGCTCGGCCTCTTCGGCCGCGTGCTCACCGCCGGAGGAATCGGCGCCAACATCGGCGCGGGCATGGTCTTCATGATCGGCCTGCCGCTCACCGCGCTGTGCCTCATCGGCCTGCTCACCGGCAGCAAACTCCACACGGCCCGCCAGCGGCGTGAAAGTAATTGACGAACGATCGCCGATCAATGTCAAAGTTTCACGCAGAACTGAACCTCTTCGCTCCGTGACAGTGACGCCGTTACTTTCGGGCGCCGTACCGGAGAATTGAGGAGAACACGATGAGGAAGTCCCTGTTCGCTGCGGCCGCCGTGCCCGTCGCCGTAGCTCTGGCCACCATGGGGACTGGAGTCGCCACCGCTGACACCAGCGCTGGGACGCGCGCCGCGGTCCAGCAGATGGCGAGCTGCGACTCGATCTCAGTCCTCAGTGACAGGGCCCACGGTACGTGTTACGGCATCGCATTCCGCGTGGGTGTCCGATGCGAATCGACTCGCGGCAACTGGCAGAACTTCTTCAGCCTCTGGACACTGCAGGGCCACCAAGCGACTGCCACCTGCCCTGCCACGTGGAAGGCCGTCAGCGCCGAATACGATCTGCCCGACTAAGAGCTGTCCTGCATGTCGTCAGGTTTGCAGGTCTTCAAGACCACCCAACCCCCGCCCCAGCCGTCTTCAACGACAGCAAACCCCGCAACACCGCAGGGTTTACGGCGGTTAACGATGATCAACAGAGGGGTTTGCGGGTCTTGAAGACACCCCAACCCCCAGCGACACCGTGACCGGAACACACAGCGCAACCACTTACAGGACAGGCGCTAAGAGCGAAGCGTCGACTCCCGAGCAAACCCCCGCGCTGAGGCGGGGGTTTGCTGTCGTTGGCGACCGTGCGGGCGGGGGTGCGGTGGTCTTGAAGACCGTCTTACCCGGTGGTGGCCCGGGCGGTTGCGACGTGGCAGGCGACCTGGGTCTGCTCGCCGCTGGTGAGGATCGGGACGTCCTGCGTGCGGCAGCGGCGCTCCATCTCCTCCGGCAGCCCGGCCGCCACCACCTGGCAGCGCGGGTGGAAACGGCAGCCGCCGGGGATGCGCGTCGGGTCCGGCGGCTCACCGGAGAGCACGATCGGCTCCTCCGTTTCCGAGAGCACCGACAGCAACGCCTGCGTGTACGGGTGCTTGGGCGCGGTCAGGACCTCCTCGACCGGGCCGACCTCCACGAGCCTGCCCAGGTACATCACCGCGACCCGGTCGGCGATGTTCCACGCCAGCCCCAGATCGTGGGTGACCACCAGCGCCGCGAGGCCCAGGTCCTGCCGCAACTTCAGCAGCAGAGCCAAGATCTCCCCGCGCACTGAGGCGTCCAGTGACGCGACCGGCTCGTCGGCGATGAGCAACTTCGGCTGCAACGCCAACGCGCCCGCGATCACCACGCGCTGCCGCTGCCCGCCGGAGAGCTCGTGCGGGAACGCCAGGAAGTACCGCTCCGGCGGCCGCAGCCCTGCCCTCGACAAGGCATCGGCGACCAGTTCGCGCTCATCACCGGGCACCTTGTGGATGCGCAGCCCCTCGGCCACCGCCTCGTAGACGCTGTGCCGGGGGTTGAGCGCGCCCGTGGGGTCCTGCAACACCAGCTGCGCCTGCCTGCGGTAGGCCTTGAGGCCCTTCGAGGTGGTCGGCAGCGGCTCGCCCTCGAACCGGATCGAGCCCTGCGCGGGCTGGACCAGGCCCAGCAGCGAGCGCGCGAGCGAGGTCTTGCCGCAGCCGGACTCACCGACCAGCGCCACGATCTCGCCCTTGCGCACCGTCAGCTCGACACCGTCCACCGCGCGCGCGGTCGCACCGCCGCGCGCCTTGAACCGCACCGACAGGTCCTCGGCCCTGATCAGCTCGCTCATACCGGCTCCCCCGCAGTCTCCGTGACGTTCTCAGGGACGCGCACGCACGCCGCCTGGTGCTCCGGATCTGCTTGGCGCAGAAGCACATCCGTGCTCTCACACTCCACAGTGGACACAGGGCAGCGCGGGTGGAACGGGCACCCGCCCGGCAGGTTCGTCGGATCGGGTGGATCGCCCGGCAAGCCCTGCGGAGCCATCCGCGACGCCGGATCGCCGACCGTCGGGAACGCCGCCGCCAGCGCCTTGCTGTAGGGGTGCGCGGGCTGGTGCATCACCTGGGCGCTCGGCCCCAGCTCCACCATCCGGCCCGCGTACATCACCGCCAGCCGCTGACAGGTCTGGGCCAGCACCGACAGGTCGTGGCTGATCATCATCAACCCGATCCCGGACTCGCTGACCAGCTCGCCCAGCAGCTTCAGCACCTGCGCCTGCACCATCACGTCCAGCGCGGTGGTCGGCTCGTCGGCGATCACCAGGCGCGGCCCGCAGGCCAGCGCCATCGCGATCATCACGCGCTGCTTCTGCCCACCGGAGAGCTCGTGCGGGTAGGCCTTCGCGTGCCGCCGGGGCAGCCCGACGCGCTCCAGCAGCTCACCGACCGCGCGCTGCACGTCGGCGGGCGAGTTGGACTTCGCACCCGCCCCGCCGTGCAGCGTGATCGGCTCCGCGAGCTGGTCACCGATGCGCAGCACCGGGTTGAGCGCGTGCATCGCGCCCTGGAACACCACCGACGCGCCCGCCCAGCGGACGGCGCGCAGCCGCCCGAAGGACATCGTGCGCACGTCCTCGCCGTCCAGCAGCACCTCGCCGCCGATCACCGCCGTCTTCGGCAGCAACCGCAGCACGGACATGGCCAGCGTCGACTTCCCGCAGCCGGACTCGCCCGCCATGCCGAGCGTCTGCCCGGCCTCCAGGGTGAGGTTGACCCCGCGCACGGCGGGCACCAGGCCACGGCGCGAGCGGTAGTCGATGGTCAGGTCGCGCAGTTCCAGCAGTGCCGACATCAGCGCTCCCCTCGCAGCCTCGGGTTGAGCACGGTCTCCAGAGCCCTTCCGCACAGGGTGAAGGCGAGCACCACGGCCACAATGCCCAGGCCGGGCGGCAGCAGGTACCACCACGCGCCGGTGGTCACCGCGCCGTTGCTCGCCGCCGACTTCAGCATCGATCCCCACGTGACCTGCGTCGGATCGCCCAGGCCGAGGAAGGACAGCGTGGACTCGGCGATGATCGCGCTGGCCACCGCGAGCGTGGTGTTCGCGAAGACCAGCGGCAGCACCGAGGGCAGCACGTGCTTGGTGATCACGTGCGTGTGCCCGCCGCCCAACGCCCGCGCCCGCTCGATGTACGGGCGCGCCTCCACCGACAGGGTCTGCGCCCGCACCAGGCGCGCCGTGCTCGGCCACGAGGTCAACCCGATCGCCAGGATGATCGTGAACAGCCCCCGGTCCAGGACCGTGGACAGCGCGATCGCCAGCACCAGCGACGGCAGCACCAGAAAGAAGTCGGTGAAGCGCATCAGGATCGCCGACACCCAGCCGCCGAAGTGCGCCGACAGCACACCGATCACCGTGCCGATGACCACCGACAGCAGCGCAGCCGACAGGCCGACGGTGAGCGAGACGCGCGCGCCCCACCACGTCAGCAGCAGCACCGAACGGCCGTTCTCGTCGGTACCCAGCAGGTAGTCCCCGCTCGGCGCGCCCAGAGAGGGGCCGTTGACCTTGGTGACGTCGAGCTGGGCGGAGTCGGTCAGCACCGGGGCCAGGATCGCCAGCGCCGCGATCACCCCGAGCGCGATCAGCCCGGCCAGGCCGCTGCGCTGCACGCGGAACTGCTTCCACGCCCGCGAGGCGGCCTCCTTGCGCCGCGCCCACGCGAGCTGGCTCGGAGTCTGCTGCTTCTCGCTCATACGGCACGCACCCTGGGGTCGAACACCCGGTAGAGCAGGTCGGCGACCACGTTCATCGCCACCACGCTCCCGGCGAGGACGGTGAACACGCCCTGCAACAGCGGCAGGTCGGGGTAGCTCAACGCCTCGTAGAGCAGCAGGCCCAGCCCCGGCCAGGAGAACACCGTCTCCACCGTGATCGCGCCCTGCACCACGAGCCCGAGGTGCAGGAACACCAGGGTGATCGCGGGCAGCATCGCGTTCGGCACGGCGTGCCTGCGGCGCACCATGTCCTCGCGCATGCCCTTGGCGCGGGCGGTGTTGAGGTAGTCCGCGCCCATCTCCTCCAGCAGCGAGGAGCGCATCACCAGCTGGTACTGCGCGTAGACCACCGCGACGAAGGTGATGCACGGCAGCACCAGGTGGTGGGCGGTGTCCAGCAGCTGCGGCAGGAACTCCTTCGGCGTGCTCGGGTCGACCATGCCGCCGGAGGGGAACAGGTTGCCGGTCAGCATCAGCAGCAGCAGACCCAGCCAGAACGTCGGCACCGACCACAGGGTCAGCGCGAGGCTGGTGGTGGTGCGGTCGAAGCGGCTGCCGTGCTCCCACGCGCCGCGGATGCCGATCCACATGCCGAGGATGACCGCGAGGATCGTGCCCGTCCCGACCAGCAGCAGGGTCGGGCCGACGCGCTCCAGGATCATCTCGCCGACCGGGCGGCTGTAGGCGTAGGAGGTGCCGAAGTCGCCGGTCAGCAGCCCGCCGACGTAGTCGAGGAACTGCTTCCACAGCGGGTCGTCGAGGCCGAAGCGGATGCGCAGCTCGGCGATCGCCTCAGGGGTGGTGGGACGGCCTCGGGTCATGGTCAGGACGGGATCACCCGGCAGCACGCGGAAGAGCAGGAAACCCAGCCCCGCCACGAAGGCGACGCTGATGACCGCGCCGCCGAGCTTGCCGAGGACGAAGCGGAGGGTGCCAGACGAGGACCGCCGGCCAGTGCTGGCCGGCGGCTCCGTCTGCTCACCCGGGGTGAGCAGGTCAGTCACGAGACTTACTCCCGGTCGTCCGAGGACACCTTGCGGCGCTTGGAGATCACGACGATGGCGATACCGCCGAGCACGATCACGGCGATCACGACACCGATCAGCACGCCGGTGTTGGAGCCGCCGCCGGAGCCCGAGGAGCCGACGGGCTGCGCGCCGTAGTAGCCCCACACGCCGTTCTGCTCGCGGATCACGCCGTTGCCCTCGGGCTGCTTGGTGAACCCGGAGAACTTGTCGGAGCGGTAGGCCTCCAGCGCGTTCTCGTAGTAGAGCACCAGCGACGGCCGGACCTCGTTGTAGCGGGCCTGCGCCTGCTTGACCAGCTCGGCGCGCTTGGCCGGGTCGAACTCGGCCAGCTGCTTGGCGTAGAGCTCGTCGTAGGTCTTGTCGCACATGTAGGCGGCGGTGGTGCCGCCCTTGCCGTCGGCGCCGGGGCGCTGCGAGCAGGTGCTCAGCGACAGGATGTAGTCCGGGTCGGGGTTGGTGCCCCAGCCGGAGAACGCCAGGTCGTAGTTGCCGGTGTTGGTCTGCTCGTTCATCTGGTTGCCGGAGATCGTGGTGAAGTCCACGGCGATGCCGATGTCGAGCATCCACTGCTTGATGAACTCGCCCGAGGTCACGTCGTTCGGGCGGTCGTTGCGCGCGTACAGGCGCAGCTTCAGCGGCTTGCCGTCGGTGCTGATCCGCACGCCGTCCGCGCCCTTGCGCATGCCCAGCTCGTCCAGCGCCTTGTTCGCCGCTGCCGGGTCGAAGGTGTTGACCTCCGCGCCCTTGGGCTCCCAGTGGAAGTCGGAGAACACCGGCGGGATGATGCCCTTGCCCTGCTCGCCGAAGCCCTTGAGCACGCGCTCGACCAGCGCCTTGGTGTCGATGCCCTGGCTGATCGCCTTGCGCACTCGCACGTCCTTGAGCGCGGCGTTGCCGTCACCGATGGCCACGTTGTCGCGGGTGGCCGCGCCCGGGTTGATCAGCAGCTCGCTGAAGCGGCGGCCCGGCGCCTTGTTCAGCGTGATGTTCGCGTCCGAGCCCAGCGCCTGGTACTGCGTCGGGGTCAGCCGGTTGATCAGGTCGACCTCGCCCTTGCGCAGGGCCTGCACCGCGGCGTCGCTGTTCTTGAAGTACAGGAACTGGAGCTCGTCGATCTTCGGGGCGCCGCGCCAGTAGTCCTTGTTGGCCTTGAGCCGGATGAACTGGTCCGGCTTGTGCTCGGTCAGGATGAAGGGCCCGGAACCGACGACCGGCATCTGGTCGTTGGCGAACTTGCCGATGTCGGAGACCTTGGACCACAGGTGCTCGGGAACGATCGGCACGTCCAGGGAGAGCATGGTCGCCTGCGGGGACTTGGTCTCGATGACCAGCGTCCGCTCGTCCTTGGCGGTGACCGACTTGAACGTGCTGACGAAGCTGCCGTTGGCGGTGGCGGCCGCGTCGTTGGTCACCATCAGGTTGTAGGTGAACGCGACGTCCTTGGCCGTGATCGGCGTGCCGTCGGTCCACTTCGCCCCTGAGCGAATGGTGTAGGTCCAGGTGAGCTTGTCCGGGGAGGACTCCCACTTCTCAGCCAGACCCGGCGCGGGCGAGTTGTCCTTCGCCGCGTTGGCGTTGAGGAAGTCGTACATCAACCGGCCGAGCTCGGTCGAGGACTGGAACACCGCGAGGAACGGGTTCAGCGAATCGATGTTCTGCAGCAGTCCCACCCGCAGCACCGGCCCAGGCTGTTGTTGCTGCTGGGCGTGCGCGGGGACGGCGACGGGAGCCGCCAGTAAACCGCCGCACACCAAGGCGCTGAGAAAACCTGCCAACCGGCGACCTGCCGACATTGTTCACCTCACCCTTCTCGCTGGGTGCGAGAAAATAACCACTTACGCGATGTGGAAGTCAACGAGTACCTAAAACGGCGGCCAAGACGTAACGTGGGCGCCGTGCGGATCTTGATCTCAGCGGACATGGAGGGCGTCACCGGGGTCACCTTCGGTGGCGACGTTGCGCCAGGCAGCCCCGGATGGCAACGCTTCCGCCCCGTGTTCACCGGAGACGTCAACGCCTGCGTCGAGGGACTCTACGCGGGCGGTGCGGCAGAGGTGATCGTGAACGAGGCGCACAGCTCGCAGCGCAACCTGCTGATCGAGGAACTGGACGTGCGCGCCCGCATGCTCACCGGCCGGCACAAGCCGCTGTCGATGATGCAGGGCGTGGACTCCGGAGTGGACGGAGTGGTGTTCCTGGGCTACCACGCCGCCGCCGGGCAGGAGGGCGTCCTCGCGCACACCTACTTGGAGAACAGCGTCACCGCCGTGCACCTCGACGGCGTCCTCGCCAGCGAGGGCAGGCTCAACGCCGCGCTCGCCGCCGAGCACGGCGTCCCGGTGCTGATGATCACCGGCGACGACCGCTGCTGCGTCGACGCCGCCGACTACGTCCCCGACGCCGAGCACGTCGCGGTCAAGGAGTGCGTCAGCCGCTACGCCGCGATCTGCCTGCCCCCGGCGCGCGCGTGGGAGCTGATCCGCGACGGCGCCGAGAAGTCCATGGCCCGCGCCGGGCGTGTCGCGGTCGAGGCCCCCGCTCCGCACCGCATCGAGGTCTCCTTCGACGCCTCCCACCTCGCCGCCGCCGCTGCCGTGATCCCGACGGTGGAGCAGATCGACGTGCTGCGCGTCGGCTTTGACGCACCGAACATGACCGAGGCGATGAAGTGCTTCAAGATCGTCTGCGCGATCGCCTCCGGCGCCAAGGAGCCCGACTGGGGTTAGCGTCGGGGCATGACGCAGACCTTCGGCGACGTTCGGTGGCGCACGCTCGGTGACGCCGGGAAGCCGCCCGTCGTGCTGTGCCACGGCACCCCGTTCTCCTCCTACGTGTGGCGTGCGGTGGCTCGGTCCCTCGCGCGCCACTACGAGGTGTTCCTGTGGGACATGCCCGGCTACGGAGCTTCCGCCCAGTACGACGGCCAGGACGTTTCCCTCGCCGCGCAGGGCCAGGTGTTCGCGTCGCTGCTCGACCACTGGGGCCTGGAGTCGCCCTTGGTGGTGGCGCACGACTTCGGCGGAGCGGTGTCGTTGCGCGCGCACCTGCTGCACGGCGCCCGCTACCGAGCCCTCGCGCTCGTCGACCCGGTCGCGCTCGCGCCGTGGGGCTCGCCGTTCTTCCGCCTCGTCGGCCAGCACGCCCCCGTCTTCGAGCAGCTGCCGCCCGCGCTGCACCGCGCCCTCGTGCGCGAGTACGTCAGTTCAGCCAGCGCCAAGGGCCTGCACCCCGACGTCCTCGACCAGCTCGTCGCGCCGTGGCTCGGCGAGGCAGGCCAAGGCGCGTTCTACCGGCAGATCGCCCAGTCCGACCAGCGCTTCACCGACGAGGTCCAGCCCCGCTACCCGGAGATCGACATCCCCGTGCTCATCTGCTGGGGCGAGGAGGACACGTGGATCCCGATCGCCAAGGGCCGCGAGCTGGCCGAGCTCATCCCCGGCGCCCGCTTCGAACTCATCGCGGACGCCGGGCACCTCGTGCAGGAGGACGCCCCCGCCGAACTCACCACCGCGCTGCTGGACTTCCTGGCCGCCAACAGGTTTCGAGTGCCTGGCGGGGGTTGAGGTGTCTTCAAGACCAGCAAACCCCTCTGTTGATCATCGTTAACCGCCGCAAACCCTGCTGCCTTGCAGGGGTTTGCTGTCGTTGGAGACGGCTGGTGCGGGGGTTGGGTGGTCTTGAAGACCGGCGAACCTGACGACTTGCAGGACAGGGCCTAGACGGCGCGGGCGGTGAGGTAGGCCTGCGAGGTCTTCTCGTCCGGGTTGGGGCCGCGTTCGGTGCGCGTGTACACCTCGAAACCGGCCGCGCCCAGCAACTCCGCGACGTGTGCGGCCTCGCGGCGGTAGAAGTCCAGCGACAGCGCGTGGCCGAAGCCCTCGTCGTAGTGCTGGACGTGGTCGCCGGACTGGAAGGCGAGCACGAGCCAGCCGCCCGGCTCCAGAACGCGGCGGAAGCCGGAGAGCACGCCGGGCAGCTCAGCGTCCGGGATGTGGATCGTGGAGTACCACGCGCACACCCCGCCCAGAGAACCCTCCGGCAGCTCCAACGCGGTCATCGAGCCTTCCTCGAAGCGCACGCCCGGCCGCATCCCCCGCGCGAGCGCCACCATCTCCGAGGACAGGTCGATGCCGAAGATGTTGAGCCCCAACGACTTCAAGTACTCCGTGACGTGGCCCGGGCCGGAACCGACATCGACGGCGTCGACGTTGCCGGTGCGGCGCACCAGTTCCGCGAAGACCGCGAGCACGGCACGGTCGATCGGCATGTCGTCGATGCCGGACTTGAAGTGCTCGGTGTAGGAAGCGGCCATGGCGTTGTAGGAAACCCGCGTGTCGCGCAGGAAATCAGGCTCGGTCACGGCGAGCACCCTAGTCGGCGACGAAGCCCAGGCGCCGGTTCATCTTGATGGCCGAAACGTTGAGCGGGTGGTGGAAGGTCCGCAGCCACCGGAAGCCCGACTCGCGCACGTAGCGGATCGCCAACAGCTTGAGCGCCAACGACAATCCACGTCCGCGCTCCGGCGCGAGCACACCGGTCATCTCCGTGAAGGCCGTGTCCTTGGCCGGGTGCAACGAGGTCAGCGTCATCCCCACCCACGCGCCGTCGCGCACCGCCAGCACGATGCCGTCCATGGTCACGCCAGGGGCTTCGATGCGGCGAGCCACGTACTCCTCGTAGCTGAAGAACTCGCCACGCTCGGGGATGTCGGCCGAGCACGTCTTGTTCAGCTCGTAGAGCGCGCGGCGCTGCTCAGGCGTGTCGCGCATCGTGGTGAACTCGATGCCGGAAGCGCGCGCCTTCTCCCAGTACGGCACGAACTCCGCGTCCTCGAAAGCGTCGACGTCCAGCCGAAGTCGCACCCAGTCCACCATGATCGCAGCGTAGCCTGACGCGATGAACGCCAACCGCTTGAGCAGGGCTCACATCTCCGCGGCGGTGGCCGGCACGCGGTGGCGGTTCGTGCTCGGTTCACTGCGCGCCTCGGTCGCCGTGACCTCGCTGACCGAAGCCGCCGAGGTCGCGAAGCGCCTGTCCCCCACCGGTGACGGCCTCGCGCTGGACCTGCGCCGCGAGCGTGTCGCGCTGACCCTCCAGACCGACGGCTGGGTCACCGCCGCCGACATCGAGCAGGCCAAGCACATCGCCACGCTCGTCGACCTGGGCGCGCCGGGCCGCTCCGAACAGGTCGTGGAACTCGCCATCGACGCCATGGACATCGCCCGCGTGAGGCCGTTCTGGCGCGCGATCCTCGCCTACACCGACGAGCCCGGCGCGGGCCCCGAAGACGGCGTCGTCGACCCGCTCGGCCAGGGACCGTCGGTGTGGTTCCAGCAGATGAGCGAGCCCCGCCCGCAGCGCAACCGCATCCACTTCGACATCGCCGTCCCGCACGACGAAGCCGCGGCACGCATGGCGGCGGCGAAGAACGCCGGCGGCACGCTGATCCACGACGGCGAAGCGCCCGCGTTCTGGGTGCTCGCCGACCCCGAAGGCAACGAAGCCTGCATCACCACGTGGCAAGGGCGGGACTGACGCGCTTCACCGAACCCGGCGACACCCCGACGATCCGCTTGAAAGCCCGGCTGAACGCCGCCTCCGACTGGTAGCCCAGTCGCCCGGCGAGCGCGGCGACCGAAGCGCCTTCGGTGCGCAGCACGTCCAGCGCCACGAGCATCCGCCACCGCGTCACGTACTGCATCGCCGGTTCTCCGACCAGGTCGGTGAACCGCGCCGCGAACGCCGAACGCGACATCGCCAGCTCCGAGGCGAGCGAGGCCACCGTCCACTCGCGCTCCGGCTCGCGGTGGACCATCGTCAGCGCGCGCCCGATCTGGGAGTCCCGCAACGCCCCCAACCAGCCCGTGCGCGCCGACGGATCGTTCTCCAACCAGGACCGGACCCCTTGCACCACAAGGATGTCCGAGAGCCGCGTGATCACCGCTTCTCCGCCGGGGCGCAGCGTCGCCGCCTCCGCCGCGATCAACCGGAGCGTGCTCTGCATCCACTCCGCCTGCGGCGCGCCCGCGGGCTCGACGTGGATGATCTTCGGCAGCAGGTCCACCAGGTAGCGGGCCGTCGGGTGGTCGAAGCGCACCGCCCCGCACACCAGGACCGTCTCCGCGCCGCCCCCGCCGTACTGCAAGATCGCATAGCGGTCGCTGACGTAGTTGTGCGCGATCCCCTCGATCGCGGGCACCGCAGCGCCGGGCGTGCCGCGCAGCACGTGGCCCCGGCCGTGCGGGACCAGCACGAGGTCGCCGGGAAGCAGCGTGCGCGGCTCGGCCCCCTCGACCTCCAGGACGCAGCGGCCCGCCGTCACGACGTGGAACCACAGGCAGTCCGTCACCGGCGGCAGCGTGACGCCCCACGGCGCGGTGAACTCGGAGCGGCAGTAGAAGACCCCGGTCATCCGCAGCGCGTGCAGCGCCTCGGCGAGCGGGTCGAACTCGGCGTCGAGCTTCATGCCACCAGTGTGCACAGTCCAGTCAAGCTGGACGATCGAGCATGAAACAGCGACACATGGTCATAGATAATCCACATCGAGGCCTGCAAGCTGGATGACATGCAGAACAACGAGCTCATCACCGTCATGGGAGCCACCGGCAACACCGGCTCCGAGATCACCAAGCGCCTGCTCGCCGCCGGACATCGCGTCCGCGCGCTGGGCCGCTCCCGGGCCAAGCTCGCCGAGCTCGCGGTCGCCGGGGCCGAGACCGTCGCGGGAGAGGCCACCGACCCCGGCTTCCTCACCGAGGCCTTCCGCGGCTCCGCCGCCGTCTACACGCTGCTGCCCGTCGACGTGACCTGGCAGGACTACCACGCCGAGGTCGGAGTCATCGGCTCCGCCGTCGTCAAGGCCGTGCGCGCCGCCGGCGTCCGGCACGTCGTCGCGCTCAGCTCCCTCGGCGCGGAACTGCCGTCCGGAACCGGTTTCCTGAGCAGCCTCCACGACCAGGAGCAGCGGTGGGCCGCCCTGCCCGGCGCCAACGTCCTGCTGCTGCGACCGGGCATGTTCTTCGAGAGCTTCCACCCCGCGCTGGGCATGATCGAGGCCGAGGGCGTCTACGGGGACTCCGTCGCCCCGGACGTCAGCATCCCGATGATCGCCGCACGCGACATCTCCGAGGTCGCGGCCCGTGCGCTTGCCGCGCGGGACTGGAGCGGGATCGTCGTCCGCGAGCTGCTCGGACAGCGCGACCTGACCTACCGCGAGGTCACCTCCGTGCTCGGCGCCGCGCTGGGCCGCACAGAACTGCCATACGTGCAGTTCGGTTACGAGGCTATGACGCAGGCTCTGACCGAGATCGGGTTCTCGCAGAATGTCGCCAGCCAGCACGTGGCGATGACGAAGGCGTTCAACGAGGGCCGGGTCGTCTCGCTCGGCGGCAGGACAGCCGAGAGCAGCACTCCGACGACGTTCGAGGACTTCGCCGGGGAGCTGGTCGAGACCTCCCGGAGGGCAACGTGATCACCACCCTGCAGATCCTGGTCATCCTCACCGGCGGACTGCTCGGAGGCGTGTACTTCGCGTTCTCCACCAGCGTCATGCCCGGCCTGCGCAGGCTCCCCGCGGCACAGGGGATGGCGTTGATGCGCGAGATCAACGCCGCGATCCTCAACCCCGCCTTCTTCCTGGTGTTCTTCGGAGCGCCGGTCGGCAGCATCGCGCTGGCGATCCTCGCGCCCACGCCGTGGGTGATCGCCGCCGCGGTACTGCACGTCGGGCCGAGCCTGCTGCTGACCATGTTCGTCAACGTGCCGCTGAACAACGCCATCGACGCGGCCGAGCCCGGCGACGAGCAGGTCTGGAACCACTACCTGCCCAACTGGACGCGGTGGAACACCCTGCGCGCGCTCGCGTGCGCGGCGGCCACCGTCTGCCTCATGGTGTGAGTTCCTGGGACACCGACGCGCGGCTCTCGACACTACTTTGGACTCATGATCCACGAGATCCGCTTTCCCGGTGCGCCCGACGACACCGACGCGGTCGCGCGGCTGCTGTGCCCGGTCGAGGAGCACGACGGGCCGTGCGACGTGCCGTGGAGCCTGGCCGCCTACGACGGCGAGGTCGTGCTCGGCATCCACGCGGAGCAGCGCAAGGCCGAGGAGGTCGCTGACCGGGTGCGAGCGTTCGTCGGCGACGCTCGGCCGGTCACCCTCGCCGAGGGCGATCCCGAGTACTACGCGGAACTGGTCGAGCAGGCCAGGATCGAGTCCAGGTAGTCCTCCAGGCGCTCGGCGAGCACGGCGGGAGTCAGGTCCTCGCGCCCGACCTCCCGCCACGGCACCGCGACCTTCTCCGCGTCCGGGGCGAAGGCCAACGCGTCCAGCAACCGCCAGTACCGATGATCTTCCTCGGCTCTCAGCACGCCTCCGGCGGCGCGGTACTCCTCGGCGACACGCATCCCGGCAGGCACCCCGTGCAGCAGCGCGATCGCCGTGGAGCACTGCGCCACGTCCAGGTCGGCCGGTCCCCACGAGGTCTCCACCCAGTCCACGACTCCGGAGATCGTCAAGTCAGCGCCCGCTCCGGTGAAGAGCACGTTGCCGGGGTGGAAGTCGCGGTGCAGGAAGCATGCTTCGAACGCGGGCGGCTCGCGCCGGATCAGCTCCACCGCGCGCCGCCACAACTCCGGGCGCGTGGTGTTCTCCGGCACTCGGACGCGGTCCGGCCCAGTCCACGCTTGATAAGCACGCGGTCGCGACGGCACAGAGAGCCGGTGAATCGCGAGCAGCTGCCGAACGAGGAGCGGGATCTTGCGATCGACATCGTCCTCGTCGAGCCGAATCTGCCCTGGTAGCAACGACATCAGCAACGACGGGTGCTCGCAGTGCTCGGCGGCCGCATCGACGGCGAGCAGGCGCGCTGCCGGAATCCCAGTGCCCGCGAGCAAACGCAGCACGTCGGCTTCGCGAGTGAGCAGCCCGAGCGCGTGCTGGACGTAGAACTCCTTCACGAAAGACCGCAGCACCACCGAGTACGGGCCCGCCCGGCCGTCGATCTCCAGGCGCGACATGCGCGAGGTCCAGCCACCGCGCAGCACCGTGGTCGAGCGGATGCGATCCCCAGGCGGAAGGCTCCGCTCAACCCACAGGCGCGTGTCCACGAGCGGCAGCCTAGGCCCTCTCTTGCAGGTCACCAGGTTCGCCGGTCTTCAAGACCACCCAACCCCCACCACAACCGTCTCCAACGACAGCAAACCCCGCAAGACCGCAGAGTTTGCGGCGGTTAACGATGATCAACAGAGAGGTTTGGTGGTCTTGAAGACCGCCCAACCCCCGCTGGCACCGTGACCGGGATGCGCGGCGCAACCACTTACAGGACAGGCGCTAGCCAGCGATGCGCGCGCTGTTGCTCGCCTTGTCCGACAGGAACGACGCGGTTTCGCGGCCCTCTTCGACCACGTCCGTGCGCTCCGCGCGGGTGAGGTCGCGCAGCGGGAAGACGATCACCTCGTCCTCGTCGACGGTCCACGTCGCCGACACCCGCCCGTCGACCAGCACGACGCGCTCACCCGCGATCGACAGGTTGCGGTGCTCGTCATCGACGATGCGCGTGCGGTCGTCGTAGCCCAGCAGTGCGTTGTCGAAGGCCGGGAGGAACCGCACCGGAGCGGGGGTGTCCTCGTCGGGGCGCGGCGCGTCGGGCAGGTCCAGCAGCTCGCGGCCACGCTCGTCGCGGAAACTGATCAGCTCGTCCCGAACCGCCTTCACCGCGCCGGGCAACCCGGCCACACCGCTCCAAGCCCGCAGGTCAGCCGTGGTGGCGGGCCCGTACGCGGCGAGGTAGCGGCGCACCAGCTCCGCTCCGACCGGATCGGTGCCCTCGGGGGCGAGTGCGTCGACCTCACGGCCCAGCCAGGAGTCGAGCGGGGTGTTGCGCACTCCGCCCTTCGTCCGCCACAACCCTCGCGGCGGCATCTGCGCCGTCGGGATGAGCGCCGCGACCAGCATCTCTCCGAGCGCACGCACACCCGCCTCCGGCCAACGCTCCTCCACAGCCCGTGCGAGGTCGCTCATCGAACGCCCCTCCCCGTCGGCCAGCACCGCGCGCCCGGCCGCCGCGAGCTCGGCGAGATCAACTCCGTCGAGCTCGCGGCGGTAGACCCCGAGCACCTTCTGCTTCAGCATCGCGTCGTGGCGCGAGCGCCAGGCCAGCACGTCCGCCGAGGTCACCAGGTGCACGGTGCGACGCATGAGGTGCGTGCGCACGACCTGCCGCCCGGTCAGCAACTCATCCAGCGCCGCCGGGTCGAAGTCGCGCAGCCGGGACCACAGACCGATGAACGGCTCCTGCGGCTCCTGCGCTTGCAGGCCCCCGAGGTGGGACACCGCGTCGAGCACCGGCACGTCGGCGCGGTCCAGGAGCAGCTGTCGGGCGAGCGATGCGCGGTTCAGCGCGCGGCTGGTCATCACGGTCACAAAAGCACTCTGACACCCATTGCGGTCAGATGCTGTCCTTAATTGGGCGCGTGGAAGCCACCGATCTTCTGCTCCAGCAGTTCGGCCAACCGCAGCGGGGTGCGGTCCTCGAACATCGGGCCGATGAGCTGCACGCCCACCGGCAGCCCCTCGGGCGTCAGGCCCGTGGGGATGGCGGTGGCGGGCAGGCCCGGCATGGTCGCCACACCGGCCCAGACGAGCTGGTCGAAGTACGGGTACTCCACGCCGTCGATGTCGATCCGGCGCCCGAACACGTCGTCGTTGTGGTCGTGCGGGAACGCGGGAGTCGGCGTGATCGGGCAGAGCACAACGTCGAACTCGGCGAAGAGCTGCCGCCAGCCTTGGCGGTGCAGTTCGCGACAGCTGTTCGCCGTGATCCAGTCACGGTGACTGGTTCCCATGGCGCGGAGCCGCGCCGCGTCAAGACTCTGGTCGTCCGCGCTCAGTCCGGCGGCGACGCTCCGCAGCTCTTCGTAGGCTTCGGCGGGATATCCGGCGGCGGCGCCCGCGAAGTGCAACTGCGTGTAGACCGCCGCGGCTTCGGTCAGGTCTGGCACCAGCGAACTGTGCCGTTCGATGCGGGCACCGCCATCAGCAAGCACGTCGGCCACCCGGTTCACTCCCGCCCGCACAGCGGCTCCGGTCGGGATGAGCGGATGCTCGTCGAGCACCAGGACCCGGAAGTCGCTGAGCCGCTCGTGGCGCGCGGGCGGCAGCGTCACCTTGTGCGCCACCCCGAACGTCAACGGGTCCGGCCCGGCCATCACGTCGAGCAGCAGCGTGAGGTCACGGGCGGTACGCGCCATCGGGCCGACAACGGCGAGATCGAGCTCGACCGGCAAGGCCGGCGCCGACGGACGGACCATGCCGCGACTGGCCGCCAGCCCGAGCGTCGGCTTGTGGGCGTACACGCCGCAGAAGTGCGCGGGAGTGCGCAGCGAACCGGCGATGTCGGAGCCGATGGACAGCGCGCCGAATCCAGCAGCCAGGGCCGCCGACGAGCCGCCGGAGGATCCGCCCGCCGTGCGAGCGTGATCCCACGGGTTGTTGGTGGTTCCGTAGACCTCGTTGAAGCTCTGAATGTCTTGCAGCCCCAGAGGCACGTTGGTCTTGCCGAGCACCACCGCTCCGGCGGCCTTGATCCGCGACACCTGCACCGCGTCCTCGGCTGGCACGAAGTCCCGGTGTTCCGGCGCGCCCCAGGTCGTGGGCAGGCCAGCCATGTTGTAGGACTCCTTGACCGTCACCGGGATGCCCAGCAGCGGGCGGTCCTCACCACGAGCCCGTGCCTGGTCGGCCTCGCGCGCGGCGTCCCGGGCGCGGTCGAAGTCCGGCACGCAGATCGCGTTGATCGTCTTGTCGTCCCGCTCGATCCGAGCGATTGCCTCTTCGGTCAATTCGATCGAAGTCACCTCGCCAGCGCGCATAGCAGCTGCGAGGTCTTCTGCCGAAACAAAGCTCCACTCCATGAATACGAACGTACGGACCCCTCGGAGTAGCCATAAAATGCTACTTGACGCAACGGGAAGTGCCTTCGTTCTGCCATCGAGGACGCTCCGAGCCAGGTCAGCGGCTCAACGGCCGGAAATCCGTCGGCGTGAGCCACGAAATTCCGCTTCTCTCAACGCGACGGACATCTCAATCTCAGTCACCATGTTCGCCCGCACGAGCACACTTGGCGGCTGTCTGAGCACGATTACTTCGCGGGAGCCTGCTGCTGTTCGCGGAGTCCGCGCACCTCAGCCATCAACCCGTCCAGCTGCTGCTCGGCGCGCTCCGCCCGAGCGAGGGTCTGGGCTCGGGCCTCGTCGAGCGCGGTGATCCGCTCGGTCGCGGCCTTGCGGGCGTCCTCGATCGCCGCGCTCGCCCGGGCGCGTTCGGCGGTGATGTCGGCAGCGGCCTGACGGCGGGCTTCAGCGTTCTCCTCGCGCTGTTGCTGGAGTTCGGCTCGGGCGCGCTCCAGCTCCGCGCGGGCGTCGGCGGCGACCTGTTCGGAGCGCTCCGCCACGCGTTCGGCGCGCTCGGCCCGCTGACGGATCTCCTCCTGCTCGGCGCGGGCCTCCTTGATCTGCTCCGCCGCGACGGCGCGGATCTGCTCGACCTCCTTGGAAGCCAGCCTGCGTGCCTGTTCTGCCTGGTTGACGGCGTCGGCGCGGGCCTGCTCCACGGTCGCGGCCGCATCGCGGCGGACGGCTTCGACGGCGACTTCGGCTTCGTTGCGCGCGGCCAGGACGTCCTCGTCGGCCTTCCTGCGCACCACATCCAGCTCGGCGACGGCGTGCTCCCGGGCGGCGAGCGCCTCGGTCGCCTCGCGCTCGAACCGCTCCGCTTCCGTGCCCGCGTCCTCAGCGGCTTCATCGGCGAGGAGCTTGTCCTTCTCCGCCTGGCGAGCGCGCTGCTGTGCGGCGACAGTGGCGGCCTCCGCCTCGGCGATGCGGCGGGCGGCTTCGGCCTGCGCGGCCTGGACCTGGGCTTCCGCCGCGCTCGGGTCGGCCAGCGTGGACAGCTCGGCCACCGCTGAGTTCAGGTTCTCACCGAGGCGCTTGGCCAGCGTCCGGAACTCCACCAGCAGCTCGTCGGCGCGGGCCTTCGCGGCGGTCACCGGCCCCTGGGTTTTCGTCACCGTGACGGATGTGGCCGGGGTGTCCGCATCCTGCTGTTGCAGGCGCTGACGCTCCTTCCAGGCCCTCCAGCGGGTGTGTTCTGCCAGGTCGCAGTACTCCGAAGGACGGCCGGGGCCGCCTCCGCGGAAGGCCGGGCGGGTACAGCCCGGGTAGTTGCACTCCCCGGCGGGGCGCTGAGCGGGCTCTGCGGTCGTCACACGGAAAACCTAGCCCACATACCGTGTTTCGTTTCGTCAACACACGCAACACAACACGAAAAGACGAGGGTGGATCGCCGCAGGTGGTCACCGCCGATAAGGGAACATTATCGGCGGTGACACCTCGGGCGATCTTGCTTCCGTTTGGTTTACGTTACGTCACACCCAACGTAACGAAACTAGGTGGAACTGATGCTCAGAACTGTGGAGGTCGCGGTCAGGCCCAGAACCCGGAATCGGACGGTCTTGCCGCCGGTCTGACCGAAGGACGAGGAACCGCTGCCGCTCTGCATCCGCGTCACAGCGGTGCCATTGGCCACCGACACACCCCCGTCCCGCACGGTCACCACGAAAAGCCGCCCGTCGATGGTGACCTCCGCCCGGCCCGTCACCTGGACCTGGCACGTCCCGCTGGCACAAGAGCCCAGGTCAGAGCCGTTGCGAGCAGGCGGAAGCTCGGAGGCTCCGGCCGGGGTGCACCTGGGCGCGAGGTCGTAGGCAGCACCGAGGGCGGCATCTGTGCGTACCGCGAGATCCAGTCCCGCAGCGGTGGGCCGGATCAGCCCGTACGCCTCGACGACCTTCCCGGCCTCTGCCTTGCGCGCGTCGGTGGGCACGCTCCAGAAGTCCCTCATGCCCACGTCACGGGGCAGCTTGCCCGCAGCGTCCTTCAGCGCGGCCTGCATCCGCGAGCGGTACTCATCCGCCGCCTTGACCCCGATGGGCGCGAGCTTGCCGACGCTCTCGCTGAGCTCCTTCACCCGGGACTCCCCCGAGCTGATGAACATCCCCAGCTCAGCGCTCCCGAGAAGGTCCGCCGACACCTGCGGCACAGCCGCCGGAAGGCCCTGCACCGCCTTTGCGGTGGCGCACATGGAGTCCGCCCAGACCACGGACTGCCGGGCCGGAGCCCTCGGGCCGACCGGATCGCAGCCCGGGGCGAGGTCGTAGGCGGTGTCCAACTCCGGTGTCCCGCCCGCCACGCTCGCCAGCAATGGGACCTGTGGCGCGATCTCGGCGACCACCGCCGCGATCTGCCGGGCCTTCGACACCTTCTGGGCCTCGGGCAGCCCACTCACTGCCGGGTCGTTCGACGCGGGCAGCCGCGGGCGGATCGTCTCCAACGCCTTGACCAGGCCGGAGACGTAGCCGTCCGCGCTCGCGATCCGTGTCGGCTCGACGTCCTTGAGGTCGGCGACCAGGTCGTCCACCGAGCTGGTGATGCCGTCCAGGTAGCGCTCGGCCTGCGCCGGTTCGATCGCCGCATTGGCTTGACCACGCAGCTCGTCGACCGACTTCGCCTTGGCGCACAAGGAGTTCGACCAGACGACCACGGCCCGCACCGCCGGAGGAGCAGGCACGTCCACCGCCTCGCCGGGGACCGAACACCCGGCGAGCACCCCACCCGTCACGACCATCGACACAGTCAGCCAGCGCATGCCCGACGCTAAGCCGGAGCCGCCGGGAGGGGTCCCGGCTAGCTGGTCGTGACGACGATCTTGCCGACCTGGGTGTTGGACTCCATGTGCTTGTGCGCCAAGGAGATCTCCGCCAACGGGAACACCCGGTCGACCACAGCGCGGAACGCGCCCGTGCGCAGGCCCGAGGTCACGAACGCGGCGGCGCGGCGCAGGCGCTCCGGAGCTCGGGTGATCTCGTGGACGGTGAACGTGCGCATGGCGAGCGCGGGCATGCCCAGGTCGAAGCCCGGATACGGCGTCGGCAGCCCGCTCTGCGCCCCCCACAGGAACAACGTCCCGTCGGCGGCGACCACGCGGCCGAGCTCCAGGACTCCTGGGCCCGCGACCGCGTCGAAGACGAACTCCGCGCCCCTGCCGCCGGTCAGCGCGAGGATCGCGGCGGCCACGTCCTGCTCGTCAGAAACGATCACCTCCGCCGCGCCTTCCTCCAGCAGCCGCTGCTTCTTCGCCTCGGTGCGCGTCACCGCGATCGGCGTGGCACCAAGGCGGTTCGCGGTGTGGATCGCGGCGATGCCGACACTGCTCGACGCCGCGTTGATCACCGCCGTGTCGCCCGCGCGCATCCCGCCGACCTCCACCATCGCGCCGTAAGCGGTGAGGTACGGCATCCACACCGCCGCGCCCGTCACCGCGTCCACGCCGTCCGGGCGGTGCACCAGCGCGTCGGCGGGCACGATGGCCTGCTCGGCGTAGACGCTGTAGTCGTTCTGCGAGAACGCGGGCAGCACGCTCACGCGATCTCCCACGGCGAAGCTCACACCAGCGCCGACCGCCTCGACGACGCCGGCGGCCTCCGCGCCGAGCCCAGCGGGCAACTTCGGCGCCTGGATGTACTGGCCGCTGCGGAAGAGCACCTCCGCCCGGTTGACTCCGATCGCCTCCACGCGCAACAGCACTTCGCCCGGCCCGGGCGCACCCGGCTCCACGTCCTCCAGGCGCAGCACGTCAGGGCCGCCGATCTCGTGGAACCGCACGGTTCTCGCCATCTCGTCCTCCTCGGTCGCAGGTCAACCGAAGCACAGAAGTACGACGGCCGTCAAACTTCGACTGGTGTCGTACTATGGACCGCATGGGACGCGCCCCCGCACACCCCGACGTCGAGCGCTTCGACCTGCAACGGGTCCTCGAAGCCCTGGTCGACCCGGTTCGGCGGAGCATCATCACGCAGCTCGCCCGCTCGGCCGAGGACATCAAGTGCGGTGACTTCGACATCCCGGTCAGCAAGTCCACCGCCACCCACCACTTCACCGTGCTGCGCGAGGCCGGACTGATCCGCCAGCACTACGTCGGCACGGCGCGGCTGAACACCCTGCGCCGCGCGGAGATGGATGAGGCCTTTCCCGGTCTGCTCGACGCGATCACTCCGTAAGGTGTCCGCGTGCCCGAACGTCTGCTGTACCTCGTCAACCACGGCGCGCAGGAGGACTGCATCCTCCTTGCCGACCGGCTGAGCAGCGAGGACTTCACCGCCCTGCACCACTCACCGCTGGCGCACGCGGTCGAGACGGCGCAGGTTCTGGCACAACGGCTGCCGGGCGTGCCGGTGCACCAGGACGACCTGCTCGACGACGACATCCCGGAGCATGTCGACACGCATGCGGCCTACAGCGCGTTTCGTGAGACCGGCGGACTGAAGAACGCGCAGGCCGCCGAAGAGCGCTACGTCGGCGTCCCCGAGCGCGACGAGCGCCTGCTGATCGTCACGAACACGGTCCTCATCGCCTGGTTCGCCCGAAGCGCCATCGCCACTCCGCCGTGGCGGTGGGCGGGACTCAAGCTGCGCGGCTGCGGGCTCACCATCTTGTCCTGCAAGGAAAATCGTCCGCCCGCGATCGTCAGCTTCAACGACGCTGAGCACCTAGAACCGCGGTCAGGCGAGTGAGGGCGGCGGTGATCTCGGCCGGGCCGAGGCCGCGGTCCTCGCGCTGATAGGCGTAGACCTCGGGGGCCAGCGGAGCGAGCAGCGCCTCCACCAGCGCGTCCGGTTCAGTCACGGCGGCCGCGACGAGCAGCGAGCGGACGTGCGCGCGCCAGAAGCCGTAAGCGCCGGTCTCGAAGCGCGAGCGCCCGACCTCGCTGCCGAGCACGAGGTGCCGGTGGTTCTCCAGCAGCTCCACCATCGCCGCGTAGAACGCCGCCAGCCGCTCGGCGGGAGGGGCACCCGGGCCCAGCGGAGGCTCACCGCGCATCAGGCTCTCCTGGAGAACGCGTTCGTGCTCGTCGAGCAGCGCCACCGCGATCGAGGCGCGGTCGGGATAGCGGCGGTAGAGGGTGCCCCGGCCGACACCCGCGGCCTTGGCGATCTCGTCCATCGTGACCTCGTGCGCTGGCTTGGTCGAGAACACCTCGGCGGCCGCCGCGAGGATGCGGGCCCGGTTGCGCGCGGCGTCTGCTCTCTCCATGTGAGCAGTCTATCTGGACACGGCGTCCGCTTCCGTGTTTAAGTGGACAGCATGTCCACTTTATTGCACCTCGACGCCAGCGCGCGCCGGAACTCGATCTCCCGCCGACTCTCGATGGCATACGCCGAAGCCTGGCAAATGCAGAATCCAGCAGGTCAGTACCGGTATCGCGACCTCGCGGCAGCGCCGGTCCCCCACATCACCGAGGCGTGGACCGAGCTCTGCGACCACGTCCTCGCCAACGGGATCACCGAGATCAGCCGCTACCGCGAGGCCGTGCGCACGCCGGAGCAGCGCGAGGCGTGGCGAGTCCTGGAACCGCTGCTGGACGAGCTGGTCTCCGCCGATGTCGTCCTGATCGGCACGCCCATGTACAACTTCTCGATCCCCTCGGCGCTGAAGGCGTGGATCGACCAGGTCACCTTCCCCAAGATGTCGCTCGCGGGGCGCCGCTTCGTGGTCACGAGCGCGCGCGGCGGTGCCTACGGCCCGGGAACTCCGCGCGAGCCCTACGACCACCAGGAGCGCTACCTGCGCGACTTCTTCCTGGGGCACTTCGCCGTCGAGGACGTGCGCTTCATCAACGCCGAGCTGGTCAACGCCACGATCGACCCGGCGTTGGCACATCGGCGGGACGAGCACGCGGCGTCGCTGGAAGCCGCTCTGCGCGAGGCGGCCGTGCTGTGAGCTGGCTGATCCTGGTGGCGGCCGGTGTGGTCGAGGTGGCCTGGTCGCAGAGCATCAAACCGACGCAGAACTTCACCAGGCCGCTGCCCACGCTGATCTGCCTGCTGCTCATGGCGGGCGCGGTGCTGCTGCTGTCGATCGCGATGAACTCGATCCCGGTCGGCACCGCCTACGCGGTCTTCACCGGCATCGGCGCCGTCGGGGCGGTCGCGCTGGGCGTGCTGCTCGACGACGATCCGTTGAGCTTGGGCCGCGTCCTCGCGCTCGCGATGATCACCGGCGGAGTTCTGCTGGCACGGCTCACTGGATGAGCTGGTCACCGTGCTCGTGGACCCACTCGCCGAGCGCGCGCATCGGCCCCTCGAACAGGGATCTCCCGAGCGCGGTCAACGCGTACTCGACCCGAGGCGGGACCTCCGCGAAGCGCCGCCGCTCCACGAGGCCGTAGCCGAGCAGGCGGCGCAGCGTCTCGGTCAGCACCTTGTCGCTGATCCCGCCGATCGAAGCGCGCAGCTCCACCCGCCGTCGCGGTGCTTCGTGCAGTGCGACGAGCACCACCGGGTTCCAGGTGTGGGCGAAGAGGTCGGTCGCCGCGCGGAGCCGGCAGTCCGCGACCAGCTCAAAGCAGTCGGCCATGTCTCCATCATGCCCTGCCTGACACGCACCGTTCGGTGCGCGTTGAGTTGCCTAGCGTTGCCGGTATGCGAATTGGAATCTTGGGAACGGGAACGGTCGCGACGGCTCTCGCACAGAGCTGGGCGCGGGCAGGTCACGACATCGAGGTCGGCGGACGATCGGCGGAGAAGGCGCGGGCGATCGCCGAACAGGTGGGCGGACGCGCGGCGCCGCCACGGGAAGTGGTGCGGGACAAGGACGCCGTGCTGCTCGCCGTCTCGTGGGACGGTGTCGAGGAGATGCTGCTGAGCGCGGGAGCGGCGGAGGGCTCGCTGCGCGGCACGCCGCTGGTCGAGCCGACGAACGCCGTCGAGCACGGGGTCGGCGTGCTGCTCACCACGACCTCCGCCGCCGAGCGCGTTGCTGAACTGGCACCGGGCGCGCACGTGGTGAAGGCGTTCCACCTGTTCGCCGCCGACCAGTGGACCAAGCCGGACGCCCAGCCGGTCACGGTCGCGATGTGCGGCGACGACGCCGAAGCGCTGCGCGTGGTCAGCGAGCTGGTGCGCGATGCCGGTGGGAGTCCGGCGGTGTTGGGACCGCTGAGCCGCGCTCGGCAGCTGGAGGAGACGGCCGGGTTCGTGATCGGCCTGGCTTTCTCCGGGTTCGACCCCAACTCCGCCGTTCCGCGCGTGGGTTAGACGATCTCGGCCTTGGTGATGACCACGGTCTCCACGGGCACGTCGCCGCCGCCGGTGCGCACGCCGCCGATGGAGTCCACAGTGGAGTGCCCCTCGGTCACCTTGCCGAAGACCGTGTAGCCCCAGCCCTGCGAGGTCGGTGCGGTGTGGTTGAGGAAGCCGTTGTCGGTGGTGTTGATGAAGAACTGCGCGGTGGCCGAGTGCGGGTCGCCGGTGCGCGCCATCGCCACGGTGTAGTGGTCGTTCTTCAGGCCGTTGGTGGCCTCGTTCTCGATCGGGGCGGCGGTCGGCTTCTTGGACATGTCCGGGTTGTGGCCGCCGCCCTGGATCATGAAGTTCGCGATCACGCGGTGGAAGATCGTGCCGTCGTAGTGCCCGTTCTTCACGTACTCGACGAAGTTCGCCACGGTCTTGGGCGCCTTCTCGGCGTCCAGTTCCAGGACGATCTCGCCGTGGGAGGTGTGCAGCTTGACGTTGGTCATGGCCAAGATCCTGCCAACTCCCCGGCGAGCTCGCGGATCAGGGGCTGATCTCCTGGCGCCACGCCAGCCGCGCGCCGGGGATGGCGCAGATCGTCTCCGCCACCTCCAGTACCGGGGCGTAGATCGCCGGGTGGCAGCTGCGGAGGTGGCGCACGAGCTCCAGCTGGGCGGCGGAGAGCCGGTCGAGCCGGTGCTGGACCTCCTCCATCGGCGGGTCCTGCTCGCACCACTCGGTGAGCTCGCCGACCGTGACGCAGATCGTCCTCCACGCGGTGGAGTGCGCGATGCCGATCGGGATCTCCGTGCGGCGCACCGACTCCACGATGTCGTAGACGATGAGGCCGCTGCCGTCGTGGGCGTGCTGGAGGCAGCGGCGCCGCCAGGACAGCGACATGCCGACGGCGGTGCGCGGCCACAGATCGGCGAGCGCGAGCACGGTCGGCGCGGCCTCGTCGGCGGGCACGGTGCCCTCGATGACCGAGGCGAGGTCGGCGTGCGCGGCGGTGCTGGGCTGGGCCGCGAGCCACGCGGTCCACTGCGCGAGCAGTTCGACGTTCACCCGCGCGCCGTCGGGCAGGACCCTCGCGGCGAGCACGTGGAAGCGGGCTTCGCGGAGCCGCTCGTCGCCGAGGGAGAACTGGTCCAGCCACGCCAGCAGAGCGGCGCCGATCGAGTCGACGGCCGGGTGCACGCGCTGGGCTTCGGGCTGGACCCGGGCTCCGGACATGAGCCAATTCTGTGTCCTGACCGCCCAGGTCGACAGTGGTCGGACGGATGATTCACCGTGCGGTGGAACGCCCTCGCATCGCGTTGACCTGCGAGCGCACGCTGTCGCGGAACTCGGGGCACTCGGTGAACGCGCCAGGGCACTCCAGGGCGTGCACGAGCATCTGCCGCGCGCGCTCGGCCTCGGCGATGCGCTCCTCCAGCTCGGTCAGCTTCGCCGTCGCCAGGACCCGCCAGCCCGGCCCCGGCATCCCGGTGTCGCGGTCGAGGCAGCCGGAGACCTCGGAGATGGTGAAGCCCGCGAGCTTGCCCAGCTCCACCACGGCGAGCCTGGCCAGGATGTCCGGGTCGTACACGCGCCGCCCGGCTCCGTCCCTGGCCACGGAGGTGATCAGGCCTTCGCGCTCGTAGAAGCGCAGCGTGGAGGTCGGCAGCTTCGTCGCCGCGACGACCTCGGCGATCGTCATCACCTGGGAGCGCGTCATGGTGGCTCCTGTTCCGTCTTGCGCGCGGTGAACGCGATGGACTTGCCCTTCTCCGCCCGCGCCCGCCAGTGCCTGGCGTCGTCGAGCCCCGCGTGCGCGCACACCTCGGCGGTGTCGCGCGCCCACGTCCGGACGTCCTTGCCGGTGACACGGGTGATCGCCCACTCGTGGGTGTACGCGACGAGCCTGCCGCCGGGGCGCAGCACGCGGGAGATCTCGCCGACCGAGGCCGCGAGCGGCTCCCAGAACTGGATGGTGTTCACGGTGATCACCCCGTCGAAGTCGTCGTCGGGGAACGGGAGCGCGTCCGCCCGCGCTCGGTGCAGCTCGATCCGGCCCTCGGCGACCGCGCGCCGGTTGCGCCTGGTCGCCGAGCGGAGCATCACCGCGGACGGATCGACCCCGGCGATGTGGCCTTCTGGCAGGTGTACGTCGAGCAGGCGGAGGCCGACGCCGGGCCCGAAACCGACCACCAGGACGCGGTGGTGCGGTCGCGGGTCCAGCTCGGCGACAGCCTCTGCCTCGGCGGCGCGGTTGCCGTGAGCCATGATCAGCGCCGTGATCCGGCCGAGGACGCCGTCGAAGATCCGATCGGGGTTCGCTGCCACGGCTGGACACTCTCAGGTGAACCGCGCTTCAACGCAACCGCGCTAGCTGAGGTGCTTGGAGCGGCGCGGCTCCCACTGGCCCTTGTCGGAGAAGTACGGGTAGGGGATCTTGCGGTAGGCGGTGCCGCCCTGGCTGCCGGACTGGTCGTAGCCCCAGTAGTGCGTCCGGTTCGCGCCGGTCCACTTGTCGAAGAGGACCACGTGCCGGGTGCGGTTGGTCCCGTGCCAGTCGAGCAGGACGTCACCCGTCTTCAGGTCGGCCTTGGTGATCTTGGTCGTGTAGCTCTTGGCGAGGCCCACGGTGTTGGTGCCGCCGTACTTGCCCTTCGGCAGCTTCCACGCCATGGACACGTAACCGGAGCAGTCCTGCCGGTAGCCGTCGCGCCACTTCCGCTTCTGGCTGTAGGGCACCTTGCCGCCGCCGTTGGCGGTGAGCCACACCTCGGCGCGCCGGATGATCTCCGCCCTGGCGATCTTCTCCTCCTCGGCGCCGGGTTCGAGGGTGTCCTCGTGCGGAACGGCCTCGGGCCCCTCCGGGCCGAGGCCGCCGATGTCGCCGCTGAGGTCCTGGGCGGGGGTGGCCAGGACCTCGGCGGCCAGCGCCGAGGCCGGGCCGAGCGCCAGGAACGCGACGAGCGCGACGGCGATGCTTGCTGTTCTCATGGTCCACCTCAATGAGCAGGGGTAGGTGGTAGATCGACGAAGCTTCTCCCAGAGCGCTTAAGCACCGCCTAAGCACCGCTTAGCGGACCTCGCCCGTAAACCGTTGAGGAGAATTGTTGACGCCGTCGTGAATCCGGGGCATAGTGGTTCACATGAAGCGCATCGACCTCCACTGTTGTTGTCCCGGCTCTCCGCCGTGACCTGAGTGTCGGTCATGTCCGGGAGCCGCCCGTCGAATAGTCGACGCAGGCGGCTCTGTTGTTTTAGCGCGTCATTTTTCGGCCGAGTGCCCGAGTGGTTAGGGAGCCGCCTGCAAAGCGGTCCACGCCGGTTCGAATCCGGTCTTGGCCTCAAATTCGAGAATCAGCACTGATACGCTTTTCCGCATGCCAGAACTCGGCCCCGTCGCCTGGCCGCCCGCGCCGATCCGGACCGAGCGGCTCGTGCTCCGCCGGTCCGAGGCTCGGGACCGCGCGACGTTCATCGAACTCTTCGCCTCGCCCGAGGTCGGCACCTACGTCGGCGGCGCCAGCGCCGTTGATGATCTTGAGCGCAGGGTGCCCGAGGTTCCCGGCCGTCGCCCCGGCTTCTTCGTGGTCGAGCTCGGCGGGGCGATGATCGGCATGATCACGCTCGACCGGCGCGGCGCGGAGCCCTTGGGCGGCGGAGCCGCCGAACTCGGCTACCTGTTCCTGCCGCGAGCGTGGGGACACGGGTACGCCGCCGAGGCGTGCGCGGCGGCGCTCGACTGGTTCGACGAGACGCTCCCCGGTGAGCCGGTTGTGCTCTGCACGCAGACCGCCAACGAGCGCGCGATGCGCCTCGCGGCGAAGCTCGGCTTCACGGAGGTGGAGCTGTTCGAGGCGTACGGCGCCGAGCAGTGGTTCGGTGTGCGGTCCGGGGGTTCTCCCGCAGGCAGGAAAACCCCTCGCGCGCGCGGCGGCGGTCGCCGAGACTCGGCGCCGTGCTGATCAGAGAAGCTGTGGACGGCGACTGGCCGTCGATCTGGCCGTTCCTGCACGAGATCGTCTCCGCCGGGGAGACCTTCAGTTGGCCGCAGGACGTCGACGAGGTCACCGCACGGGAGATGTGGATGCCCACCGCGAAGCGCCGCACCGTCGTCGCGGTCGACCCCGACGGCACCGTCCTGGGCTCGGCCAGCATGTACGCCAACCACATGGGCCCCGCCTCGCACATCGCGAGCGCGAGCTTCATGGTCGACGCCGCGCACGCGCGCAAGGGCGTCGGGCGGGCGCTGGGCCAGCACATGATCGACTGGGCCGCCGGAGCCGGCTTCCGGGGCATCCAGTTCAACGCCGTGGTGGAGAGCAACACCAGGGCGGTCGCGCTGTGGCGATCACTCGGCTTCGAGGTGATCGGCACCGTGCCGGAGGGCTTCCGGTCCTCCGAGCACGGCTACGTCGGGCTGCACATCATGTACCGGAAGCTGTGAAGCCCACGGCGGCCGGGACCTGAGCGGACAGGTCGTGTCCCGCCTGCACCACGGTGACCGACGCGTGCGGGACGACGTCCCGGAAGCGCCGAGCGGTCTCCGCGGTGTCGAGCATCGGGTCCTGCTCGCCGACGATCACCGAGACGGGCATGCTCAGCCGCCTCAGCTGCTCGTCGGTGAACGTCGGAATCCGCATGCGCGGCTTGAAGTGCTTGAAGATCAGCACCAGCGCGTTCACCACCTCGGGCTGGACGTCCTCGCCCAGCGCGGCCTTCACGGACTTCCGCAGCCCGCGTTCTCCGGCGAGGGTCATCGCGAGGAGCTTGAACAGCAGGCCCTTCGGTCGCCTGCCAACCCCGGCGGGCGTCAGCAGCGACAGGCGCGACACCCGCTCCGGCCGCCGCGACGCGTAGTCGATGGCCATCCAGCCGCCGAGCGACATGCCGAGCACCGGGACCGGCGCGGTGAACCCGAGGCCGTCGAGCACGTCGTCCAGCCACCGCGCGTACGCGTCGCTGCCCATCTCCGGGCGCTTCGGCGCACTCAGGCCGGGCTCGCCGATCATGTCGACGGCGTACACGCGGTGGTGCTCGGCCATCTCGACGGCGTTGGAGAGCCAGTTCGTGGCGTTGGCGCCGGAGCCGTGCAGTGCCACCAGCGGCGGCGCGCCTGCCCTGCCGAAGGCGAGCACGAAGGTCTCGCCCTCGCGCGTGGGCAGCACGACGCGCTCGGCCGGGACGGGCCAGCGCTCCAGTGCCGCCTCGTACATCTCGCGGACCTGCTCGCCGCCCCCGGTGCTGCGGTAGATCATCATCGGTCCCCCTCCAGGAACTCGCCGATCAGCTTGATCACGTCCGCGGTCAGGTCGGGCTCGCCGATCACCACGATCTTCATGCTGGCCCGCTGCTCGTCGTAGATCGTCTGCACGCGCAGCATCCCGCCGCCGGGGCCGCGACCGTTGAGCGAGCCGGTGATGCCCGTGCTCACCCGGCTCGCGTCGGCCTGGTTGATCGCGTCCACCTGGACCACCGCGGAGACCTCGACGTGCCGGGTCCGCCGCGCCGACTCGCTCGGCGTCGCGGGCACGGCGCCGCCGGTCAGCTCCTCCAGGTCGGAGCGGCTGATCCGGTACTGCTTGCCGATCCGGACGGCCTTCAACCGCCCGTCGCGCACGTAGTTGCGCACCGTGCGCACGTGCAGGTTGAGCCGCTCAGCGACCTGCTCAACCGAGTAGAGTTCTTCCGTCATGTTCCCCAAGCTACCCTATGAGACTGCAAATAGGGAGCGATAGGGACGTTTTAGGTAAACCAGGTGCTCGACGGCCAGGTCGCATCGCCCCACGCGAGCCGTTCGGCCCGGCGCGGGTCCAGCTCCAACCGAGGTCCGTCCTCGCCGAGCACCAGCACGGGGCGCCGCTCGGAGTCGTAGGCCCGCCAGCCCGGGTCGCCGTCGCGGATGAACGACACCCACGCCTGGTGCATCCGCTTGCCCAGCTCAACGCGCTCCGGCTTCGGCGACCGCGGCGCGCGCATGCCCGGCAGCGGCTCCGGGACGTCCCAGGCCATCGCCGTCTCCGTGCCGTGGGTGCCGTCGAGCTCGCGCGTCAGGCCGGGAGCGGCCACGTCGACGCGGTAGCGGTGCACGGTCGCGAACCGCGACTGCGCGTCGGCGAGGCGCTGTGTCGGGACGCCGTAGCGCTCATCCCCCATTGCCGCCACCATCGCGGCAACGTCGCTGGTCAGACCGCGCGTGCTGCGGTAGGCCTTGAGCAGCGCCTCGTAGCCGTCGGCGCCCAGGATCGAGCCGATCACCGCCTCGGCGGGCGCGGTGACCTCCTCAGCTCCGTACATCGCCGCGTACATGCCGGCCTCGTTGCCGTTGTGGCCGACCAGCAGCGAGACCCCGGCCGCGCTGCCCGCCGCGATCAGCTCGATCGGGACGGCCGGGAGCACCTGCGGGTGGATCGACGGGCGCCACAACCACAAAGCCTCCATGCCCGACCGGATGCGCTCCTGCGCGGCGACGACCTCCTCCGCCGGGACCGCGCGGGCCGCTTCGACGTCAGCGCAGCCCAGCTCGTCGAGCAGGCGCCGCCCGAGCTCCGCGCCGACCTCGGGCGTGGACACGTGATCACCGCCGCCGCTGCTGGAGATCGCGCGCGCGAACAGGCCCTTCGCCTCCGGGCTGGCCATCAAGTTGGCGACGCCCTTCGCCCCCGCGGAGACGCCGTAGATCGTGACCCGCTCAGGATCTCCGCCGAACGCCGCGATGTTCTCCCGCACCCAGCGCAGCGCCGCGACCTGGTCGAGCAGCCCGCACACGCCCGAGTCCGGCTCGCCGTCCAACCGCGCGAACCCGAGCGCGCCCAGCCGGTAGTTGATCGTGACGACCACGACGCCAGCCCTGGCGAACGCGACGCCCTCACCCATCTGCCGCGCGTTGCCCGTCCGATAACCACCGCCGTGCAGCCACACCAACACCGGCATGCCCTCGCCGCTCTTCGGCGCGCACACGTTGAGGTACAGGCAGTCCTCGCTCGCCGGGTACTTCGTCGAGCCCAGGGCGTTCGCCGGTTGCGGCGCCTGCGGTCCGAACTCCGTCGCCTCCCGCACGCCGTCCCAGCTCCGCGCCGGTCGCGGAGCACGCCACCGCAGCTCGCCGACCGGCGGGCTCGCGTAGGGAATTCCGCGCCACACAACGTGATCGTCGTGTTCCACCCCGCGCAGCGCGCCCTGCCGAACAATCACCATGCCGACGAGCCTAGGCGTGCCGCGCTCGCTCGTCCCAGCTCACTGGCGCAGCGACTCCAGCTTCACGCTCAGCGTCTGCGGCACGGCGCCGGAGAAGTCGAAAGTGCCCTCGTCCAGCTTGTTCAGCAACCACTCGGCGAGCTGGTCGACCTCCTCGCTGGTGGCGATCATCTGGGCCTCGGTGTCGGGCAGGCAGCGTCCCTGGAACTGCCCGACACTGCTTCGGAAGGCGATGACCAGTTCGGCGAGCATGTCCGCCCCGTCAGCGTCGCAGTCCCAGGTCTGGTTCTGCGCGATCGTCTGCGTCAGCGACGTCATGTAGCCCCGCCACTCCTGCTCCCACGCGGGCGCGACGGCCGCGTTCACGCTCCTGTTCACCCGGCGGAAAGACGCGATGTCCACGGCGGGCAGGTACGCCGCGATCGTGTTGATCAGCTCCGGCGGCAGGGTCTGCAAGAAGTTCTTCAGGCTGTTCTCGTACGACGCGGACACGCTCTCCGCGAACGCCTTGATGTCGATGTCGCCGAAATCAGCCTGCTCACCAGTGGGATTCACCGCGCTGCCTCCTGGACTACGCCTTCAACGTCACCGCCGACCGTATGACCGGGACGCCGGGCCATCCGTGCTGGCGGACACGGGCGCTGGGGCACGAAGCACGTCCCGAAAGGGCACCGCTCCCGACAGGTCGGCAGGTCTTCGCAGATACACTCCGCCGGTGTCGAACCGGGATGTAGTAGCTGGTGCAAGCATCGCGCGGGTGATGGCGCACTGCGGGAACGACCTCGCGGCGGCCGTGCACCACCTGGCAGGCGCGATCACCTCCGCGCCGGAGAACCCGGAGCCCTACGAGGTTCTCGCCGAGTTGTGGCGGGACAGGCCTTCCGAGCTGACCGAAGCCGTCCAGGGGACCGGCTTGCCACAGGTGATCGCGCAGTCCTACGTCAGCTTTCTCCAGGGCGACATGGACATCGCGGCGATGACGATCGGTTCGATCACGGGCGTGCGGCCCGGCACCGCGTGGGCCGCCGCGCCCTGGTTCACCGACGAGCGCTTTCTCGGCGTGGTGAGCGCTGAAGCTCTGGCAGAGGCCGCTCTGCGCGTGATGGACCACGGCCACGACCTGGACAGTGACGGCATGCGCGAGCGGCTTCGGTTGTGGTTGCACGCCATCGACGTGGTGATCGGCCGCCAACCGGTACCGGAGGCCATGGCCAGGATGGCGATCCTGCTGCGGGCCTGCGGTCTCACGGACGCGTCGTTCGCCTTGTGCGACCGGGCGGATTCCGTTGAACGGATCGTGCTGACGGAGGTGGTCCGGGCCGGGACCTGGCGAAAGCTCGGTGAGCCCGAGCAGACCACGGCGGCCTTCGAACGCGCCATCGCCCTCGACCCGACCAACTGGTCGCTCCACCTCGACCTGGCCGACATGCACGCCGCGCGAGGCGACTTCGCCGCTGCGGTCCGGTCGGCCGACCAAGGCCTGGAGCACGAGCCGTCCGAGCTCACCCTGCGCGCGGCCAGGGCCGCATACCGGGCGCGACTCACCGGCTCGGCCACCGACCTGAGCGAACTCATCGACCTGGCGCCACTCCTGTCGAACGACTCGTACCGGAACGTGCTGATCGACCACGCGTGCGCCGGTCCTGACCTACCCGCCGACCTCGTGGCCGACGCTCGCGACGTCCAAGCCTGACCTCACGATCGGCCACACGCGGTCACGAGAAATCGACCGCGAGGAGCTTGCCCGCCACCGCTTTCCTGGCAACACCGTCCACTTCCACACAGATGCCGAAGACACGGTCGTGGCCGGTCCAGCCGTTGACGCGACCACGGTTGTTGCTGATCTGCACCCGCTTCCTGGCGAGGTCCAAGGCCGACACCAAGTGCAAGTAGACAGTCCCGGAAACACGCGCTAGGACGATGTCGCCGACCTCCAGTTTGGCCGGGTCTACGGGAGCGACGACCACCTGCTGCCGACTGCGTACCAGGGGGACCATTGACGAGCCGCTGGGCCTGAACGTCACCGTGGCCCCTCCAGAAACGCGACTCGCCACCGCGTCCAACATGCCCATCTGGACACGGTGGCACATACGACCGTGGCAACCGACGGAATTTCCTTCTTCACCATCACGACCGCAACGCCGTGACGGCGGCGAGCAGGGCGCAGACGAGGGGCACGACGAGGGCGGCGTGCAAGCCCAGGGCCAGGGCGCCGGTGACGGCGGAGAGGCCGAGCGCGGCGCCGAACTGGAAGGACGTGTAGAGCAGGCCGCTGGCCAGGCCGTGCTCGGACTCGGCGGCACCGTCGGTCGCGGTGATGGTCAGCGGGCCGTAGGCGAACGCGAACGACACGCCGAGCAGGACCATCGTCGGGAACATCGCCGCGAAACCCCAGTCCGGGCTGACGGGGAGGAACAACGCGTAGGCCAGCACCGCCAGCAGCACTCCGACGATGATCACGCGACGGTGGCCGAACCGGGCGGTCAGGCGCGGGGTGAGCGTCGGCGCGAGCACGGCGTCCAGGCCGATGGCCAGCATCATGAAGCTGGTTTCGAGCGTGGACCAGCCGAGCACTTCGCGCAGGTAGAGCACGGCGACGAACTGGAAGCCGAAGAACCCGGCTGCGACCAGCAGCGTCGTGAGGTTGGCGTGCACCAGCCGCACCGAACGCAGGATTCCCAAGCGCACCAAGGGTTGTGCGGCGCGACGCTCCCACAACACGAACAACGCGAACAACGCTAGGGACGCCGCCCCGGAGACAGCGGTCGAGACGAGCGAGGCGTGTGGAGCGCGTTCGATGGTGAGCACGAGCAGCACCAGGGCGGCGGTGACGCTGATCGCGCCGACGAAGTCGATGTCGCGGAAGGAGCGCGTGGTGCGAGGGTCGCGGGGGATCAACGGGATGGCGCCCGCGAGCAGGCACAGCGCGAAGATCACCGGCGCGAGGAAGACCCACCGCCAGTCGATCGCGGTCAGCACCCCGCCGATGACCAGGCCGAGCGAGAACCCGGCGGCGGCCGTGCCCGCGTAGATCATCAGGGCGCGCTCGCGGACCGGGCCCTCCGGCAGGGTGGTCGTGATGATCGACAGCCCCGCCGGGGTCAGGAACGCCGCGGCGACACCGGTGACGAAACGCGCGGTGATCAACGTCCAGCCGTCGCCCGCGATCGCGCCGAGCCCGGAGAACAGGATGAACACGGTGAGCCAGAACAGGAACACCCGCCGCCTGCCGAACAGGTCCCCCGCGCGCCCGCCGAGCAGCATGAACCCGCCGTAGCCGAGCACGTAGGCGCTCATCACCCACTGCAGCGCGCCCGTGGACAGCCCGAGGTCGGCCCGGATCGACGGCAGCGCGACGTTCATCATCGCGATGTCCACGCCCTCCAGGAAGATCGCCCCGCAGAGCACCGCCAGCAGCGCGCCGTACCGCTGCCTTTCCACCGCCACTACCACTGAATCTCCTTCTGACCTGCACGGTTCCCTCTTGTAACCAAGACGAGCTTCGAGCAGACTCAGCCGCTGTGGAAGAAGGCACTTCAAAGTCAGCCAGTTACTCCGAGGGAACCGAAGACCCCTACGACGCCTGCCAGTGGGACGTCCGCGAGGGCTGCGAGGTGCGCCAGATCCTGGACCGCATCGCCGACAAGTGGTCGCTGCTCGTGGTGGCACTGCTGGCCAGCAGGCGGATGCGGTTCACCGAGCTGCTGCGCGAGGTCGACGGCGTCAGCCAGCGGATGCTGACCGTCACGCTGCGCCAGCTCGAACGCGACGGCCTGGTCGAGCGCACGGTGTACCCGGTGGTGCCGCCGCGCGTGGAGTACGAGCTGACCTCGCTCGGCGTGACGCTGCACTCGGCGGTGCAGTCGCTGGTGGTGTGGACCGAGACGCACCAGGTGGAGATCGCCTCGGCGCGCGCTGCCTACGACCGCGCCCAGCAGGCCCTAGAATCCGATCATGGGCGAACTGATCCCGCTCCCGGAGCCGGTGCGCGTCGCGCTCGGTGAACGGCCGCGCAGCGTCCTGATCGACTCCGCCGCGCTCGCCGAGGTGCGGGCGCGCTTCGCCGACGCCCAAGCCGAAGCGTTGGCCAAGTACCTCGAAGAGTCCCAGTCCCCCAACACTTTGCGGGCCTACCGCGCTGACTGGATCGGCTGGGCGGGATGGTGTTCTCGCGAAGGACGGCAAGCCCTGCCAGCCGATGCGCTCGACGTGGCCGTGTACCTCGCGGCGGCCGCGGAGGCGCGCGCGGACGACGGAGTTCGCTGGGCCTTCGCACCGTCCACTTTGGAGCGCAAGGCTGCCGCCATCGCCGCCGTGCACGCCGCGAACGGTTTGCCGTCGCCGACGCGCTCGGACGTGGTTCGCTTGACACTGCGCGGAATTCGGCGCAGTCGCCGCGCCCAGCCCAAGCGCAAACGGCCCGTCCTGCTGCACACGCTCACCGAGCTGTTGGCGCAGTTGCCCGAGCCCGGCTGGCCGACCGAACCGGCGCGCAGGCGCGACGCACTGGTGCTGCTGATCGGCTTCGCCGGGGCGCTGCGCCGCAGTGAGCTGGCCACGATCTCCCTCGACGACGTCGATGTGCAGACCGATCCGGGAACCGGCGAACCCGTGCTGATCATCAGGCTCGCCGTCACCAAGACCGACCCCACCGGCGTGCGCCAGCAACAGGTCGTGCTCCCGCGCGGTCAGCGGCCGGACACGTGCCCGGTGTGCGCCTACGTCGCGTGGACGGAGCTGCTGGAGATCCCGACGCACGACGAGCTCCGCTCACACACGTTCGAGACGACGAAAGTCCACCGCTGCCACGGCTTCGCGGGCACCGCGCTCAGCGACGGCACCGGCAGGCCGCTGTTCCCGTCGGTCAGCCAGCACGGGCGGATCGCCGCGACCGCGATGTCCGGGCGCGCGGTGGCCGAGCTGGTCAAGCGCTACGCGGCGAAGGCCGGTCTCGACCCGCAGCTGTTCTCCGGGCACTCGCTGCGCTCCGGTTTCGCCACGCAGGCCGCGCTCGGCGGCGCCAGCGACCGCGAGATCATGCGCCAGGGCCGCTGGGCCAACCCGCGCACGGTCCACCGCTACATCCGCATCGCCACGCCGCTGGAGGACAACGCGGTCACCAAGCTCGGTCTCTGAGCTGCTGCCCGATGGGGCGGAGATCCACGGCGGTCGTCGGTGCCCGGACCTACGATCTGGCCCATGAGTCAGACAGTGCGCTCCGCCGACGGCACGACCATCGCCTACGACCGGTTCGGCTCCGGCCCGGCGCTGATCTACGTCGGCGGCGCGACGATGACCAGGAACTCCGATCCCGACCTGTCGGCACTGCTCGCCGAGCGCTTCACCGTGTTCTGCTTCGACCGCAGGGGACGCGGGGACAGCGGCGACCCGATGCCGCCCGGCGCGCCCGCGCAGAACGAGGAGCGGGCCGCCGCCAGCGAGGTCGAGGACGTCGCCGCGCTCATCGCCGAAGCAGGCGGATCGGCGATGCTCTACGGCATGTCCTCCGGCGGCGCACTGGCCCTGGAGGCAACCGCGTCCGGCCTGCCGGTGACCCGCCTCGCGATCTACGAGGCCCCGTTCGCCGAGGACAGCCCCGCCCAGCGCAAGGGCGCCGCCGAGTACGCCACCCGCCTCACCGAACTCCTCGGCGAGGGCAGGCGCGGAGACGCGGCCGCGTTGTTCATGAGCATCACCGGCATGCCAGAGGAGACCGTCGCACAGATCAGGAACATGCAGACCTGGGCGGCGATGGAGGCCGTCGCGCCTTCGCTCGCCTACGACGCGGCAGTGCTGCGCTACTACTCCAGGGGCGGAACCGTGCCCGTCGAATCCCTTGCTGCCGTTACGGTTCCTACGCTCGCGTTGAGCGGCGGTGACAGTCCGGCGTTCTTCGGCTCAGCCGCGCAGAAGATCGCCGACGGAGTGCTCAACGGCGAACACCGCGTGCTCGCCGGGCAGACCCACTACGTCGACCCGCACGTCCTCTCGGCGGCACTGATCGAGTTCCTGGGCGCATAGCTCAGCCGGTTCTGGCCGTAGTGGGTGGCAGCGGAGGTTTGCCAGTCTTCAAGTACCCCGAACCCCCGGTCCTGAGGTCGTTAACCGCCACAAACCCTTCGCCTGGTGGGGTTTGGGGGTCTTCAAGTACGCCTAACCCCCGTCGCGGGGGTCTTCAACCACCACAAACCCCGGTGGGCCTGGGGCGGTTCACGTACCCAATGTGGCATTTGTTTCGTCAGACGTAACCGATGCCACATTGGGTTCATCAGTCGGTGCTGAGGGGGTTGAGAAGGGAAGGAGGAGCGAGCGGAGGATGGGGGCGGCGTGGGTCCAGAGGAGGGCGCCGCCCGCACCGTCCACAATGGAGCGGCGGGCGGAGGGCAGGCGGGCGGCCAGGGATTCGCCGAGGTCTGGGGAGTGCACGGGGCTGGTGTCCTCGGCGCCGAACCAGAGCTCGACGGGCACGGTGATCGCGGTGAGGTCGAAGGGCCACGGGCGCATGGCAAGCACGGTGTCGCGCGCGTACCCGGCGGGGCCCTGGGCGAAGCACTCGGCCATCGCGGACCGGTAGGCGCGCGCGAAGTTCGGTCCTGTGTAGACGCAGCGATCGCCCGCGCCGCTCATGGTGATCACCATGTCCCACATGGCGTCCGCGCTCATGCCGGAGAACAGCCGCTCCGCCGCGCCGGGGTCGTTCACGGCCAGGTCGACCATGCGCCGCACGTCGGGAACGAGGCGGTCGGCGAAGATCGGGTTGGCCAGCTCATCGCCCGCCGAGACCAGCGCGACCGCGCGCACGAGCCCGGCCGCGGCGCACGCCAGCGCGAAGGGCGCTCCCTGGGAGAAGCCCACGACAGCGGGAACGCCGAGCGAACGGGCCTTGAGCAGATGGGCGATGTTGTCGGCCCAGGACGTCAGCGAACGTCCGGGCTGCGGGTCGGACGCGCCGAGCCCGGGGCGGTCGACGGAGATCAACCGCACGTTCATCGCGGGCAACGAGTCCGTGCCGAAGCCGAGTCGCCGGCTCGTCGCGGCGCCGGGGCAGAGCAGCACGGGGCGCCCGTCCGAAGGTCCCCACTCCGCCCAGCCCAGCGCCCTGCCGTCCGGCAAGCGCGTCTGACCGACAAGTTCCGGCTCCGCGACACCAGTCTCCACAGTGGACCATCCTGCCGCCCGGCACACCGCGCTGTGAAACGAGATTCAGGGGCGGAGAGCGATCGACCAGAGGTAGCTCAGCGGTTCGCCGTCGGGCTCGTCGCGGGCCTCGAACTCGGCGAGCAGGTCGGCGAGGCGCTTGCGCAGCTCGGCCTGCGACTCCTCGGACAGCCGCAGCACGCCGCGCGCGAGGTCACGGCTCGCGTCGGGGCCGGCCTGAGCGAGTTCGGCGCGGTGGGCGGAGAGCAGCGCGAGGTCCATTTGCTGCACCAGCTCGGCGGCGTCCAGGTCGAGCGAGGCGAGGCCGCGAGTGCGCCTGGTCGCGCGGTACGGCCGTTCCAAGGAGCCGCGAGCGCCGGTGCGCACCTCGGTCGCCTCCAGGAACTCGGTGTTCACCAGGGCGCGGACGTGCCGGAGCGTGGTCGCGGGCGACATCTCCAGCCGCTGCGCGATCTGCTGGTTGGTCAACGCCTGGTCCAGGCACAGCCGGAGGATGCGCCAGCGCAGCGGATGGCCGAGCGCCTTGAGCTCGGCCACCGTCGCGCTCCGCGTCGGTCGTGACATTCGTGCAGGTTAACCGACGTCCGCTTGTTCGATCAGCCCCGTTCGTGCTACCGATTTCATAAAGTGCAATCACTTTGGGGGTGTCGTGGACGCGCTGATCGACCAGGTCCGGCTGTGGGTGGCGGACCGCTCGGAGAGCCTGATCACCGAACTGGGCGCGTGGGTCGCACAGCCCAGCGTCAGCCGAACCGGTGAGGGCATGCCGGAGGCGCTGCTGCACGGGCTGGACCTGCTGCGCTCCAGCGGCCTCGACGCCGAGGTGGTGCCGACCGACGGCCAGCCCGCCCTGATCGGCAGGGCGGACGGCCCGACCGGCGCTCCGCACGTGCTGATCTACGGGCACTACGACGTCCAGCCGGCGGGCCCGCTCGACGAGTGGATCTCTCCGCCGTTTGACCCCGAGGTGCGCGACGGCCGCATGTACGGGCGCGGCACCGGCGACAACAAGGGCCAGCACCTAGCGCAGCTACTGGGCTTGCGAGCGCTGCGCGAGCTGACCGGAGGACTGCCGTGCCGCGTCACGGTGCTGCTCGACGGTGAGGAGGAGGTCGGCAGCCCGAACCTCGCGCGGGTCGTCCATGAGCGCTTCACCGACGACCGCCCTGACCTGGTGTTGTGGAGCGACGGGCCGGTGCACGAGTCAGGCCGCGCTTGCGTGGTGCTGGGCGTGCGCGGCATCGTCACCTTCGAGCTGCGAGCCACCGGCCCCCGCGCGCCGCTGCACTCCGGGAACTGGGGAGGCGTCGCGCTCAACCCCGCGTGGCAGCTCGTGCAGCTGCTCGCCACGATGCGCGACGCGGACGGAAACGTGCTGGTCAAGGGCTGCGCGGACGACGTGGACCCGCTGTCGGCCGAGGAGCGCGCCGCGCTGGAGGCCTTGCCGCTGGACCTGCCCGAGGTGCTCGCCGAGATGGGGACGACGCGCCTGGAGCCCTCGCCGCTGGAGGGCTACTACGAGCGCCTGACCGCGCCGACCTTCACGATCAACTCGCTGACCTGCGAGGACGGCGACGAGCACCGGACGGTGATCCCGAGCGTGGCGATCGCGCGCTGCGACATGCGCCTGGTCGGGGGCCAGAAGGTGGAGGACGTCATCGAGGCGCTGCGCAGGCACGTCGCCGAGCGCGCGCCGGACATCGAGTTCATCCCAGGAGGTTCCATGCCGCCATCACGCACGCTGCCGGAGACGCCCTACACCCGCGCGATCCTCGCGGGCACCGAACTCGGGCTCAGCGAGCCGCCGCTGCTCGTGCCCGCGCTCGGCGGCAGCCTGCCGATCGCCGCGTTCACCGACGTCCTCGACGTGCCGTGCTACGGCGTTCCGCTGGCCAACGCCGACGAACGCAACCACGCGCCGAACGAGAACATGGAGATCGACCGCTTCCTCAACGGCATCGTCGCCGCCGCGGCGATCCAGCACACCCTGGGCGGCCCGCGATGATTCACGACGACCTCAGCGGATTCGCCCCGAGCCCCGACGGCACGCTGCTGGCACACATCTCCGACGCCAGCGGATCACCACAACCGTGGTTGTCCACTATGGACGGTGCGAGGCCACCGCGGCTGCTCGACGTGGACGGCACGGTCACCAGGCTGGCGTGGCGGCCGGACGGGAGCAGGCTGCTCGTCCAGGTCGACCCCACCGGCGCGGAGAACTACCGGCTCGCCGAGATCGACATCGCCACCGGTGCCGTCGAGTGGCTGACCAGCGAGAACACCCGCGCGGAGATCGGCGTGCCCTACGCCAGCTCCGGCAACCCGTACAGCCCGGACGGCCGCTTCCTGGCGTTCTCGACCAGCGCCAGGGACGAGAGCGTCTTCGACGTGTTCGTCCGCGACCTCACCACGGGCGCGGTGACGACCGTGCTTCAAGCTGGGGTTGAGGTCAGCGAGGACCGCTACCTGCCGATGTTCTTCTCCCCCGACTCGCGGCAACTGCTGGTGCTGCGGATGCACCAGGGCACCGAGCACGACCTGTTCGCCTGCCACGTCGACACCGGCGCGATCGAGCACCTCACCCCGCACGACGGCCCAGCGAAGTTCCTGCCAGCTGGGTGGTCGGAGGACGGGATCTACGTCTGCACCACCCTCGGCCGCGACCACACCGGGCTCGCGCTGCTCAAGCCGGACGGCTCGCTGGACTGGGTGGCCACGCCGGAGCACGACATCGACGGCGCGGTGCTCTCGCCCGACGGTGAGTGGCTGGTGTGGGGCGTCAACGTCGCGACCTACTCCCGGCTGGAGTGGCTCAACCCGCGCACCGGCGAGCGCGGCACTGTCGACGGACTCCCCCGCTGCGTCGCGATGCAGGAGTTCGGCTACGACGGACAGACCGTCCACGTGCGCGGTGAGGAGCTGTTCACGCTGATCAGCAGGCCGACCGCGGCGAAGGACGTGTGGACGGCGAACCTCGTGACCGGCCGAGTCCGCCAGCTCACCGACTCCGGCCCGGACCTGCCCGCGGACCTCATCGAACCCGAGATCGTGCGCTTCCCGAGCGCGGACGGCCGCACCGTGCACGGCCTGCTCTACCGCCCGCGCGGGGTCACATCGGCCGGGGTCGTGGTCGACGTCCACGGCGGGCCGGAGTTCCAGACCCGCCCGTGGTTCTGGCCGGTGACCCAGATGCTGCTCGCGCGCGGGATCGGCGTGCTCGCGACGAACATCCGCGGCTCTTCCGGCTACGGGCTGAGCTACCAGCGCCTGATCTACCGCGACTGGGGCGGCGGCGACCTGGACGACCTCGCGGGTGCTGCCGCCTACCTCAACGGCCTGAGCTGGGTGGACGGTGCGCGGCTCGGGGTGCTCGGCGCGTCCTACGGCGGCTTCGCGACGCTGAGCTGCCTCAGCAGGCTGCCGCAGCTGTGGCGCGCGGGCGTGTCGATCTGCGGGGTGTCCGACCTGGTCAGCGACGTGCGCTCGTTCCCGCCGACGTGGCGGCGCCGCGCGAAGGACTGGCTCGGCGATCCCGACGACCCCGCCGACTTCGCCCGGCTGAAGGAGGCCAGCCCGTACGTGCACGCCCACCGGGTGCGGGCGCCGCTGCTGCTGGTGCACGGGATCAACGACACGCGTGTGTCCATCGAGGAGTCCGACCGGATGGCCGCGCGGATGGTGGAACTCGACCTGCCGGTGAAGCTCGTGCGAGTGGACGGCGAGGGGCACGTGGTGGCCGACCGCGAGACCAAGCAGAGCGAGGAGCAGCTCGTCGTCGACTGGTTCGCGCAGCACCTCGCGCCTTGACCTCAAGCGTTGTGGAGGTTCTACGGTCCGATCATGACCGTGCAGCTGAACCACACCATCGTCCACTCGACCGACCGCGCGGCCACCGCGCGGTTCCTGACCTCGGTGCTCGGGCTGCCCGATGCGGTGCCGTTCGGGCCGTTCCTGGTCGTGGAGACCGCGAACGGGGTCTCGCTCGACGTCATGCACGACTCCGGCGAGTTCACCAGGCAGCACTACGCGTTCCTCGTCGAAGAGGAGGAGTTCGACGTCATCTTCGGCCGCCTCCGCGAGCGCGGCCTGCCCTACTGGGCCGGGCCCGGTCACCGTGGAGCTGGCCAGATCAACACCAACGACGGCGGCCGGGGCGTGTACTTCGACGACCCCGACGGCCACAACCTGGAGATCCTCACCCGCCCCTACGGCTCCGGCGAATGAGTGACCCAGGTCACATCGCGTGCCGGGAACACGGGGGCGGGTCTGTCAGTTGATCGACTGGGGCGGTGCGGATTTGTGTCCCCCGGGCCTACAACGGGCCGTCGCGGAATACCGTTCGGCTGGAGCCGCGTTCGTGCCACCCGCCGTGAGGCGACCACCGCACCGTCCCCCCTTCCTCGGTCACGAAAGTCCTTGAGGAATGCTGTGCTGGTCATCCACCGGCCCGCACACGACGAGGACCACTCCCACCCCATGCGCGACGACATGCGTCCCCACTACCCCGAGCTCGTCGAAGCGGGCGATCTGAGCACCGCCCTGCTGCAGCAGTCCACCGAGGACGGCGCCGCGCTCGTGTTCGAGGCCGACCAGCACCCGCACTCCGCTCGCGTGCTCAGCGCACGCGGTGTCGTCGAGGTCGATCTCGCGTGCCGGGAGCGTTCTTTCCAGCTCAGCCTGTGGAGCCGTGGCGTGAACCTCGCTCGCGGCGACACCGCCGACATCACCGAGGTCGTCGGCATCTGCCGCGCCTGGGAGGCCGGCGCCCGCCTCGCCGATCTCCGCGCGGGCTGGCCGCTGCTGTCCTACACGGAGCTGGCCGAGGCCCACGAGCGCGGCGACGCCGTCGAGGTGAAGTGGCGGATGCTGCTGGAGGACGGCGACCCCCACCTCCGCCCGCTCGTCGAGGCCGCGCTCATCGAGCCGCGCCTGCGCGAGCTGTTCCCCTTCACCAGCCGCCGCGCGCTGCTGTTCAGCCGCTGCACCGGCTACCCGTACCTCAGCGTCCCGCCCGTCGTGGTCCCCCTCGGCGCGGGCCGCTACCGCGTGGTCGGCCCCGACGACACCGTGCTCGGCGAGGACGATGCCGCCGGAGCCGTGGCGGTCACCGTCGCCGCCCTGCCCGCCGACTGCGGCCCCGCCGTGCCCGGCACCGCCGAGGACTTCCACTAGAACGTGTCCTGCAAGTGGTTGCGCTGTGTGTTCCGCACGGTGTCGCCGGGGGGTTGGGGTGTCTTCAAGACCAGCAAACCCCGCTGCTGATCATCGTTAACCGCCGCAAACCCAGCGGTCTTACGGGGTTTGCTGTCGTTGAAGACGGCTGGGGCGGGGGTTAGGTGGTCTTGAAGACCGGCAAACCCGATGGCTTGCAGGACAGTCCCCAGCCCTCCGGCTAGGACTCCGGCTTGAGGTCCGTCGCCGCGCGGAACGAGCCGTCCATGTAGAACGGCGTCGACGCGTGCTCGTGCGTGATCTTCCAGTCACCGTCCACCCGGCGCAGCCCCAGCGTGACGCGGAACCACATCTCAAAGCCTTCCGGCGAGCCGTGCGGGGTCGCGGCGAGCCGGTTCAGGCTGTGGCAGAACGCCACGTCGGCGCCCTCGGTCACCACCAGCTCGGTCACCTCGTAGCCCACCGGCCCGGCGAACTTCGAGAACCACGCCCGAATCCCGTCCGGATCGGTGACTTCGGCGCCCGTCGTCCCCAGCGGCGGCGCGAGGTCGAACCTCACCACCTCCGGCGCGTAGGCGGCCACGACCCGCTCCGGGTCCTTGTCCCGCATCGCGGCGGCGCGGTCGGCGATGATCTGCTCGATGACTGTCATGGGGTGCTCCTACTGTGTCGTCGTCCGTCCTTGCGCCTGGGACGTCGAAGCCGATCCCGCCCGCTCGACACGCTCGCCGAAGAAATGTTCAGGAGATCCCCCGTGAAGTACGTGATCTTGATCCAGAGCAACGCCGCGTCCCTCGCCCGGTGGGAGCTGCTGACCGATCAGCAGCGCTCCGACTTCGGCCACGGCCACATGAACCTCACCGAGGAGCTCAGGAAGTCCGGTCACCTCGTAGCCTCCGAGGGCCTCGGCGATCCCCAGCTCGGCAGGCACGTGTCCCTCCGCGACGGCAAGCCCCTCGTCACCGACGGCCCCTACGCCGAGGCCAAGGAACACCTCGCCGGTTTCTACGTCGTCGAGTGCGCATCCTTCGACGAGGCCGCCTCGATCGCCGCGCGCATGCCCGACGTGCTCATCGGCGGCTCGGTGGAGGTCCGTCCCGTGTTCGATCCCGCCGTTCTCGACTGATCAGAAGGGCGCGGGTTCGGCGATCGGCTCCAGCTCGGTGTCATAGGTGCGCTTGGCCGGGGTCGTCCATCGGTGGGTGCCGTCGTCGAGGTTTTCGCAGCGCCAGTTGGAGTGGGTCTTCATGGTGTGGTGATGACGGCATTTCGGCCGCAGGTTGCGCACTGTCGTGTTGGTTCCGTCGAACGGGCAGCAATGATCGAGGTCGCATCGGTGTGAGGGCTGCTGACATCCGATCGCTGTGCAGCGCGGGTACCGGGCGTTGATCAACTCTCGCTGTTTCGGCGACGGCCGATAGGCGTCACTGACCTCTTCTGCCATCCCAGTCACCGGGTCGGTGAGGATGCGTTTCCAGATACCGCCTGCTGCGATGTCTTGGGCGACGTGGGTGGGGATCGGCCCGTACCCGGCCAGCATGCCCGGATCATCGGTGAGACCGAGGAGTGCCGTGATGGGCATGGTGAGGTAGACCATCGTCTGGCCCTGCGGTGCCGGGGTGTCCAGGCCTAGCAGCAGGTCTCGGGCGACGTCGGCTCGTTTCTGGTCCAGGGTTCGGTCGTCTTTCAGGAGGCTGCGCGCGATCCTGTCGATGTGGTCGAAGGCCATCGCCGTGTCATGCGCGGTCATGGTGTGGCGGAGTTCGGCCATGCCGTCGTCGAGGTTGATCTTCTCCACCAGGCGCCGTTTGCGCTTCTCCTCGTGCCGGAGATCGGCGGCTTTGGGGTCGAGTTTGTGGATCAACGTCTGAGCACGCCGCCGGATCGAGGTGTAGGTCCGGGTGGGGGCGTACTCCAGCAGGTTCGCCTCGGCGATGGAGGTCTGGGGTTCTTTGAGGATGCGGATCTGGTCGACGATGAGCAGGGCTTTGCTCTCATTGATCTTCCCGGCCGCCAGGGCTGCGAGCACCCGGGGGCGTTCGGTCAGCTCGGAGGCGTTGGACAGGATGCGATCCGCCCCGCGTCGGGAGATGTGCAGGGCGCAGGCGATCTCATTCTGCACGAACCGGTAATCACGATCGTCAGCGGCGACGTGGAATGTGATCAAGGCTGTGGCGAGTTCCGCTTTCGCATGACACAGAGCGGCCTGTTTCGCCTCAACCTCGACCAAGAGTTCATCGAGGGTCATACCCCCAATTCTACCCGCAAATAATAGTGGATCATGGCTCTAAAGAATGAATTCCCAGGCGCCCAAACTCCCGAAATGCCCCACGCTGGAACGTAAGCCGCCAACAGAACCGAGGCTTTACCTGGGGTGCGCGTGCCATACGCTTCCGCGAGGGCCGGGTGTTCTATCCCGTGCCCCTGTAAGGCCCAGGGGCACGCGCAAGGGGCCCCCAGGTCAAGCCGACCCCACGCAGGAACCAGCGCCCCCCAAGCAAAAAAGAGGCGAACCTAATCCCACACCTGATCCAAATCCCGAGCATACAACGCAATAGCCTCAGAATAAGACTTCACCGAAGAATCCCCAGTAGTGTCCAGCACAAGGTTCAGCAACGTGGACACAGCCTCCTTGTGCTCCCCGCAGTTATACAACGTCATCGCCAAAAAAGCCTTCAATGGCGCAAAGTCCGGAAACTCCGCCACCCCGCGCCGAAGCGTCTCCAGTGACTCCTCGTACCGCCCCAGAGTCCGATAAGTGCTCCCCAACCCCAGAAAAACCCCGTGCCGCTCCACCGGGCTCAACCCCGGCAAACTCAGCGCCCGAGAATAGAACGGCACCGCCGCGCTCTCCTTGCCGAGCTTGTCGTGCGCCCACCCCGCCTGGTACGCCACGCGCGCGTCGTCCGGGTGTTCCGCCGCCAGCTCCAGCGCCAGCTCCAACGCTTCCTCGTGCCGCCCAGCCGCGCGAGCCGACGTTACGCGCGCGATCCCGGCTTCGATCGTCTCTGACATGCTCCGATGATGTCAGGGCTTGCCCCTGACGCGCGGGTCAAGATCTAGCGTCCGGCATGACCAACTCACGCGAAGTCCGCCTGACAGCGATCCCGGACGGACTGCCCACCCCCGACCACTTCACCATCGCCGAGACCACGCTCCCGGCGCCCGGCGAAGGCGAGGTCCTGGTCAGGAACCGGTACTTCCAGGTGTTCCCAGCGGTGCGCACGCTCTTCGGCGGTGGCGTGGAGGGCGCGCCGTTCCCGGGGATCAAGGCGGGTGAACCGTTGATCGGCGTCGCGATCGGCGAGGTCGTCGACGGACCCCTCCAAGGAACGCTGGTCTCGCACTGGCAGGGGTGGCGTGAGTACGCGGTCGTCCCGGCCGAGCAGACCACGGCGCTCAGCGACGTCCTGCCCGACCCGATCCTGCACCTGTCCCAAGGGCTCACCGCCTACACCGCTTTCGCCCGAGGCGCGGAGATCCGCAAAGGCGACACGGTGTTCATCTCCGGCGGAGCGGGTGGGGTCGGATCGCTCGCCGCGCAGTACGCCAAGCAGCTCGGCGCGGGGCGGGTCGTCGGCAGCACCGGCTCGGCGTGGAAGGCGGAGCGCATGCGCACCGAACTCGGCTACGACGACGTCCTCCCCAGAGGCGAAGCGCCTGACGGGATCGACGTGTTCCTGGACAACGTCGGCGGCGAGCAACTGACCACCGCAGTCACCAAGGCCAACGACAGCGCGCGATTCGTGCTCGTCGGAGCGCTGTCCAGCCAGCTCGCGCCGGACCACGCCGGAATCACCGCCTTCACCGAGGTCGACCTCCTGCAGCTGATCACGAAGCGGATCACCGTGCGCGGGCTGAGCCCCAAGGACTGCTGGCCGGCGCAGGCGGAGTGGGAGCAGCGCTTCAGCGAGTGGTTGCGCGCTGGCGAAGTCTCCTTCCCGCACACGAAGATCTCGGGCATAGAAAACGCTCCGCGAGCGCTGCACGAGCTACTGACCGGGCAGCACGTCGGCTCGGTGGTGGTGGAGCTCTAGCCAGGAGGAGTGCGGATGCGGATCGGTGACGCGGCGGCAGCGGCGGGCACGACGCCAAGGGCCCTGCGCTTCTACGAGCAGCGAGGTCTTCTGCCGCCGCCGACCCGAACGCACACCGGCCAGCGCGTCTACGACGTCCACGACGTCAAACGGGTGCGCGTGATCCGCGAGCTCCTCGCGCTCGGCCTCACCGTCGAGGACCTGCGCGGATGCGCGGACCGCCTCGACCAGATCGGCACAACTCCGTGCCCGCGGAGCCCTCGGGACGGGGTCGCGGCGCGGCGGTTGGAAACCCTCAGCGCGGAGATCGACCGCCTCACGGCCGTCCGGGACAGCCTCGCGCAGCGCATGGAGCTGACCAGGTGATCACCGCCGCCGCCGGGAGCGAGATCGGCAGGCGCTACGACGCGAACTACGACGTCGTGCACCTCTCCGAAGCGCCGCTGCGAGCCGTCGTCGCGGACGGCATGGGCGACGGCGAAGGCAGCGCTCGGGCCGGACGCGCAGCCGTCGACACGTTCGTCAACAGCCTGACCACGGGCATCACGCCGGAGATGTTGCGCGCAGCCGTCGCCAACGCCCAGCACGAGGTCGCCAAGATCCCGGGCTTCGCGGGCTGCACGCTCACCGCGCTGGTCCAGTCGCGAACGGGGTTCTGGATCACTCAGCTCGGGGACTCGCGCGTGTACCGGCTGCGGCAAGGGCTCCTGGAGCTGCTGACCGTGGACCACACCATGGCCTGGCTCGGCGCGGTGAACGGCTGGTACCCGTTCGACTCGAGCGAGGCGGCGGCAGCGCGCTACCACCTCACCCGCTACGTCGGGCACCCCGACCGGCCGGAGCCGGACGTGCTCAGCGTGAGCGTGCGGCCGGGCGACACCTACCTGCTGTGCACCGACGGGATCGCCGAGCAGGTGTCCTTCCACCGGATTCGCGAGGTGCTCGGCCAGCCCAAGGCCGCGATCGCGAAGGTGACGACCTTGCTGGCCGATGCCGACGCGGCCGGCGGAGCGGACAACGCGAGCGCTGTTCTGATCTCGGCGGAGTGATCACAACAGGCTGATCCCAGCTCCCGGGATTGATCGACGAGGGTCGTCCGCGCGTGATGAAGTCCGTGTGGGAAAGTCACCGGCCACGTGGTCGATGTTCGTGCGATGGAGGTACCGATGTCCTCAACACCGCTGTCCAGACGCGGTTTTCTGAACGCGGCGGGCGCCGTCGCGCTCGCGGGTGCCTTCGGCAGCGCGTGCGGCTCGAACACCGGCCGCGGCGGCAACGGTGCCCAGGGCCTCCAGCAGTGGTACCACGCCTACGGCGAGAACGGCGTCCAGCAGGCCGTGGAGCGCTACGCCAAGGCCTACACCGCGACCCCGGTGTCCGTGCAGTGGAACCCGGGCGACTACACCTCGAAGCTCTCGACCGCGCTGCTCTCCGGCGGCGGTCCCGACGTCTTCGAGTCCACGTTGCAGATCAGCATGGTGCGCGCCAACCAGATCGTCCCGCTGGACGACGTGATCGCGCCCGCCAAGGACGACTTCGCCGCGACCGTGCTCGCCGGGCACACAGTGGACGGCAAGATCTACGGCGTTCCGCAGGCCATCGACATGCAGATGCTCTTCTACCGCAAGAGCATGCTGGACAAGGCCGGGGTGAAGCCGCCGACCTCCGTCGACGAGCTGATCGACGCCGCGCGCAAGCTCAGCACCGGCGGGGTGAAGGGCCTGTTCGTCGGCAACGACGGCGGTGTGTCCACGCTCGGCGGGCCCGCGCTGTGGTCGGTCGGCCTGGACTACGTCACCCCCGAGCACAAAGTCGGCTTCGACGATCCGGCCGCCGCCTCCGCGATCGCCAAGCTGCGCGAACTGAACACCAGCAACAGCCTCCTGCTCGGCGCCGTCAAGGACTGGTCGGAGCCGGATGCGTTCATCCAGGGCCAGGTCGCCATGCAGTGGTGCGGTCTGTGGGCGGTTCCCGCCGTGCAGAAGGCGCTGGGCGAGGACTTCGGCGTGCTGCCGTGGCCGAAGCACTCCGGCGCGGGCGCCCCGTCGGTCCCGGTCGGCGCGTACGGCGCGATGGTCAACGCCAAGAGCACCAAGATCGACCAGGCCAAGGCGTTCATCAAGTGGCTGTGGATCGACCGCACGGAGCACCAGGAGGACTTCAACCTCTCCTACGGCTTCCACATCCCGCCGCGCAACTCCTTGTCCGCCAAGGCCGACAAGCTCAAGTCCGGCCCGGCCGCCGACGCGGTGCGCTTCGTGAAGGAGCACGCCCGCTCGTCCAACCCGCCGGACTGGACCCAGGCCATGCGCACCGCGTACCAGGACGCGCTGTCGCGGGTCGTGCGCGAGGGCGCGAACGCCGACGCCGAGCTGCGCGGCGCGGTGGCCAAGGCCCAGGACGAGCTGAAGCGCCTCTACGGATGAGTTCGGTCGCCGCCCCCGCCACTGCGCCGCTCACTCCGGTCAAGAGGAAGAGGAAACCGGGCAACGCCAAGGCTTTCTGGCTCTTCGTCGGCCCGTTCGCCGCGGGCCTGGTGGTCTTCGCCTACCTGCCCATCGGCTGGAGCCTGCTGCTCAGCTTCTTCGACGCGCACAACACGGTCACCCCGACCGAGTTCGTCGGTGTCGACAACTACGTCGACATGCTCACCGACGGCGCGTTCCTGCAGAGCATGGGCACCTTCACCCTGTTCGCGCTGTTCATCGTGCCGTTGACGTTCGTGCTGTCGCTGGCGTTGGCGCTGCTGGTCAACCAGATCAGCTTCATGCGGACGTTCTTCCGGTCGGTGTTCTTCCTGCCGACGGCGTGCTCCTACGTGGTCGCGTCGCTGATCTGGAAGCTGTCGATCTTCAACGGCCTGCGCTACGGGCTGGCCAACGCCTTCCTGTCCCTGTTCGGGATCGAGCCGATCGCGTGGACGGTCTCCACCGATCCGCCGTGGTACTGGCTGGTGCTGGTGTCGCTGCGGTTGTGGTTACAGCTCGGCTTCTACATGATCCTGTTCATCGCCGGTCTGCAACGGATCCCGCAGCACCTCTACGAGGCGGCGTGGATCGACGGGGCGAAGCCGGGGTGGCAGACGCTGCGCCACATCACGCTGCCGCAGCTGCGCGCGACCTCGGTGTCGGTCGTCCTGCTCACGCTCATCGCGGCCTACCAGGCCTTCGACGAGTTCTACAACGTGCTCGGCTCGGCCGACGGCTACCCGCCCTTCGCCAGACCGCCGCTGGTCTACCTCTACTACACGGCGCTGGGCAGCGGTGGTCAGGACTTCGGCCACGGCAGCGCGGGCGCGGTGATCCTCGCCCTGCTGATCGCGCTGGTGACGTTGTTGCAAGGCAGGCTGTTCGGCTTCAGGAGGGGCGAGTGAAGGCGCACGTGCACCGCCCGGCCGGGTACCGGCGCACCCCGGCGGGCGTGGTCACCTCGGTGCTGCGCTACCTCGCGCTCGGGGTCGCGGCGCTGCTGTTCCTGGTGCCGTTCTACCTGCTGCTGCGCAACGGTCTGGCCACCGAGGCGGAGATCGCGGCGCCGGACTGGAAGTTCTTCCCGGACACGCTGCACTGGGAGAACTTCGCCGAGCTGTTCGCCGATCCGTCGGTGCCGCTGCTGGCCAGCCTGGGCAACTCGGTGGTCGTGTCGGTGTTGCAGACGATCGGCCAGCTGCTGCTGTGCGGGCTCGCGGGCTACGGTCTGGCGCGCATCCCGTACCGCCACGCGGACAAGGTCTTCTACGCGATCGTGGCGACGCTGATGATCCCGGCGGCGGTGACGTTCGTGCCGAGCTTCGTCGTGGTGTCCAGCCTCGGCTGGCTCAGCGACCTGCGCGGCCTGGTCATCCCCGGCCTGTTCAGCGGGTTCACCGCGTTCCTGTTCCGCCAGTACTTCCTCGCGTTCCCGAAGGAGCTGGAGGAGGCGGCGCGGATCGACGGCCTCGGCTACTGGGGCACGTTCTGGCGGATCGTGGTGCCGAACTCCGGCAACTTCATCGCCGCGCTCGCGGTGATCTCCTTCATCGGCAGCTGGAACGCGTTCCTGTGGCCGTTGGTGATCGCCCAGGACCAGTCCTCGTGGACCGTGCAGGTGGCGCTGTCGAGCTTCCTCACCGCGCAGAACCTGAACGTGCACCAGCTGTTCCTGGCCGCGGCCGTGTCGATCCTGCCGCTGGTCATCGTCTTCGTGACGTTGCAGCGCTTCCTGGTCAGGGGTGTCGCGGAGACCGGCATCAAGGGCTGAGTTCCTCCGCCGGGGGTGGTGCTAGAAACCGCCGCCCCCGGCGTAGCCGCCCGCGCCGCCGTCGCTGCCGTAGTTGCTGGACGGCCCGCCGTGGTACTTCGAGAACGGCCGCGCGGAGCGGTCGTTCGGGTCGATGGGCTCGACGATGATCACCTCGCCGGTGAGGCGGGCCCAGCCGGAGGCCTCGGTCTCGTACTTCTCCTTGAGCGCCAACGAGGTCTCCGGCCCCCAGGACACGCCCGTGTACTGGTGTTCCGCGCGCTCGGCCGTGAGCGCTGCCTGCACCTCCGCCGGGGTGTGCGTGCCTTCGTGGGCGCGGTCCACGGTCGTCAGGTAGATGGAGAACCGCCGACGCCCGCCAGTGGCGATCTTGTAGGCCCAGACCGGCCCCGTCGCGCCCTCCATGGCCTCCAGCCGCCGTCGCCGGGCTTGCTCCAGCTCGCGGCGCTGGCGCTCCTTCTCCCGCCGGGCGAACTCCTTCATGTACTCCGGCAGGTCCGCGGCCTTCGCCAGATAGGCGGCGAGCGCGGCGTCGAAGTCCGATTCCAGCTTTGCGCTGGCCTCGTCATAGCGCCTGCGCAGCACCATGTTCCGGCGCGCGTGGCGGATGCTCCACAGCAGGCGGCCCTTCCACGGCGGGCGCAGGTGGGCGCCGATCTCCTTCTCGCGCTCCTGGAGTTCGCCGATGGTCAGCAGGAACTGACTGGTCGCCGAGCACCAGCGGTCGTGGTCGGTCCTGCTCGCCCTGACGACGCGGTCCATCGAACGGCCGCGGTCGTCGTGCCCGCACAGCAGGCGGGAGTGCTCGCTCAGCCTGGCGCCGATCACGTTGACCTCCCAACCACCGAGGAGGGCACCGAGATCCGCGATGTGGACGTCAAGCTCCATCGGGTCATCCTGGCAGCGAAAGGGGGCTCCCGGCCATCCGCCGGGTCACGAGATCAGTTCGTGATCGTCACGCACGGCAGGCCGTCCTCGCCGCCGCTCTTGTATCCCTCCGCGCACATCAGCGGCCGGGGAACAGCTCCTTGAGCTTGGTCCGCACGCCCTGGCCGATCATGTGCCAGGCGTTGGGCTCGCCGCTCAGCACGGCCTTCGTCATGGCCGCGACCTGCTCGAACGTCGCGTGCGGAGGGATCGGCGGCACCTCGGGGTCGCAGCGCACGTCGAGCAGCACCGGTCCGGTGGCCGCGAGCGCCCGATCCCACGCCGGGCCGACGTCCTCGGGCTTGTCCACGGCGATCCCCTCCAGCCCGAGCGAGCGCGCCAGCCCCGCGTAGTCGACGTCGGGCAGCACCTGCGACTCCTCGAACTTCGGCGCCCCGCCCATCGCGCGCAGCTCCCACGTGACCTGGTTGAGGTCGTTGTTGTGGAACACGCAGATCACGCAGCGCCGGTCCGCCCACAGGTGCTCGTACCTGGCCAGCGTGATCAGCTCCGCGAGCCCGTTCATCTGCATGGCGCCGTCGCCGACGAGCGCGATCACCGGGCGGTCCGGGTGGGCGAACTTGGCGCCAATCGCGTAGGGCACCGCGCAGCCCATGGTGGCCAGCGTGCCGGAGAGCGATCCTCGGACGTCACCGCGCATGCGCAGGTTCTTCGCGTACCAGTTGGTGGCCGAGCCGGAATCGGCGGTGATCAGCGCGTTGTCCGGGACGCGCGAGGACAGCTCGTGAACGATCCGCATCGGGTTGACCGGGTCGGCGTCGAGCATCGCCTGCGCTTCAACGCTGTCCCACCACTTGTCCACAGTGGACTCGATTGTCTCGCGCCACGTGCGGTCTTCCTTGTGCCGCAACAAGGGCAGCATTGCGGCGAGGGTGGCTTTGGCGTCGCCGACCAGGTTCACCTCGGTGGGGTAGCGCATACCGATCATGCCTCCGTCGGCGTCGATCTGCACCGCGCGCGCCTTGCCGTACTCCGGCAGGAACTGGCTGTAGGGGAAGCTCGACCCGACGATCAGCAGTGTGTCGCAGTCGCGCATCATCTCGTAGCTCGGGCGCGTACCGAGCAGCCCGATCGAGCCGGTCACGAACGGCAGCTCGTCGGAGAGGACGTCCTTGCCCAGCAAGGCTTTCGCGATGCCCGCGCCGGTGGCCGCCGCGACGTCGAGCACCTCCTGCCGAGCGCCGCGCGCACCCTGTCCGAGCAGGATCGCCACCCGCTCCCCCGCGTTGAGCACCTCCGCCGCCCGCGCGATCTCCTCGCCCGGTGGGACGGCAGCGCCGATGGCCAGCCCGGGTTTGCTGGACGGGACGTGCTTGAACTCGTGCTTGGGCGGCTCGTACGGCTGTTCCTGCACGTCGTTGGGGATGATCAGCGCGGTGGGCGCGCGCTGCGAGAGCGCGGTCCGCATCGCCCGGTCCAGCGCGTTCGGCAGCTGCTCGGGCACGGTGACCTCGACGAGGTACTCGCTGGCCACGTCCTTGAGCAGCGCCTGGAGGTCCACCTCCTGCTGGTAGCTGCCGCCGCGCGCCGTTCGGGCGGTCTGCCCGACGATCGCCACGACCGGCACGTGGTCCAGCTTCGCGTCATAGAGGCCGTTGAGCAGGTGGATCGCGCCGGGGCCCGATGTGGCGAGACAGACCCCGGCGCGCCCACTGAACTTCGCGTAGCCGACCGCCTGGAACGCGGCCATCTCCTCGTGCCTCGCCTGGACGAAGCGCGGGTCGTTGCCGGCCTCGCCGAAGGCGGCCACGATGCCGTTGATGCCGTCGCCCGGATAGCCGAAGACGTGCTCGACGCCCCAGTCGCGCAGGCGTTGGAGCAGGTAGTCAGCAACGGTAGGAGCCATGCACCTCGGCTACCCGGAAGTCAGCGACTCATCCCCGACGGGCCGAGATGATCACCGCGGCGGACAGCAGGGCCGCGCCCAGCCACCCGAGCAGCGTCAGCCGTTCGCCGAGGAACAGCATCGCCAGCACGGTCCCGGTCAACGGCTCCAGCAGAGCCATCACCGCGCCCGCGCTCGCCCCGGCTCCGCGCAGTCCACGGAAGTACAGCGTGTACGCGAAGGCGGTGGGCAGCAGTGCCAGCGCCGCGAGCAGCGCGAGCGAACTCGGGCTCACCGTGAACGCGACACCGGTGAAGGGCAGCATCACCACACCGCCGAGCAGGAAGGAGTACCCGCTGGTGGTGAGGTCGTCGAGCCCGTCGACCGGGCGCGAACCGACGATCGTCATCGTGGCGAAGGCGGAGGCCGCGAGGACGGCGAACGCCGCGCTGGCCAGCACGTCGGTCCCGGAGAAGTCCCCTGAGGGAACTCCGACGAGCAGGACGAGCCCGACCAGCGCGAGCGCGAGGACCAGCACGGCGCCCGCGTCGATCACGCGCCGGCCGGTCACCCGCTCCGCGATCAGCACGAGCACCGGGGAGCAGCCGATGGTCACGAGCGTGGCGACGCTGACCGAGCTGAGCGAGACGGAGGTGAAGTAGCCGCTCTGGAAGACCAGGGCCAGCGCCCCGATCACGCCGACGCGGGTCCACGCGGCGCGCCCCTTCGGCAGGCCCCTGCCGGTGGCCAGCAGGAACGCCACGATGAGCGCTCCGCCGACGAAGAGGCGGGCGGCGGCGACCGCGACCGGGGAGAGCCCGGCGGTGCGGCCGAGGAGGGTGCCGAGCAGTCCACTGGTTCCCCAGAGGACTCCGGCGACGACGAGGCTCGACATCCCGTGGGCACGGGTGGACGGCCTGGACAGCGTTGAGGTCTGCATGTTCTGGCGCTCCTGCGACAGTTGGGGCGGTTGGTCGCGGAAGCGGGGCACGCCGAACAGGCGCCTGCCGGTCAGGCGGCGCGCTGGGAAGTGGGGTCCCCGCTAGGAGGCCGGGGGCGGGGTGACGATGAAGATTCGGTGCACGGCGGTCACAGTAGAGATCTTCCGGGGAGAAGGCGAGCAACTTCGGCAACAAGAGTTTTCTTCGGCAAGCGTTCGAACTGCTCGACGCTCACTCCGCCGTCCTCCTCCTTCCACACGCCCGCGACGCGCCCGCCGTGCAGCACCACCGGCGAGATCCACCCGGCCGTCCGGCTGACCTTGGCCAGGTGCTCGGCGGGGATCAGGTCGCGGTTGGCGGCGATCACGTACTGGTCGAAGGCGGGCAGCAGTCGCACGAGCTCGTTCGGCGCGGTGCCCACGAGTTCGTCCAGGTCCTCGGCGCGGGCGAACATCTTCGTGCCGTCGACGGTGACCTCTGCCAGCTCGTCGCGGGCGCTCGCGAACCACGTCTTGAGCAGGGAAGCCTTGGCGCTACGGGCGAACCACCGCTCGAAATCGGCCACAGTGGACGGTCCGTGGGCGCCGAGGTAGCGCTTGATCAGCTCCGGCCCCGCCACCTCGGCGGTGACCTGGCGCCAGCCCGGAAGCCACGTGGACGGGCTGGTGAAGGTGACCCGGTTGCCCTCCGACGGGCCGTGGCACAGCAGGCCCAGCCAGCTCGCGGGCTTGAGCGCGAAACCCCAGCCCGAGCGCAGGACTTCGGCCAGGTGCGGCGATCCCGTGTGCTCCAGGACCGCCTCGGTCAGCTCCTCGCGCGTCAGCACGCGCCCCGGCAGCACCTCGGCGACCGCGTCGATGATCGCCGTGACCTCCGCGAGCGTGACGCCGTGCCCGCGCAGCACGCTCGGCCGCTCCCAGGTCCGCACGGCCGCCATCGCCGAGCCGTAGAGCGGGGCGTCCTCGGACGCGTGCAGGTGCAGGGTCCCGCGCACCGACCACATCCTGACCAGCGTCTTCTCCTCGCGCAGCGCGCGGTCGATCTCGTGCTCGTCCGGCTCGGCCTGGCGGAAGGCGACGGCCTGCGCGGCGGAGGACGGCACCTGCGCCTGCACCCCGGCCAGCCGCCGCGCGATCTCCACAGCGCTCACCGCGCCGGGCTCGCTCAGGTGCTGCCGCCGCATCCGCCATGCCAGCACCTGAGCGCGTGTCACCGTCGTCATGACACCGGTTATAGTGGTGTCATGACGACCGGGTCAACCCCGCACGAGCTGCGCCTGCGCTGGCCCGGCGATGTCGAGTTCGGCTTCGACGCGGGCGCGGTGTGCCTCGAACTGCTCACCACCGGAGGGGTCGGCCGCTACACCGCGCACGACTCGCTGCCCACCCCGGCTGCCCTCACCGCGTGGCTGGAGCGCTCGCGCCTCGGCGTCGCCGCGAAGTCCACTGTGGACGACCTGGATGTCTTGTCCCGCCTGCGCACCGCGATCTGGGACATCGCCCAGGCGCACTTGAAGGGACAAGCGCTTCCGCGTGCGGCCGTCTCCGCTCTGAACTCCGTCGCGGCCTCGCCTCCCCTGGTTCCCGCGCTCTCGTCCAGCGGACGCACGCGGTCGAAACCGACTGCCGCGCAGGCGCTCTCGACCATCGCCAGGGACGCGGTGGAGTTGTTCGGCACTCCTGCGCGGGAGCGCCTTCGGGAGTGCTCGGCGGACAACTGCCAGCTGGTGTTCGTCGACCTCTCGCGCCCTGGACAGCGCCGCTGGTGCTCGATGGACCGCTGTGGCAACCGTGCCAAGCAACGCGCCCGCCGCCGCTGACCTGCGTTCGGCGCGCGGTGTTCGGTTCTCCGCACAGAATCTCCTGGCCGGAGAGGACTTCCTCCTGTTGATGTTGGAGGGTGCACCTCACGACTGACCTAGAGGAACTCTTCGCCCGCCGCGGATGGTCGCGGGACGACTTGGAGAAGCGGTCCGACCTGCCGGTCCCGTCCTACTACCCGGACTACGGCATCATGCTGAAACTGTTCCCACGCGGCTGCGAAGATCGCCGGGAGACCGAGATCGCGGCCTTGGAGACGTTGGCCGGGAGTTCGCTCTTCGTCGCGGACTGCCCGGAGATCGAGGAAGCGGGCCCGCGCCACCTCGTTCTGCGCTGCCCGCGTGGGCAGGAGCTGGGCGAGCATTGGTCGGAGATGACCGGCGAAGAGCGCGAGGACATCGCGCACCACCTCGGCCTCACGCTCGCCGGCCTGCACGAATCCCGTCACGGTAAGCTCCCGGCGACCCCGTGGGCGGATTTCGTCGCGCGGCAGCGGGCCGGGCTCGTCCAGCGCCAGCGCTCGCTCGGCGCGCCGCCGCAGTGGCTGAGGCAGCTCACGCCGTTCCTGGACGAGATGGACCAGCTCGCCTCGGACGAACTGGTGCTGCTGCACACCAGACTCACGTTCTCCACCGCGCTCACGCGGCACGGAGCGGGCGGCTGGACGGTGACCGGTGTCCAGGACTTCGAGCACGCGATGCTCGGGCCCCGGGAGTTCGACATCGCGTGGACGCTGTTGTCCGTCGCCAAAGGCAAGCGCCCCCTCGTGCGGAGGATTCTCGACGGCTTGGACGTGCAACGGCGTGACCTCGAACTCCAACGGCGCCTGCTCGGGATGGTGCTGGTGCACCCGGCGTTCGACCTGGCGAAGTGCTTGCGCAGACTCGGCGTCCCGCGCCTGTTGACGATGAACGACCTCGCACGGCGGTGGTTCCCGTTGTGAGCGCGGGACATGAGAGAGCTTCCGTGTATTCAACAAGCTTCCCGGACGAGGTTTTCGTGGGTCTCCGTAGTTAGGTTCGCCGGGTGGCGCCCTGCATCCGCCACCCGAAGACGAGGGAGACCCATGTACCGCACCGTGACCGGCGTCGGGGCCGTGCTCCTGGCCGCTGGCGTGCTGACCGCCCCGGCCGCGAGCGCACAGGACAACTACTCGCCGGAGCTGCTGCACGCGGTCCAGCGCGACCTCGGCCTTGACGCCCAGCAGGCCCGCGCTCGGTTGCAGAGCGACGCCAAGGCCGTTGACGTCGAGCAGCGCGCGATGGCCACCGCCGGAGATTCCTTTGGTGGCACGTGGATTCAGGGCGGCAAGCTCGTTGTGGCCGTGACCGATGCGGCCAAGGCGGACGCGGTGCGCGCGCAGGGCGCCGAGGTCGCGGTGGTGCGGCACGCGCACAGCAAGCTCAAGGCTGCGAAGCAGCAGCTCGACGGCATGAAGGCGCCCGCGTCGGTCACCGGCTGGCGCGTCGACGAGCGCGGCAACTCCGTGGTCGTGGAGGTCAGCCGGGGCGCCACGGACGCCGAGGAGTTCTTAGCCGCGGCCCGACGCCTCTCCCCCGCGGTCACCGTCGAGGAGACCGGCGAGGCTCCTCGGCTGATGTACGACGTGCGCGGCGGCGACGCGATCTACAACGGCGGCAGCCCGTGCTCGGTCGGCTTCTCGGTCAAGGGCGGCTTCGTCACGGCGGGCCACTGCGGCGACAAGGGCGACAGCATCAAGGGCTTCAACCAGGTCCCGATCGGCACCTACGAGGGATCTTCCTTCCCCAGCAACGATTACGCGTGGGTCAAGACGAACGCCGACTGGACCGCGAAGCCGTGGGTGAACCGGCAGAACGGCACCACCATCACGGTCAAGGGCTCGGCCGAGGCTGCGGTTGGCGCGGCGATCTGCCGGTCGGGACGCACCACGGGCTGGCACTGCGGGACCGTGCTCGCCAAGGACCAGACCGTCAACTACGGCGGCGGCGAGGGCCAGGTCACCGGGCTGACCAAGAGCGACGCGTGCGCGGAGGCGGGTGACTCGGGTGGTTCCTGGATCGCTGGCGAGGGCTTCACCCAGGCGCAGGGCGTGCTCTCCGGCGGCGCGGGCAACTGCCGTGGTGGGACGGCGACGAGCTTCTTCCAGCCGCTCCAGGAGATCCTGAACGCGTACAACCTCACGCTCCTCCTCGGCTGAGCAGGGTTCGCCAGTCTTCAAGACCCGCAAACCCCCGGCGCAGCGGTCTCCAACAGCGGCGAACCCCATGGGACCGTCGTTGGCGAGCGCCAGGGTTTGCGGTGGTCACCACCGCCCGCTCTGCGGACGGCTCACCTCGTCCCGAGCAGGTGGCGGTCGACCAGGGAGCCCTTGCGCCCCAGGAAGAACTCGCCGAGCCCGACCGCGAACTCCGCGACCGTGAGCCGTCCGTCGGAGTCGGTGTCCAGCTGGCGGAAGCTCGCCACGACCTCCGGTTCCGGTGCTCCGCCGAGCAGGTGCGCGTACTCGGCCAGCTCCACGTAGCCGTCGTCGTCCTTGTCGACCCCGGCCGCCACCGCGTCCATCGCCGCGCGCAACGCGCTGCCCTCGAAGACCGCCGCCGAGTACTCCTCGCGGCTGACCGTGCCACTGCCGTCGGCGTCGGCCATCTCGCGCAGCTCCTGCCACCACGCGTGGAAGGTGTCGTAGAGGGCCGTCTCCTCCTTCTCGTCCAGGTCGAGCCGCCAGGCGATGACCCGCGCCGACGCCGCGAGGTCGGCCCAGCTGAGGACGCCGTCGTCGTTCTGGTCGAGGACCCTGGAGAAGATCTCCGAGCCGCCGAGTCCCGGGCTCTGCGGGCTCAGCCGGACCTGGTGCTCGCTGGTCTGCGCGACGGAGGCGACCGGCATGTAGCGCAGGCTCAGCGGCAGCACGCTTTCGAGCAGGGCGGCGCCCCGGCAGACCACGGAGGTCAGCGCGGAGCCGATCGCGCTGGGGCGCATGCCCAGGCGCTCCTGGAGCTCCGGTGACAGCAGGGTCGCGGTGATGTCGGCGTACGTCCTGGCCATCGTCACGCTGATCAGGTGCCACACCGGCGCGGGGAGGAACTCCAGGGCTCGCGGGGCGGGGAACCCCTTGTCGAGCGCCTCGATCAGGTCCTTGAGCCCCTGCGTCCGCTCCAGCACCTCGGTGGTCGTGCGCTCGAAGTAGACCCAGAAGTCGGCGATCGTCGCGGGCATGTCCTGCGGCCCGAGCCCGAAGAACACACCACCCGCGATCCATTCGTCGTAGAGCCGCTCCTCGTCCTCCGGCGACAGCGGATCGCCGCCCGCCCTGCACATGGTGACGATGCCCTCGAACAGGGTGAGGTAGACCCACGCCTTCGCGGCCGGGTCGAGCGCGCTGTAGCCCTCGCCCTTGATGTGCTTGTGCATCCGGTCCAGCCGGGCGGTCTCCTTCTCCCGGCCCCGGGTGTCGGAGTAGATCATCCGCTGGATGCTCAGCATGGTCTGCTCGGCCCGCCGCCACGGGCGGGTCCGGTAGGTGGAGAACTCGGCGACGCCCGCGCCGATCACCGGGTGCGCGGTCTCCAGGACGAGCGCGCGCCCCAGCACGATCCCGAAGCGCCACAGTCCGGAGTACTTCCAGGCGAGTGAGCCCGGTCCAGGCAAGGAAGTCATGGCTCCCAGGACACCGGCCGGTGATCACGACTCGGACGCGGCTGCGCTCTGATCACCCGAAAGGCTCGCCGATGACCGGCAAGTGCCAGGCCGGCCGGGGTGCGCGGATCAGCACGACTCGGCCACGAATGCCCCGGCCGAGATGCGAAACCGCAGTTGAGCAGGTACGCATGGGCCATGCGGGCGATGTGGAGCGGCGCAATCTCCTTTGGTCTGGTGACCATTGGCGTTCGCCTGTTCTCCGCCACCGAGGAGCACGACTTCCGCTTCCACCAGGTGCACCGGGAGGACGGCGGGCGCATCCGCTACAAGCGCGTCTGCCAGGTCTGCTCCGAGGAGGTGCCCTACGCCGACATCGCCAAGGGCTACGAGCTGGAGGACGGCCGGATGGTCGTCCTGGACCGCGAGGACTTCGAGAAGCTGCCGATCTCCACCGACCGCGCGATCGAGGTGGTGGAGTTCGTGCCCACCGAGGAGATCGACCCGATCTACTTCCAGAAGAGCTACTACCTGGAGCCGGACAAGGCGGCGGTGCGGCCGTACGTGCTGCTCAGGACGGCGCTGGAGCGGGCGGACCGGCTCGCGGTCGTCAAGATCACCATGCGGCAGCGGCAGTCCCTGGCGATGGTGCGCGCCCGCGACGACGTGCTGGTGCTGCACACGATGATGTGGCCGGACGAGATCCGCGCGCCCGAGTTCGGCTTCCTCGACGGTGAGGTCGAGGTGCGGCCGCAGGAGCTGCGGATGGCCGAGTCGCTGATCGAGAGCATGGCGGGCACCTTCGAGCCCGACGAGTTCACCGACGACTACCGCGACGCCATGGCGAAGCTGGTCGACGCGAAGGCCGAGGGCGCGGAGCTGCCCGAGCAGCCGGAGGCCGAGGACACCGGCGAGGTGATCGACCTGATGGCCGCGCTGGAGCGCAGCGTCGCGCAGGCGAAGGCCAACCGGTCCGAGACCGCGTCCCCCGCCAAGAAGAAGACGGCTGCGAAAACGGCGAAGAAGGCGCCCGCGAAGAAGAGCGGCAAGAGCAAGAGCGCCTGACCCATGTCCTGTCGGCCGCCGGGTTCGCCGGTCTTCAAGTCCCGCAAACCCCCGTCCCCACGGTCGTCAACGACGACAAGCACTCGGCCGCGCCGAGGTGGGGGGCGGTTGGCGATGATCGAGAGGCGGGTTTGGTGGTCTTGAAGACTGGCGAACCCCTGCGCCACCGTCGTCGGGGTGCTCGCCTCAACCACGTGCACGACAGGTTGTAGGCCATGGGCAGCGACGCGCTCGACCCCGCGAGCGGCTCTTCCGCACTCCGCGACTACCACCGCAAACGCGATGCGGCGCGGACTCCGGAGCCCATGCCGGAGACGGTCGTCGGCGGCGGCAACAACGATCTCTTCGTCATCCAGGAGCACCACGCGCGGCGGCTGCACTGGGACGTGCGGCTGGAGCGGGACGGCGTGCTCGCGTCGTGGGCGGTGCCGAAGGGCCTGCCGGTGGAGCAGGGCGACATCCGCCTGGCGGTGCACACCGAGGACCACCCGATGGAGTACCTCACGTTCTCTGGAGAAATCCCGAAGGGTGAGTACGGCGGCGGCAGGATGACCATCTGGGACACCGGCCGCTACGACACGCTCAAGTGGTCCGAGCACGAGGTCGAGGTGGTCTTCCACGGGGCTCGCGCGCGGGGGCGCTACGTGTTCTTCCGCTCCGACCGGCGCGACCGCGACGGCAAGAACTGGATGGTCCGCCTCGGCAAACAGGCCCCCGGCAAGGCCCCGCCGCGAGTTCCGCCGCCGGAGAAGCTGTCCCCCATGCTCGCGACCCGGGGCACGCTTCCCGGGCCGGACGAGGACGAACAGTTCTCCTACGAGTTCAAGTGGGACGGTGTGCGAGCGCTCGCGCGGATCACCGGCGGGCGGTTGCAGCTGCTCGCGCGCAGCGGCGCCGACATCACCGCGACGTACCCGGAACTGCGCGACCTCGGTCCGCGCTTCCCCGGGACCGTGCTGCTGGACGGCGAGGTCGTGGTGTTCGAGGACGGGCGGCCCAGCTTCGGCGCGCTGCAGAAGCGGATCAACATCTCCGGCGCCGCGCAGATCGCCCGCCTCGCCGAGCGCCAGCCGGTCACCTACCTGATCTTCGACCTGCTCCACCTGGACGGCCGGTCCTGTCTCGAACTGGAGTACGACCAGCGCAGGCGGCTGCTGGAGTCCCTGGAGCTGCGCGGCGCGCACTGGCTCACCCCGCCCGCCTACACCGCCGACGGAGCCGCGGTGCTGCACGCCGCGCGCGAGCAGCGGCTGGAGGGCGTGGTCGCCAAGCGCAGGTCCTCGCGCTACCGGCCCGGCCAGCGCACGACGGAGTGGATCAAGATCACTGATCTTGAAACTCGGGAGGTGGTGATCGGCGGGTGGCAGCCGGGCGAGGGCAAGCGCGCGGGACTGATCGGATCGCTGCTGGTGGGGCTGCCGCAGGCGGACGGCGCGCTGCGCTACATCGGCAAGGTCGGCACCGGGTTCAGCGATGCCGTGCTACGGGCCCTGACCGAAAGGTTGCGCGGGCTCTCGCGGCGCACCAGCCCGTTCTCCCCCGACGTCCCGCGCGAGTTCGCCCGCAAGGCCGAGTGGGTGAGCCCCGATCTGGTCGGCGAGGTCGTGTTCCAGAGCTGGACCTCCGACGGGCGGTTGCGCCTGCCGAGGTGGCGCGGCCTGCGGCCGGACAGGTCGCCGGAGGAGGTGGGTGAGCCATGAGCGAGGCAACGCCGGTGCGGGTGGACGGCAGGACGCTGAAGCTGACCAACCTGGACAAGGTGCTCTACCCCGAGCACGGCTTCACCAAGGGCGAGGTGATCGACTACTACGCCAGGATCGCGCCCGTTCTGTTGCCGCACTTGGCCGATCGCGCGCTGACGCTCAAGCGGTATCCCAACGGTGTCGACGGCACGTCGTTCTTCGAGAAGAACGTCTCGCGGCACGCACCGGAGTGGGTGCGCACGGTCCGCCTGGACACGCCGGGCAGCAGCCGGGGCGCCGAGCACGCCGACTACGCGGTCGTCGAGGACACCGCGACCTTGGTGTGGGCGGCCAATCTCGCCGCTCTGGAACTGCACGTTCCACAGTGGACAGTGGGTCCGCGCGGTGCTCGGCGCGACCCCGATCTGCTCGTGTTCGACCTCGATCCCGGAGCTCCGGCGACCGTCGTGGAGTGCTGCCGCGTCGCCGAGCTGCTGCGCGAGGCCCTCGCCGAGGACGGCCTGACCGCGTACGCGAAAACCAGTGGCTCCAAAGGACTTCAGCTGTACGTGCCGATCGACCCGGTGGACGCCGAGCGGCCCCGTGAGTACGCGCACGAGCTGGCCGAGCGGTTGGCGGGCGAGCACCCGAAGCGGATCGTGTCGAAGATGGTGCGCGCGCTGCGCGGCGGCAAGGTGCTCATCGACTGGAGCCAGAACAACACCGCGAAGACCACCATCGCGCCGTACTCGCTGCGCGCCCGCGAGAACCCCACCGTTTCGACACCCGTGACCTGGGCGGAGGTCGCCGACTGCGCGAGCCCGCAGGACCTGGTGTTCACCGCGCCCGAGGTGCTCGACCGCGTCGCCGAGCACGGGGACCTGCTCGCTGACCTCCGCTCGCAGGACCGCGCGTCCTTGCCCCGCAGAACCTGAAGCCCACCAGTTGGGCAGTCTTCAAGACCCCCGAACCCCACCCCCAGCCGTCTCCAACCGCTACAAACCCCGCGTTGCCCTCCGTCGGCGCGCGAGGGTTCGGGGTGGTTGAAGACCGTCGCGGAGGGGGTTGGGTGTACTTGAAGACTGGGGAACCCCGCCGGAGCTAGCGGTCTAGAGGCCGAGGACGGAGGGGTCTTCGGCGATCTCGGCGAACTTCTCGGCGGGGTTGGCGACGAGCTTGCGCAGCGCGAGGTCCATGACGCCGCTGATCACGCGCATCTCGGCCGCGACAACGCCGTCCGTGCGGATGATCTGCTGGTCGATGCGGAAGGTCTTGCCCGCGCCCCAGGTGAACTCGCAGGTCACGTCGACCTCGTCGCCCGCGCCCAGTTCGGCGAGGTAGCGGATGTTGATCTCCAGCATGACCGGGCCGACGCCGTTGGCCAGCAGTTTCTCCTGCGGAGCGCCCGCCTGGCGCAGGATCTCCCAGCGCGCGTGCTCGCCGTAGTCCTGGTAGATCGCGCCGTGCAGGTGCCCCTGGGTGTCCAGCTCGTAGCCGCGAACGGCGATGCGCGTGCTGAAGGTCATCGGCCCGCCCGGCGGCTGGGCAGCCCGTGCGCGGCGTCGGTGGGCACCTGGTGCTCGCGGCGGTGGCGCAGCATGTCCTTGAGCGGTGTGGGCTGGCCGAGGTGGAAGCCCTGGCCGACCCGGACGCCGAGCCTGGCCAGCGCGTCGACCTGCGACGGCCGCTCGACCCACTCCGCGACCGTGGACAGGCCGAGCCCGCGCGCGATCTCCAGGATTCCGCTGACCAGCACGGCGTCGCTGGTGCCCCGGTCGATGCCGCGCACGAACTCGCCGTCGATCTTGAGGCCGGTGATCGGCAGGTGCTTGAGGTGCACGAACGAGCCGAAGCCCGCGCCGAAGTCGTCCAGGGTGATCCGGCAGCCGGTCGCGCGCAGCTGTTCGGCCAGGTCGCGCACGGCGTCGAGGTTGGTCATCGCGGCGGTCTCGGTGATCTCCAGGCCGAGCCTGCCCGGCGTCACCCCGGCGGCGATCAGCCGGTCCAGCACGAACTTGGCGAAGTCGGCGTCCTCCAGCGTGCGGCCGGAGACGTTGACGTTGAACCGCAGGTCCGAGTCGGGGTGCTTGACCAGCGTGTCCAGTGCCTTGTCCAGCACCCAGCGGTCGATGTCGAGCACCAGACCGGAGCGCTCCGCCTCGGGCAGGAACTCCGCCGGGCCGGGGGCGGGGCCGTCACCGTCCTCCAGGCGCAGCAGCAGTTCGTAGCCGAGGATGCGCCCGGTGCGCAGGTGCACCATCGGCATGGCGTGCAGCGCGAAACCGTCGTTGTCCAGTGCGAAGCGCAGGCGGTCCAGCACGGACACGCGCTTGACGGTGTCGGCGTAGTGGCCGGGCTCGTAGACGGTGACCCTGTTGCGGCCCGCGGCTTTCGAGGCGTAGAGCGCGAGGTCGGCGTTGGCCAGCACGTCCTCCCACCCGGCTCCGTCGCCGAAGGGCGCGACGCCGGTGCTGGCGGTCATCCTGGTCGCGGCGGCTCCGGTGACCACCGGCAGCGCGGAGATGCCCGAGGCCAGCTTCTCCGCGAGCGCGGCGGCTTGCGCGGTGTCCACGTCGGGCAGCACCACGGCGAACTCGTCACCGCCGAGGCGGCCGAGCAGCTGCCCCGGGCCGAGCTGACCGGTGAGCTTCGCCGCGAGCGTGCGCATCACGCGGTCGCCGACGGCGTGCCCGCGCAGGTCGTTGACGTCCTTGAAGTTGTCCAGGTCCAGCAACAGCAGCGCGCCCGAGCTGCCCGCGGCGAGCTGGCGCTCCAGCTCCCTGGTGAGCGCGCGCCGGTTCGGCAACCCGGTGAGCGGGTCCTCTTCGGACAGGCGCAGGAGCTCGCTGTGCAGGCGGTGCGACTGGGTCACGTCGTGGGCGGTGCCGAGCATCCGCACGGGGCGGCCCGCTTCGTCCTTGACGACCTCGCCGAAGCACTCGAACACCAGCTCGGAGCCGCAGTCCGCGCGGCTGATCCGGTGCGTGTAGGTGAACTGCCCGCCCGTGCGCAGCGAGCGCTCCACGACGCGCTGGAACTCCGGGCGGTCGTCCTCGTGGATCAATGAGAGGTAAGCGGCGTAGTCCAGCTCCGTGCCGGGCGTGTGCCCGACGAGGTCCAGCAACGCGTCCGACCAGACCACGCGGTCGTCGGGCAGGTACCACTCCCAGTTGCCCATCCGCCCCAGCATCTGCGCGCGGTGCAACGCCTGCGCCTGCTGGGTGGCCTCGAGCTCGCGCGAGCGCCACGCCGTCACGTCGATCGCGCGGTAGAGCAGGTTCTCGGAGTCCTCCAGCTGCGTGCAGCTGACCTCCAGCCAGCGGTGCCCCTGCGGGCGGGCCGAGGGTGCGAGCAGCGCGGCCATCCCGGCCTTGGGGCAGTCGGGGACTCCGGGCATCAGCGCGGGCAGCGAGCGGCCTTCGGCGCCGTCCTCGGGGATGCCGAGCAGCGCCGCCAGAGCAGCGTTCACCCACAGCAACCGACCAGCACTGTCGGTGACCGCAAATCCGACGTCCGTGTGCCGCAGCACCGCGAACTGCGCCGCACCGTCGTCCGACACCTAACGCCTCCTCGCCGCTGAGCGCCATGGTCGCCGCCCCGTGCACCCGTGGGCAAGGGCCCAACGTTGCCAGTTCTTGATACAGGTACCAGGCGTCCCCGCAGGTCTCCAAAGCACCAAGAACTCAGAGTGGCACTAGCGCAGCCGCTCCAGACCCTTGGCTTCCTGAACCAGACCGGCGGCCATCCTGCGCAGCTCGCCGCTGTCGGCGCCGTCCTCGGCGGCGGTCGCCACGTCCTCGGCCGCGCAGCGCAGCTGGAACAGTCGATCTTGCAGGTCGGCCAGCTCGGCGGCGGAGAGCACGACCGCGTCCTCCGGCAGGCCTCCGCGCTGCATGGCCGCGCGCCGTTCGTAGGCGCGCTGGCGGCAGGAGTGCCCGCAGTACCGGCGGGGCCTGCCGCGTCCCTCGCCGTCCGCCAACCGCTGACCGCACCACCCGCAGTGCCGCGCCTCGGGACGCCTGCCCCAGCCGGTGCCCTCGCTACCCGCCCGCACGGGAGGTGACGCTATCCGGATACCGGGCCGACACCCCCGCGCCACGCCGCCCAGGCACACTCGAAGGGTGGCACGCACCCATCCCTACCTCGACGGCCCCTACCCGAGGGCTTTCGCGCACCGCGGCTGGCACGTCGACGACCTCGACGGCATGGAGAACTCGCTGAGCGCGTTCCGGCGCGCGTCGGCCGAGGGCTTCCAGTACATCGAGACCGACGTGCACGCGACCAGCGACGGCGTCGTCGTCGTGCACCACGACGCGCTGCTGGACCGCACCACCGACCGCACCGGCCTGGTCTCCACGCAGCGCTGGGCCGAGGTCGGCAAGGCCAAGATCTCCGGTCGCGAGCAGGTCAGCCGCCTCGAAGACGTCCTCGAAGAGCTTCCCGACACCTTCTTCAACATCGACGTCAAGTCCGACACCGCCGTCGACCCCGTGCTGCGCGTGGTCCACCGGCTCGGCGCGTGGCACCGCGTGTGCCTGGCCTCCTTCGCCGACAAGCGGCTCAACCGGCTGCGGCTCCGCGGTGGTGCTCGCCTGCTCACCGCTCTCGGCAGCCGCTCCGCCGGCGCGCTGTGGGCCGCCGCGCGGTTGCCCGTGATCCCCGTGCGCTCCGCCGTGCGCGGTCAGCTCGCGCAGCTGCCCGTGCGCCGAGGTCGCGTGACCGTGATCGAGAACAGACTGCTCCGCATCGCGCACAGACTGGGGTTGGAGGTGCACGCCTGGACCGTCGACACCGCCGCCGAGATGGCCGCGCTCCTCGACATGGGCGTGGACGGCCTCGTCACCGACCGCCCCGACACCCTCAGAGACCTCTTCCGCCACCGCAAGATCTGGTCCCCCGCGTAAGCCCCGAACGACCCGTTCAGGTACTTCAACGCACCGAACGACCCGTTTAGGTACTTCAACGCACCAAACGACCCGTTGAGGGAGTTGAACGCACTGAACGGGTCGTTCAGCGCGTTAGACGCACCTAATGCGGCGTTGATCTTGCAGGCGGTGTTGGGCGGCGGCGACGCTAGCGCGGGCGTTTGCCGTTCCACGCGGCGTCCCAGGTCTTGGGGCCGAGCAGGCCGGAGTCCTTGATGCCGTTGGCCCTTTGCAACGCCAGCACGGCGTCCTTGGTCTCGGCGTAGTAGCAGCCGGTGCCTTGGAACTTGTAGCCGAAAGCGTTCATCCGCAGCTGCCACGCGCGCAGCGCCGGATCGCAGTCGCCGTAGTCGTAGACCTTGCCCGGCCACGGCGGGAAGGCCGGGTGGTTGCCGATGTAGGCGGACTCGGCGTAGCTCGGCTGGCGCTTGGTCCTGGCGTCGCGGTCGTCGCGCAGGCCGAGCTTGCCCGCGCACTCCCACGGCTGCCACCCGCGCATCCGGTAGAGGTAGAGCGCGCGGAAGTCCTGCTCGGCCTTGGAGGCCTGGCTCGGCAGCCCGGTGCCGCCGACGCTGCGCCAGGTGGGCAGGTCGAACTGGTAGGCGCCGTAGTAGCCGTTCCCGGTGTTGGTGTCGTAGCGGTCGGTGGACTCGCACATCCGCAGCCGCTGCCAGTCGCTCACGCTCGGATCGGCCGAGGCCGCACCGGACCACACCACGATCAGCAGCCCGACCAGCGCTAACAGGCGCACCAAGAACATAAACGGGGACCGTAAGGCCGCCGGGGCGAGCCCACCACCGGTGTCCCGCGATCGAGGGGTGGGGAACGGGAAGGTAGCGATTGGTGGTCGAGTCGACCCGGGTCGTCACCGGCGTCCGGTCGGCCCAGTACAGTCCGCGTGCCGGGTGTTCTGGATCACTCCCGGCGGGAGGGATTCATGAGCACGGAGCACGGCGCCGCCACGGTCGCCGACCCCGACCCGGCAGCTCGCAAGCGCGAGCAGCGGGGCTGGATCTGGTACGACTGGGCCAACTCGGTCTTCCCGACCTCGGTGTCGACCGTGTTCCTGTCGATCTACCTCACCACGATCGCGCAGTCCGCCGCCCAGGCCGACACCGCGCTCAACGGGCCCACCCCGTGCCCCGGCGACGACACGCTGCGCAACTGCGACATCGTGGCGTTCGGGCTGCAGATCCCGGCGGGCTCGCTGTGGGGCTACCTGCTCTCGATCGCCACGGTCGTGCAGGTGCTGGTGCTGCCGATCAGCGGCGCCATCGCCGACCGCGCGCAGAACAAGCGCAGGATGCTGGCCGGGTTCGCCTTCGCGGGCTCCGCGGCCACGATGGCGCTGGCGCTGGTCTCCGGCTCCAACTGGGAGCTGGGCGCGATCCTGTTCGTGCTGGGCAACATCTGCTACGGCGCCTCGATCGTCGTCTACTACGCGTTCCTGCCCGAGATCGCCGATCCGGACGAGCGCGACGCGGTCTCCTCGCGCGGCTGGGCCTTCGGCTACCTCGGCGGCGGGCTCGCGCTCGCGTTGCAGCTGGTGCTGTTCCTGCTGCACGAGCAGGTCGGCATCGAGCAGGGCACCGCCGTCCAGCTCTGCTTCCTGATCACCGGCATCTGGTGGGCCGGTTTCACCCTGGTCCCGCTGAGCAGGCTCAAGCGGCACCGCGCGCCCGCCAAGCGCGACCCCGGCACCAACGTGGTCGTCGACGGCTTCCGCGAACTGCGCTCCACGGTCACCGCCGCGCGCGCGTTCCCGTTGACCCTGGCCTTCCTCGGCGCGTACCTGATCTACACCGACGGCATCTCCACCGTGGCGAACGTGGCGGGCCAGTACGGCAGGCTCGAACTGAAGCTGGACCAGGACGTCCTGATCGCCACGATCCTGCTGACCCAGTTCATCGCCTTCATCGGCGGTGTCGTGCACGGCATGGCGGCCAGGGTCATCGGCGCGAAGCGGACGATCATCATCAGCCTCGCGCTGTGGATCGTGGTGCTGGCGGCAGCGTTCTTCGTCGAGGCCGGGGAGATGTTCCAGTTCTTCGGCGTCGCGGTCGGCATCGGCTTCGTGCTCGGCGGGACGAACGCGCTCTCGCGCTCGTTGTTCAGCCAGATGGTGCCGCCGGGCCGGGAGGCGCAGTACTTCTCCCTCTACGAGATCGGCGAGCGCTCCACGTCCTGGCTCGGCCCGATGCTCTACGCGGGCATCGGCCAGGCGACCGGCTCGTTCCGCTACGCCATCCTGTCGCTGATGATCTTCTTCATCGTGGGCATCGTCCTGATCTCGATGGTGGACGTGCGGAAGGCCATCGAGCGCTCCGGGAACACGGTGCCCACCCTCGTGTGAGGCGTGTTACCTGCGGGAACAAGCGCGAACCCGGTTCACGTTGTCGTAGTGTGTCCGGGTCGAGCGCTCCCGGCGCGCCCCGCGCGGATGCTCCCCGGACCGCCGTCGGCCAGCCATCGCGACCCCCAGCGCGAGGCGGGCCGGCGGCCCTTTTTTGCCCTCACCGCCTAGTTGACAAGTCGACTAGAGGATTTGTCTACTAGGGCATGGTTCTCGCGCGCATCATCCTGGGGTTGTTGGCGATCGCGCCCATGACCGGCTACGACCTCAAACGGCACTTCGACTCGACCGCCGGTCACTTCTGGACGGCGGACAAGGCGCAGATCTACCGCACCCTCGCCAAGCTCGTCGCCGACGGGCACGCGGCGGTCGAAACCGTGGCGGGGTCGGGGGCACCGGACCGCCAGGAACACCGCATCACCGCTGCCGGGCAGGCTGAACTGGCCGCATGGCTCGCGAGCGAGCCGGAGCGCCAGACCGAGCGCGATCCGTTCCTGGCGCGGGTGTTCTTCGGTGCCGGGCTCGACGAGGACGGTCTCCGGTCACTGTTCGCGGGTCGTCGTGAGGCGGTTCAGGAGCGCTTGGCGCGTTATGAGCAGCTGCGCGCGGAGAACGCCGCGACCGACCGCGGAGCCCGGTTGCGCCTGCTCACGCTGGACAACGGGATCGCGCACCTGCGCACTGAACTGGCGTGGCTCGACGCGGCCGAGGAGGAACTGGCATGAGCGGCTTCCCCGAGGTCCACGCACCCCGAACGGCCGGAGCGGCGCGTCCGCTGGTGCTGCTGCACGGCGGCAACGTCGCGAACTGGATGTGGGAGCCGCAGCTGCCCGCGCTCGCGGATCGGCTGGTGATCACGCCGGATCTGCCGGGTTTCGGGGCGCGGGTCGACGAGGACTGGCCGGGGTTGGACGCGGCTGCCGATGACGTGGTGGCGCGAGCGACCGAGCACGGCATCGACGGCCCCTTCGACCTCGTCGGGCTTTCGCTGGGCGCGATGACGGCGCTGCGCGTGCTGGTGAGGCATCCCGAGCGGGTGCGATCGGCGCTGGTCACCGGCGCGTTGCTGGAGCGGCTCGGCGCGGGGACGCGCTTGACCGCTCGGCTGCAACTGGCGTTCTGGCGAGCGCCGTGGTTCTGGCGCGGCCTGGCCACGGCGATGGGGCTGCCGGAAGAGGCTCGCGAACGCTATGTCGCCCACGGCCTGTCGGTGCGGCGCGAGACCGCGGCGGCGATGTTCGCCGACGTCAACGCGGGCGGTGTTCCCGACGAGCTGGGCGACTACTCGGGTGCTCTGCTGGCGATCGCCGGTGAGAAGGAGAGCGCGACGGCTCGACGATCGTTGCTGGCGCTGGCCCGGGTCGCGCCTCGGGCGGAGCTGAGGTTCGCGCCGGGCATGCACCACATCTGGAACGTCGAGGACGTCGACCTGTTCAACGACGTGCTGCTCTCGTGGCTGGACAACGGAACAGCGGACGCGCGCTTGATCAGCCTAGGAGCACTGGTAGCGCGCTGAGCGAACGGGACCGGAATGACGTGCGCCAGCGCAGCTCCGAGACCGGCACCGCCAAGGCGAGCGAGGGGAATCGGCGTAGCAGCACGCTGATCGCGACTTCGACCTCCATGCGCGCGAGCGCGGCGCCGACGCAGTGGTGAACACCGTGGCCGAACGTCACGTGCGCGTTGTCCGTGCGGCGGACGTCGAAGCGGTCGGGATCGGGGAAGCGCGCGGGGTCGCGGTTGGCGGCCGCGAGGCTCAACATCACGGTCTCCCCCGCCTCCCAGTGCTCGCCGTCGGCCAGGGCGAAGCGACGGATCGCCAAGGGGCTGACGGGGTCGTGGCGCAGGATCTCCTCGACCGCTCCGCGCAGGAGCCCGGGGTCCGCGCGCAGATCGACCAGCTGCTCAGGATGGCTCAGCAGCAGGAAGATCCCCGTGCCGATCGTGTTCTGGACGTTCTCCACGCCCGCGCCGAGCAGCAGGAAAGCCAGCGACACCAGCTCATCGCGGCTGAGTTCCGACGTGGTCAGCTCCGACAGCAGGTCCTCGCCGGGACTGCGCGTGCGCGCCGCGACGAGGTCGGTGAGGAACTCCGTGATCTCCGCGATCGTGGTGGGCAGCTCGCGCGGGTTCTCCGGCACGAGCATGCGGCCGATCAGCCCGGAGAAGGCGCCTTGGTCGGCTGGGGAGACGCCGAGCAGCGCGCCGAGTGCCACCGACGGGATCGGCATCGCGTACTCGGCGATCAGGTCGGACGGCGAGATGAGCTTGTCCGCCAAGGATTCCGCGTGCTCGGCGACGCGCGGGCGCAGCTCCTGAACCCGCCGCACGGTGAACGCCTTGGTCACCAGGCGGCGGATGCGCGTGTGCTGTGGCGGGTCCATGTTGAGCAGGTTCGCGTCCAGGGCGGGCGGTAGGGAGAACCCCGCGTAGCCGCCGCGCGAACGCTTCTTGTCCAACGACAGTCCGGGATCGGCCAGCCCGGCGCGCACCAGCTCGTAGGGGCAGACCAGGCGCGCGGGTGAGCCGTCTGGCAGCGCGATGCGGTGGCTCGGCGCGGCTTCACGCAGCCTGGCGTTGTGCCCGTGCGGGTCGGCCAGGTATTCGGCGTTGAACAACACGAGCCTGATCTTCGCAGCCGGTCAGGAGCCGATGCGGCGGACTCCGACCAGGTTGCTCTGCACGTTGCTGTACTTCAGCGGCTCCCCGGCCTGGGAGGCGTGGAACTGGGTGTTGCCGCCGACGAAGATCGCCACGTGGCTGACGCCCTCACCGGGGTGGGCGAAGAACAGCAGATCACCGGCCTTCCACGCGCTTCGGTTGCCGGTCGGGATCGGCGTTCCGACGCGGGCCTGCTGGGCGCTGGAGCGGGGCAGGGACACGCCGACCTTGGCGAAGGCCCAGATGACGAGGCCGGAGCAGTCGAAGCGCTCGGGTCCGGACTTGCCCCAGCCGTACATCTTGCCGCGCTGGGTGACCGCGTGGCGCAGTGCGGCGGCGCCGATGCCGCCCTCGGGCAGGTCGGAGAGGTCGATGTCCAGCCCGGCGTCGGAGAGCTTGTCCCGTTCGGCGCGGCTGAGCTGGGAGTAGAGCTGTTCGGCCTTGGTCTGCTTGGCCTTGGCGTCCTTCGTGCGCGCGTCGAGGCTCTGCTTGATCCCGGTGGCCGCCTCCGCCGCCTTGGCCGCGTTCGCCTTGGCGTCATCCGCCCTCTTCGCGGCGGCTCCGGCCTGCGCGATGGTGGCGTTGAGCCGGTCCATCGCGGCCTTGTTCTCGGCGGTGATCAGGTCGGTCATGGACAGCTGGTCCAGCAGTTCACGCGGGGACTTGCTCATCAGCAGCGCGCTAATGTGGTTCATCCGCGCGCCCTGGAACGCGGAGCTGGCCATCTGGTCGACGTGCCCGCGCAGCTCGCCCTCCTGCCGCCTCGCCTGCTCCCCCGCGGCGTTGGCCCTGGTCAGCTCGTCGTTGGCCTTGGCGACCTCGCCTTCCTTGGCCTTGAGGTCGTCGTTGGCCTTGTGCAGCGCCTCGGTGAGCTTTTCGGCCTCCTCGTTGACCGCCTTGAGCTGTTTGAGCGCCTCCGATGCGGTGCTCGGGTCGGGCGCCGCGGCCGCGGTGCTCAGCGGGATCACGCTCACCGCCGCCACGACCGCTCCGGCCGCCACCGCGCGCTTCACTCGATTGGGGGACATGTCGGCGGACAGTAGCGGTCGCGTGCGGTCGGACTCAAAGAGAAAGTTCTTATGCCGCAAGCGGATGGTCGGCGAGATCGACGCGGTCGCCGGTGTCCTTGTCCGCCTTGAGCATCAGTTTCATCACCGCTGACCCGCTCAGCGGCCGGTTGCGCGCGGTGAGGCCGAAACCTGTTCGTGGGGCAAGGAGCTCGCCGGTTCGACTGCCGCCCTTCTGGCATCCTTCGGCGAAGCGCAGCGGTGATCATCGTCCGATGTGGACAGTCGCCCGGACCGGCGCTAACCGAAGCGGAGGCCTAGTCCGGCCGCGAGGACCATGGCTTGTTCGGGTTCGATCAAGGCACCTTTCAGGGACACCACCAAGGGGTCCACCGCGGACAGGTCGCTGCCGCGGAGGTCGCAGCGCTCCAGGTTGGCCTTGTCCAGCACCGCGCCGGAGAGGTCGACGCGGTGCAGGGTCGCGCCTTGGCAGCGTGCGCCGGTGAGGTCGGCTTCGCGCATGCGCACTCCGGTGAAGGAGGCTCTGCGCAGGTCAGCGCCGGGCAGTGCGGCGAAGGACCAGTCTCCGCCGACGACCTTGGTGAGGCCGAAGGCGCAGCGGTCGAAGCGGCTGCCGACGAACTTGCAGTCGGTGAAGGTGGCGTCGAAGAGATCGCACCTGGTGAAGACGCAGTTGAGGAACGCCGAGCCGGAGTGCTGCGAGACGTTGAACAGCGAGTCGCGAAAGGTGCACTCCGTGAACGTGGCGCCCTGGCCGACCGCCTCGGTGAGGTCGATGTCGACGAAGGCCACGCGCTCGAAGCTCAACCCGGTCAGGTCGTCGTGGTCCCAGTCCGGCCCGGTGATCGTCCGCGTGATCACGCCTTGAACCTGCGCATGACCTCGCGGACGCGGGGGTCGGCCTGGAGTTCGGGCAGCGTGAGGGGCAGCGGGAGCCTCCAGTTGGGGTACTCCGACACCGTCCCGGGCAGGTTGGGTTGGCGGAGCTCGCCGACGACGTCGTAGGGCGAGACGAGCAGCACGCGGCACGGGCTGTGCGCGAGCAGTCCGTGCAGCGCCACCACGATCTCGTCGTCGCTGGCCTCGCCCTCGCCGAGCAGGGATTCGGCGCGCAGCAGCGCCAAGAAGTCCGCGCGCTCAGCCGAGGCGTGCGCCTGTTCCTCGGCGAGGGAGCGGCCGAGCACACCGATCTCGGCGCGGACGCGGACGTGCTCGCCGCGCAGAAAGCCCGGCGCGGTGGGCAGATCGTGGGTGGAGATGCTGGCGACGGCGTTGGCGGGCCACGACGCGGGCGGGATCAGCGGGCGGTCCTCGGCCTCGTGGTCGCGCTGGAACCACACGACGGTGGAGCCGAGCATGTTCTGCGCGTGCAGCGCCTCGGTGACCTCGGGCTCGACGGTGCCGAGGTCTTCGCCGATGACCACGGCGTTGGCGCGATGCGCTTCCAGGGCAAGCACTCCGAGCATCGCCTCGGCGTCGTAGCGGACGTAGGTGCCGCGCTCGGGGCCGGAGCCCTCGGGCACCCACCACAGCCGCCACAGGCCCGCGACGTGGTCGATGCGGATGCCGTCGGCGTGCCGGAGCACGGCGCGCAGCACATCGCGATATGGCCGGTATCCCTGCTCTGCCAAGCGATCCGGGCGCCACGGCGGCAAGCCCCAGTTCTGGCCCTGCTGGTTGAACTCATCGGGTGGAGCGCCGACGCTGGCCTTGGCGAGGACGTCCTGGAGCATCCAGCCGTCGGCGCCCGCCGGGTTGACGCCGACGGCGAGGTCGTGGACGACGCGGACGCCTTGACGAGCGCGGGAGAGCTGAGCGGCGCACAACTGTTGCAGCCACGCGTAGAACCGCACGCGGTCATCGTCGTGGTGCACGTTCTTGGGGTGCCGCAACGCTTCCGGCCACGAGCGCCAGTCGGGGCCGTGCTTCTCGGCGATGACGCAGAACGTCGCGAAGGCCCGCAACGCGGAGTCCGGTTCGGCGACTTCAGCGAAGGGCCACAACAGCTCCAGCGCGGCGCGCTTGGCCCGCCACACCTCGTCGTAGTCGATGCGGTCGCCATTCGGCGCGCGCAGCGAGTCGACCTGAGCGCGGGTTTCGGCATCTGCTCGGGCGTAGGCGTCGGTGTGCTCGACGCGGAGGTAGAGCGGGTTGACGAACTGGCGGCTGGACGGCGAGTACGGCGAGGGCTCGACCGGCTCGACGAGGTTCGGCGCGTGCAGCGGGTTGACCAGCACCATCCCCGCGCCGTTGTCGGCGGCCCAGCGCGTGAACTCCGCCAGGTCGGCGAGGTCGCCCATCCCCCACGACTGCGCCGAGCGCACGGCGTAGAGCTGGAGCATCCACCCCCAGGCGCGCGGCGGTTCGGGCAGCGCGGGCGGGGCGAGGACAACGGTGATCACCTGGTCGGCGACGCGCAGTTCGTGCCAGCCCAGCGGGAGGTCGGCGGGCAGCTCGCCGTCCACGTCGATCGAGGTGCCGTCCTCGCAGGTCAGCACGCCCGCTCCGACGGCGCGGGTGGCTCCTTGGCGTAGCACGATCGTCGGCGGCAGCCGGTTCTCGGTCGCGCGCGCTCGGACGCGGTCCAGCTCGGCGCGCACGGATTCCGGCGTCGAGGCGTCCACGTCGAGCAGCGCGAGCACCTCGGCCACGACGTCGGGGGCGACGTCGACGCGCTCCAGGTTGCCGTCCTCGTACCAGGTCGCGACGCCGTGCGCTTCGGCGAGAGCCACAAGATCGTCATCCACGGCCTCAGTCTTCCAGCAGCGGCGTGTCCGGGCTGGCTCCCGCCCCGATCGGAGCAAGCGCTCGGAGCGAGCCGGAAACGCGGTCGACGCGGCGGTGGCCGGGCTTGTAGTTTGCCGCTGACCGCGATCCTGTCCGAGGAGGTGAGACCCGTGAACGCAGAAGCGATGTGGGTGCTCCCCCTCCCGTCACGGTCGGGCGACTGACGCAGGTGTCGCCGGGAGTGCCCCGCCACTCCCGAAAGGCACTGCCATGTATGACGTGATCATCGCCGGGTGCGGGCCGACCGGCGCGATGCTGGCCGCTGAGCTGCGGTTGCACGATGTCCGGGTTCTCGTTCTGGAGAAGGAGACCGAGCCGGTTTCGTTCGTTCGGATCGTCGGTCTGCACATTCGCAGCATCGAGTTGTTGGCCATGCGCGGGTTGCTGGAACGCGTTGCCGCACGCGGTCGGCAGCGGCCGGCGGCCGGATTCTTCGCCGCTATCCCCAAGCCCGCGCCTGAATGCCTGGATTCCGCGCACGCGTATCTGGTCGGCATTCCGCAGCCTGTCGTCGTCGATCTGCTCGAACACCACGCGATCACGCTCGGCGCGCACATCAGGCGTGGTTGTGCGGTGGCCGGTTTCGCGCAGGACGACGAGGGCGTGACTGTGGAGCTGTCTGACGGGGAACGGCTCCGCACGCGTTATCTCGTCGGCTGCGACGGCGGGCGCAGCACTGTGCGCAAGGTGCTCGGCGTCGGTTTCCCCGGTGAGCCCTCGCGGACGCAGACACTGATGGGCGAGATGGAGATCGGCGCGTCGCAGGAGGAGATCTCCGCCGTGCTGGCCGAACTCCGCGAGCGCGACAGGAGTTTCAGCGTCGGCCCTTTCGGCCGGGTTGTGGTTCCCGCCGAGGGGATCAGCACCGCACCGCCGACGCTGGAGGATTTCCAGAAGCAGTTGCGCGCTGTCGCGGGAACGGATTTCGGTGTGCACTCCCCGCGTTGGATGTCGCGGTTCGGGGATGCGACTCGGCTGGCTGAGCACTATCGCGTCGGGCGCGTGTTGTTGGCGGGCGATGCGGCGCACATTCACCCGCCGATCGGTGGGCAGGGCTTGAATCTGGGTGTGCAGGACGCCTTCAACCTCGGGTGGAAGCTGGCCGCGCAGATCCGGGGCTGGGCGCCGGAATTCTTGCTGGACACCTATCAGGCCGAACGCCACCCGGTCGCCGCTGACGTGCTGGACAACACCCGCGCTCAGATGGAATTGCTGTCCCCGGAGCCGGGTGCGCGTGCTGTGCGCAGGCTGCTGACCGAGCTGATGGACATCGAGGAGGTGAATCGCCGCCTGATCGAGAAGATCACCGGCATCGGCATTCGCTACGACTTCGGCGGTGGCCACGATCTCGTGGGTCGCCGTCTGCGCGACCTCGACGTGCAGCACGGCCGCCTCTACGACCTGCTGCACCGAGGGCGTGGTCTGTTGCTGGATCGCACCGCGCAGTTGAGCGTCGGCAGCTGGGCCGATCGGGTCGATCAGCTCACTGACCCCACTGCGGCGTTGGAGGTTCCGGCTCTTCTGCTCCGGCCGGACGGCTACGTCGCGTGGGTCGGCTGTGATCAGCAGGACCTCGAAGCGCATCTCGCGCGGTGGTTCAGACCTGGTCCTGGTTGATGCCGGTGGCCAGATCGAGCGCGATGGTGTCGAGGCGGTCCTCCAGCACCGTCAGCTCGCGGTTGAACTCGGCGGGGTCGAGCGGCTGGTTGCGCCACCGGTGCGTGAACGCCTCGCAGCCGTTCAGCACCGCCGAGGCAACGCGGTCGGCTCCGCCGTCCGGTGCGCGCTGGCCTTCGGTCTCCATCACGGCGCGCACTCGCATGACCAGGTCGTCGACGCGCAACACGGAGGTCAGCGCCAACAGCTCGGCCATGGTCCCGCGCCGAGCGTCGGCTCCGGGATCGAAGGTCGTGTACGCCACGGGCCGGACGACCAGCTCGACGAGCAGGATCGCTCCCAGGTTCTGGTCCGCTTCGTTGACCGGTGTCCACTGATCACCGGGCTCGTGCGGCCGACGGAGATGTCGCATGGGAATTAGTTGCCCTGTGTCGGCCCAAAAAAACCTAGAAAGTTCGAACAGGCGCGCAGCAGTTCCTGGTCCTCGCTGACCGCGTCGGCGAAGTGGACGCCGACGTTGTGCCTGCGTGGCTGAGCGAGCTCCGCGCGCAGCAGCCCTTCGGCGGTGTGCGCGGCCGGGCCGATCTCCGCGAGGCACCGCGCCACGACCGTGCGGCAGTGCGAGCTGCCGCGCCAGGCGGTGATCAGCGCCGGGACCACCGCTTCGGCGTCGCCGGTGATCTCCCAGAGCGCGAGCGCGGCGTGCATGCGGGACCACGCGTCGCAGGCTTCGGCCAGGCGCGCGCGGACGAGCGGCAGCGCGTCGGTGGCGGCGGGCCCGAGGGCGGCGGCCAGGCGCATGCCGTTGTCGCTCGCGTCGATCACGGCCAGCGCGGGCACGGGGTCGCCCGCGATCCGCCACAGCGCGAGCGGGGCGTCGAAGGGGTGCTCCGTGCAGAGCTGCCGCAAGGTCGACGTGGCCGCTGCTGAAGCCGGACCGAGTGCGCGCAGCGCGTAGAACAGGGCGCTGTCGCGGGCTCCGGATTCCAGTAGCTCCACCAGATTCGGTGCCGCGTCGGCTCCGGTGTGCTCCAGGTTGCCGATCGCGGTGAGCAGGCCGCCGCGTCGGCGCACGTCGTTCACATCGCTCAGTCGCTCAAGTAGGAGCGGGAGCAAGGGCAAGGCGTGCGCACGGATGCCGTAGAGCATGCCACCGATGTCGTGAGGGATGTCTTTGCGGCCCAAGGCTTCTCGCACTGCCGAGACGGCACGTGCGTCGCCAGTGCGCGCGAGGGCTCGTAGGAGGTGCGGCGATCCGTCTTGTGCCGCAAGCAAAGCATCGGCCGCGGGCGCCGCGTCCGGGCCGAAGTAGTCCAGGGTCTCGGTGGCGTCCTTGGCCAGCTCGGGAGTCACCAGCAGCGCGCCAACGCGTCGGGCCAGCTCGCTGTGGTCCCCGCGCCACTCGCGCACGAGCGCGCGGGCAAGCGCACAGCCCAGCCGACGAACATCGTTGGAGCCACAGGAAAGCAGCTCGGTGATGAGCGCGGTTCGTTCAGCGGTTCTTCCGCAGAGGGCTGTGTCCAAGGACAGCACGTGCTGCGCCACGGACGTGCCGTCGACGGCTCGGACGGCGGCTGCCGCGATGGAGGCGACGTCGTCGGGCAGCGCGCCCGGGTCGATGTCGGCGAGCGTCGCCAGCGCGCGGAGCTGCACGATCGGACGGTCGTTGTCGGCAGCGCGCTCGGTGATCCACGCGAGCGCCGCATCGAGTTCAGCGTCCTCTTCGAGGTGCGGCGCGATCATGCCGACCGCCTGCACGACGGCGGCTCGCGCGTGCGGGTCGGGCTCGGCGGTGATGCGACTCCGGAGAACGGAAAGCGTTGTGGTCCAGTGCTCTTGGCACACCGCGAGGACGATTGGGAGGGCTCGGCGAACCTCGACTGAGGGGTCGTCGAAGAGCGTGAGGAGCTGGGGCAGTTCGGCGCCGACGAACGCTCGGGCGGTGGCGGCGTGGCGGTGGTTCTCGTGCGGATCGGGCTCGCCCGGCGTCCACGTGTCCAGGCCGGTGTCGTCGACTCCGCAGACGCTGGCGATCAACCCGAGCAGCTCCGCGCGCTGCGGCGTCGAGGGCTCGAACACGGCTTCGAGAAGGAACGGCACGCACAACGCGGTGGGCTCGTACACGTCACCGCCGTGGTGCAGCGCGTCGGCGAAGTCCTCGTAGGCCAGCTCACGGGCCTCGGGATCGCTCGAAACGAGGCCGCGCAGGATCTCCGGGACTTCGGCCGCGGGTCCGTACGCGTGCTCCAGCGATAACCAGTCGATCTTGTCGAGCCCCGCGAACACCGGGCAACCGTACCCGGATGATCACACCAGCCCGAGTTCGCGGGCCCGCACACCGGCCTGGAACCGGGAGGTGGCGCCCAGCGCGGTCATCAGCTCGGCGACGCGCCGCCGGTAGGTGCGCACGCCGAGGTTCAGCTCGCGCGCGGCCGTCTCGTCCTTGCTGCCCGAGGCGAGCACCTCCAGCAGGCGCGGCGCGAGCGCCCGCAGCTCGGCGAAGCTGCGGTCGTAGGTCCTCAGCGGGCTGGCCACCCGCCACGCGGCGTCGTAGAGCGTGGACACGCTGCGCGCGACGTCGGCGCTGTCGAAGACCCTGAACTCGCGGGTCGCGCCGACGAGTTCGCCCGCGAGGATGACGATGCGGCGGTCGAGGATGATCGTCTCGTTGATCTCGTCGGGGCTGATCCGCACGTCGACACCGACCTGGTCCAGCTCGTGCAGGTGGGCGGCGGAGCGCGGGTCGAGCAGCACGCCGGGGCGGAACATCTTGCGGATGCGCTTGTCGCCGTGCAGTTGCGGGCGCGGCCGGGGCTTGGAGGTCGCCCAGGTGTTGAGGTCGTCGGCGGCGCAGGCCACCTCGGAGGCCGCCGCGAACAGGTGGGCCGTGCGGGCGAACAGCGCTTCTTCACTGCGCACGATCGTGCTCATGGAGCCAGTGTGGCAGGAAGTTGCCGTTGCCCGGCGTCCTCGCCGCGGCGGGCGCAGGCTGGGGGCATGACGACCTCGACCTGGGAGCTGGGCGACCGCAAGGTCAACCGGCTCGGCTACGGCGCGATGCGCCTGACCACCCGCCCGCTCGACCGCGATCAGGCCGTCGCCGTGCTGCGGCGCGCGGTGGAGCTGGGCGTGAACCACATCGACACCGCCTCCTTCTACTTCTCGCCGGCGTTGTCGGCGAACGAGCTGATCAACTCCGCACTGCGCCCCTACGCGGACGATCTGGTGATCGTGACCAAGGTCGGACCGGGCCGGGACCCCTCCGGCGAGTGGTACCGGGCGCGGCCGGAGCAGCTGCGCGGGCAGGTGGAGGAGAACCTGCGCCAGCTCGGCCTGGAGGCTCTGGACGTGGTGAACCTGCGCATCGGTGCTGGTCTGGAGCGTGGGACCGGGTCGATCGCGGAGCACTTCGGCGCGTTGGCGGAGCTGCGCGAGGCGGGGTTGATCCGGCACCTCGGGATCTCCAACGTCGGTACCGCGCACCTCGCGGAGGCGTTGTCGATCGCGCCGGTGGTGTGCGTGCAGAACCTCTACGGGCTGGGTGCTCGTGACGCCGAGGACGATGCCCTGCTCGACCAGTGCGCCGAGCAGGGCATCGCGTTCGCGCCGTTCTTCTCCGTGGACCGGGGCGCTCCACAGGGAGTCGTCGCGGAGATCGCCGCCGCGCACGGTGTGACCGCCGCGCAGGTGTTGATCGCGTGGACGTTGCACCGGGGGCCGAACGTGCTGGCCATCCCGGGCACGGGCGATCTCGGGCACCTGGAGCAGAACGTGGCGGCGGCGGAGATCACGCTCTCCGAGGAGGAGATGGAGCGGCTCAGCCCGGGATCCGGTCCAGGAACCCCAGCACGGAGCTGATGCGGTCGCCGTTCACGCGCACCACGTCGAAGCCGATCACCAGCGGTTCCGCCTCGCCCGCGACGCCGAGGTGCCACTGGAAGCGGGCGATGTCGTGGTGCGCGTCGGCCTCGGCGGGGACGCTGAAGACGAGTCCGGCGAACTGCTGCTGGGCGCCCGCGATGACCATGTCGATGCCGTCGCGCCCGGCCACCTCGGCCAGCGGGTCGGTGTAGGTGGCGTCCTCGGTGAACAGCTCGTCCACGAGGTGCCTGCGCTTCGCCGCGTCGGTCTCGTTCCAGACGGCGATGTAGCGAGCGGCGATGTCGGTCACTGCGGTCTCCTTCGGTTGGTGTGGAACAACAATCGACCGGAGGAGGTCGTGGTGTCGATTACGCCGGAGGTAATGGCGGGTGCGCTTAAGCTCGGTGCATGAGCACCCCGGTTGGCGAGATGCTGCGCGACTGGCGCGGTCGGCGTCGGTTGTCGCAGTTGGACCTCGCGCTGCGCGCCGACATCTCCGCGCGGCACTTGAGCTTCGTGGAGACGGGTCGGTCCACGCCGAGCCGGGACATGGTGCTGCGCCTGGCCGAGCAGTTGGAGGTGCCGCTGCGCGAGCGCAACCGGCTGTTGCTGGCGGCCGGGTTCGCGCCTGCCTACCGCGAGAGCGCGCTGGACTCGCCGCGGCTGAGCGCGGTGCAGGCGGCGGTGCGTCAGGTGCTGGCCGCGCACGAGCCGTTTCCGTCGGTGGCGGTCGATCGGCGGTGGAATCTGGTGGAGGCCAACGCGGCCAGCTCGTTGTTCACCGACGACATCGCCCCGCACCTGCTCGAAGGCCAGCCCAACGCGTTGCGGATGAGCTTGCACCCCGACGGCATGGCTGCGCGCATCGCCAATCTCGGTCAGTGGCGCGCGCACCTGCTCAGCCGCCTTGCCCGCGAGGTGGCGGTGAGTGGCGACGAGGAGGTGGCGGCGTTGCTGGAGGAGCTGCGCGAGTACCCGTGCGCAGAGCCGTCGCTGGCGGAGGTGCCCGACACCGGTGAGGTCTTCGTGCCTCTGCGAATCCGCTACGAGGACGTCGAACTCAGCCTGTTGAGCACTGTGTCGACCTTCGGTACGGCGTTGGACATCACCGTCGCGGAGCTGTCCGTGGAGTCCTTCTTCCCGGCCGATGCGGTGACGGCGGAGTTCCTGCGAAACCGTTGACCTGAACGCGAGTTGAGGTTGAAGACTCGCGGCATGCGAGTTGTGGAACTGACGCGGTTCGGCGGTCCCGAGGTGCTGGTCCCCGGGTCCGCTCCTGCCCCTTCCGCAGGTTCGGGGGAGGTGCTCGTCGAGGTCTGCTTCGTTGGACTGACCTTTGTGGACACCCAGATCCGGCGCGGTGTGGACGAGTGGCACGAGGTGCCCGAGCCGCCTTATGTGCCCGGCGGCATCGTCGCGGGGACGGTCGTCTCCGGCGACGCGCGGTGGCTCGGTCGACGTGTGCTCGCCGATCCGGGGATGACGGGGGCGTTCGCGGAGTTGGCCGTGGCTCCGGTCGAGTCGCTGATCGAGGTGCCGGAGGGCCTGGGGCTGGCCGAGGCGGTCGGCCTGCACACCGATGGTTCCACGGCGCTCGGACTCGTTGAGGGAGCACGTGTTCGGGCCGGGGACGTGGTCCTCGTGGAGGCCGCCGCGGGTGGTGTGGGGAGTCTGCTCGTGCAGCTGGCCAAGGCGCGCGGGGCTCGCGTGATCGGGGCGACTCGGGGTGCCCGCAAGCTCGCCCTGGTGCGTTCCCTCGGCGCGGACGCGGTGCTCGACTACTCCGCCATGGACTGGACGGAGGGGCTCGGGCCGGTCGACGTCGTGTTCGACGGGGTCGGCGGCGAGATCGGCCGAGCGGCGTTCGGCCTGGTCAGGCCTGGCGGCCGGTTCTCCGTGCACGGCGCGTCCAGCGGCGCGGTGTCCTCCTTCGACGGCGTCGGCACGGGTGTGGAGGTGCTCGGGATCGACCAGCTCTTCGGCTTCGGCGAGCGCGTCCGTGGCTGGGCGGAGCGCGTGCTGGCCGAAGCCGCTGGGGGCGGTCTGCGGCCGGTGATCGGGCAGAGGTTCCCGTTGGAGCGCGCCGCGGACGCCCACACGGCGATGGAGTCTCGCGGCGCGCTCGGGAAGACCTTGCTGGTCGTCAGGGGGTGAGCACGAGGCGGATCGGGTCGCCGACCTTGTCGTGCAGCTGCTTCACCGCGCGCTCGGCCTCGGCGAGCGGGATGCGGTCGGTGATCGAGCGCGAGAAGTCCAGCCGACCGTGCCCGGCGAGCGCGATCAGGTCCTCCACGTGCTGGGGCAGCGACCCGTAGTGGCCCATGACCTGCTGCTGCTCGAAGCAGAAGCCGATGCTGTCGCCGATCTCCAGCTGTTCGGGGGTGAGCCCGGCGAGCACGAGCTTTCCCTTGCGGGACAAGGACTTCGCGGCTTGCTTGCGTGCGGCCCCGGATCCGGCGAAGTCGAAGGCGTGGTCCAGTCCCCTGCCGCCGGTCGCCGCGCGCAGCTGCTCGGCGAAGTCTTCGGCCAGCGGGTCCAGCGCGGTGTCGGCGCCGAAGCCGAGCGCGCGCTCGCGGGCGGCCTTGTTCGGGTCGATGGCGATGATCGGGGCCGAGCCGACCAGGCGCAGGACCTGCACGGCGTGCGTGCCGAGCCCGCCGGTCCCCCACACGCCCGCCGACTCGCCGACCGTGACCTGCGCCGTCGTCACGATCGCCGCGTAGGGCGTGGAGACCGCGTCGGGGATGATCGCCGCCTGCTCGAAGGGGAGGCTGTCGGGGATCGGGACCACCGTGTCGTGGCGGGCGACCGTGTACTCCGCCCAGCCTCCGTCGTAGTCCACGCCGCGTGTGAGCACGCGCAGGCACGGGCTGAGCGCGCGGACGCAGTTGTCGCAGGCCCCGCAGGACTGCCCCGCCTGGAGCGCGACGCGCTGGCCCACGCGCAGCCTGTCCGGCACGTCCGCGCCGAGCGCTTCGATCACTCCGGCGACCTCGTGGCCGAGGGTGACCGCCTTCGCCGGGTTGTACGCGGGCGTGAACGCGCCGCCGATGAGGTGCAGGTCGGACAGGCACACCCCGGAGGCGCGGACCGCGACCAGGACCTCGTTCCGCGCCGGTCGGGGTACCGGCACCTCCTCCACCGCGAAGCGCTTGGTGGTCAGGTCCAGCCGTCCGGCGAGCATCGTGGCAGTCACGCCGACCAATCTCGCACAACCACCCCGCGAAGATCACTACCGGGTGGCGCCGCGGTTCGCCGGTCTTCAAGACCCGCAAACCCCCGCCGCCACGGTCTTCAACGACGACACACCATCGGGTTGGGGGCGGTTAACGATGATCGACAGGGGGGTTCGGTGGTCTTGAAGACGCCATGACCCGGCTACGCGCCGGTCCAGCTCAGCAGGGCGGTGGCGTCGGCGTGGAACTGCTCGACGGAGTCGTCGAGGACGAATTCCAGGAGCACGAACCGGTCCTGCTCGTCGGCGTTGAGCTCGGCGAGCACGGGCTGCCACAGGTCGGCGCGTTCGGCCAGGGTGAGGCGTTCGGTGAACCCGTCCGGCCCCCAGGAGAAGGCGTGCGCGGTGCGCAGTTTCGGCAGCAGTGACCGCACTTCCTTGAGGCAGGAGTCCACGTGCGGGGTTTCCTTGGGCTGCCAGTACGGCACGAGCGCGGGCACGTCGTCGAACAGGCGCGTCGCGGAGTCGATGTCGTCGGTCAGCGTCTGCACGTGGTACTCCACCGCGACGCGAACTCCGTGCACGGCGGCGAGTTCGGCGCAGCGCCGGAGGTCCTCGGTGACGGCGGCGCGGCGCGCGGGGTCGGTGTCGGCGGTTCCGGTGACGCCCGCCCAGACGCGGATCACGGGCGCGCCCAGTGCGACGGCGGTGCGCAGGGCGTCGGCGAACGCGGCGGGCTCGGTGTCCCCGGCCTTGTAGTAGGAGCCGTAGCCCTCGACGAGCAGGCCTGCCTCGGCGGTCAGGGTCCTGGCGCGTTCGGCGGCGGCGAGGTCGCCGACGGGCACGTGCACGTCACCGGCCCAGGTGATCGCGCGGAGCCCGGAATCGGCTGTGACCTGCACGATCTCGGGCACGGACAACTGTCGGAAGGTCACCGAGACCACTCCGGGAACGATCACTGCGCTCTCCCCGCTCTCCGCTGGACGACCGCCCCCACCCTACTCGATAACGATAATCACAACCAGGTTCGGTTCGCGCTGTAATTTCGTTCGCCGAACGAATATCTCGATATGATCATGATCGTGGCCAACAGTCGGGACGAGCTCGTAGACCAGGTCCTCGCGGCGGGCAGGCGGCTCGCCGCGGCCGCGGTGCGGCTGCACTCCGCCGTCGCCGACAAGCAGGGGCTCTCGCCGGTGGAGGAGAAGGCGTTGGAGCTGCTGGAGAACAGCGGCGCGCTGACCCCGGGCGAGCTGTCGCAGCGCTGCGGGCTGGCGCCGGCCTCGATCACCGGGCTGATCAACCGGTTGGAGCAGAAGGGTTTCGCGCGGCGCAGCCCGCACCCGCAGGACCGCAGGCGGTTGCTGGTGCACGTGCACCGGGACCGGCAGCGCGGAGCGGACGCGCTGCTGAAGGACTACCTCGACACGGTCGTGCGGCTGTGCGCCGACTACGACGACGAGAAGCTGCGCACGATCGCGGAGTTCACCGAGGAGATCGCCCGCCGTCAGCGCGAGGCCGCCGAGCGGCTCTCGCGCTGACGAACAGCAGTCACGCCGAGGCGGGGGCCTCGATGCGGTAGCGGCCGACCCACGCGCTGGCGGCCACGTCCTGCACCGCGTCCTCGACCTTGCCGGGCAGGCGCCCAGCGGGCGGCAGCGGGAACCGGTAGCGCGTGGCGGGAAGGCCTTCGCGCGGCGGCACCTCGTCGACGCGCCACTGGTCGAGTTCGGGGTAGCGGGCCGGGAAGGCCGGGTCGGCGGGGAAGACCTCCAGGCCGACGCGCCGGTCGGGCCGCACGACGCTGGCGCGGTCCAGCAGCGGCCGGGTGCTGATGCCGACGGCGCCGATCTCCCGCCAGGGCACGGCGTGCAGCGTTCCGTCGGCGCGCCACCACAGCGCGCGCCGGTCGACGATCACGCCCCGGCCGCGCAGCGAGGCGCGCGCGCTGCTGACGAACCACAGGAACGCCGCGCCGGAGAGGATCTGCCAGAGCCAGACCCAGGGGTGCGTCTCGCCGTCGGTGAGGATGGCCGCGCAGACCACGGCGAGAAATCCGGAGATCCCGCCGCCGAGCATCAGCCACCGCGCCCCGGACACGCCGAAGTCGAGATCGACCGCCCCGGGCTGCATCGCCGTCGCCTGTGCCCTCTCGGGTACCGCGATCCTCATCGTCGGCGGGCGTTGCGGGTTCACCACGGAGGTCTCTGCCACTGAAGACGGAGCGGGCACCCGCTCCCAGCCACCACGTCGCCACTTCACGTGATCAACCCTAGTGACCTCACCGGTGCCACCGCCGCGTGTCCCCGTTCGAGCCACGGGTACCCCTCGGGCCCCGTCATCGGTGGCGCACCGCAGCCACCCACCACTCGCGCGCACAACCAGGGCAGGCCCTGATCGATGAGCACGTGATCACCACCTCATCGCCTCGCGTGGTCTTTATCCGGTCACTTCCTAGGACGCGCCGGGCACCGGCTCGTTGGCTCCGGAAGCTCCTCGCGCCATCACGCGCGCAGGCGCTCCAGCGCGGCACGGACGTTCTTGATCATCACACGCGTCCACCTCGCGGGAAGGCCGCACCATGCTCGAACCATTGTTTAGTTAATTAAAAAAATGCGCGTGCTACAGTCGCGCCATGACTCCGAGAATCATTGTTTCGACCGCTGATGACATTGACGATCTCGTGTTGTCGGTGAATGGTTTGTTCGCTGAGGACGGTGGGCTGCGTGATCGGTTCATGGACACCGGTTGGCCCGCTCGGGAGGGTGCCGCCTACTACTCCGAGCTGGTCGGCAACCCGGACGCGGTGTGCTTGCTGGCCAGGGAGGACCGGGTGGCGGGCCATCTGGTGGGCCGGATCGGGCGGTCGTCGATGCGGCCGGGCGCGGTGACGGGGGTGTTGGAGAGCATGCGGGTCGATCCCGCTTTCCGTCGGCGTGGAATCGCTTCGGCGTTGGTGGAGCGGTTCTTCGAGTGGGCCGGTTCTCGCGGGGTGAACGAATTTTCGGTGTCGGCGTATTCGAGCAACGAAGCCGCGCTCGCCCTCTACGGCAAGCACGGCTTCGCCGCGTTCGAGACGAAGCTGATCCGACCTATTTCTTGATCTCGTAGCGCAGGATGACGATGCCGTTGCCGTAGGCGGTGGCCTCGACGGCGTGCAGGTCTCGCGAGTCCTCGAAGAGGCGGGTTCCCCTGCCGCGCGAGCACGGGCTGACCATCATGCGGACCTCGTCGACCAGGCCGGCGTCGATGAGGGAGCGCATCAGGCTCAGGCTCCCCCACAGCCACAGGTCCTTGCCGTCCTGCTGCTTGAGCTCGCGGACGGTGGCGGCCGGGTCGGTGGTCACGGTCGCGGCGGGGAACTCGCCCCAGGGCGCCTCCTCCAGGGTGGTGGAGGCGACGTACTTGGTGAGGCTGTTGAGCTTCTCGCCGTACTCGCCCTGGTCCTCGGCGTAGGGCCAGTAGCCCTTGGACTGGTTGTAGGTGGTCGCGCCGAGGATCATGGTGTCGACGGTGTCGATGAAGGCCATGACGTCGTCCTTGAACGCGGGGTCGCTGTCCTCGGAGAACGCCTCGCCCGAGACGAAGCCGAGCCCGCCGTCCTCCTCCGCGGCGATGTTGTCGACGGTGACCCACTGCTGGACGATGAGCTTGCGCATGACGGTTCTCCCGGTTCGATCGGCCACTACCGCCCCTGGGACGGAGCCGTCGCGCCGGTCTCGACATCCTCGCTCAAGATTTTTTCGGGGCCACCAGCCGGAAGAACGAGCGGACGTCCCGCACGAACAGTTCTGGCTGCTCGAAGGCGCCGAAGTGCCCGCCGCGCGGCAGTTCGCTCCACTGGCGCAGGTCGGTGAAACGCTTGGCGACCCAGCGCCGGGAGGGGCTGAGCAGTTCTGCGGGGAAGAGCGCGGCGCCGACCGGGACGTCCACTGTGGACGGTGTGGGTTCGGTGAAGATCTTCTGGATCTCGGCGATGCTCTCCCAGTACAGGCGCGCGGAGGAGGTCGCGGTGCCGGTGAGCCAGTAGAGGGTGATGTTGTCCAGCATCTGCTCGCGGGTGAGCGGGTGCTTGGGGTCGGTCCAGGCGTGGAACTTCTCCAGGATCCACGCGCACTGCCCCACGGGGGAGTCGGTGAGGGCGTAGCCGAGGGTCTGCGGCCGGGTGCCCTGTTGGACGGAGTAGCCGTCCTCGGTCTTCTTGGCGCGGTCCAGGTCGGCGATCGCGGCGCGCTCGGCGTCGGTGAGGTCGTCGAAGGTGTCGGGGTCGGGTGGGGCCAGCGGTGGCGCGAGGTGGATGCCGATGATCCGTTCGGGGACGCGTTGGGCGATGCCGGTGGTGATGCTGGTGCCCCAGTCGCCGCCGTGCGCGCCGAAGCGCTGGTAGCCGAGGCGGTCCATCAGCTCGATCCACGCCTCCGCGATGCGGTGGACGTTCCAGCCGGGGGTGCGGGGTTTGTCGCTGAAGCCGTAGCCGGGCAGCGACGGGCACACGACGTGGAAGGCATCCGCCGGGTCGTCAGGGTTGGTGAGCGGGTCGATGGCGTCGAGGAACTCCAGCACGGAGCCGGGCCAGCCGTGGGTGAGCAGCAGCGGCGTGGCGTCCGGGTGGGGTGAGCGGACGTGCAGGAAGTGGATGCCGAGGCCGTCGATCTCCGTGCGGTACTGGGGGAAGGCGTTCAGCCGGGATTCGGCGGCGCGCCAGTCGTAGTCCTTCTCCCAGTGCTCGCAGAGTTCGCGCAGCTGGTCCAGGGGCACGCCCTGGGTCCAGTCGTCGACGGTCTCGGCGTCGGGCCAGCGGGTTTCGCTCAGCCGCCTGCGCAGGTCGGCGAGGGCTGTTTCGGGGATCTCGACGCGGAAGCGCGTGATGTTCTCCGACATGCGGCCAGGCTTTCAGTCTCCGTAGAAGCCCGCAACGCCGATCTCGGTGAGGGGGATCCAATCGGGGTCGGTTGGCTCGGTGAGCGGGTAGCGCAGCGCGGCGGCGAGGACGGGGCGTTCGTCGACGCGCTGCGACAGCGCGTACAGGGTCGCGAGAACGTGAGCGCAGTGCGGGTTTCTTGTTCTGCACGCGCATTCGGTGTGCTGGTCGGCCAGGGGCACGGCGATGTCGATGCTGTCGGCGAGCTCGTCGGGCAGGTCGCCGGTGTGGTCGGCGACGAGCCCGTCAGGCACGTCCGTCCACAGTGGAAGTCCGATGTGGACGGTGTGGCCGGAGACGGTGGCGGTGACGCTGCCCGTTTCGGCGCGCAGGTCGGTGACGGCGTTGTTGCGGGCGAGGCTGCGTGCTTTGGGCAGCAACGGGTTCGGGCGGGTGACGGCGGTGGACTCCACGGCGCGGACCCAGGCCCTGCCCCAGGGGGTCGCGCCGAACTCGGGTTGGGTCAACTGAACGCTCCGGGGTCGAGTGCGAGGACGTCGTGCAGTTGCTCGTCGGGGAGTTCGGCGAGCGCGTTCTCCGAGCCGGTGACGGCGTCGGCGAGTGCGCGTTTGTTCTCGTGCAGGCGGGCGATGTGGTCCTCGATGGTGCCGCCGGTGACGAGGGTGTGCACGGTGAGCGGCCGGGTCTGGCCGATGCGGTGCGCGCGGTCGGTGGCTTGTTCCTCCACGGCGGGGTTCCACCAGCGGTCGAAGTGCATGACGTGTCCGGCGCGGGTCAGGTTGAGGCCGAACCCGGCCGCGCGCAGGCTCAGCAGCAGCACCGGAGGCGCGTCGGCGTCGTGCTGGAAGGAGCGCACGAGTTCGTCGCGTTGCGCGGCCCCGAGCCCGCCGTGCAGGAAGGGCACGGGCGCGCCGATGTGCTCGGCGAGGTGCCGGGAGAGCAGTTCGCCGGTGACCGTGTACTGGGTGAACACCAGAGCGCGGTCGTCGTCTTCGACGATCTCGGTGAGCATTTCCGTCGCGCGGTCGAACTTCCCGGAGCGCCCGGCCAGCGGCAGCTCGTCGGGCCGGTACTGGGCGGGGTGGTTGCAGATCTGCTTGAGCGCGGTGAGCAGCGCCAGCACGCGGCCCCGGCGCTCGAACCCGGACCCGAGCCCGAGGCTGAAGGCGCGGTCGACGGCGTCGCGGTAGAGCGCGGCCTGCTCGCTGGTGAGGGTGCAGGCCACCGTGGAGTACAGCTTCGGGGGGAGGTCGGTGGCGACCGCGGCCTTGGTGCGCCGCAGGACGTGCGGGGTGATCAGCGCGGTGAGCCGGGCCGCGGCGGTGGCGGAGCGGCGTTGCTCGATCGGAGTGCCGAAGCGCTGCCGGAACCGCGCGCGGGTGCCCAGCAGGCCGGGGTTGGTGAGCGACATGATCGCCCACAGCTCGTCGAGCCGGTTCTCCACCGGCGTGCCCGTCATCGCGATACGGCGCTGCGCGGACAGGCGCGCGGCGGCCTTGCTGGCTTGGGCGTCGGGGTTCTTGACCTGCTGGGCCTCGTCCAGCACCACCACGTCCCAGTCGCGGCTCGTGAGGTCGTCCTCGCCGCGCAGCACGCTGTAGCTGGTGACCACGACCGTGCGAGCCGGGATCACCTCGGGCAGCTCGCGGCGCGGTCCGTGGTGGGTGAGCACGGGCGTGTCCGGGGCGAAACGTGCGATCTCGCGCCGCCAGTTGCCGACCAGCGAGGTCGGGCACACCACCAGGTGCGGTCCCTCGCGCGTGGCGAGCAGGCAGATCGCCTGGAGCGTCTTGCCCAGACCCATCTCGTCGGCCAGGACTCCCCCGCCGGGCACGGAGTGCAGCCACGCCACGCCGTCCACCTGGTAGGGGCGCAGTTCGGCGTCGATGGCCCCGAGCTTGGCGCGCGCGGCGGCTGCTTGACGGTAGCTGTCAAGCAGCGCGGCGGCGGAGCTGATCGCGGTCTCCTCGCTGTTGAGCACGGCGTGCGCCACCGGCGGCATGCGCTCCGCCAGCTCGGCGAACGCCTCGTCGCCAGCGCCCCGCTCGACCAGCCGGACGGCGTCGCGCCAGGCCCGCGCCGAGGCGGTGGTGTCAGGCAACTCGTGCGGCTCCACGAGGCTCACCCGCACGTCAGCGGCTTCGACGTGGTCACCGCGCGGCACGGCGAGGCGGCACACGACCTGGCGCCCGGCGGTGGCGGCTCCCCACACGGCGAAGGCCCCGTGCGCGGGCACGTAGGTGACGTGCCGGTCAGCCATGGACGACCCCCTGGAACACTTGACGAGCGTCGCACACTTATTGCACGACGCACTGATTGCGTCGCACAACTTACTTGAACGATCGGGCCGTGTCACATGACGAACAAGGACGAGCTCGTCGACGAGCTGATCGACTCCATGCCGGACTGGACGGTGGCCCTGGTCCAGCTCAACGGGCTCATCGCGGACCGGATGGGCGTGGTCAGCACCGACCTGCACTGCCTGCACGCCCTCAACCACCACGGCCCCGCCACCCCCGGCGTGCTGGCCGAACGCGTCGGGCTCACCCCCGGCTCCGCCTCGCGCATGGTCGACCGCCTCGACGCCGCCGGCTGCGTGCGCCGCGTCCCCGACCCGCAGGACCGCCGCCGCGTGCTCATCGAACCCACCGAGGAAGGCCTGCGCCGGGTCGCCCGCTACTACGAGGGCCTGGCCGCGCGCACCCGCGAGGACCTCGCCGACTTCCCCGCCGAGCACCTCCGCGCACTGCTCGACTTCATCACCGCCACCCGCGCCAGCACGCTCGCCGAGCTGACCCGCCTGCGCTCCACGTCCTGACGGGGGATCGCCATGCCCGATCTCAACTCCGGCGATCTCTTCCCGATCGGCCGTTTCGCCCGGCTCTGCCGCCTCAGCGTCAAGCAGCTGCGCCACTACGACGACCTCGGCCTGCTGCGCCCCGCCCACGTCGACCCCAGCAGCGGCTACCGCTACTACACCCGCTCGCAGACCCGCGCGGCGCTGACGATCGGCTTGCTGCGCACGCTCGACATGCCGCTCCCGGCGATCGCCGACCTGCTCGCGGGCGACGAGCAGGTGCTGCGCGGAGAACGCGACCGCATCGACGGAGAGCTCCGCCGCCGGCGAGCCGCCCTCCGCAGCGTCGACAGACTGCTCAAGGAAGGCCTGGGGCGCACCGACATCACGCTCACCGACGAACCCGAGCGCCGCATCGCCGTGCAGCGCGCGAGCTGCGCCCAGGAGGACATCGGCCGCACCTACGGCGAGTGCGTCACCCGCCTGTTCACCACGGTCCACGACGTCCAAGGCCCACCCATCGGCCTGTTCCCGCTCGACCTCACCCCGACCCTGGACGTCGCAGCGGCCGTGGAAACCGCGAGCCCCACCGAAACCCTGCCCGCCACCCCGGCCGCCACGATCATCCACAGTGGACCCTACGAGGAGATCTCCCTGACCTACCACGCCCTCTTCGCGTGGATCCACGAACACGGCCACACCCCGCACGGCCTGGTCCGCGAGACCTACCTGACCGATCCCCGCACCACCCCGCCCGAGCACCTCACCACCCGCATCACCGTGCCCCTCTAACGGAAGACAACGGCGGAGCGCGGCGTCTCATCGACGGAGAGCGTGAAGACGTCGGGCCGCGCGTAGTGGCCGGTCACGTCGAAGTCGTAGCGGGCACCCGCCAGGGACGCGAGGTCCACGGGCGCGGTGATCAAGCCCTCCTTCCCCGTCAACGGCCCCGCCAGCACCTCGCCGAGCGGACCCACGATCACGCTGCCGCCGTTGATCCGCGAACCCGGCACCTCCGGCCGCTCCTGCTGGAACTGGCAGGCCGCCGCCACGAAGCACCGGCCCTCCACCGCGATGTGGCGCATCGTGGACTGCCACACCTCACGATCGTCCACAGTGGGCGCACACCACACCTGAACTCCCTTGGCGTACATGGCCGTCCGCAACAACGGCATGTAGTTCTCCCAGCAGATCACCGCGCCCGCCAAGCCCGCCCCGGTCTGCACCACCGGCAGCGTCGAGCCGTCGCCCTGACCCCAGATCAACCGCTCGGCGGCGGTCGGCATCAGCTTGCGGTGCTTGGCAACCAAACCCTCGACCGGATCGAGGAACACCGCCGTGCAGTACAGCGTCGAGCCCGCCCGCTCGATCACCCCGACCACCAACGACACCCCGGTCCGCGCCGACAACCCCGCCAGCTCCGCGATCTCCGGGCCGGGCACGTCCACCGCGCCGGCGAAGTACTCCGCGAACTCCTCCCGCCCCGACGGCAGCCGGTACCCGACGCGCGTCCCGAACGACGCGCCCTTCGGGTAACCGCCGAGCAGCGCTTCCGGCAGCACCACCAGCGACGCTCCCGAGTCCCGCAGCTCCCGCTCGTAGCCGAGCACCTTCTCCACGGTTGCCTCAGTGGAAACACACGAACCCACCTGGAGCGCACCCACCACCGACATCAGCCCACCACTCCCTACGATCGAAACATGATCATCGACAAGATCGCCTGGATCCACCTCGAAGCCGGACGCGTCCTGTCCACCCGCTCACGCGGCAAGGACACCTTCTACCTGCCCGGCGGCAAACGCGATCCCGGCGAGAGCGACCTCCAGACCCTCGTGCGCGAGATCGCCGAGGAGCTGACCGTCGTGGTCGACCCCACCAGCGCCCTCCACGTCGGCACCTTCCAAGCCCAGGCCCACGGCCACCCCGACGGCGTCGAAGTCCGCATGACCTGCTACTCAGCCACCTTCTCCGGAACGCTCGCCCCCGCCAGCGAGATCGAGGAGATCACCTGGCTCACCCACGCCGACCGCGACCGCGTCGCCCCCGTCGACCAGATCATCTTCGACCACCTGCACCAGGCCGGGCAGCTGCACTGATCCGCGCCACCACCTCCGCGACCGGCGCGGGCTCCCACTTCCCGCCCTCGCGCAACCGCACCGACGCCAACCCCGCCGCGGCCTCACGCGCACCGATCACCACCTGGAACGGCACCAGCCGCGCCGCCCGCACCCGAGCACCCAGACTCCCCCGCTCCGGCCCCGCCACCTCCACCCGCAGGTCAACCGACTCAGCGAACTCCCGCGCGCACGGCAGCTCCGCCTCCGACACCGGCAGCACCACGACCTGGGTCGGCGCCAACCACGCCGGGAACGCCCCACCGTGCACCTCGATCAGGTGCGCCACCACGCGTTCGAGACTGCCGATGATGCTCCGGTGCACCATCACCGGCCGATGCTTCGCCCCGTCCGGGCCGATGTAGGACAGGTCGAACTGGCGCGGCTGGTGGAAGTCCACCTGCACGGTCGACAAGGTCGACTCCCGCCCCGCCCTGTCGGCGATCTGCACGTCGATCTTCGGGCCGTAGAACGCTGCTTCCCCCTCCACAGCCTCGAAGTCCACATCGGAGAGAACCTCGCGCAGCACCGCCTCCGCCCGCCGCCACAACTCCGGATCGGCCACGTACTTCCCACCAGCACCCGGCAACGACAACCGGTAGCGCACCGGCTCGATCCCCAACACCCGATGCGCCCGCCGCACCAGCTCCAACGCCGCCCGCGCCTCATCAGCGACCTGGTCAGGGGTGCAGAACACGTGCGCGTCGTTGAGCTGGATCGCCCGCACCCGACTCAACCCGCCGAGCACCCCCGACAACTCCGCCCGGTACATCCCGCCCAGCTCCGCCATCCGCAACGGCAGATCCCGGTAGCTGTGCGGCCGCGACCGGAAGATCACCGCGTGGTGCGGGCACAAGCTCGGCCGCAGCACCACCTGCTCACCGCCGAGGTCCATCGGCGGGAACATGTCCTCGCTGTAGTGCGACCAGTGCCCCGACAGCTCGAACAGCTCCCGCTTGCCCAGCACCGGCGAGTACACGTGCCGGTACCCCGCGCGCCGCTCCAGATCGCGGACGAACTCCTCCAAGGTGTGCCGCACCACCGCCCCGTCGGGCAACCAGTACGGCAAACCCGCGCCCATCAACGGATCGGAGTCGAACAGGTCCAGCTCACGGCCGAGCTTGCGGTGATCGTGCATCACGGTCTCCTCGCGGGAAAACGAAGCGAGCGACCACAGAGAAGAGAAGAGCCCCGGGGCACTCGCCCCGGGGCTCTTCGTCAGACAGGTGTCAGCGCGCCGGGACAGAATCCGGCGTCGTCGTCACGAAAGCGCGCTGCATGCCACCACCGTAGCACCTACATGTTGATCATGTGCCCGGCGAGACCGTGGATGGCCTCCTTCACCGCCTCACCCAACGTCGGGTGCGCGTGCACGTTGCGCGCCACCTCGTGCACGGTCAGATCCCACTGCTGCGCCAAGGTCAGCTCCGGCAGCAGCTCCGTCACCTCTGGCCCGATCAGGTGCGCGCCGAGCAGTTCCCCGTGCGCGGCATCGCTGATGATCTTCACGAAACCCGCGGTCTCACCGAGCCCGTGCGCCTTCCCGTTGGCGGTGAACGGGAACTTCGCCACCTTCACGTCGAAGCCCTGCTCGCGCGCCTGCGCCTCGGTCCACCCGAAGCTCGCGATCTGCGGCTGGCAGTACGTGGCCCGGGGGATCATCACGTAGTCCAGCTCCATCGTCTCCGCCTCCGCGATGGTCTCCGCCGCGATCACCCCCATCGACTCCGCCGCGTGCGCCAGCATCAGCTTCGCCGTCACGTCACCGATCGCGAAGATGTGCGGCACGCTCGTCCGGCACCGCCCGTCGATGTCGATCGCACCACGCTCGGTCAACCGCACCCCGGTCCGCTCCAGGCCGTAACCCTCAACCCGAGGCACGAAACCGATGGCCTGCAAGACCTTCCCGGCCTCCAGCACCCGCTGACCGTCCTTAGTGGACACAGTCACCCGCACACCGCGACCGGTGTCCTCGATGGACTCCACCTTCGTCGAGGTCAACACCTCGATGCCCAACCGCTTGTACCGCTTCGCCAACTCCGCCGACACCTCGGCGTCCTCCAACGGCACCACCCGATCGGCGAACTCGACGATCGTGACCTTGACGCCGTAGTTGTGCAGCACATAAGCGAACTCGACACCGATCGCACCAGCACCGGCGATCACGATGCTCTCCGGCAACTCCTCGCTGAGGATCTGCTCCTCGTAGGTCACCACGCGCGGCCCCAACGCCGTCCCCGGCAACAACCGCGTCGTCGCACCCGCCGCGATGACGCAGTGGTCGAAGGACACGACCTCGTCGCCGACCTTGATCGAGTTCGCGTCCACGAACTCACCACGCCCGGTGAACTGCGTGATCGAGTTCTTCTTCATCAGGTAGTGCACGCCCTTGACGCGCCCGTCAGCCACCTTCCGGCTGCGCTGGAACGCCGCCGAGTAGTCGAAGGACACCTGCCCGTCCACCCGGATGCCATAGGACTTCGCCTCATGCTGGAACAGGTGCGCCAGCTCGGCGTTGCGCAACAGCGCCTTCGAGGGAATGCAGCCCACGTTGAGACAGACCCCGCCCCAGTACCGCTCCTCGATGATCGCCGTCCGCAGCCCCAGCTGGGCTGACCGGATCGCGGCCACGTACCCACCCGGGCCAGCGCCCAGGACCACGACGTCGAAGTGAGTGCTCATACCCCAGACCCTATGCGCTGCCCCACCACCCCGAAGATCACAACGACCAAAACCCGTCAGGCCGGGGGCTCACGTTCTGGGCCCTGTCCTGCAAGTCATCGGGTTCGCCGGTCTTCAAGACCACCCAACCCCCACCCCAGCCGTCTTCAACGACAGCAAACCCCCGCAAGGCCGCGGGGGTTTGCAGGGGTTAGCGATGATCAACAGAGGGGTTTGCTGGTCTTGAAGACACCCCAACCCTCGGCGGCACCGTGACCGGGACACGCAGCGCAACCACCTACAGGACAGCCGCTAGGCGCGCGAGAGCTCCAACGTCGCCTCGACCCACGCGCACACCGCGTCCACCGTCTCCGACAACGGCGCCTCCGTGGTGTCCAACAACCCCACCGGTGGCGACAACGAAGCACCCTCATCACGCAGCCACTGCGCGTACTCCAACGTCTCCACGATCCGCGGCTCCGACCACCCGCGCCACGCGGGCCGCCGCCGCAACCGCTCCGACAACGGCTCCGGATCGCACATCAACGCCAGATAGTGCACATCCGAGAACAACACCCGCTCCGGCAACGGCTCGAACTCCGGCGGCACCACCGTCCCGCACAACAACACCGGCCGACCGTTCTGGTGGATCATCGAGATCATCCGCAACCACGTCGACCGGAACGCACGATGGTCCTCAGCCGGATCGCGCAAACCCTCCACCCACAGCACGTCCTGCTCCAGCACCACCACGTGCTCCGACAGCCGCGCCGCCAACTCCCGGCACACCGTCGACTTCCCCGTGCCACTCGGCCCGGTCAAGCACAACAACGGCAACCGGTGAAAACCCCGCCGGTGCCCGCAATCCACGCACACCACGACAGCGGGAGAACCCTCGACGCGCGGGACATCGGTCCGAGCCCCGCACGCCGGGCAGATCAACAGGTTCACTCAGGACCGCTCAGTCGAAGAGCTGGTCGAAGAAGCTCTTCTTCCGCTTGTGCCCGTAGTGCTTCGGCGAATCGTGGTACCCACCGCCGCGGTACGGCTTCGGCGAGTCCCCGTACCCACCCCGGTAGGGCTTCGGCGAATCGTGGTGACCCCGGTACGGCTTCGGCGAGTCATGGTGCCCAACGTGCCCACCCGCGTACGGCGGCGGAGGCGGCGGCGCGCTGTTGTAGTAGCGCTGCTCCGCCTGGGCGATCTGCTCCAGCTCCCCACGATCGAGGAAAATGCCCCGGCAGCCGGTGCACTGCTCGATGTGGACGCCCTGGCGATCCACGGTCTGCATCACGTTCTGACACTTGGGACAAATCACCACATAAACATACACAGATGAGAACCCCGCACGCGATCATGACGCCCGCTTCGCCGCGAAGTCCCACTCCGCTGGTCAGCACGCTGCCCCAACCAGGTACAGCAGCACGGATTCGCGTCGGCATCGCCCGCCTCCTGCCAATGTCGAAGACATGGCGTCACTACGCGAGGTGGCTCGGGCCGCTCGGGCGGTGGTGGCCGCTCTGCCGGTCCAGCACGTCATCGCCGCCGAGGAGTCGCTGGACGAGGCCGCCACCCAATGGCAGGAACACACCGAAGGCAGCGCTGATCCAGCCGCGGACGAGGTGCACAACTTGCTGCACGCCGCCAAGGACTCCCTGGACAACCTGCTGCACACGATCACGACCACAGCGCCAGCGACCATCGGCCGGTGGATCGCCGCGTGGGAGGCCACCACGAACACCGCAGCGATGACCACAGAAACTCCACCACCCCGAATGTCCGCCGCTCAGCGCACGAGCCGCTTGGAGCGGACTCGCCGAACCATGCCGAAGCCCGTGCTCAAGGCTCGCGCGTCAGGCGCCTGGGTGCGACCGGACGGGACGATCGAGCCGTTGTCCAGCGGCAGGACGACACAGTGGTTCGCGCCGACGCAGGAATGGGCGCAGGCCAACGGCTACGCCCTCCCTCGTGGCACGTGGTGGTTGTCGGTGCACATCGAAATGCAGTTCGCAGTGCGCATGCGTGTCATGGGACTGACCGATGAGACGATCCTGGTCGATCGCCGACCGTGTGAACCCGCTCTTCCCGGCCAAGACTCCTGTGACACGCTGCTCGGGGACTTCCTGCCCGAGGGCGCCCGGTTGACCGTCATCGACCGCGATGGCAATCGCTACACCTACCCCAAGGAGAACAGCGCAGATGACGCTTGAGGTGTCCTACCGAGCGGGAGCCGACGCGGCCACTGTCGGTGTCGTCATCGACAACGCTGGCCAGCTTGCCCAGCTCCTCACCGCGCTCGCTGCTGACGACACCTCCGACGCGCTCGTCATACACCGCGACCGGCCACGCGTCGGGCCCCGCCACATCCCGGACCACCAAGTGCTCGTCGGAGTCCGAGGCGAGGTCGGCGCCATCCACTTCACCGACCCCACCGGCTCTTGGGTCACCCATGGCGACGGCCCGGCAGACGAACCCGTGTACGCCGAGATGGAGTTCCCCTCTCACTGCGAGGTCCCCGTCAGCGACCTCGAACAAGCACTCGCGGAGTTCCTCCACAGCCACCAACGGCCGACCCATGTCGCCTGGCAGGACGCCGACTGACCATCCGGCTGTGGCCCTTCCCAGCGACGCATCGCCTTCGATACCGATAACCGACCCTCTGGCTATCGGCCGCGCATACCGTCACGTCCATGAGCGTCAAAGCCATGCTGCGCGGCCACGAAGCTGACCTCTCAGCCTTCGCGCGTCACTTCGCAGACGGCGACGTCCGAGTCAGCCAGGAGCCAGACGGGTGTTACCACCTCACGGCAACTCGTTGCAGTGAGCATGGTCGAAGAGGTGAACATCGCGTCCGCTGTGACGATCTCGGTCAACGGGCTGCCACATTTACCTCGGCGATCCCGGGCTCATCAGGTCCAACGTCCACAAGCTTGAGCCAGGGCACAGCTTTAAGAAGGTCCTCGCCGCAAAGGGCTGGAAGTCCCAGGAAGAGCTAGACGCCTTCACCAACACAGCCAACAACCCTGCTGTGAGCGGTGAGGCCGCTCGACACGCTCGGGAAACTCACCCCTTCGCACCCGCCGGGACCACGACACTCCCCGAAAGCCGAGCGATGATCAACGATCTTGTGACTACGTGGTCGAATTGGCTCAGCTCCCAGCTCTGAGCGCCACAGCTCGGTGGTTGCGCAAGCCCCACCACCAAAGCCGATCATGGACCCGCCGACACCCCACCCGGAACGGCCAGGCACGATCGAGGGCACCATGACGCTCACCGACCAGCTCCCCGGCAGCGCCGACCCCGACGCGCTCTTCGACGCCTTCACCACCTGGACCACCGAACAGGGCATCGAGCTCTACCCGGCCCAGCAGGAAGCGCTCATCGAGATCGTCTCCGGCGCCAACCTCATCCTCAGCACCCCGACCGGCTCAGGAAAGAGCCTCGTCGCGGTCGGCGCCCACTTCACCGCCATGGCCGCGGGCCAGCGCACCTTCTACACCGCGCCCATCAAAGCCCTGGTCTCGGAGAAGTTCTTCGCGCTCTGCGACACCTTCGGGCCCGCCAACGTCGGCATGCTCACCGGCGACTCCAGCGTCAACTCCGACGCCCCCATCATCTGCTGCACCGCCGAGATCCTCGCCAACATCGCACTCCGCGACGGCGCGGACGCCAACGTCGGCCAGGTCGTCATGGACGAGTTCCACTTCTACTCCGAACCCGACCGCGGCTGGGCCTGGCAGGTCCCCCTGCTGGAACTCCCCCGCGCACAGTTCGTCCTCATGTCCGCCACCCTCGGCGACGTCCGGCGCTTCCAGACCGACCTCACCCACCGCACCGGCCGCCCCACCTCCGTCGTCGCCAACACCGAACGCCCCATCCCCCTGCACTACCGCTACGCCATGACCCCCCTCCAGGAAACCCTGGAAGAACTCCTCGCCACCCAGGGCGCCCCCGTCTACGTCGTGCACTTCAGCCAGGCCGCCGCACTCGAACGCGCGCAGGCCCTGATGAGCATCAACGTCAGCACCAAGGACGAGAAGGCCGCCATCGCCGAACTCATCGGCAACTTCCGCTTCACCGCGGGCTTCGGCAAAACCCTCTCCCGCCTCGTCCGCCACGGCATCGGCGTCCACCACGCCGGCATGCTCCCCAAGTACCGCCGCCTCGTCGAACAACTCGCCCAGGCAGGCCTGCTCAAAATCATCTGCGGCACCGACACCCTCGGCGTCGGCATCAACGTCCCCATCCGCACCGTCGTGCTCACCGCGCTCAGCAAGTACGACGGCGTCCGCACCCGCCACCTCAAAGCCCGCGAGTTCCACCAGATCGCCGGACGCGCGGGCCGCGCGGGCTACGACACCGCGGGCACGGTCGTCGTCCAAGCCCCCGACCACGACATCGAGAACGAACGCGCCGTCGCCAAAGCCGGCGACGACCCCAAGAAGAAGCGCAAGATCGTCCGCAAGAAGGCCCCAGAAGGCTTCGTCTCCTGGGGCAAACCCACCTTCGAGCGCCAGATCGCCGCCGAACCCGAACCGCTGACCTCCACCTTCAAGGTCAGCCACGCCATGCTGCTCAACGTCATCAACCGGCCGGGCGACGCCTTCACCGCCATGCGCCACCTCCTCGAGGAGAACCACGAGGACCGCCCCACCCAGCGCAAGCTCATCCGCCGCGCCATCGCCATGTACCGCGGCCTGCTCGCCGCCGGCGTCGTCGAACAGCTCCCCGAACCCGACGAGGAAGGCCGCCGCGTCCGCCTCACCGTCGACCTCCAGTTCGACTTCGCCCTCAACCAGCCGCTGTCCCCGCTCGCGCTCGCCGCCATCGACCTGCTCGACCGCGAGTCCGAGACCTACGCGCTCGACGTCGTCTCGATCATCGAATCCATCGTCGAGAACCCGCGCCCGATCCTGTCCCAACAGCAGTTCAAGGCACGCGGCGAAGCGGTCAACAAGATGAAGGCCGAAGGCATCGAGTACGAGGAGCGCATGGCGCTGCTCGAAGACGTCACCCACCCCAAGCCGCTCGCCGACCTGCTCGAAGCCGCCTACAACATGTACCGGCGCGGTCACCCCTGGGTCGCCGACCACGAGCTGCACCCGAAATCCGTCGTCCGCGACATGTACGAGCGCGCGATGACCTTCGTCGAGTACGTGTCCTTCTACCAGGTCGCCCGCTCCGAAGGCCTCGTGCTCCGCTACCTCGCCGACGTCTACAAGGCGCTGCGGCACACCGTCCCCGACGAGGCCAAGACCGACGAGCTCACCGACATCATCGAGTGGCTCGGCGAACTCGTCCGCCAGGTCGACTCCAGCCTGCTCGACGAGTGGGAACGCCTGCGCAACCCCGAAGACGAAGACGGCGAAGTCCGCCCGGACCAGCAGGTCGACACCGGCCCTCCGCCGGTCACCGCCAACGCCCGCGCCTTCAAGGTCCTCGTGCGCAACCAGCTCTTCCGCCGCGTCGAACTCGCCGCCCGCCGCAACTCCTACGAGCTCGGCGAACTGGACAAGCACTCGGGCTGGGACGCCGAAGCCTGGCGCGAGGCCCTCGAGGAGTACTTCGACACCTACGACGAGATCGGCACCGGCGCCAACGCGCGCGGCCCGGAGATGCTGATGATCACCGAGGAGCCGGAGCGCTGGGTCGTCCGGCAGACCTTCGACGACCCCGACGGCAACCGCGACTGGGGCATCGTCGCCGAGGTCGACCTCGCGGGCTCCGACGAGGAGGGCACGGCCGTCATCTACGTCACCGAGGTCGGCGAGTTCTGACCCAGCGTTGACGTACCCAATGTGGCATTTGTTTCGTCTGACGCAACAAATGCCACATTGGGTACGACCCCGAAGGGGTTAACGGGCGCCGCGTTCGACGGTGTCGGTGACCGCTCGGAGGAGGCGGAAGACCTTGGCGTCACCGCCGACGTCCGGGTGCCACCGGCGCGAGGCCGCGCGGTAGGCCGTCTTCGGATGCAGGAACCACAGCTTGTCGCCGCTCAGCTCCGCCATCAGCAGTCGAGCGTCCACATAGGACAGCGGCGTCATCGGGGTGATGCGGTCGAAGATCGCGTGCAGCCGCTCCAACCGCTCGCGGCGCCTGCGGTCCCGGCCCAGTTCCGCGCGCTGGCCCCCCTCCGAGGCCGACGACACCGACGCCGCCGAGCCTCGGCGCGACGCCTGCTTGCACGCGTCCGAGCACCACCAGATCGGCATCCCCGACTGCACGACCCGATTCCGTTCGAGTCCGCACCACGCGCACGCGACCCGCGTGACCGGCCGCCTCACTCCCTCACCACCGCCGAATCTTCGCAGAGCCCGCCCGTCAGGGCGTTTGAGGCCCTTCGGTCTTCCTGAACGATTAATTTTACTCGACACTGAAGTCATCGAGATAGTAAAGATACAAGGGCAGAAGAAAACCCGCTGCCGCGTCGGCAGCGGGTTCGCCCAGGTCAGGCCTGCGCGGCCTCGAAGGCCTCGATCACGTTGCCGGGGATGCGGCCGCGGTCGGAGACCTCGTGGCCGTTGGCCTTGGCCCAGTCGCGGATCGCCTTGGTCTCCTCCTTGCTGCGCCCCTCCCCCGCGGCGCGGCGGCCGGTGCCGGACTTGGCGCGGCCACCGACGCGGCGGGCGGCCTCGACGAAGGGGGTCAGCTTCTCGCGCAGCGCGGCGGAGTTCGACTCGTTGAGGTCGATCTCGTAGGTGAGACCGTCCAGACCGAACTCCACGCGGGAAATGTCGGTGCTGGTGCTGCCGTCCAAGTCGTCGATCAGCTGGACGATAGTGCGTTGTGCCATGAGAGCGCCTCACAGGAAAGTGACTGAGCAAGTGTTGGGGCAACGCTATCAAGCCTCCCGAGGGCATTCACATCCCCATAGGGGTAAGCCCGGTAAACAGCCCACCAACTGCACCGCAATCCCGTTGCACACCATTCCCCGGCGCGCCTGCCTCGAATTACCCAGACAGCCCGCCGCACTCTGCGGAAACCGCGCCCTTTCCGACGCGGGTACGCTCTGCACATGTCGGTGACTGACCACCTCCACGCCCTCAACGCTGTGCTTCCGGGCGAGGAACCGCTCGTCCTCCAAGAGAGCCAGGACTTCTGGGACGACCGTTCCGAGGAGGTCGTCGATGCCGCGCACGCGGAAATCGAGGCCGCTCATCAGGCGCTCGCCGCCGCGCTGACAGAACGCTGGGGCGAGCCGAAGAAGGTCGACCTCGGGCCCTACCTGGAAGACGACGAGGCCGACGAGGAGCCCATGAGCCACCTCAGTCAGCTCTGCGGCGACGTGCTGGTCTGGCAGCGGGAGTCCGACTGGCTGGCGCTCGCGATCGGCCAAGCCGACGCGGAGTTCCCCATCCAGCTCCTGGCGGCGGCGGGAACGGCCACGCTCCCCTAGCGCCCGGTGCGGCGGGGTTTCCTGGCGATTCGCGTGCGGTCGGCCAGCAGGGCAGCGTGCAGGCGGGCGGCCTCGGCCACGTCACCGGTGCGGCCGATCCAGTGGGCGTGCTGTTCACGGGCTTTCAGGGTGCTGGGGTGGTCAGCTCCGAGCGTTCGAATGCGGTCGGCGACCAGTTCCGCGTAGCGCAGCGCGGCGGCGTCGGGCTCGTCCGGGTGGAGCGCGCGGTTGACCGACAGCGCGAGCAGCTCGGTGGTCCGCGTGCTGCCTTGTTGCGGCCGGGGCAGACCGCGATCGGTGAAGACGCGCAGCAACCGCCGGTAGATCTCGCCGAGTGTCAGCAGCGGAGGCCCGTCGGGGATTCCCTTGGCCAGCAACGTGATCAGCTCACCGGTGAACAGCGTGTGGACAGCCCCGACGGGGGCCATCGCCGCGCGGTTGGCGGGCGTCGCGGTGAGCGTGAACGTGCCGCTCACGGCGAGCTGCCCGGCCACCACTTCAGCGGCGCTGGACATGAACTCGGTGATCGCGTGCCCGGAGAAGCAGCAGTCCAGGATCAGCACGCGGTTGCGCGCGCCGGCGTCGGCCAGGGTCTCGCGCAGCCGCGCGAACGGCAGGCTGGTCCACCCGGGGCGCTCGGGATGCGTCGACGGCATGGCCAAGTGCAGCTCGCCGCGCGAGTCGACGAGCCCGTGCCCCGCGTAGTACACGAGCAGCACGTCCTTCGCCTGCTCCGCCGCCTCGGCCAAGCGCGCCCCGATCGCGGCGAGGTCGGGTTCGTCGATGAGCGCGGCGCAGTGCTTGAGCCCGGTGCCGGTCGTGGACGTGAGGATCGCCGCCAGGTCGGTCACGTTGTTGCGCACGGCAGGCAAGTCGTGCAGGTGCTCGAAGCGGCTCGCGCCGATCAGCACCGCGCGCGACAGCTCGGGGTCGGGCAGCCGCGTCACCGGCGGAACAGCTCGTAGGTCCCAGCAAGCACCTTGTCGCCGCTGAGCTTGACCTTGTTGTCGCCGTCGGCCTGGATGGTCACCGTCACCGTGCCCCCGTCCGCGAAATGCGGCCTGCACGTCAACCGCGTCTCGATCACCTCACCGGACGTGTCGGCTTTCCCCGTGCAGCCCGGTCCGCTCCCGGCGTCCCCTTCGACGCCACCGACGCTCCTGGACATTGACAGCGTCCCGTTGTTGATGCCGAGGTAATACACGACGGCGTTGTTGCGGCTACTGCGCCACGTCGCGTTCAAGTCGCGCTTGCGAACGGACGGCGCGGTGACGTCGACCGGCGCTTCGAAGTTGCTGAAGCGGACCTCGACTTCGGCGGAGACGAACGCAACCAGGCGGCCCCGGTCCTTTTCGATGCTCGCGGTGAAGGTGATCGGCGGTTTCCCCAGCTGGGTGATCGTGCCGCTGAAGTCGCAGCCGTTTCGGTCGACCGCGGCCACTCTCGGCAGCACCGCTTTCACCGCGGCGGTCGGTGCCGCGGCGACCGCGAGCAGTTTTCCCCTGTCCGAGGAAGCGTCGACCTCGGACCACTTGTCGGCAGCCCCCGCGTAAAGCTTCCCGCCGACCACCCGCGCTTCCTCACCAGCCGGCAGGGAAAGGCGCACTTCCCTCGCGACGGGATCGGCGGCACCACTGGCGGTGATCCGCTCCCCCACTCGCAGCGTGAACTCGTGCCCCGTCTGGTTGACCAGGTCGGCGCCGTCAGCGAGCACCTGCGTGTACGGCTTGTCGCCCACGACGAGGTTGCACGTGCTGTCGTCGTAGATCTGCTTCCCGACGAAGCCGCCGCCGACCCCGACCGCCGCGACGACCACGGACACGACGACGACCTTGGTCACCGCGACTCCCCCGGTCGTCGCCGCCGCGGTGGCTGCCGTCCCGGCACTCGCGGCAGTTCCAGCGGTGACGGCCGCCCCGGTCCCGGTCGCGGCCACGACAGCGCCGGAACCGGCTCCCCCAGCGCTGACAACGCCTCCGACCACGCCGAGCGTCCCGCCGACAGCGGTGATCAACGCGGCGGTCCGCTTGCCGACACGACCGCTGCCGCGCCCGCCCAGCAGATGAGGAGAAACCGGTGCCGCGCGATCGACCTCCTGGAGATCCAATCCGAGCAGCCAGTCCCGCAACTGCGCCGCAGTGGGCCGCGCAGCCGAATCCACGGACACCGTGGCGCGCAACAGATCGAGCAGATCCGCCGACACATCGGGCAGGCCCGGCAAGGGCGCGCTCCGCAGGGCGAGGTCCATCGGTGCGTCCTGCCACGGCACCGAGCCGCCGAGCGCCGCGTACAGCGTCACGCCCAGGCCGTACACGTCCCCGGCCTCGCTCGCCGCAGCACGCCCAACGGAGACTTCGGCGAGGTGCTCCGGCGCGGTGTAGGCGTCCACCACGGCAGGCACCGCGAGCCCAGGAGCCGTGGTCCCGAACCCGGCGAGCACCGCGCCATCGTCGATCACCAGAACGGTGCCGAGCTGAACCGCCCCGTGCGCGAGCCCGGCCGCGTGCGCGGAAGCCAGCGCGTCGGCGACTCCGACGCCGTAGCCCTGCGCGGTCCACACCGAAAGCGCGCCGCTGTCGAACAACCGCGCCGCCAGGGCCTCGCCCGTGCCGCACAGCAGGTGTGGCCGCCCGTCGCGGGTCAACCCGGCGGAGAGCACGTCCGCGATGTTCGGCGAGGCCGCGGCGACGGTCAGCGCGTCGGCCCAGCGCAGGCACTCCGCCCGCTCCTCTTCGGCGGCCGGCGAGCGCGCGACGGTCAGCACGGCCTCGCGCCGAGCGCCCCGCACGAGGTACGTGGTGGCGACGGGATCGGAGTCGATCAGCTCGACGACCTCGAAGCCCGCGGGCAACGCTCCGTGCATGTCACTCATCGAGTTCCCCTCACCACTCAGAGCGACTTCGGAGCGTATCGGGAATGATCACCCGCTCACACCACGATGAGGTTGCAATCAGCGCTCGGCGATGTGGGCGTCCCGCCGCGCCAAGGCTTCTGCCAGAGAAATGCCTTCGCGGCGCGCGACGGCACGACGAGCACGGAGGTCGGCACGGGTGCGCGGCCGGTACTTCGGGTCCTTGCCGCAACCGCAGGGCTCGAAGCCCTCGTAGCGCAGCCCTTCGTCGACGACCGCCCGCACGACCGACCACGCGCGCGTGTCGCGACGCGACGGAGCCGCGAAGTCGTGGCCCGCGCAGCGCATGGGCTCGGCGCACGTCGGGCACAGGTGCTGACGACCCTGTTCCGGGAAGTGCCGCTTGAAGCTCACACGGCACTCAGTGCACACGAAATGCAGCTTGTAGTGCGCGAACGCGTAAACACACACGCCGCCAACGGTACAAGCTCAGTCCCGGAAGGCCGCCAGGATTTGCTGAGCCGCCAGCGCCGGGGTGAGCGTGCCGTCGGCGACCTGCTGGTCCAGCGACGGCCCCAGCTCACGGACCTTCGGGTGCTCGGCGAGGTCCTGGAGCAGCTGGTCGCGCACCATCGTCCACGTCCAGCCCAGGAGTTGCTTGCGCCGCACCGCATCCAGCGCTCCGGAGGCGGAGAGCTGGTCGCGGTGCTGGATGATCTTCGCCCACACGCCGTCGACGCCGGTGTTCTCCAGCGCGCTGCACGTGAGCACCGGCGGGTCCCACCCGTCGTCGCCCATGCGCAGCAGCCGCAGCGCTCCGGCCAGCTCCCTGGACGCCTTCTTCGCTTCGCGCGCGTGGTCGCCGTCGGCCTTGTTCACCGCGATCACGTCGGCCAGCTCCAGCACGCCCTTCTTGATGCCTTGGAGCTGGTCGCCGGTGCGCGCGAGGGTGAGCAGCAGGAACGTGTCCACCATGTCGGCGACGGTGACTTCGGACTGCCCGACGCCGACCGTCTCCACCAGGACCACGTCGTAGCCCGCCGCCTCCATGACCACGATGGTCTCGCGGGTGGCCTTGGCGACACCGCCGAGCGTGCCCGCGGTCGGCGAGGGCCGGACGAAGGCGCGCGGGTCCACGGCGAGCCTGGCCATGCGCGTCTTGTCGCCGAGGATGCTGCCGCCGCTGCGCGTGGAGGACGGGTCGACCGCCAGCACCGCGACCTGGTGCCCGGCTTCGGTGAGCGAGGTGCCCAGGGTGTCGATGAAGGTCGACTTGCCCGCGCCCGGCACGCCCGTGATGCCGACGCGCCGTGCCTTGCCCGCGTGCGGGAGCAGCTCGGTCAGCAGCTCCTGAGCGGCGGCGCGGTGATCGGCCCTGCGGGACTCCACCAGCGTGATCGCGCGAGCGATCCAGGCACGCGAGCCCGCCAGGACCCCGTCGGCGTACTGGCCGACCTCGACCGGCTTGGCAGCCATCAGGCGGCGTGCCCGTGCTGCTGGGAGAGCTGGGCGAGCAGGTCCAGCGCCGCGTCGGCGATCACCGTGCCGGGCGGGAAGATCGCGGTGGCGCCCGCCTGGTAGAGCTCGTCGAAGTCGCCGGGCGGGATGACGCCGCCGACCACGATCATGATGTCCTCGCGGCCCAGGTCGGCGAGTTCCTTGCGCAGCGCCGGCACCAGCGTGAGGTGCCCGGCGGCCAGCGAGGAGACGCCGACGATGTGCACGTCCGCCTCGATCGCCTGCGTGGCGACCTCGGCGGGGGTCTGGAACAGCGGGCCCACGTCCACGTCGAAGCCCAGGTCGGCGAAGGCCGTGGCGATCACCTTCTGGCCGCGGTCGTGGCCGTCCTGGCCCATCTTCGCGACCAGGATGCGCGGCCTGCGGCCCTCCGCGAGCTCGAACTCCTCGGCGGCGCGGCGCGTCCTCTCGATGTTGCTCACTTCCCCGGCCTCCTGCCGGTAGACCCCGGAGATGGTGCGGATCTGGCCCGCGTGCCGACCGTAGACCTTCTCCAGCGCGTCGGAGATCTCGCCGACGGTGGCCTTGGCCCGCGCGGCGTCGATGGCCATCGCCAGCAGGTTCTGGTCCAGGCCCGGTCCCCTGCTCCCGGAGATCGCGGCGTCGGCGGCCTTGGTCAGCGCGCTCAACGCCTCCTGGCAGACCTGCTCGTCGCGCTCTTCGCGCAGCCTGCGCAGCTTGTCCAGCTGCTGGGCGAGCACGCCCTTGTTGTCGACCTTGAGCACCTCGATGGCCTCGTCGGCGTCCACGCGGTACTTGTTCACGCCGATCACCGGCTGGCGGCCGGAGTCGATGCGGGCCTGCGTGCGCGCGGCTGCCTCCTCCACGCGCAGCTTCGGGATGCCCTCGTCGATTGCCTTGGCCATGCCGCCCGCGGCCTCGACCTCCTGGATGTGGCTCCAGGCGCGGCGGGCGAGGTCGTAGGTGAGGCGCTCGACGTAGGCGCTGCCGCCCCACGGGTCGATCACGCGGGTGGTGCCGGACTCCTGCTGGAGCAGCAGCTGAGTGTTGCGGGCGATGCGCGCGGAGAAGTCCGTCGGCAGCGCGAGCGCTTCGTCCAGGGCGTTGGTGTGCAAGGACTGCGTGTGCCCCTGGGTGGCGGCCATGGCTTCGACGCAGGTGCGGGCGACGTTGTTAAAGACGTCCTGCGCGGTCAGCGACCAGCCCGAGGTCTGGCTGTGCGTGCGCAAGCTGAGCGACTTGGAGTTCTTCGGCTCGAACTGGTTGACCAGTTTCGCCCACAGCAGGCGCGCGGCGCGGAGCTTGGCGACCTCCATGAAGAAGTTCATGCCGATCGCCCAGAAGAAGGACAGGCGCGGTGCGAAGGCGTCGATGTCCAGTCCGGCCTCGCGCCCGGCGCGCAGGTACTCCACGCCGTCGGCGAGGGTGTAGGCCAGCTCCAGGTCGGCGGTCGCCCCGGCTTCCTGGATGTGGTAGCCGGAGATGGAGATCGAGTTGTACTTCGGCATCTTCTGCGAGGTGAACGCGAAGATGTCGGAGATGACCCGCATCGAGGGCTGCGGCGGGTAGATGTAGGTGTTGCGGACCATGAACTCCTTGAGGATGTCGTTCTGGATGGTCCCGGTGAGCTTCTCCGGCGCCACCCCCTGTTCCTCCGCGGCGACGATGTAGAGCGCCAGCACGGGCAGGACCGCGCCGTTCATGGTCATCGACACGCTCATCTTGTCCAGCGGGATGCCGTCGAAGAGCTGGCGCATGTCGTAGATGGAGTCGATCGCCACGCCCGCCATGCCGACGTCGCCGGGCACGCGCGGGTGGTCGGAGTCGTAGCCGCGGTGGGTCGCCAGGTCGAAGGCGACCGAGAGGCCCTTCTGCCCGGCGGCGAGGTTGCGGCGGTAGAAGGCGTTGGACTCCTCGGCGGTGGAGAAGCCCGCGTACTGCCGGATCGTCCACGGCTGGTTCACGTACATCGTCGGGTACGGCCCGCGCAGGTACGGCGTCGCGCCCGGGTAGGTGCTCAGGAAGTCAAGTCCCGCAAGGTCTTCGGCGGTGTACAGCTGCTGGACCGGGATGCCCTCCGGTGTCTCCCACAGCAGTTCGGCGGGGTCCTGGTCGAGCCGGTCCCGCCACTGCTGGACGCCCGGGGCGCTCTGCTGCGCGCCGAGGTCGAGGTTGCCGAAGTCGGGGATGTGCGGCGCCATCAGAGCGCTCCTGCCTGGCTCAGGGTGGTCCGGAGGACGTCGAGGGCGTCGCAGCCCGCGTACACGTAACCGTCAATGACATTTTCGCGGTCACCTGCCCGCTCTCCGGGTTTCCCGGCGAGCAGCACGGTCTTGGCGCCCGCCTCCTTCAGCGCGCGAGCGACGGGTTCAGCGTGCTCGGCGTAGTCCTTGTCGTGGCCGCACAGGCACGCGACAGTCGCCCCGCTGTCCACAAAGGACTTCGCGATGGCGTCGGGGTCGGTGCCCGGACCGGCGGCGGGGGTCTCGATGCCACCGGCCTGGAAGAGGTTGCCCGCGAAGGTCGAGCGCGCAGTGTAGGCCGCGACCGCGCCGATCGTCGCCAGGAACACCTTCGGCCTGCTCGGCGCGGCGTCGGCGGCGTCGCGCAGCCGCTCGAAGGGCTCGGCGTAGCGGCGGCGTGGCAGTCCGCCCTCGGGTCGGGCCGGAGCCGCCGGGCGCACGGGCAGCTTCTCGGTGAGGTTCGGGAACTCGCTGACGCCGGTGATCGCGTCCTTGCGGTGGGCGATCCGCTTGAGGCGCTTGGCCCACGTCGCCTCCAGCCGCCGCTCGATCAGCCCCTCGCGCAGCGCGGTGGCGAACCCGCCCGCGCGCTCGATCTCGGTGAACCACTCCCACGCCGCGGCGGCGAGGTCGTCGGTCAGCTTCTCCACGTAGTAGGAGCCGCCCGCCGGGTCCAGCACGCGCGCGACGTGGGACTCCTCCAGCAGCAGCGACTGCGTGTTGCGGGCGATGCGGCGCGAGAAGTCGTCCGGCAGGCCCAGGCACGCGTCGAAGGGCTGCACCGTCACGGAGTCCGCGCCGCCGACTCCGGCCGCGAAGGTCGCCAGCGTCGTGCGCAGCATGTTCACCCACGGGTCGCGGGCGGTCATCATCGCCGAGGACGTCACCGCGTGCTGCCGCTGCGGCTCATCAGGGGCGCCCGAGAGTTCCGCGACGCGAGCCCACAACCGCCGCGCCGCACGGAACTTCGCGATGGTCAGGAACTGGTCGGCGGTGGCCGCGTAGCGGAACTCGATCTGCCGGAAAGCGTCCACAACGGACAGTCCAGCGTCGGTGAGCACGCGCAGGTAGGCCACCGCGGCGGCCAGCGAACAGCCCAGCTCTTCGGCGTCGCTGCCGCCCGCGTCGTGGTAGGGCAGCGCGTCGACCATGATCGTCCGCAGGTTGGGCGCGCGGTTGGCGTAGGCGGCGATCTCCGCGAGGTCACCCGCGACGCCGGTCTTCGCCTCCAGGCCGAGCGGGTCGAACCCCAGGTTCCCGCTGGGCTCCTCCGTGAGCGCCAGCAACGCCTCCGCCGCGCGCGCCGAGTCGGCTCCCGCGTCCAGGACGACTCCGGCCAGGTCCAGGTAGACGCCGTCGAGGGCTTCGCCGAGCTTGTCGATGGGCAGGCCCTGCGCTCCGACGGTCAGCCACAGCGACGTGACGCCGTTCTCCAGGTCCGCCAGGATCGCGTCGTTGGTGGCCTTCGCGTCGGACAGGGCGTGGCGCTGCCGCACGTCCCACGCCTCGCGCCTGGCCTGGCCACCGCGCACGAACGGCGCGAGCCCCGGCACTCCGGCGGCGGGCACCACGTCCTCGGCGGTGTAGAGCGGGGCGACGGTGATCCCGTCGTAGGTCGTCCGCGCGAACCGGTCCTCGGGCCGGTCGAGCCCTTCAGTGTCCACACCGGACTTCTTCAGCACACCAGCGACCAGTGCGCGCCAGTCCTCTCTGCTCACCGCTGGGAAGTCGGTGGCGAGGGACAGCTCGGACGGCAGCGTCATGCGGGGGATCGTAGCCAGTCCGCCGCAGGCCGGGGACGATCAAGGTGGCAACTCTCACCCCTATTCGACCCCTTCTCTAGCCAATCCCCTAACCCACCCAACCCCACCGCTCGCCCATCGCTCCGCTTAAGCCCTGAACGGGTCGTTTGGTGCGTTGAGCGCACTAAACGACCCGTTCAGGGCTCCCAACGCACCAGACGCGGCGTTCGCGTGCGGCGCAGGTGGTGGCCAGCGGGGGTTTGCGGGTCTGAAGACGGCGTGGACTACGGCGTGCGGGCGCGGAGGTGGTCGACGGCCAGGCGGGCGGTGGTGCCGATGACGGCGTCGGCGGCGGGGAGCGTGAGGGACGTGCGCACGCTCGCGGTGAACACGGCCACGGCGTAGCGGCCGCCGTCCGGGTACTCGACGACCCCCACCTCGTTGCGCAGCGTGGGCAGCGTGCCGGTCTTGCCCGCGACGCGCACGTCGTCGAAGGGGAAGCCTGACGCGAGGCGGTGTGGCCACACCTGCAACCCGAGCAGCCGCCGCATCGCCGCGCACGACTCGGGCGACGCGGCCTCGTCGCGCCACAGCGCGGCGAGCAGCGCGGTCATCTCGCGGGGCGTGCTGCGGTTGGTGTGCTCCGGCCGCAACGCGCTGAGGGTCCGCAGCACTCGGCGGTCGGTCAGCAGCGGCGCGAGCGAGGCCGCGTCGGCGACCCCGGCGTCGCGCACCATCGACGCGGTCTGCTCACGGCTGCGCTGCACCACACATGTGGTGCTCAGCCCGAGCGAGGCGGTCGCGCGGTTGATCGCCGAGAAGCCGACGAGGTCCACCAGCGCGTCGGCCGCCGCGTTGTCGGAGACCGTCATGGCGAGCAGCGCGAGGTCCCGCACGGACATGCTGACCTGGTCGAACATCGCGCCGATCCCGGTCGGCCCACCGCTGCGCGCCCCAGCCTCAAGTGTCACTCGACCCTCCAGATCCACCTCACCCGTCTCCGCGGCCCGGAACACCGCGAGCAGCAGTGACAGCTTGAACACGCTGGCCAGCACCACAGGTGTGTCAGCGCTGACCGCGACCTCGCCCGGACCGTCGATCTCGCGGGCGTGCAGCCAACCGGTCACTCCGGCGTCGGCGAAGCGCTCCGCCACCTCAGCGATCACTGTCATGGCAGGTACTCCGTGGTGGGCCGGGGGTGAAGAGGCGGGCGCGGCACGACGACGGCGGGCATGGCCGCGGTCAAGATCGCCGCGAAGGCGGCGACGGCCGGGGTGTGCTTGCCGCGCGGCCACACCGGCGAAGTCCGCCAAGCCAGCGGCGAGCCCACGAGCGGACGGCAGTGCACGTCCGGGTGTGGAGCCGGGGAGTCGAGGTGGTGCAGGGCCACAGCGGAGCCCGCCAGCACCAGGCCCAGCGCGAAGCCCGGTGTCGCCGCCTCGTGCACGACGCGCGGGGTGAAGCCGTGGCGAGCGCACGTGGAGAGCAGCTCGTCGTGCGAAGCGGGCGCGGTCGCCCGAGGGAAGATCACCAGTTCGTGCCCGGCGAGCTCGGCCAACCGCACGGGACCGGGAGGCCAGCCTGGTGGGCACAGCACCCCCAGCGGTCGGCTCAGCACTTCGCCCTGGTCCAGCCACGGCGCGTCGAAGGGGTGCCGCAGCACGCCGACGTCCAACGTGCGGTCGGCCAGCGCGCGCAGTTGCTCGGCGGTGCTCAGCTCGCGCAGCGTGAGCCGCACGTCGGGGCAGCGCTCGCGGAACTCCGACACCAGGCTCGCCACCACGTCGCCGGGCAGGTCGGGAAGCATCCCGCCGCGCAGCACCCCCGCTGCCCCGCGCCGCAACCGGTCGGCGACGGTGTGCAGGTGGTCGACGCGGCCGAGCACTTCGCGGGCCTCCACCAGCAGCGCGGCACCCGCATCCGTGAGCTGGACCTGACGTGAGGCGCGGTCGAACAGCCGCACGCCGAGCTCGTGCTCCAAGCGCTGGATTCGCTGTGACAGCGGCGGCTGGGACATGTGCAGGCGGCGCGCGGCACGGCCGAAGTGCAGCTCCTCGGCCACCGCCAAGAAGTACCGCAGATGCCGCACCAGGTCCACGAGCCGGGACGATATCGGATTCGATATGGACACGGTTCCGATATTGGTGTTGGACTCGATCCGCGAAGCGCTGATCTGCTCGAGCCATGTGCACAGGACATCTGAGCAGGCGCGGACTCCTCCGAAGCGCGGCCGTCGCCGGCGCGGCCATGAGCCTGCCGGGAACCGCAGCCGCTGCCCCGGCGCCGCTCAGCGGACCGGGCGCCACCCTCCGCTGGCTCGGCGTGGCGGGCTGGGAGCTGAGCGCGAACGGGCGGCGAGTGCTCTTCGACCCCTACCTCAGCCGTATGGAGTACCGGGTGCCCGGCGGCTCGGCGATCAACGAGCGCGGGCGGCTCGCGCTGCGCCCCGACCTGGTCGACCGCACGATCACCGAGGCGCCTGAGCTGATCATGGTCAGCCACGGCCACTGGGACCACGTCGCCGACGTGCCGCACCTGCTCGCCCGCTTCCCCGCCGCGCGCGTGGTCTGCGGGCGCAGCACAGCCTTCCTGCTGGAGGCGTGGGACGTGCCGCGCACGCGGATGATCGTCGTCCGAGGCGGGGAGAACCTGGAGTTCGGCGGCCTGAGCGTGCAGGTCGTGCCCAGCCTGCACTCGATGACCGCCGAGCACGCCTACCTGCTGCCCGGAGAGCTGAGCGCGAAGCCGCGCCCGCCCAGGACGCTCGGCGAGCTCGTCGAGGGCGAGACCTTCGCCTTCCAGGTCGGCTTCGGCACCCGGGAAGTCCTGCTCTTCGGCGCGACGAACTACGCGGAGCGGGAGCTGGCCGGGCTCACCCCGGACGTCCTGGTGGCCAGCATGACCTCGTGGAAGCCGGTCCACGCCTATCCGGCGCGGCTGGTGCGGGCGCTCGGCTCACCGCCGCTGACGGTGGCCAGCCACCACGACGACATGATCACCTCTCTGGACTCCCCCGACCTGCCCGCCACGATCAACACGGCGGGGCCCGCGGCGTTCCGGACCGAGGTCGCGGCGGCGGGACTCGTGACGAACGTTCACGAACCGACTCATCGCAAGCCCTTCACCGTGTGATCTGGGGCACTTGTCGGCAACTCGCCAGGGGGGCCGTTCTGTCTAGTGGGGGCGACGGCGGAAGAATGCGCCGGCCCCCATCGAAAGGTCACCGATGCGCACGAGCCCGGCCGAGCCGGAGACCCGCGACGACGATCCGAAGCCCACCGCTCCGGGACGGCGCAAGCTGCCATGCCCGCCGTGGCTGCTCGCGGGAGCGGTGGCGTTGTTCGCGTTCTCCGTCCACCTGCGCGTCTCCGACATGCTCGCCTGGGAGCCGTTCCGCGCGCACATGCACGACCTCGCCGTCTACTACAGCGCGGGCCAGGACCTCTGGAACAACACCGGGCTCTACACCAAGAACCACGCGGGTCTGCCGTTCCTCTACTCCCCGTTCGCGGCGCTGTTCGCCTCCGCGATGACGCTGCTGCCGCTGGGCAGCGTGCCGTGGGTGATGACCGGGCTGAGCATCCTGTCGGTGCTCGTGGCGATCTGGTGTGCGTGGGGCATCGCCGGGTTCGCGGTCTCCTCCGGGCGCCTGGCGCTCACGCTGGGCGTCGGCGCGGTGGCCATGCACCTGGAGCCGATCCAGTCCAACATCGCCTTCGGCCAGGTCAACGCGCTGCTGATGGGCCTGGTGCTGCTCGACTTCGCGCTGCCGAAGGAGAACCGGCTCAAGGGCGTCGCGCTCGGCCTGGCCGCCTCGGTCAAGCTCATCCCGGGCGTGTTCATCCTCTACCTGCTGCTCACCGGGCGGATCAGGGCCGGGGTGACCGCGATCAGCACCGTCGTGGCCACGATCGCCATCGGCACCGCGTTCCTGCCCGTGCAGTCCGCGCAGTTCTGGACCGGCGGCTTCGCCGACAGCTCGCGGATGGGCGCCTACCTCTTCTGGCACGGCAACCAGTCGATCAACGGCATGGCCGGTCAGGCGTTCGTCTTCGACCAGCCCGCGCTGCACGTCACCCGGCTCTGCCTGGCCGCGCTCCTCGGCGTCATCGGGCTGATCGTGGCGACCAGGCTCGGCAGGCGCGGCATGGAACTGCCCGGCGTGCTGATGACCGCGCTCACCGCGCTGCTGGTCTCACCGATCTCCTGGCACCACCACTGGGTCTGGGTCGCCCCGTTCCTGGTGCTGCTGATCAGCCAGGCGATGCGCCCGATCGGACCCCGGCTGACCTGCGCGGCGGCTGCGGTGAGCCTGGTGCTGATCACCGCGTGCTGGCCCGACCCGTACGCCAAGGACCCACCGGGCTCGATCGGCTTCCTGTGGTGGGGCATCCCCCAGGACGACCCCGCGCACGCGTTGATCTTCGTCGTGCACAACCTCTACACGATCGCCGGGCTGGTCGCCTTCGTCGTCGTGGCCGTCGCGACGCTGCGGCGCCCGACTGGTCCGAGGTGATCAGGGGGTTCCTTCCCGGTCCGGCGTTCGCAGGCGCCGAAACCCCCTGATCACCTCTGCTTGGCGTTCACTGCGGCACCGCGGTTTCCGGGGCCTAGGACACGCTGCGGTGCCACAGGAGCTCGCCAAGATCAATGTCGGGGACAACCGTGGCGTTCGCCATGGCCACCGTCCGCATCTGGGCCTCGTCCGGGCCGTCGATCCACACCACCTGGTACCGCCGCAGCAGCCGGTCGTAGCGGACGACGACGTGCACCCCGGTCCGGACGGCCAGCAGGCTGGCCAACCGGCGGGCGGAACGAGCCCTTGTGCTCACGGTGATCACGGTTCACTTCCGATCCGTAGGCAGTTCCCTTATTTCTGCAGATCCCGTGCTGTCCCTTCGGAAACGAGGACACCACGGGGGCCTCGTTTCGATCTAGGCTGAGTGGGACTCACGCGGCGCTCACGCTCACTCACGGTGCGAGACGGAGGCGAGATGACCGAAGACCAGGACTTAGCTCCCGGGCTCGTACTCCCCCACGACGCCTTCGTCGAGGAGTTCCGCCGCTGGCGGGACGTGCGCGCGCTGTCCAAGACCGCGCTGGCCGAGGCCATGGGCTACAGCCGCTCCTACGTCTCCAAGGTCGAGAGCGGCCACGAGCGGGCCTCCCGCGAGTTCGCCAAGGCCGCCGACATCGCGCTGGGCGCCGGTGGGGCTTTGCGCCGGGCGTGGCGCGGCTACGAGCAGGCACGCGGGCACCAGCCGCCGCACCCGAGGACCCCGACCCCGCCGGAGTACCTCGTCGACCCCACCCAGCACGGCAGCCTGCTCGTCGAGCACGACCACGCCGAGCTGCACTACGACGGGCACACCTACCGGGCGACGATGCGGCGCAAGCTGTTCAACAACGGCGCTGATCCGATCACCCGCTACCTGATCCGCATTTCGGTCGACCGCTTCCCCGGCCGCCCGGACCAGTCCAACCGGCTCTACCGCGACCAGCCGCTCACGTGGGAAGAAATAGATCTCCACGCGTGGTGGGGCGAGGACCGGGCGGAGCCGATGCAGTTCGTGCCCCAGCACGACCGGGACGCCGTCAAGGAGGTGTGGCTGCTCTTCGCCAACGACAGCGGGCACTTCCCGCTGTACCCGGGCGAGAGCACGTGGATCGAGTACACCTACGCGGTCGGCGACGACAAGTGGGGCAACTGGTTCCAGCGGGCCGTGCGGCTGCCGACGAAGCGGCTGTCGATCCGGCTGGACTTCCCCGCCGAGCTGGGCCCCTCGGTCTGGGGCCTGCACACGTCGATGACCGCGGACTCGATGCCGTTCCGCACCGCCATATCCGACCAGCACGAGGGAGACCGACGGATCTACTCCTGGGCGACGGAGGACCCGCCGATGAACGCTCGGTACCGGTTGGAGTGGCACTTCCGGCGCAGGCCCGCCGAAGCCGCGACACGACAGGCCAAGCCCAGCGAGACCATGCGCTCGCTCGGCGTCATCCAGCACGACGAACCCCTGCTGCGCAGGCCCGCGCGCCCGTTCACGCTGCCCGAGGACGCCGAGGACGCCAAGCGGGTGGTCTCGGAGTTACAGGCGGCCACCGCACGGGTGGCTCGGGCGCACGTGTTCGGCAAGGGCATGGGCATCGCGGCGAACCAGATCGGCATCGACCGCGCGGCGGCGATGATCTGCCCGCCCGCCGGGGCCGACGTGATCACCCTGTTCAACCCGAGGGTGATCGAGTCCTCCGACGAGGTCGACGAGCAGTACGAGGGCTGCCTGAGCTTCTTCGACGTGCGCGGCATGGTCCCCCGGCCGCTGTCGGTGCACGTGGAGCACCAGGACCTCGACGGGACGCGCCGGATCACGATCTTCAACCAGGGGGTGGCCCGGCTCGTCCAGCACGAGGTGGACCACCTGCACGGCCGGTTCTACACCGACCGCATGGCCCCCGACGTCCACCCCATCCCCGTCGAGCTCTACCGGGGCGTCGGCGCCGACTGGAAGTACTGATCACCTTTCGGGCGGGCCCGAAGCCGATTTATGAGGGTTTTTCCTGGGTGTCACGGTGGTCAGGACCACCGAAAGCTCTCGAAAGGGACACCCATGCGCATGCGCTCCGTGCTCGCCGCCGCCACCACCGTGCTCGGCCTGCTCGCGCTGCCCTCGGCGGCTCAGGCCGCGCCCGTGACGGACGAGGCGAAGAGGTGCGCCGACAACGCTTTCGTCGTCAAGGGCATCTACATCAGCTACGGCAGCGGCGACCTGTTCTGCCTGACGGCGGGACGCCCGGAGCTGTACCCGATCGAGGGCGCGACCGGGTGCGGACCGCTCAGCAAGGGCGGCACCGGCCACGGGTTCACCAAGGACAACAAGAAGATCAGCTGCAACCTGCCGGTCAACTTCGCCCGGCAGGACATGCGCTTCGCCACCAAGTAGGGCCCGGGGGTCGTGAAGACACCCCGACCCCCAGCGACAGCGTGACCGGAGTCCAGCTCAGGCGGTCGAGCCGCCGACGGCGGCGTGCGCGGTCGCCATGGCCGCCGCGTCCGCGCGCGGCACCAGGCTCGACAGGTCCCCGCCGGTGTCGTTGACGCGCAGCACGTAGGGCCGGGTCTCGGTGTAGGTCACCACCGACATCGAGCACGGCTCGACGACGATCCGCTGGAAGGAGTCCAGGTGCAGGCCGAGCGCGTCGGCCAGCACGGCCTTGATCACGTCGCCGTGGCTGCACGCGATCCACACCGCGTTCTCGCCGTGCTCCGCCGTCACCCGGGCGTCGTGCTCCCTGATCGCCGCGACCGCGCGCGCCTGGACCTCCGCCAAGCCCTCACCGCCGGGGAAGACCGCCGCGGAAGGGTGCTGTTGCACGACCTTCCACAGCGGCTCCTCCAGCAGGTCCTTGATGCCCTTGCCGGTCCACTCGCCGTAGTCCACTTCGGACAGACGCGGCTCCTCGACGGCGGTCAGCCCGAGCTTGGCGCTCAGCGGCTCCAGCGTCTGCACGCAGCGGTGCAGCGGGGAGCGCACCAGGCCAGCCACCGGGACCCCGGCGAGGCGGTCGACCAGCTCCCGCGCCTGCTCCTCACCGCGCTCGGCCAGCCCGACCCCCGGCGTGCGCCCGGCGAGGACACCGGCGCCGTTCGCGGTGGAACGCGCATGTCGAAGCAGGATCACGGTAGCCACGAGACCAGCCTAGGTCACCCCGCTCTCAGCGCACCCCTTCCCTGACCCAGCGGAACTGCCCGGTCTCCGACAACGACAGGAACGAGTCGCCCAGCGGTGGATGCGTCCACGCGATGGCCTCGGTCGCGACCAGCGCGTGGTCGGGCTCCCAGTAGGCATGCGCCTTCGGGGGTGCCGAGGCCAGCGCCTTGACCAGCTCGTCGCCCCGCAACGCGGGGGAAGCCTCGTAGCGCAGCCACCCGTTCGCGGTCGCGACCAGCAGTTTCCCGTCGCGGAGGTCCGCCCCGGTCGGCTTGTGGTTGCGCTCGGGAACACCGGTCGGCGGAGGCAGGACGGCGACCGCGACCGCCTCGGCGACGGTGCCCGGCTCAGCGGGGACGGGGAGCTTCAGCACGTGGCCCTGCCTCAGCTCCGAGCCGCTCGGCGCGGTCTTCACCAGCAGGTGCGGGACCCCGTCCACGAGGAACAGCGACTCGGAGTTGATCCGGGCGGCGGTGTAGCGGTAGGAGAGGTCGGCGCGCACCTCGGTCGCGCGCAGCGGGTCGGGCTCGGGGAAGCGGAACAGCTCCCCCGGCTTGTCCGCGTGCGGGTTGTTGCCGATGTTGCCCAGCCACAGGGAGTCGGTCGCCGGGTCGAGCGCGACGTCCTCGATGTCGACGTTGGGCACGTTGGTGCCGTCGGCGCGCTTGAGGTAGACGTACTTCGCGTAGCCGTCGCACGAGCGCTGCGGCACCCCGTCCGGCCAGCGCAGCAGCTTGCCCGCCGCCGGGTCCAGCCACACCGCCAGCACGGTCCGGCGGTAGCCGACGCGCACGGGATCGGGGTTGGCGGTGCCGTCCCTGATGATCCAGAACACGCCGGGATACCGGTGGCTGGCCACGATCCCGCTCGCCTCGTGCAGGTTCGCGCCGTTGTACAGCTCGCCGGTGCGTTCCGGGAAGGTGTCGTTGTTCAGCACCGGTTGGAGCTTGGTGGTGCTGTCGGTCCCTCGTTGTCCAACCAGGAGCGCGGCGCTGACCAGCGTCAGCAACCTCCGTCGGTCGATTCCACGCACAGCTGTCCCCTCACCAAGTCCGGAAACGGTCGCGAACGTTGGCTCCGGCGTCCGGCCCGCGCACAGGCTCGCCGTTGACGCAGCCGGAGCCCTCCAGCGTGGTCGGCTCCCAGTTCGGGTGCAGCGCCTTGACCATCGTTCCCGGCACGTCGAAGGCGTGGGCGAGCAGCGGCACGCCGCGCTGGCGCAGGTAGTCCAGGAACGGCTCGACCATGCCCGGCATCCCCGCGCGGCACGCGTCGTGGTGCGCGTTCCACTCCGTGACGATCACCGCCGCGCCGCGGTCGAGGAGGTGGCCGAAGCGCTCCTCCCACCGCACACGATTGCGCTCAAGGGAGTTGTTCGCCGCGAAGTGCCAGTAGTACGGGTGCGTCGCGTATGCCACCTGCCCCAACGGATCGGCCAGCCGGTGCGGCCACATCCCCTCGAAACGCTCCGCCAGCGCCGCCCCGTTCACCACGAGCACGTTCCGCGCGCCCAGACCCCGCACCGCGTTCACGAGCTGCTGGTGGCCGACGACGTCAGCGCCGTCGCCGTCGCGCCACACCTTCCACCCCGCCTCCGAGGTGTCGTTGCGCGGCTCGTTGAACAGCTCGAACAGCACGCCGTGATCGCCCGCGAACTTCGGCGCCAGCGTCGTCCACGACCGGATGGTCCGCCGCGACGGCATGAAGTTCACGTCGCCGCACGTCGCCACCTGGTCCTGCATCGACAGGATCACCGTGAACCCCGCCGCGCGCGCCTTCGCCACTCCGGCCTTCACCCACGCCAGGTAGGCCCCGCCCGCGTAGTACGGGTGCTGCGGGTCCAGTGCCACCTGGCTCACCTGGAACCGCAGCGTGTCCGCGCTCCACTTCCCTTTGGCCGCAGCGAGTTCCGCGTCCGAGTTGTCCGCGAAGGTGTCGTGCGCGTGCTTCGCCCAGCCCGGCGCCTTGCCCTCGTCGAGGCACTTCTGCGGCGTGGCCAGCGCGACCATGTTGAAGCCGTGCGGGAAGAAGGGCTGTCCGCCTCGAAGCCACTGGGTGCCGTGGAGCCGGACGGCGTCGTCCGGTGGCGCTGTCACCGGCGCCAGGACGAGGAGGAGAGCGAGCAGGGGTTTCAGCATGGGCGGGGATCCCATACTCGTTCACGTTGGCCGGACAAGGCCTTTCACCGTGGGGCGAACACAAGCGGAGAACGGACCGTTCTGCTTGCAGGGCAAGCGAAAACGGTCATCGAGCACAGTTGAGCAGCCGCCGTGCCGTCGCCGTGCCGAAACCCGTGGGCCCGGCGAGCCTGCGGCTGATCGACTCGACGACCACCGGCGCGTCGGCTTCTCCGTAACGGCTGGTGCGCTTCTGCCATTCGAGCCACCCGGGCAGCCAGTCGCGGAGCGTGTCCACGTAGCCGGCCACGACGGCGCGCTCCTCCGGTGTGAGGCTGTGCTCGTCGCACATCTCGGGGATCTCGACGTCGGCGATGTGCTCGAACTGCCGCACCCTGGCCGTCAGCATGTCGTTGGTCGCGGCCACCGCGCGCCGCGTGTCGCAGCCGAGGAATTCCTTGAGCACCAACACCATGTTGGCCGTCTCGACCCCGTCGACCACCTCGCGCTCGTAGGAGAACAGGTCGTTGAGCAGCAAAGCGCTCTCGCTGACGGCGTCCACCAACGCACGCACCGTCGGCCCGTCCGCGACAGCTTGAGGAAGCTCCGCGCAGCGGGCGAACTCGGCCAAGCACGAGGACACAGCCCCACCGTTGGTCTTGCGCTTCATCTCCACGTACTCGACCGGAGTCGCGGTGCGCTGCGAGGTGGCACACCGCAGCTCCTGGAGGTGCCCGGCCAACAGTTGTTCCACCGCACCACGAATCCGGCTTCGCCAACCGGTGGACATCCGTGGCGCGACTCGCGACCACAGGTCGGCCAGCCCGCGCTCCGCCGGGATGGCCGGGATCGGAGCTTCCAGGTCGAGATCGACCGGCATGAACGGCGGAAACCTTGCCAGATAAGCCTTTGCGCCCGCCAGGTCGCCGGTGCGGCCGAACGCTTCGACGAGGTGGTCGTCCAGGTGGAACAGCCAGGTGTACCAGTCGCCGATGGTGTTGAGCTCGTCGATGGGCGCGTCGGCGAACTTGAGGGAGCAGAGCAACCCGAAGTCGTTCGCGGCGAGCTCTGCCGTCGTCCACGGCAGAACGTCCGCGTCGGGGTCGATCAGGCCGATCTCCTCGGCCCACGACAACGTGTGCGCGCGAGCCGCCTCCAATCGCGGATTCACTCTGGCAGTACGGGTGATCTGAACATCGGGCAGCTCAAAGGACTCCTGCTCGGGCACCTGCTTGGCCTGCGCTGTGCAGAGCCGCTGGGCGAGCGCGGCCAGCTCGGCGGCGGCTCCCGGTTCGGGGTTCGCGGCTTGCAAGCACGCCATCGCGGCGTCGAGCTGGCGATGCGTCTCCTCGTGCGCCCACGCCCGCGCGCCGGCTTGCTCGATGAGGTCGGCACAGGTCCGCAGCTCGGCGTCGTCCAACGGCTCGCTCCGGTAGTACAGCTCGGCGAGCCGCGCGGCGGCACCGTTGCCCGCGTTGAGCGCCGCCACGACCGGAAGGGATTTCTTGCGGGCACGCAGATCGGCCAGCACGGGCTTGCCGGTGTTGTCCGGATCTCCCCAGATACCAAGGAGATCGTCGGCGAGTTGGAACGCGAGACCGAGGTGTTCGCCGAACTGGCGCAGCTGCCAGACGCGCTCCGGCGATGAGCCCGCTGACAGTGCGCCGAGCTCGCACGCGACGGCGAACAACGCGCCGGTCTTGTCGGCGGCCATTGTCATGCACTCGTCCAACGTCACGTCACGGCGAGCTTCGAAGGCCGTGTCGGCCGCCTGGCCGTCGACGAGCCGCAGCATCGCCGCGTTGAGCCGCTCAACGCCTTTGGTGGACAGCGGCGGGCCGTCGTTGGCGAGGGCTTCGGTGGACAGGGTGATCAACGCGTCGCCCGCGAGGATCGCGGCGGGCACGCCGTAGACCGTCCACGCGGTCGGCCGATGTCTCCTCGTGCGGTCCTCGTCCATCACGTCGTCGTGCAGCAGCGAGTAGTTGTGCGCGAGCTCGACCGCCACACCCGCGTTCTTCGAGCGCTCCGCCGCGCTGCCGACGGCCTCCGCCGCCAGCATCGCCAGCGCGGGCCGCACCGCCTTGCCGCTGTCGCCGTCCAAGGGGCGGCCGTGCTCGTCCCACCAGCCGAAGTGGTAGCCGATGACCTGGCGGGTGGCGGGGTTCATCCGGTCGGCCGCCGCCCGCAGCCCGGGCGTGACCAGCGCACGCGCCCGGGCGAAGGGGTCGGCCTCAGCCACGGCCGTCGACGCTCCCGAGCTGGACGTGCTCCAGCACGCCCAGCGCGTCCGGCACCAGGACGGCCAGCGAGTAGTAGCAGGTGATCAGGTAGTTGACGATGGCCTTCTCGTCGATGCTCATGAACCGCACGCTCAGGCCCGGCTCGTACTCGTCGATCAGCCCCGTCTTGCGCAGGCCGATGACGCCCTGGTCCGCTTCGCCGGTCCGCATGACCATGATCGAGGTGGTGCGCTGCTCGGTGATCGGGATCTTCCAGCACGGGTAGATCGGCACGCCGCGCCACGCGGAGACCCGGCCACCGGGCACGTGCACCGTCTCCGGCGAGACCCCCTGCCGGGTGCACTCGTCGCGGAAGGCCGCGATGGCTTCCGGATGGGCCAGGATGAACCCGGGGTTCTTCCACACCGTGTTGAGCAGCCGGTCCATGTCGTGCGGCGTGGGTGGGCCGTTGCGGGTGTAGATGCGCTGGCCGAAGTCCGCGTTGTGCAGCAGCCCGAAGTCGCGGTTGTTGATCAGCTCGTGCTCTTGGCGCTCGCGCACCGCCTCGATGGTCAACCGGAGCTGCTGTTCGAGCTGGTCGATCGGCTCGTTGTAGAGGTCCTGCACGCGCGTGTGCACCCGGAGCACGGTCTGGGCGATGCTCAGCTCGTACTCGCGCGGCTTCATCTCGTAGTCGACGAACGTCCCGCTCAACGCCTGCTCACCGCGGTGCCCGGACAGGATGTCGACCTCGGCCTCGCCGTACGGGTTCTGCGCCTTTTCGGCGAGCGCGAGCTGCTGCGCGATATGCGTGCGCAATTCCTCGGACCGGTCGAGGAGTTCGTGGAAATCGGACTTCGACAGGGACATCAACGTGCACGCGGTGGCCGCTTTGACCGAATAGTCCCAGGTGCTTCCGGTATCGAGCAGGAACTCGTCGCCGAAATAGTCGCCGTCGGCCATGATGGTCAACGTCGATTCCTGGCCGTAGTCGCCCTCGCGGAGTTTGGTGAGGCGGCCGTGCACCAGCAGGAAAACCTCCTCCGCCGGGCTGTCCGCGGTGACGACGAGCTCGCCCGCCCCGTACTCGCGCTGGGCGAACCGGCCGGCGAGCGTGCCGAGCAGGTCCATGTCGGAGCAGCTGCGCAGCAGTGGCAGCTCGGTCAGCTCGGCCGGGATGACCTGCACTTCGCTGCCGGTGGTGTGGAAGGCGAGGCGGCCGTCGCCGAGGGTGTAGTTGAGCCGCCGGTTGACCCGGTACGCACCGCCTCGCGCCTCCACCCACGGCAGCAGGTTGAGCAGCCAGCGCGGGGTGATGCCCTGCATCTGCGGCACGGACTTGGACGTCGACGACAATTTCCGTGCGGCCTCGGTACTGAGGCTGAGCCGCGCACCGCCGTTGTTCCCGCCGCCAAGAGCAGAACGTTCCCCGGTCATTTCGGGCACGACTCGACCACCAATCACAGAATGGGGATTGCGCTGACGCGGTTCCGCAGCCGTGATGACGCTAGGTCGACATGATCGACAGGACAAGAGCGCTCGGCGCGGTTGACGCGATCGAGTTTCCCAGGTTGGTATGTCAGGGTGATCGACAACATTTTCGCGGCGGTGTATGCGAAAGCGCTAGCCCGTCACGACGAGCAACCCGATGGGCCGATCGGTGAGCTCGGCGACGGGATCGCCGACAGCCAGGCGCAGCCCGGCCGCCTCCAGCAGGCCGACGATCTTCTCCGCCGCGTTGCGCCGGCCCGCCGGGCTCGCGGCCATCACGAGCGCGAGCGTCGTACCGGACTCCGTCGAGCCGATCTCGTAGCTCGCGGCGCGAACGGAACGCAGGGCGTAGCGAACACGGTCAGGATGGATTGCTTCAGGCACAACGCATTCTGGCACTGGGTCACAGGGACAGCGGCGCGGACCCGAACGCGACGTTGAAGCGGTCGCACCAGATCACCACGCTGCGCAGGCCACCGAGATCGGCACCGGCCGGGATCGCGTAGTTCTGGTTGCCGTGGGTGCCCTTGAGCGCGCCGAGCTTCACGTAGCGGCCGTCGTCGTACTTGCCCCACGAACCGCCCGCCGTGGCGTCGGTGAGCCAGACGTGCAGGTCGGGACCGTCCGAAGTGGCCAGTCCCTCCAAACGCAGCACGCGGTTGCCGTCAGCCAGCTTCAGCACCTTCGCCGTGCCGGTGGTCTTGTGCTCCTGGGTCACGAACGCACCCGAGGCCAGCTCCACAGTGGTCGGACGAGCGGAGGACGGAGCAGCTGACGACGGGACAGCGGACGACGGAGCAGCTGACGGCGCCGCCGAGGTCGTAGAAGCGGACGTCGTAGGTGCGGCGGAAGACGACACCGCGACGGGAGCCATCGGCAGGGCCTCGTCGACGGTGCTACTGGTGAACAGCCGCCACGGCTGGAACAACCACAGGCCCACGGCCACCACGACGACACCGACGGCCAGCCCGGCCTGGACCCAACGCTTCCTCAGCAACTGACGCATGCGGCATTTCTATCGCGCCGACGCCGCATTCGCACTGGTAGGAGCCTTACGGAGTCCTTACACCGTGTCCTCACACCGCGTTGATCGCGCCCGCACCGAGCATCGCGAACAGGAACAGGCCGAGCGCGATGCGGTACCAGACGAAGACGTACACGCTGTGCTTGGCGACGTAACGCAGCAGCCACGCGATGCTGGCGTAGCCGATCCCGAACGCGATCACCGTCGCGACGATCATCTGCGCCACGCTGGGCTGGAGTCCGGCGCCGCCCTGCTCGAAGACGTCGGGGATGCTGAACACGCCCGAGGCGACCACCGCGGGGATGGCCAGCAGGAACGAATAGCGGGTCGCGGCCTCGCGGGTGAGCCCGATGGCCAGACCCGCGGTGATGGTGCCACCGGAACGGGACACGCCGGGCACGAGCGCCATCGCCTGGGCGCAACCCATGATCACGCCGTCCTTCATGGTCATCTGCTCGACGGCGCGCTGCTGCCGCCCGAAGCGCTCGGCCAACCCGAGGATGACCGCGAACACGATCAGCGTCGTGGCGACGAGCCACAGGTTGCGGGCCGAGGTGCGGATCTCGTCCTTGAACAGGTAGCCGAGCACGCCGATCGGAATGGTGCCGATGACGACGTACCAGGCGATCCGGTAGTCGGCGGTGCGCCGCACGCTCGCGTCGACGAACCCGCGGAACCACGTGCTGAGCAACCGCCAGATGTCCTTGGCGAAGTAGATGAGCACCGCGGCCTCGGTCCCCAGCTGCGTCACAGCGGTGAACGAGGCCCCGGCGTCACTGTCGAAGAACAGCTCCGAGGTGATGCGCAGATGGGCGGAGGAGGAGATGGGCAGGAACTCCGTGAGTCCTTGAACGACGCCCAGTACCAGTGCCTGCACCCAGTCCACTTACGCGACCCCTGACTTCTCCAATGCCTCGACGGCCGTGCGCAGCGCCGCCTTGCCCTGCTCGTGATCCTGCAGCACCACGGACACGGACAGGGTGGTGACACCCGCTTCGGCCATCGCTTGCATCCGATCGGCGACCCGCTCGGGCGGTCCGAGCAGCGAGGTCTGATCGATGAACTCCAGGGGAACAGCCGCCGCCGCGCCGAGGTAGTCCTTGGCGAGGAACTTCTCCTGAACTTCGCGTGCCGCGTCGCCGTACCCCATCCGGGTGGCCAGCTCGTTGTAGAAGTTCTTCTTCCTGGAGCCCATGCCGCCGATGTAGAGCGCGCAGTAGGCGCGCACGTTGTCGGCGCAGGCCTTCCAGTCCTCGCCGATCACCAGGGGCACGGTGGGCACGACGTCGAAGCCCTCCATGGTCTTGCCCGACTTCGCCCGGCCCGCGCGCACCTGCGCCATCGGCTCCTCGAAGTGCTCGGGCGAGAAGAAGATCGCCAGCCAGCCGTCGGCGATCTCCCCTGCCAGCTCCAGGTTCTTCGGGCCGACCGCGGCGAGGTAGACCGGCAGCTGCTCGCGCACCGGGTGCACGGTCAGCTTGACCGCCTTGCCGGGGCCGTCCGGCAGCGGCAGCGTGTAGTGCTCGCCCTCGTAGGTCAGCCGCTCGCGGCGCAGCGCGGCGCGCACCACGTCGACGTACTCCCTGGTCCGGCCCAGCGGCTTGTCGAAGCGCACGCCGTGCCAGCCCTCGGAGACCTGCGGCCCGGACACGCCGAGGCCGAGCCGGAACCGCCCGCCGGAGAGGGTGTCCAGGGTCGCCGCCGTCATCGCGGTCATCGCCGGGGTCCGCGCGGGGATCTGCATGACCGCGCTGCCCACGTCGACGCGTTCGGTCTGCGCCGCCACCCACGACAGCACCGTCGGCGCGTCGGAGCCGTACGCCTCCGCGGCCCACACCACGGAGTAGCCGAGCTTGTCGGCCTCCTTGGCGAGTTCGAGGTTGTCGGCGTCGTTGCCGGCGCCCCAGTAGCCCAGGTTCAGTCCAAGTCGCACCGGCATGACACTACTCACCGGTAACAAGACGGGAAGTCCGACGTGATCCGCGTCACCCAAAGGGGAGACGCGCCCCACCACCGGGATAACCGCGCTCACGGCGGGGCACTGTCTAGGCTCCTGCACGTGGAGCATCGACAGCTCGGCCACAGCGGCCTGCGGGTGTCCCGACTGGGACTGGGCACCATGACCTGGGGCCAGGACACCACGACCGAGGAGGCCGCGAGCCAGCTGACCGCGTTCGTCGACGCGGGCGGCTCCTTCGTGGACACCGCCGACGTCTACAACGAGGGCGAGAGCGAAACCGTCGTCGGCGGCCTGCTCGGCGACGTCGTCCCGCGCGAGAACATCGTGCTGGCGACCAAGGCCGTCGCCCGCCGCACCGACGGCCCCTTCGGCGGCGGAGCCTCCAGGGGCGCGCTGCTCACCGCGCTCGACGGCTCCCTGCGCAGGCTCAAGGTGGACCACGTCGACCTCTGGCAGCTGCACGCCTGGGACGCCTCGGTCCCGGTCGAGGAGACGCTGTCCGCACTGGACGCGGCGATCGCCAGCGGCAAGGTCCGCTACGTCGGCATCTCCAACTACTCCGGCTGGCAACTGGCCACCGCCGCCACGCTCCAGGCCGCCAAGCCCGCGCACCACCCGCTGATCTCCACCCAGGTCGAGTACTCCCTGCTGGAGCGCGGAGTCGAACGCGAGGTCGTCCCCGCCGCCGTGCACCACGGCCTCGGACTGCTCCCCTGGGCCCCACTCGGCAGAGGCGTGCTCACCGGCAAGTACCGCAACGGCACCCCGGCCGACTCGCGCGCGGCCTCGCAGAACCTCTCCCGCTACGTCGAGCACCACCGCACCGAGCGTGCCGCGCGCATCGTCCAGGCCGTCGTCACCGCCGCTGACGGCCTGGGCACCTCACCGCTGTGCGTCGCGCTGGCGTGGGTCCGCGACCGCCCGGGCGTGATCGCGCCGATCATCGGCCCCAAGGACACCGGCCAGCTCACCGGCTGCCTCGCCGCCGAGGACCTCGAACTCCCGAGGGCGATCCGCGCCGCGCTCGACGACGTCAGCGCCCCGACGATCACCTACCCCGAACGCCGCATGGACTGACCCAGCAACAGCTCCAGGTGCGCGTCGAGCACCGCCAACGCCTCCTCCTGCGCGTAGTGCTCGCCGAGCACGTGCACACCCAAGCCCTCGACCAGCGCCACCAGCCCGGTCGCGGCCTGGAGCGGTTCCATGCCCAATCGGTTCTCCCCCGCCCACACCCGCGCGATCTGCCCGGCGAAGTGCTCCCGCATCGCCACGGTGTTCTGCCGCAGCACCTCCGCCAGCTCCGGCCGCCCGGTCGAGTACGACATGAACGCCAGCACCACGCGCCCCTCGACCCGGCGCGCCTCGTCCAACGGCAGGAGCGCGGTCAGCAGCGCCCGGACCTCCTCGCGGACCGACCCCGCCTCGCCGACCGCCGCCGTCGCACGCGCGTGAGCCCGCTCCGTGACCACCTCGAGGGCGAAGGACATCAGCTCGTCCTTGCTGCGGAAGTAGTGCTGCACCATGCCCGAGGTCACCCCGGCCTCGGCGCCGACGTGCCGCAGGCTCACCGCTTCGAAGCCCCGCTCGGCGGCGATCCGCATCAGCGCCTCGGCCAGCTGCGCGCGGCGTTCCGCGTGGTCCACCCGCTTCGGCATGGCCGCATCTTTTCACATTTCAGTCGTATTGACATGCCTCCGGCGGCCTTTTACGTTGCACTCGTAACGCAAAAATCGAGGAGGCCAGATGACCCGCAGACTCCCCTTCACCCAGCCCGACCCGACCGCACCACCCCCGGCCTACGCCGAGCTCCGCGCGAGCTGCCCCGTCGCCAGGGTCACCACCCCCGACGGCGCCCCCGCCTGGCTGATCACCTCCTACCACGCCGCGGGCACCGTGCTTGGCGACTCCCGCTTCGGCATGGCCCCCGCAGGCGCGGACAGCACCGGCAACGACACCCTCTTCCAGGACGGCCCCACCCACACCCGGCTCCGCCGCCTCGTGACCAAGGCCTTCACCCCGGGCTCGATCGAAGCCCTGCGCCCGTTCATCGAGCGGCACTGCGCCGAACTCGTCAAGGCCATGCGCGCCAACGGGACCGCCGCCGACCTGGTCGACGACTTCGCCGCACCGCTCTCCATGGCGGTGATCAGCGAGATGTTCGGCGTGACGTTGGCCGACCGCGAGCGCTTCAGCGAGCTGGCCGAGATCGTCAGCACCGCCGACCTGCACTCCGGTGACGAACACGCCCTCGCCGTCGCGCGCAAGGCGTGGCAGGAACTGGGCCTCTACTCCGCCAGGCTGATCTCCGCCAAGCGCGAGACGCCCGGAACCGACGTGCTCAGCGGCCTCATCGCGATCCGCGACGACGAGGACGGGCGCCTCTCCGACGCCGAGCTGATCGGCATGGTCTCCACGCTCGTGCTCGCCGGGTACCAGACGGCCCGCAACGCCATCTGCGTCGCCACGATCGACCTGCTCGACGAAGGCCGCCTGCACGAGGTGCTGACCGACGAGTCCGGCGCCGTCCTGGACGAGGTCCTGCGCCGCCTCGGCGGAACCGTCGGCAACCCGCTGGCTCGCTGGGCGCACGAGGACATCGAGGTCGCCGGCACGCGCATCGCAAAGGGCGAACAGGTCCTCGTGCGGCTCGACGCGGCCAACCGCGACCCGGCCCGCTTCGCCGAGCCCGACGAGTTCCGCGCGGACCGCACAGCGTTGCCGCACATGAGCTTCGGCCGCGGCGCGCACCACTGCCTCGGCGCATCGCTGGCCAAGGTGGAGGTCGGCGTCGCACTGCGCACCCTGGCCGCCGAACTGCCAGGGCTGCGGCTCACCCTGCCGATCACGGAGATCCCGTGGACCGCCGCCACCGCGATCGACCGCGGCCCCGAGTCGGTGCCCGTCACCTGGTGAAGCCGCTTGATCACGGCTCAGCCGCGCGCGTGTGCCAACCGGGTGCCCGCGCGTGACCCTCCCCGCCACGTCGTGGATGCTGGTATCCAGGACATGTAGGCCGGGTACACCCCGGCCGCGCCGGAGGAGGTCGGATTGCGTCGCCGTGCGGTGGCAGTGGTGCCCGTCGTCATCGGAGCCCTGGCGCTGAGCGCCTGCGCCCCGGACCGCACGCCCAGCGATCCGCTGCTCGTCGGCGACGAACTCGTGGCCCCGTCGCCCGCCGCCTCCCCGCCCAGCTCCTCCCCCGCCGGGACCGTGCTGCCGCTGGACGGCCCGGCCCGCGCGCTCGCGCTGGACACCACGACCCGCACGCTCGCGGTCGCCATGGACGGCAAGGAGATCCGGCTGTTCTCCGTGGACGACCCGCAGGCCCCGCCGCGCGTGGTCGCCGTCCCGGACAAGGTCAGCTCGCTCAGCCCGGCCGGTGACGGCGCGCTCTTCGCGGCGGTGCCCTCCGCCAACGCCTTGGTGCGCGTCGACCTCCGCACCGGAGCCACCGAGCAGACCACCGTCGAAGGTGCCCCGAGCGGTGCGACCGTCGTGAATGGACAGACGGTGGTCTCGCTCAGGAACCGCAACGCCGTCGCAGTGCTCAACGGCGGCAAGGTGGCCCGCGAGGTCACCGGCTTCTTCGCCCCCACGGCGGTCCTGCCCGGCGGCGCCGGCGACGCACTGGTGCTCGACATCAACCGCACCGCGCTGCTGGAGGTCAAGGTCGCCGAGGGCACCGTCGGCTCCGCGATCCGCGCGGGCGACGGCGCCACCAACGCGGTCACCGACCGGTTCGGCCGGGCGCTCGTGGTCGACACCAGGGGCGGCGAGCTGCTCGCGTTCTCCACGGGACCGTTCCTGATGAAGCAGCGCTTTCCCGTCGCGGGCACGCCGTACGGGATCGCCTACGACACCAAGCGCGACCTCGCGTGGGTCACGCTCACCGAACGCAACGAGGTCGTCGGTTTCCACGTCGCGGGTGGCGAACCGGTGGAGAAGCACCGCTTCCCCACCGTCCGCCAACCCGATTCGGTGGCCGTCGACCCGGACAGCGGCAGGGTCTTCGTCGCGTCCGCGGACCGGGAAGGGATCCAGGTGGTGCAACCGTGAGCGACGAGGGCAACGGCTCGATCATCGACGGGGACTGGGAGTACCGCCCGCTCAGGCTGCCCCCGGGCGTCTCCCGCAAGACGGCCATGACCCAGCTCGCGCTGCACGCGGAGTTCTCCGGCTGGGAGCTGGCCAGGGTGCTGCTCTTCGCCGACGGCACCCGCAAGATCTGGCTGCGCCGCCGCTACCGGCCCAACCAGATGCTTCCCGGCATCATCGCCTGATCCCCGCCTCCTGGCGTTCGCGGTCTTCCCTTGCACCGAGCATTGATTTCACTCGGCACTGAAGTCATCGTGACAGCGAAGATTTCTGCGCAGACCTCAGCGAGGCCCCGCCCTCCCACTGGTCGCCTTCGGTCCACAGTGGACAGTTCATGGTGATCTCCCCCAAGGGCATCGTGGTGCTGACACCGGTGTGATGCCGCCTGGGAGGGAAAGGTTGGGCGAGAAGGAGAACTTATCCCGTGGCCCACACGACGGGACCGACCTCGACCTGGCCGCCGTCACCGACCGGCCCCTTGTCCCACGGGAAGACCACGAGATCGAGCGAGCCCGGCAGACGGAACTCCATCCGCGCGGGGGTCAGCGGTTTCACGTCGCGGTTCTTGGCGTCGACGTCCCAGTTCAACTGCACGGAGGCCCAGCCGCCCTCACCGACCTGGACCTCCACCGGCTCGCCCTGGCCGTCGCCGTAGCGCAACGGGATGACCTTGCCGTCGGCCTGGACGAACCGCACGTCCTCCAGCCTGCCGAAGAGCTTGCACTCCCGCTTGTCCGAGGCGAAGAACAGCTCCATGTTCCTGCGGTTGCTGTTCAACGGTTCGGCTCCGTCACCGCCGGTGAGCACCCGCAGGTCACCCGCACGGCACAGCGCCGGGTCGATCGGCTTGACGGTGGTCGTCGGCGCGGCACCCTGCTGCTGTCGCTGCTGTTCGACCGGCTTCTGCTGCCAGTAGAACAGCCCCGCCGCCAGCCCGAGCACGCTCACCGCCACCACTCCGGGCAGTACGAAACGCTTGCGCGACAGGGATTTCTCGCCCGCGGCCACCGCACGCAGCTCCTCGACGAAGGCGCGTGCGCTCGGCCAGCGCCGGTCAGGATCGGCCTGCAGAGCACGCCGCACCGCGCGCCCGAGCCTGCCCTCCAGGCGCGCACTCGGCTCCCCCACCGTGCTGCCCGACAGCAGTCGGTGCGCCAGCGCGCCGAGCCCGTAGACGTCGGTGCGCTCGTCGACCACCGCGCCGCTGCGCGACTGCTCCGGCGCCATGTAGCCCGGCGAGCCCGCGACCTGCGTCAACCCCGACCCCTGGGCGAGCGCCTTCGCCAGGCCCAGATCGGCCAGCACCACGCGATCGCGGTGGATCAGCACGTTCGACGGCTTGAGGTCGCGGTGCACGATGTCCAGCGCGTGCAGCACGCACACGGCTTCGGCGACCTCGACCAGCACCGCCAGCGCTTCGTCCTCGGGCAACGGCCCCTTGGCGAGGCGGTCCTCCAGGCTGCCGCCGTCGGCGAGCACCGTCACGAAGTACGGTCGCCCGTCCGGCAGCTCGCCGATGTCCAGCACGCGCAGGATGCGGTCGGAATCGGCCAGCCGCAACAACTTCGCCTCGGAGACGAAGCGCTCGCGCACGTCGAGGTGGCGAGCCCAGTTGTCGGCGAGAACCTTGATCGCCACGGGTGCGTCGAGGGTGTCGTCCTCCGCGCGCCACACCGAGGCGAACGCTCCGGTGCCCAGCAACCCCGACACGCGGTAGCGGCCAATGGAATCGATCCCGAGCCTCCTCGATATGGTCACACCATGCTAGGCGATCAGGACGCGGAGGCGTTGGCCAGAAGGGTCACCCAGGGGGACCGTTCAGCCCTGGACGAATTGCTCCGGGTGATCCAGCCCGGGGTGCTGAGGCACTGCGGCCGCTACCTCCCCTGCCGCCAGGACGCCGAGGAGGCGTGCCAGGACGCGCTGCTGCGGGTCGCGGAGAAACTGCCCACTTTCGAGTGGCGCAGCAAGTTCAGCACGTGGCTGCACACCGTGGTCTCCAACAGCGCGCTCAGCACCTACCGCTCGATGAAGCGCCGCGCCGACAAGCAGGGCGGCGATGACACGGTTCTCGCCACCCGTCCCGACCCCAGGACCACCAGCGTCATCGCCGGCTCGCGGATCGACCTGCTCGACGCCTTGGAGCGCCTGGAGTCCGAGCGCCCGCGCATCGCCGCCGCGTTCGTGCTGCGCGATGTCTCCCGCTTGACCTACAACGAGATCGCCGAACACCTCGACGCCCCCGTCGGCACCATCAAGAGCCAGGTCCACGACGCCCGCGTGGTCGTCCGCGAATGGCTCGCCGACCAGTCCTGACCGCCGTCGTTCTGCTAGCGGACGGCCTCGCGGACGAGGGCGGCGATGTGCGCGGTCACGTCGTCGGGGCGTTCCAGGGGAAGCATGTGGCCCGCGCCCGGCAGGACGAGCTGTTCGCCGCCACCGCAGATCTCGACGATCTTGGCGACGTGTGAGGCGGGGCAGAGCTTGTCCTTCTCCCCCGCCATCACCACGATCGGCTTGCCCTGGATGACCGTGAGGGCGGCTGTGCGGTCGTGGCGGTCGAAGGCGGGACGGAACAGCGCCACGGTCTCGGGCCACTGGGACCACACCATCTCGGCGGTGATCGCTACGTCCTCGTCCCGCGGGTCGTCGCCGAAGAGCCACCAGCGCAGTCCTGCCGTCTTGGCGGGTTCGATGCGCTCGCGGACCTTGCGCACGAGGGGTCCGAAGACGTTCTCCAGCTCCTGCACGAGCTTTCCCGCGAGCGTCGGCAGCCCGAGCTGGACCTCCGCCGCTCCGCCCGCCGACGTGGACACGAACGCCACGCCGCCGACGCGCTGACCGAACAGCCTCGGCCTGCGCTCGGCGAAAGCCATGATCGCCATGCCGCCCATCGAGTGCCCGACGAGCACGACCGTTCCCGTGGGCGCGAGCTGTTCGATCACCTGCGCCAGGTCGTCCCCGAGCTGTTCGACCGTCGCGGTCTCCTCGGTGGCGTCCCCGGACTTGCCGTGACCGCGGTGGTCGTAGGAGATCAGTCGGACCTGCTGGTCGAGCACCGCGGGCAGCAGGTCGAACTGCCTGCCCCAGGTCCGGTGGTCCAGCGCGTAGCCGTGCGTGAAGATCACCGTGACCGGCGCGTCCGCCGCTCCGGCCTGGACGGCGTTGAGCAGGGTGCCGTCCTCGAGCAGCGTCACCGTCTCCGAAGTTCCCGACATGGCAGGAGATGGTGGCACGCCCACCCGGATTTATCTACCCGCGAGTAGCTTCAGTGGGGCGGCCACGTCCGGGAAAAGACCCCGGACATGCCTGAAGGGGCCCCAGAAATCTGGGGCCCCTTCAGGGAAAAATTGTTCGGCGGCGT
>NZ_BAABAL010000017.1:376441-624559 GCF_039537405.1 Allokutzneria multivorans | reverse complement strand
CCATCGGAAAATATTCACTTCAGTACAGGTGGGAGCACACGCCAGCGACGCACCGCACCAGGCGGGTTTTGTCAGGAGTGTGTTGTTCCCGAGGGTAGTACGCTATCCGATCAACGGAGCCGTCTTGAAGTGACCCCCTCAACAGAGGGCCAGCCTGTCAGCTGCGAATCAGAAGCACCGCAGTAACTTACCCGGTTCGTATCGCGGTGTCAACCCGCTCGACCCGGAGTGTCCAGCCGTCCTGCCCGGTCTCTCGCGATCCCGGTCCGTTCGGCTTCCCGTGCGGCAGAGAGAAAGTTACGCAGCGCCGCACGGGAAGTCAAATCGGCTGGTCAGGGGCTTACGAGGCGATCTTGGGTGATCGCTCTCAGCGACCGCGCGGGCGCAGCCAGAGGGTCAGCGTGTCCGGGGCGCGACCGGTTTCCGGATCAGGTCCGAGCAGGTCGGCCGGCTCCTTCGGCTCGGTGCCGCCGATGGGCACCAGGTCGTAGCCCCACGTTCCGAACTCGCGGAGCACCGCCACCGGGTCGTCGCCGAGCTCCACGGTCTGCCGGAGTGACAGCGAGCACACAACGTGCGGGCGGTCGCGCCGGAGCAGCCGGACCAGGCCGCCGAGAGCGCGGTGACTTCCACCGGGTGCGTCGACCTTCACCACGGACAGGCGCATTCCGTTCGCGGCGGGCAATGCCTCCAACTCGGCTTCGAGGCGGACAGCGCGCACGGTCGGCGCGGGCTGTTCTCCCTCTACCGGCTCTCCGGCGGGGTGAACGACCACGCCGCCGGTGAGGGCGGGACGGATCGCGAGTTCGGTCGAGGAGTCCCACGCGGCGGCGTCGACGACTGACAGGCGCTCGGCAACGGCGGGCGAGACGTTCACACCGACGTTGTGCCGCAGCAGCGCGCTGGCCTGCGCGTCTGGTTCGACCGCGACGACGGCCCCGCTCGTGCCGAGCATGTTCAGCACGCGGATGGAGTGGTAGCCCACGTGGGCTCCGATGTCGACGAAGACCCCGTCCGGCTCGACGAGGGAGTCGATGAGCGCGGACAGCTCCGGCTCCCACACACCGTTGGTGGAGAGCACGGGCAGCATCAGGGAGTCTTCGGCGGGCAGGCGCAGCAGGCCCGCGTCAGTGAGGACCACCGAGGTCGGTGTTCCTTCTAAGGAGGGGTCTGAGTCTCCCGCCCGGTCGTGCTCGCGGACGACGATCCGCCGGAGCGAGTCGGCGGTGCGCAGCGCGTCGGTGGCGGCGCGGACCCCGGACTCCAGGCGCGCGTCTCGTTCGCGCAGCGTGGTGACCACGCGCGACTCCAGCGAGTCGATGCGGTCGAGTGTGCGGTTCAGCGCGGAGGTCAGCTTGTCGATGCGCTCGGCGAGCGTGTCGATCTGCTTGTCCCGCGCGGCGTCGCGTTCGGCGAGGGAGTCCTCGATGGCCTGGAGGCGACGGCCCTGGCTGGCCATGTCGGCGCGAGCGCGGACCACGCCGTCGTCAACGCCGATGAGCTGGTCGTCGAGCTGGGTCTGCCGCTCGACGAGCTGCACGACGTCTGCGCGGAGGTCGGCGTCCGGACGGCCGCCCCCTGCCCCCCCGTCCTCGTTCTGCCTGCGCGCGAGTTCGCCCGCCGTGCGCTCGACGCCGTCGACGACGGCTGTGAGGACTTCGCGGAGGTGGTTGTCGTAGTGGCTGAGCACGCGGAGGACGGCCTTGCGGAGTGCCGGTGCGCCGGGGGTGCGGCTCTCGGTCTCCACGTTGGGCTTGCGCAGGAGCGCGTGCCTGGCGACGAGCAGCGGGCGGAGCGGGTCCTCGGCGGGGCCGGGCGGCGGTGCGGCGTGCTGGGTGCGCCATCCCCGGTATGCGTGCTCGACGCGATCGCGGAGCTGCTTCGCGGTGCCGTCGAGAGTGCGGCTGTGCGTGAGGTGCTCGCGCGCGGCCTGGCCGAGGCGGACGGTCGCTTCGGGGTCCTCGGCGACGGAGCGCATCAGTTCGACGGCTGCCTGTGCGTCCGGTTCGGTGCCGACGCCGTGGCACGGAACGAGCATCGCGACCTCGGGCGTGAACATCTCGGCGACCGCGCCGTGGTGCGAGGCGAGGATCGGCAGCGACATGCTCGCTGCGCGGGCCAGCTGCAAGGCGGTGCGGTCGGCGCCGTTGCCCTCCGCGCGGTGCAGCGACACGACGCAGTCGGCCATCGCGAGGAGGTCGTCGGTCAGCTCGATGTCGATGACACGGCCGTCGTTGCCGCGTTCGAGGAGCAGGATGCGGTGGTCGGAGGCGGTGGCCAGGCGCAGGCGCTCGGCGGCCTCGGGGTTGCGCACCGCACCGCTGACGGTGAGCACGAGCCGTGCGTCGTCGCGGTCGGGGAAGGCGCTGAGGAACGCGGACACCAGGCCGAGGGCGTTGCCCCGGCGCTCGGCGGTGTGGTCGACGGCGGAGACGAACACGATGCCGTCGTCCAGGCCGAAGCGCGCGCGGGCGGCCTTGCGCGCGGGGCGGTCGACCTCGCCGCGATCGGGCACCGGCAGCGCGAGCACGCGGACCGGGGCCGCGACGTTCTGCATCGCCTGCCTGGTCGCGTCGGACAGCACCCACACCTCGTCCACTTCGGACGGTGGTGCGGTGAGGACGCCGTCGGGGCTCACGGAGACGACGTAGCGGTCGCCCGGAACCGGGAGCGCTCCGGCGCAGCGCAGCACCACGGGGTAGACCGGGTCGTCGGCGGTCGGCAGGCCGGACGCGCGCACGGTCGCGCGCAGCAGCTCGGCCTCGGCGCCCGTGCCGACGACGCTGACGCCGAGCTGGTCGACGAGGGCGAGGCTGGAGCTGGGGTCGAGACGGGGCACGGCGTCCGGGTGGACGCGGCCGGTCGCGACGCCGGTCGTCGCGCACCAGGTGCGGAACTCCTTGGCCTGGGCGCCGAACGGGTCGGGATACTGCCTGCGCAGCTCGGGGTCGTCCTGCCAGAGCGCGGCGCCCCAGCGCGAGCCACCGGACGCGTGCTGGTTCTCGTCGGCGGGTTCGCACGCCCAGCGGAGGAAGTCGGCGACGTCGGCGGCCGGGCCGACGGCGGGCTTGGCGGGCGGGACGCCGTTGCGCTGCTGTGTGGCGCGGCGGTACTCGCGGCGCAGCGCGTCGGGGATCGGCGTGCCATCGGGCAGCGCGGCGAAGGCGTAGGGGTCGCGCTCGCGGTTGTGACCGACCCTGACCAGCTCGTTGCGGTAGATCGCGCACAGCTGCGCCATGGGCGGGTGCTCGGAGAGGAGCACGCGCGGGCGATCGGCGATGTTCGCGGACAGCAGCCACGGGCGCTGCGGGTCGAAGCCGGACAGGTGCACGGTGCGCAGCGGCTTGTCGCCGACGAGCAAACGGCCCTTGGAGTCGCGCCACGGCGGGCGCTGGTCGATGTTCCAGATCGAGACACCGATGCCGGGATCGCGCAGTACCTCGTGCTCGACCAGCGCGGGAGCACCGTCGAGGAATCCGCCGGCGGCGTCGGGGGCTTGGCGGACCTGCTCGGCCCACATGTTGAGGAACGGCGCGGAGCCGGGCGCGACCGCGATGAAGCCCGGGTCGAACATGCCCGCCGTGAGCAGTTCTTCCGGTGCCGGGCGCATTCCATCGCGCGGTAGCGGCTCCAGGACGCGCGGAAGCAGCACGACGGGGCTGCGCGAGACGGCGCTGAGCACCTCGTCGACGACCGTGTCCAGCACGAGGACGTTCGGGTCGAGGTAGAGCACGGGGCCGAGCTCGGCGAGCAGTCGCATCATCAGGCGCGGTTGCAACACGGCGCGCAGCTCGTCGGGTGTGCACGCGGTCGCGAGCCAGGACAGTTCGGCCGCGTCGACACCGATGTCCGCCGGGGTGAGCAGGCCGGGTCCGACGGCAGCAGGGTCGGCGTCGACCAGCAGTGCCAGGAAGCGACCACCGGGGTGCTTGGCGAGGAAGGCTCCGCTGAGCAGGCGGACGGCGGGCAGGTCCGCTCTTGTGGCCACTGTGCACGCGTTGAGCACGGCCTGCGGCTGTGGCTGCGGTTCGGTCGTCTGCTCGGACATCGCTGGTGCCTCGGTCACGACGCAGAACCTATCCCGCACGGACCGTGTTCGGGGTCGGTCAACCGGAGCACAAGCGCCTCCATGATCGGTTCGAGCTGGGTCAACGCGGCAGCGTCGGCAGGTACTTCGGGGTCAGTCGCGCTGGTTGGCGGCGTTCGAGGTCGGCGGCGAGGGACAGCAGGCGCGCGTCGGTGTCGCGCCCGGCGAACAGCGACACGCCGATGGGCAGCGGCCCGGCCGCACCTGCGGGAACCGTGATGTTGGGATAGCCCGCCATCGCCGCGGGGCCGCTCGTTCCGAGGACGAACGCGTCGCCCTCGCCGTACTCGGTCTTCCACGCCGGGCTGTTGGTGGGCGCGAGGATCGCGTCCAGACGGTGCTTCGCGACGGTCTCGTCGATCGCGCGCCGGGAGAGATCCGTCACGAGCGCGCGCTTGCGTCGATATTCGGGATCCGTTGTCGGTGTGGCGGCAAGGGTCTGCGTGAACAGCTCCTGGCCGAACTTCGACAGCTCGACCGGGTCCTTCGCGTTGAAGTCGATGAGTTCTTCAAGGGTCTTCGGACCACCCGCGCGCGTCGCGAGGTACGCGGGAAGGTCGCGCTTGAACTCGCTGAGCAGCACGGAGAGCGAGTGCTCCCCTGCCTCGTCCAGGTACGGGAGTTCGACGTCGACGACCGTAACGCCGTTGGCGCGTAGGCGGTCCACGGTCCCGTTGACGACACGGTCGACGTCGCGGTCCAATCCCGCCTTGCGCCACACGCCGATGCGAGCGCCTTGAAGCTTGGAGTTGTCCGATGCGGCGGGCTTAATACGCAACGCGTTCAGCGTGATCGCCGCGTCGACCACGTGGCGCGCAATGGGGCCTGCGGTGTCCTGTTCGTGGGAAATCGGCACAACGCCTTCACCGCTGACTGTGCCGAGCGTGGGCTTGAGTCCTACAACGCCGTTCGCAGCGGCAGGGCAGACGATGGAGCCGTTGGTCTCCGTGCCGATCGCGACCTGCGCCAACGACGCGGCGACCGCAGCTCCGGAGCCCGAGGACGAGCCGCACGGGTTGCGGTCGAGCACATGAGGGTTCGCGGTCTGACCGCCTACACCGGACCAACCGGATGTGGCCTTTGTGGACCGGAAGTTGGCCCACTCGGAGAGATTCGTCTTGCCGAGGATCACGGCACCGGCTGCCCTGAGCTTCCGAACTAGCTCAGCGTCCTTCGCGGGACGGCTGTTCAAGAGCGCGCGTGAGCCTGCGGTGGTGACTCCGGCGTCGATGTTGTCCTTTAAGAGAACGGGAATGCCGTCTAGTGGGCCGCGCAGCGCGTTGGCTTTCCTGCGCGCGTCACTGGCCGCAGCCTGCGCGAGCGCGTCGGGCTCTACGCGGAGCACCGCGCGCACTTTGCGGTCGACCGTGCGAATGCGGTGCAGATAGGCGCTGGTGAGGCGCACCGCGCTGAGCCGTCCCGCCGACATCCACTGTTGCAGCGCGGGAATCGTCGCGCTGTCCAGGTTCTCGCTGGCTTGGGCGGCGGGCGTGAACGCGGCGATGCTGGCTGCTGCGATCAGGACCGTGCTGAGGCGGCGGCGCATGGCCCCCACCCCAGCCTCGATCCTGGCTCGGGTCAACCCCTCGTTCAGACCTTGACGGCTCTACAGCATGGGGAGGTAGGTGCTCAGCTCGAACGGCGTCACCTGGCGGCGGTAGTCGTCCCACTCGGCGCGCTTGTTGCGGAGGAAGTAGTCGAAGACGGCTTCACCGAGCGTCTCCGCGACCAGTTCCGAGCTCTCCATGACCGCCAGCGCCTCGGCGAGGTTGTACGGCAGCGCGTCGTAACCAGCCGCACGGCGCTCGGCCTCGGTCAGCGACCACACGTTGTCCTCGGTGGGCTCCGGCAGCTCGTAGCCCTCCTGCACGCCCTTGAGCCCTGCGGCGAGGATGACCGCGTAGGCGAGGTACGGGTTGCACGAGGAGTCAGGGCTGCGCAGCTCGACACGGCGCGAGGACGCCTTGCCCGGCGAGTACATCGGCACGCGGACGAGCGCGGATCGGTTCGCGTGGCCCCAGCACACGGTCGTAGGGGCTTCACCACCGACGATGAGGCGCTTATAAGAGTTGACCCACTGGTTTGTGACCGCGCTGATCTCGCGCGCGTGCTTGAGGAGACCGGCGACGAACGCCTTGCCGGTCTGCGACAGCTCGTAGGGGTCTTCGCTGTCGTAGAAGGCGTTGCGGTCGCCCTCGAAGAGGCTGAAGTGCGTGTGCATGCCGGAGCCCGCGTGCTGCGAGAACGGCTTCGGCATGAAGGACGCGCGCACGCCCTGGGTGATCGCAACCTCCTTGACCACGTAGCGGAAGGTCATCACGTTGTCGGCCATGGTCAGCGCGTCGGCGTAGCGCAGGTCGATCTCCTGCTGGCCGGGCGAGGCCTCGTGGTGGCTGAACTCCACCGAGATGCCCATCGCCTCCAGCGTCTCGATGGCGTGGCGGCGGAAGTGCGGCGCGGCGTTGTGGCTGGCCTGGTCGAAGTAGCCGCCGCGGTCGGCGGGCTCCGGCGAGGTGCCGTCGCTGGTCAGCTGGCGCAGCAGGTAGAACTCGATCTCCGGGTGCACGTAGCAGGTGAAACCCGCCTCGCTGGCCTTGGCGAGCGTGCGCCGCAGCACGTGGCGCGGGTCGGACCAGCACGGGGAGCCGTCGGGCATGGAGATGTCGCAGAACATCCGCGCCGAGTAGTGGCTGCCGTCGCCGGTCTCCCAGGGCAGCACCTGGAAGGTGGCCGGGTCGGGCTTGGCGACCATGTCGGACTCGTAGACCCGCGCGAAGCCCTCGATCGCGGAGCCGTCGAAGCCGATGCCCTCGGCGAACGCGCCCTCCAGCTCGGCGGGCGCGACGGCGACGGACTTCAGGAACCCGAGCACGTCGGTGAACCACAGCCGGACGAACCGGATGTCGCGCTCTTCCAGGGTGCGGAGCACGAACTCCTGCTGGCGATCCATGCGGTCACCCTAGATGTCCGAGGCCGCGCGCGATCAACCAGCGCAGCGCGCGCCCTCCGCAGGCACCTTCAGATCCACCAGGTAGGCGATGCCCGCCGCGTCGACGCACGGGTTGCCGGAGAGGAAACCGGTGTGCCGCGTGGCGTCCTGGGTGAGCAGTCGCGCGCGGAGGACCCTGGCGAGCTTGATGCCCGCCTCGTGCGGCGTGGCCGGGTCGCCGGTCGTGGACACGACGAGCAGCTGCGGCAGACCGGGCAGGTCGGCGCGCAACGGCTGCGCGGAGACCGGAGCGGGCCAGAACGCGCACGCGTCGAGATAGCCGACCACGGGTGAACCGTCGTCGAGGAACGGCGCGGCCTGCCGGTAGCGGCGCTCGACGTCAGCGCGGACCGCGCGGTCGCTGGTCCTCGCGTCGTCCACGCAGCGCACGGCGGAGAACGCGTCGTTGATGTTGGAGTAGCGCCCGTCGCTCCCACGGCCGTTGTAGTTGTCCGCCAAGGACATCAAGACCTCACCGCCGCCCTTGCTGAGCTGGTTGAGGCCGCTGTTGAGGCCTTCCCACTGCGTCTCGGAGTAGAGGGTCTGGATGACCGCGGTCACCGCGTCGCCGTAGGACAGCTTGCGGCCGTCCTTCAAGGCGATCGGTTTCTCCGCGAGAGGTCGCACGAGCCGTTGGAACACCTTCGCGGTCTGCGTCGCGTCAGTGCCGAGCGCGCAGTCGAAGCGCTGTGCGCACCAGCGGCTGAACGCGTCGAACGCCTTCTGGAAGCCCGCGCCTTGTGCGATGAGTTCGTTGTTCGGGTCCTGGTCGGGGTCCACGGCGCCGTCGAGCACCATCGCGCGCACGTTGCCGGGGAAGTTCTCCGCGTACACAGTGCCGATGCGCGTGCCGTAGGAGTAGCCGATGTAGGTCAGCTTCTCGTCGCCCAACGCCGAGCGCATGACGTCCAGGTCCTTCGCGACCTCACGGCTGCCGATGTTGGCGAGGACGTCGGTTCCGGTCCGCGACGCGCACTTCGTCGCGTAGTCCTTCTCCTCCGCCTCGGACGCCGCCACGCCCGCGGGCGAGTAGTCGAGATCGGTGTCCAGACGCAGCTCGTCACGCTCAGCGTCGGTCAGACAGCGCACCTCCGGCTGGCTGGCGCCGACCCCGCGCGGGTCAAATCCGACCAGGTCGAAGCGCTTGCCAAGGTCGTTGTCACGCACCTGCCCGGACATCCCCGCCGCGGCGGCCATGCCGGAGGCACCCGGTCCGCCTGGGTTGATGACCACGGAGCCGATGCGTTTGTCCTTCTCGGTCGCCGGACGGCGCAGCAGGCCGAGGGTGATGTCACGGGCGCCGGGCCTCGCGTAGTCCAGCGGCACGGTCATCCGCGCGCACTCGACGGTGCGGCGTTGGAACGCCTCGCGCTGCTCGGAGCTGACCGCGTACCCGTCGCAGGACTCCCACGTGAGCTTCTGCGCGTAGTAGCGCTCCAGCCCTGCGGGTACAGGACCGGCCGGTCCGCGTTGTTCGACACGGGGTTGCACCTGGGCCTGGTTGTTCGGCGAGGTCGCGGTGCATCCAGCGAGCAGCACTGCCGACAGCGCGCACAGGGCGGTCCAGCGTCGTTCCACAACGGGCATGCGGTGATCCTGCCAGGAGCTGTGTGCCAGACGCGTCGTGCCAGATGCGGCGAAGTTACCCAGGGACCCGCCGAATGCGCGAAAATATCCTTTATGGCACAGCTCCGCCTCGCACTCGCCCAGGTCAACGCATGTGTCGGCGATCTCGTCGGCAATTCCAAACTCATCGTGGAATGGACCCGCAAGGCCGTGGACGAGGGCGCGGCGCTGGTCGCGTTCCCGGAGATGGCGCTCACCGGCTATCCCGTGGAGGACCTCGCACTGCGAAAGTCCTTCGCGCTCGCGTCGCGTTCCGCGCTCGACGAGGTCGCCGGTCAGCTCGCCGCAGCGGGCTGCGGGGACGCGCTCGTGGTGGTCGGTTACCTCGACCACGACGAGAAAGGCCCGCGCAATGCCGCCGCGTTCATCCACAACGGCGCGGTGGTCGGCAGGTTCGCCAAGCACCACCTGCCCAATTACGGCGTTTTCGACGAGACGCGGTACTTCGTGCCGGGGACCACGCTGCCGATCGTGCGGCTGCACGGGCTCGACGTGGGCGTGGTGATCTGCGAGGACATCTGGCAGGACGGTGGCCCGGTCGCCGCGCTCAGTGAAGCCGGTGTCGACGTGGTGGTGTGCATCAACGGCTCGCCTTATGAGCGCAACAAGGACGACTCGCGCGGTCCGCTCGTCGGCCGACGCGCTGCCGAAGCCGGTGCGCCGATGGCGTACGTGAACCTCGTAGGTGGACAAGACGAGCTGGTCTTCGACGGTGACTCGCTCATCGTGTCCCCGAACGGCCAGATTCTGGCGCGCGCTCCGCAGTTCGTGGAGCACCTGCTCGTGCACGACTTCGACCTGGAGCCCGGCGGCCACGACCGCGTGGGGGCGATCGGCGGTTTCGACGTCAGCAGGACAGTCGTCAGCTCCGCGCCGCTCGCGCCGTACGAGGCGGTCGCGGGCACTGTCGCCGAACCGCTCAGCGAGGACGCTGAGGTGTGGAACGCGCTGGTCGTGGGCCTGCGTGACTACGTGCGCAAGAACAACTTCCGGTCGGTGGTGTTCGGGTTCTCCGGCGGCATCGACTCGGCCGTGGTCGCCGCGCTGGCCGCCGACGCGCTCGGTGGTGCCGCGGTGCACGGTGTCGGCATGCCGTCCGAGTACTCCTCGGAGCACTCGCGCACCGACGCCGCCGACCTGGCGGAGCGGATCGGCGCGCACTTCCAGGAGGTGCCGATCGGCAAGCAGGTGGAGGTGTTCGTCTCGCAGCTCGGCCTCACCGGGCTCGCGGAGGAGAACATCCAGGCCCGCTGCCGGGGCATGGCGCTGATGGGGCTGTCCAACCAGCACGGGCACCTGGTGCTGGCCACGGGCAACAAGACCGAACTGGCGGTCGGCTACTCGACGATCTACGGCGACGCGGTCGGCGGTTTCGCGCCGATCAAGGACGTGCCGAAGACGCTGGTGTGGCGGCTGGCGAAGTGGCGCAACGCCGAGGCGGAGCGCAACGGCGAGGTGCCACCGATCCCGGAGAACTCGATCACGAAGCCGCCGTCGGCCGAGCTGCGGCCCGGTCAGCAGGACAGCGACAGCCTGCCGGACTACGAGCTGCTGGACGCCGTGCTGGACGACTACATCGAGGGCGACAGCGGTTTCGGGGACCTGGTCGCGGCCGGGTTCGCGCCGGAGCTGATCGAGCGGGTGTTGCAGATGGTCGACCGCGCGGAGTACAAGCGCCGCCAGTACCCACCGGGCACGAAAATCACCTTCAAGGCATTCGGCAGAGACCGACGACTGCCGATCACAAACGCCTGGCGAGAGCACCGCGTGTGACCATTATTTGGGGCGGCCCGAAGCGAACTGGCGCATTGGCGACAATTCACTACATTCGTCACCATGATGTTTTCCGCTTTCGCCACGGCAGCTTCGTTCGCCATCGCCTCCCTCGCGGGTGGCCCGACCGCGGTTGAGACCCAGCACAAGGTCTTGACCGCCACCGCCCATTTCTCCGGCAGCGCCGTCGCTTTCCCCGAGGGCTCGGAGCTGAAGTACCGCGTGACCGGGAAGCTCAAGCTCGTGTGCGAGACCAGTGACACGAAGGCCACCGCGCGGTTCGAGCACGGCTCTCAGTTCGCGCACACCGCCGAGGTGAGCTGCGCCGCGGGCAAGAACGTCCTGGACGTCAACGTGACCGGCAAGCTGCTGGCCAACCGCAAGCTGGACGTGCGCTTGGGCGTGTGGAACGTCAAGACCAGCTGGGGCGGCGAGAAGACCTACGTCCTGGGCATGTGAAGCCCGTCGCAGAGGTTCGCGGGAGCGCACGGCGCGTGTCACTCTGACCTGGACATCATCCGCACACCCAGGGACCAGCTTTGTAAGCGGCCTTGAGGGAGGACGGTCAACGATGACCAGCCATGTTCCGGTTGAGGAAAGCGCCCCGTACGGCGCCGGAAGCACCGCGAAGCCCGCGCGTCGGGTTCGCGTCCACCACCTCCGTGAACTGAAGCAGCGCGGCGAGCCGTGGCCGATGCTCACCGCCTACGACACGTTCACCGCCAAGATCTTCGACGAAGCCGGGATTCCCGTGCTGCTAGTCGGGGATTCCGCATCGAACACGGTGTTCGGCTATTCCAGTTCGCTCCTGGTCAGCGTCGAAGAGCTGATGCCGCTCGTGCGCGCGGTGACCAGGTCGGTGACCAAGGCGCTCGTGGTGGCTGACCTGCCCTTCGGCTCGTACCAGATCTCTCCGGAGCAGGCGCTCACCACGGCCGTGCGGTTCATGAAGGACGGCCAGGCGCACGCGGTGAAGCTCGAAGGCGGCAGGCGTTTCGCCCCGCACGTCGAGGCGATCACCGCTGCGGGCGTCCCGGTCATGGGCCACATCGGATTCACCCCGCAGAGCGAGCACAACCTCGGCGGCTACCGGGTGCAGGGCCGTGGCGAAGCCGGGGACGACCTGGTGGCCGACGCGCTCGCGCTCCAGGAAGCCGGGGCGTTCGCCGTGGTGCTGGAGATGGTGCCGGCCGAGGTGGCCAAGCGGATCACCTCTGATCTGGTCATCCCGACGGTGGGCATCGGCGCCGGTCCGGACTGCGACGCGCAGGTGCTGGTGTGGCAGGACATGGCCGGGCTGAACCAGGGCAAGGCGCCGCGCTTCGTCAAGCGCTACGCCGACCTCGCCGGAGTGCTGTCCCAGGCCGTCGGCCAGTTCGCGGACGAGGTGCGCGGCGGCGAGTTCCCCGGTCCGGAGCACACCTTCCACTAGGGCGTGTTTCATAGGTCTCGTTCGATGAGAGCCGGGATCGAGGTCGTTCCTGGCAAGACGGCGGGGAGTCCGCGTACCGGTGTTGTACGTGGGCTTTCCGGCGGCGCGGCCAGGGGCGGGCTCGGCCTGGCTATCGCGAACACGGACCTGTGAAACACGCCCTAGCGCGAGGGACTACCTCGGCGGCGTCCCGGCACCGAAGGGGCTGCCGCCGAGGGCCTCGCGGCCGTGCGGCTCGTACCACCCGCCGAGATCCGGTCCCTTGGGCACGATGAGGCTCGGGTTCAGCTGGTGGTGCGTGGCGTAGTAGTGCCGCTTGATGTGGTCGAAGTCGACCGTGTCGCCAAAACCGGGCGTGGTGAACAGATCCCGCGCGTAAGCCCACAGCACCGGCATCTCGCTGAGCTTGTTGCGGTTGGTCTTGAAGTGCCCGTGGTAGACCGCGTCGAAGCGCACGAGCGTGGTGAACAGCCGGACGTCAGCCTCGGTGATCGTGTCGCCGACGAGGTAGCGCTGGTCGGCCAGGCGGGCGCTGAGCGCGTCCAGCCGCTCGAACAACGCGTCGAAGGCCTTGTCGTAGGCGGCCTGCGAGGTCGCGAACCCGCAGCGGTAGACGCCGTTGTTCACGTCGCGGTAGACCTCGGCGTTGATCGCGTCGATCTCCTCGCGCAGCGTCTCCGGGTAGAGGTTCGGCGCGCCTTCGCGGTGGAAAGCCTTCCACAGCAAGGAGAAGTCGGTGGTGATCTGCGGGTAGTCGTTGGTGACGACCTTGCCGCTGGGCACGTCCACGATGCTCGGGACGGTGAAGCGCCCGGCGAACTCCGGATCGGTCGCCAGGTAGGCCTCGGACAGGAACCCGATGCCCAGCACGGGATCGCGGTCGTTCTCGTCGAGCGTGAAGCGCCAGCCCGTGTCGTCGCGGATCGGGTCGACGACGCCGAGCGAGATGACGTCCTCCAGACCGAGCAGCCTGCGGACGATCACCGCGCGGTGCGCCCACGGGCACGCCAGCGAGACCACCAACCGGTAGCGGCCCGCTTCGAGCGGCCAGTCCGATGCGCCGATGCGGTCGGTGAACCGATTGGCCTGGCGGACCCACTCGCCGCGCTGGGACGTTTCCGAGCCGAACTGCGCTGTCGCCATGCACCCGACGATAGGACGGTTCAGGCCCGTTCGGTGGGACCCGGCTCCAGCGCGGCGGCCAGCGCGGCGTGCGCGAGCACCAGCGACGGGCCGTACCAGGTCAGGAACCGGCCGTTGACCAGCACGGACCTGGTGCCGGGGAAGGCTTCCGGGCCGTCGTCGGCGGTGAACTCGTACGGCTCGTCGGGCAGCACGACCAGATCCGCCCGCACGGCCTGGAGCTCGTCGAGCTTGGGTCGCGGGTAGCGGTCCTCGTGCTCGGCGTAGGCGTTGGCGATCCCGAGCCTGCGGAGCACGTCGCCCGCGAACGTGTCACGCCCGACCACGATCCACGGCTTGCGCCACACCGGCACGATCGCGGTCGCGGTGACCGGCGGGAGTTCGCGGTTCCACAGCCGCTCCGCCTCGCGCAGCCACTCCGGCTCGGCGAGCGCGAACGCCTCCGCCAACAGCCTGCGGATCGAGGCCAGCGCGGCGGGCACGGTCGCGGGCGCCTCGGTCACCCACACCGGCACGCCGGCTCCGCGCAGCTCAGCGACCTCCTCAGGGCGGTTCTCCTCGGAGTTCGCCACGACCAGGTCCGGGCTCAGCGCCAGGACCTGGTCGACCTTCGGGTACTTCGAGCCGCCGATGCGGGGAAGGTCGAGGTCGGCGGGGTGCGTGCAGTAGTCCGTGACGCCGACGAGCGCGTCACGGACGTCAGCGGCCAGCACCTCGGTCAGTGAGGGCACCAACGACACGACCCGCCGAGGCCGCTCGGGCAGCTCGACAGGCGCCCCCAGGTCGTCGTTCATGTCAGACGTCGGTGATCCGGATGCCCGCGTGAGCCTTGTAGCGCTTGTTGATCGCGATCAGGTTGGCGGTGAAGGCCTCGACCTGACCCGCGTTGCGCAGACGACCGCCGAAGACCCCGCGCATGCCCGGGACCAGGTCGGCAAGGGCGCGAACGGTGTCGGTGGCCTCGCGGTCGTCGCCGAGCACGAGCACGTCGATGTCCACCTCGGCGACCTCGGGGTCGGCCAGCAGCACGGCGGAGACGTGGTGGAAGGCAGCGGTGACCCGCGACTCCGGCAGCAGCGCCGCGGCCTGCTGCGCCGCGCTGCCCTCCTCGACTGCCAGGGCGAACGGCCCCTGCTTGTCAAAGCCGAGCGGGTTCACGCAGTCGATGACGATCTTCCCGGCGAGCGTCTCGCGGAGCGGCTCCAGGGTCTTCGCGTGGGCGTCCCACGGCACCGCTACCAGCACGATGTCCGCCGTCTCCGCGCAGGAGGCGTTGTCCGCACCGGTGACGTCACCGCCGGTGGCCTGCGCCAGCTCCTCGGCCGCGGCTTCGGCCCGGGCGGCGTCACGGGAGCCGATGACGACCTTCACCCCCGCCTTCGCCCAGCGGTAGGCAAGGCCCTTGCCCTGCGCTCCGGTGCCGCCGAAGACCCCCACGGTCAGCGAACGCACATCGGCACTAGTCACTCTTGCTCCTCATCAAAGTCAGGCGGCTTCGAAGATCACTCGGCGCGCGGCCGGGTCGACCTCGACGAGCCTCGCCATGATCCGCTGGCCCTCGACCAACCCGTCCCCACGGCACTTGCCGACGACGGGCGGATCGAGCAGGAAGACGGTTCCGCCGCTCTCCCCGTTGGTGCGCAACACCACGGCGGGGAAAAGTCTTCCGACCTGCCCGGCGAGGGTCCACGCCTCGGCCTGGTCGATGCACGCGCGCTCCACCTGCGCGGCGACCCGATCGGAGCTCTCCATGGCCGACGGCAGCTCGGGCAGCGCCTCGCGCACCCAGTCCGGCACCTCCCCGCCCGCCGTCACCGCGAGGCAGATCTCGGTGGCGTAGCGGTCGACCAGCCGCCGCAGCGGGGCCGTGACGTGCGCGTACGGTGCTCCGATGCCCGCGTGGCCGCGCACGTGCGGGGCGACTCCGTCGAAGGCGGTGTAACCCGCTCCGCGCAGCAGCCTCGTCGCGTCGTCGAGCAGCGCCATCGTGGCCGGGCTGGCCGGGTCGAGCCCGATCAGCAGGCTCGCCGCGTCCGCGTCCTCGGCCCAGTCGATGCCCAGCGCGGCGGCGGAGCGGCGCAGTTCGACCACGGCCTGCTCCGGCGCGTCGGGCAGCGTCCGCAGCACGCCGATGTCGGCCCCGATCATGATCTGCGCCGCGCACATGCCGGTGAGCAGGGAGATCTCCGCGTTCCAGGTCTCGACGTCCAGCCTCGGGCGGATCACCACCCGCCAGCCGCCGTTGCCGTCGGAGGCCACCTGCTGCTCGGGCAGTTCGAGTTCGATCGCGCCGCGCGCGGCCGCTGCCTTGCGGCGGAGCTTGCCCAGCTCGGGCAGCGCGGCGATCGACGGGTGCGGCGCGCCGGCGTCGATCGCGGCCTGCACGCCCGCGTAGTCCAGCCGCGCCACCGAGCGCACCAGCGCCCTGCGCAGCTCGACGCGGGTGGGCTCGGCGTCGGAGTCCAGGTCGATCGTCCAGAGCACCGCCGCGCGCGCCTGGCCCGGCAGCAGGCTCGACGCGCCCTCGGAGAGCACCGGCGGGTGCAGTGGGATGGCGCCGTCGGGCAGGTAGAAGGTCTGGCCGCGCTTGCGGACCTCGGCGTCCAGCGCGCCACCCGGGCGAACCGTCACGCCCAGGTCCGCGATGGCGTAGTGCACGCGGAAGCCGGACCCCAGGCGCTCGATGAGCACCGCCTGGTCCAGGTCGCGGCTGCCGACGGGGTCGACCGTGACCAGGGGCAGGTCGGTGGCGTCGACGCGGTCGACGCCGTCGGGCACTCCGGCGGCGCGCTCGGCCTCGGCCAGTGCGGCTTCGGGGAAGGGGCCGGGCAGCGGGAACTCGGCGCGGATGGCGGCGAATCCGGGCAGGGACGCGCCGTCGTGGTCGCCGCCCGCCGGACTCAGCACAGGCTGAGCCTAACCGCGCTGAGCGCGCTTCGGCTCGTCCTAGTCCTCGTCATCGGCCCACGTCCGGTCCTGGTCGTCGGCCCGCTCCGTGCGCTGGCGAGCGATCTCCAGCGCACGCTCCGCCGTCGCCCTGTCCGGGTAGGGCCCCATCCGGTCGGCACCGCGACAGGACTTGCCCTGCTCGGCCGTGTGGTGCTTCAGGCAGAAGTACCAGGCGTTCTCCGCGTCCACCATGGACCGAGCCTGACATGCGTGATCGGACATGTCACGCGTCCGGCAAGGTGATCAGCGGCCCGCACCCCACGGCGGGAGCTGTTGACCGTGCGGTGGAGTCATCGGAGGCGGCTGGTGACCGTTGGGCGGCGGGGCGTGTCGCGGCGGCGGCTGCTGCTGCACCGGGTGACCACCCGTGTGCATGCCGCCGTTCTGCGGCACCGGCGGGATCGGGTTCGGCGCGGGCGGCACGTGCCCCGCCTGCTGCCTCGGGATCGGGTCCAGGCAGGAGACCAGCACCCGCTTGTTCTCCGGGTCCTCGATCCGCGCGCCGGTGCGCTCCCGGTACACGAGGTCCCCGGTCACGTCGATCTCCGCGAAGACGCCGACCTCGGCCAACTGCTCCTCGTCCAGGTCAACCAGGCGCTCGTAGCGCGAGGGCACCACCTTGTAGACCGGCCAGCGCAGGTGACCGAAGGCCTGGTGGAACTCGGCCATCAGGTGCGCCATCTGCTGCTGCCAGGGCAACGGCATGGACTCGGCGAGCGAGCGCGGCAGAACGGCGTAGCCGGGGTCCACCCCGTGCCGTGCGCCGTTGAGGTAGTCGCGCAACGGCGTCGAGGACGCCGGTGGTCCCGCGGGCCGCGGAATCGGCTCGTTGTTGTACATCCCTGCCCCTCCCAAGTCCCCAGCTCCCCCAGCTCGCGTCAGGCGGTGGGCCGGACGACGTAGTCCAGCAGTCCTGGGTAGCGATCGACGCTGACCCTGCGAACCTTCTCGCCGCTGTACGGCGCCTCCACCATCTCATCGTCACCGAGGTACATCGCCACGTGATGGATCGTCGCCGGATTGCGCGTGTCGTAGGCCCAGAACAACAGATCACCCGGCTGGGCCTGTGCCCGGGGGATGTAGGCGCCCGCTTTCCACTGGTCGCGCGAGACCCGGGGCAGCTTCACCCCGGCCGCGCCATAGGCGCGCAGCATCAGCCCGGAGCAGTCGTAGGTGTCGGGGCCCGTCGCGCCCCACACGTACGGGGAGCCGATCTCGCTGAGCGCGAAGGCGATCGCCGCCTGCGCCACCTGCGACGGCGCGGGCAGGGTCTCGCAGCTGGCGGCGGGCTCGACGTCACCGGCGATCTGGCTGATCAGGAAGATCGCCATCGACTCCCAGCGGTGGTAGCGCAGCGGGAAGCCGGAGCGCTCGACCTTCTGCGCCGCGTCACCCGGCCGCATGTCCTGCCAGTTCGGGACGCGTTCGAGCGTGTCGTAGAACCAGTTGATCTGCCACGGGATGTTCATCCGGTCCGACAGCGGCCCGTGCATCCCCCGGATCTGGAAGATGCCGACCGAGTCGCGGTCGCCGTGGTCGAGGTTGCGCAGGTTCGACTCCGTGCGCCCCGCCTGGATCGCGATCTGCCACGCCTTGGGCGGCAGGTTCCGCTGCTTGCCCATGGAGATGATCATCGCGACGATCTGCCGGGACTCGTCGGCGAGCTTGGCCGCGTCGGACTCGCCCTGCGCGGCGCCGGAGGCCGACCAGTTGCCGCCGAACTCCGTCGGGGCGCAGTAGGACAGCCCGCTCTGCTGCTTGCCGGCACCGCCGAGCAGCGCGGAGATCACGGCGATGGCCATGATCGTGCCGACGGCCGTGATCGCCAGAAACACGGGAACGACACGTCTCATGGCTACTCCACGGGTGTGTAGTAGGACACCCGCCAGCCCTGGTCAGGGACGCGGATGACGTAGAGCTTGATCGAGCCCTTGTCGGTGGGCACCGTCACCTCCACCGAGCTGGTCGTCGCGTTGGCCGCCGTCGCCTTGCCCGTCACCGCGCTCGGCGCCACGTTGCCCGGGTCGACCGTGCCGAGCACCGCCATCTGCTCCTCGGTGCTGTGCGGGCGCAACCCCGACAGCCACTGCTGGTCGGAGATGCCGTCCGGGTGCGTGACGAAGGCCTTCGCCCACGCCTCGGCCACGGTCAACGCCTCCGCCGCCGGGGCAGCGGGCACCGGTGCCGCCAGCGGGTTGGTGGTGATCCTCGGCGCCGCGCTCGTCGTGGGTCCCGAAGCGGTCCCGCTCGGCTGGCGCTGCGTCGTCGTCTGGGCCTGCGGGACCTCCCGTTCCGGTGGCGGGTCCGGTAACAGCAGACCGATCCCGGTGGCCGCGGCCACCACGATGACCAGGGAAATGACGAAGTGCGTCGGCGAACGCAGGGGCCAGCCCCACAGCCGGCGGTAGACCGCGGTGCGGCCCCGGTTGGTGCGGATCGGCATCGGCGACTACCTCCTCTCAGCTCTCGGGCTCGTAGTTCTCATCAGGGCTCAGTTCTCATCGGGGCTCACCGTCGCGCAGCTCCAGCCCCCGCGAGGGCCGGTAGACCACCCACACCGACCGCCCCGCCACCGTCTCCATGTCGGCGCGGCGCGGGCTCGACACCGACCCGGACGAGACCGCGCTCGGCGTCGTGTCCAGCCTCGACGGCACCACGACCGCGTCCTCTCCGGTGCGGTCCCAGCTCCGGTCGAACACCGACGCCGTGTCCACGATGCGGCTCCGCGCCGCGGGCAGGGCGGCCCTGTTCGCGCTGAGCGCTCCGCCCCCCGCCTCGTGCAGCCTCTGCGCGGCCCCCGCGGGCAGCACCCGGCCGTCCGCTCCGACCACCGTGCCCTGCACCGTCGCCGCCAGCGCGCCCCGTGCTCCGCGCCCGCCCGCGTAGGCCGCTTCGGGCCGGTCCCGGAACCCCTTGCGGCGCCCCTCCACGTTCTGGTCGGGGTCCATGCCGCGAACCTCGTCCCAGAAGTCGTCCTGCGGCGTCCGCTGCCCGGCGCGCCTGCCCCGGAACCGCGACAGGAACCCGGGCGGAGTAGCGGGCAACGTGCTTCCGACCGCGCCAACGGCGAGGTCGACCATCTGCCACATCCGCCGCATGGGTTTGCCGATCATGAAGAAGATCAGCGTGACCAGACCGGCGAGCACCATCTGGGTGAGCAGGCTCAGTGCTCGGTCCGGAGCGAAGATCCACGTCAGCAGCATGGTGTGCAGCCCGGCGAGGGCGGCGATGATGATGACGTTCAGCAGGGCCGCGCCGGCGACTCGACCGATCTGGCGCAGCACGTTGTGGTAGATGATCGCGATCAGGCCGATGATCGGCCCGGCCAGGATGATCACGCGCAGCAAGACTTGGCCGAGCAGGATCGTGGCCTTGGCCAACAGCTGGAAGAGCGAGTAACAGATTCCTTGCAGGAACGCGAGGAAACCCGCGCCCATGCGGCTGCCGTCGACACCCTGGAAATAGCCGTACGCTCCGCCGAGCTTGGTCGCGATCTCCTTGAAAGCGGCCTTCTTCTGGTCCGGGGATCCAGCGTCCTTCTGTTCGTCGATGTCCCGCTTGGTCCACGCCTGGGCGGCCAGCAGCTCGTTGGAGAACTGGTTGGCTTGCGGGGCGTCAGGTGAACCGAACTCCCCGCGCTTCCAGTTCCGGAGAATGACCTGGTCGTGCAGCACTGTGGGAAGGGCATGTCGTTCGTCGATCCCCACCTGGCGCAGGAATCCTGCCTGGACCTGCGAGGTTCCGGTGATGAGCACGCCATCGAGCACCTGGGTGTAGAGCAGCGGCGTCAGATACGTCGCCGCCGCCAGCCAGATTCCCGCCAGCGCCCACAAACCTCGTTTGCCGATCGTGGCCAGGTCGCCGTTCCAGATGTACCGGAACAGAAACACAGCCAGGATCAGTGCGGCGAGCCCGAACAAAGGGGCGAACACCGAGTCGTAGAGCGCCTTGGTCCCGGTCTGCACCAGATCGTCCAGCGGCTTCATCAGCTTGCCGTCGAGCAGCGCGTAGTGCAGTGCGTTGGTGGCGGCGACCATGTTCTTGCCGAGGTTGAAGAGCTGGTTGCCCGCCCACGTGTCGATGACGGCCTGCGGGTTCTGGATTCCCTCCGGCCCACATCCGAGGTCGTAGGTGTGCCAGATCTGCCCCGCGTAGCCGTACTCGGCGTAGGCGCTCGGAGGCTGCTCCGGGTCGATCGGGGTCGGATCGATGGCCCCGACCATGCCCGTGCGGGGACGGTCGGGGTTGGGGGCCTGGGCGCAGCTGGAGGTCTGGGCCAGGGCGGGTGCGCCGAAGGCGGCCTGCATGCCGACAATGGCGAGGACGACGAGCAGAGCCCGTCGGCGCGCGGCGGAGCCGGAGCGGGGGACGGTGTCGAGCCGCCTGCGTCGGGCACGCCGACGCGCCACGAGGAGCGCGACGGCGAACGCCAGCACCACCAGCGTGGTCATGCGGCGCTGTCCCGCCCCACACGGCTCCTGCCGCCCCTGTCGTCGGTCCCGTCCGGTCGTGGGTCGAAGTCGTCGGAGTCAAGGCCGACCTCGTCGAGGGCGGCTTCCAGTTCGGCGTCCAAGTAGTCCTCCCCGGCCAGGTCCGGAACGGCCGCGTCGATCCGTGCCTGGGCCGCGTCCTGGGCCCGCACGGCCGCCGCGGACTTCACCGCGTCGCCTCGGATCGCGTCCGGCGTGGTGTCCATGGCCCCGCGCAGGTGCGCGAGGTGGGGACCGCCGAAGTCGATGCGGATGCGCTCGACCCCGCCCGCGCCGTCACCGAAGATGAACTGGCGCGGGGACTGGTCGCGTTCGGTCGCGGTGCGCACACCGCCGGGACGGCGCCCGAGGCTGGCGACGACCTGCTCGTAGCCGGCGCCGACGGGCACCTTGAGCAGCCGCAGCGCGTCGGCCTGGGCGTTCTCGTCGTCGAGGCGGCCGACGAACACCGAGTCCAGCAGCGAGACGAAGCCCTGGATCTTCAGGAAGTCGGCGGGGATCTGCGAGGACAGCAGCACCCGGACGTTCCACTTGCGGGAGTCGCGGGCGAAGCGGTTCATCAGCACGCGGCCGGTCGGCACCTCGGAGAGGAAGAACGCCTCGTCGATCCAGACGCCCTTGCGCTGGTCCTTGGGCCGCTCGTAGATGGAGCGCTGGGTGAGCCACGCGGCGAGGTTGAGCATCTCCACGCCGAGGGACTCCGCGTCGGTCCAGTGCTCGCGGCCGACGGACTCCTTGGGCAGGGTCAGCCCGGCCATGGTGAGCACGGTGAAGCGGTCGTCGCGGGTCTCGGAGTACGGGTCGGCGTCGTGCTCGGGGATGAGCAGCGACATGCGCTCCCGCATCTCGTCGAGGAAGTCGGCGACCACGGTGGCGTGCTCGTGGTGTTCGGAGGCGTCGCGGCGCAGCGCGTCGAAGACCATGCTGGGGTTGGCGTTGGGCCGGCCGCCGACGGTGCGGACCGCGCGCAGCAGCACGATCCTGGTCTGCGGCATCCGCGAGACCTCGTAGGGCAGCAGGCCGGTCAGCACGTCCAGCACGAGGCGGCGGCGGGTGGCGGCGGCGAGCGCCTTCTCCCTGCGCCAGGACCGCTCGGGGTCCTCCTCGTCGAGGAAGTGCTCCAGCTGCGGCTCGGCGACCACCCGGTACGGGTTGAGGATGCCGGGCTGGGCGTTGAGCAGGTTGATCGGCCGCGCGTACGGCCGCAGCTCGGGCAGGTCGCACAGCTTCGCCAGCGGACCGGAGGGGTCGAGCACGGTCCAGTACGCCCCGGAGCGCAGCGTCTTGTAGACGATGCCGCCACCGAGGAAGGACTTTCCGCCACCGAGGCCCGCGACCATCGCGGTGAGGCCGGAGGCGTCGCGGATCTCCTGCGCCATCCACGGGTCCCACGCCACCGGGCGCCGGGTCGCGGTGCAGGTCTCGCCGAGCAGGATGCCGCGCCGGTCACCGACCTCGGCGGTCGCGGTGGGCACGGCGGAGGCGGCCCAGATGACCGAGCCCCTGCGCAGGTAGGCGGCGGAGGCCAGCGGCTCGCCCGGGACGAACTCCCTGGCCATCGAGTACTGGGCCTCGGGGTGCTCGACGGCGATCTTCGGCTTGTACAGCTCGACGAGCTGCTGGGCCAGGCGCAGCGCGTCGCGCTCGGTGTTGCCGGACACCGCCAGCCGCCACCACGAGCGGACCCTGGTGGCCAGCGCGGTGAAGCCGGAGGTCATCTCGTCGTCGATCTCCAGCACGCGCGCGGCCTGCCGGGACAGCGACTGGGGCGGTTCCAGCTCGTGCTCGTCGGTGTAGTGCCGGACCTGCGAGCGGACCTTGTTCATCTGCCGTTGCAGCTCACCCGTGACGTCCTCGGGTTTGCGCACGTAGATCCGGGCAGACCACTCCACGGAGGCGGGCAGCCGGTCGGCGCGCTGCACCCACGGGTCGTCGATCTCCGGGATCTGCAGACCGTGCATCATGCCGACGGTGAGCACCACGACGTTCTTGGAGGTGCCCGCGTTGGAGCCGGTGCGGCCGCGCACGGTGACCGTGGGCGCGTAGGGCTCCTGGTGGAAGTCGGCGGCGTCGGTGAAGGACGCGAGGTCCTCCGGCTCCCACTCGGCGGCGGGCACGGCGGGCAGGTTGCGCGGCGCGGGCAGGCCCAGCGAGCACGAGCGGTGCATCAGCCAGGACATCTCCTCGGCCGTGACCGGGCGGCCTTCCAGGCCCGCGGAGCCGATCACCTGGTCGAGGTGCTCGACCTCGCTGTCCAGTGCGACCAGCTCGGCGTCGACGGCCTCGGGGAAGATCTTGCGCAGCACCGGCGCGGCGCGCTCGACGGCGCGGTCCATCACGTTGCGGGTCTGCACCTGGACGCCGAGGTAGACCTCCTTCTCCGCCATGGAGCGGCCCATCAGCTGCTGCTGCTCGCCGACCATGTAGTCGTCGAAGGACAGCGCGCCGCCGGTGTCCGGGAGCCTGCCGACCGCGTTGTGCACGTGGGCCTCGGCCCACATCCGGATCGGGTAGGGCCGGTTGGTCACGCGCAGGTGCAGCCAGCGGCCCTGGAGCTCGGCGTACTGCCCGGCGATCGCGTGGATCAGGTCCTGGCGCTGCGAGTCCGAGCGGAAGGACCAGCGCTGCGGCGAGAGCCGGTACCAGGCGTAGACGTCCTGGCTGGTGCGCAGCAGGTGGCCGTCGATGCTGCGCGCCGAGATGGACGGCGTGTAGGTCGGCACCGACTGCTCACCGGGCAGTCTGCGCCCTCTCTTGCTGTGCGCCCGCTGGTCGGCTTTGCCGCGCGTGCCCTGGCGGTTGTGACGGGTCGAGCCGTCCATGCCGGAGCTGCGGTCGTGGTTACGCCGGCGACGAAACACCGGGTGCCTCCTTGCTGCGGGTTCGGCGCGGCCTCCTGCGGCCCCCCGATGCTTGTGCGGGCTGCTGTGCCTGCTGCGGTCCCCCGGTGCGGGAGGAGGAGCGGGCCCCGGCGGACTGCCGCCGGGTCGTGCCGTTCCTGGCGGCAGCCTTCTTGGACTTCTTGGCGGCCTTCTTCGCCGCGCGCTTGTTCTTCGGGCGCGGGCGTTCCGGGCGCACCCGGACGCGCGCCGCGCTGGCCGCGCCGCCCTGCCCGGACCCGGTCTGCCGGGGTGCGGTGAGCTCGCGCACCCACATCGCCGCGACCGCGCCGAGCGGCCGCTCCTGGTTGATCCGCGAGCAGATCATCCTGGTGACGACGATGGTGATGACCACCGCCCACGCGGTGGAGAAGAAGCTGAAACCGAACCCGATCCGCCGCTCGATGAGCGTCACCAGCAGGAACACGGTGATGCCGACGCCCCAGGCCACGTACCGGGCGCGCCACGGGAAGGTGGCGCGCGGCGGCCCGAGCCAGACTGCGTCGATGCGGTAGACCTCGTCGTCGGTGCGAATGCGCACTCCCGATCACCCGGTGAACAGCTGGGCGATCCACTTGCCGATGTTCACACCGGCGCCGCTGACCGCAAGACCGACGATGGCCAGCGCCACGATCACGCCGCCGAGGCGGCGCATCACGCCCGCGTTGTCCCCTCGGCCGCCGCCGAGCCAGAGCAGCAGGATGGCGACGACGAGCAGCAGCAGAGGGAGGAGGTTGCTCTGGATCCAGGACTGGAGGCCGGAGGTCTGGATGGTCCCGCCCGGTCCCGGCTGCTGAGTCGCCTGGGCCAAGAGGTCCATGGTCGTTGTGGTGATCATCGTCCCTACTCCTGAGTACGAGGAGCTCTGCCGCTCACCGGATCCCGGTCGGCGCGCGATCGGCACCGGCGAGTCCTACGAGTACAACATGCCGCCATGACGAGGTGTACTGGCTAGAGTGCCGTGCGTCGAGCACGAACAGGTTGACGAGCCCGAAATACGTCCAATCCGACCACACACATCATCGTGTGGAGGCTCCCGGCGGTGAACAATCGACGCGGCTTTGTCCCGCTTGCCGCAACGATTCACCCGGCTGCGAACACAGCGGTGACGGATCGTGCGCGGACCGGACGGGGTAAGGATTTGCTTGCGCACACTTCACGGTGTGCGGAAGTCTGTGGAACGCGTACCCGCAAGCCTGTCCTCGGGGTTGAAGCCCATGGGGCGTCGATCTGGAGTGCGGCGCGGAGACCAGCAAGCGAACTCGAAGGAGTCCGCCGATGACCCAGTCCACCGAGCCCTCGGCCGGCGGCGCCGAGCAGGCCGTCGCTGAACGCGAGGCCGACCGCGGCGCAACCGGACGTGATGAAGATCAGGCTACCGGCTCCGTCCAGGCGGGGCCGCGCAGGGTTCAGCGCACCGTCAATTTCGAGCGGACCGTGCTGGAGCGCGCCAGGGCGGCCGCGACCTACCTCGCCGCCTACGAGCCGCAGGCGGGCGTGCGCAGCCTCGCCGACATCGTCAACCCGGCCGTCGAGGCCCGGGTCGCGGAGTTAGAGGCCGAGTTCAACGGCGGCAAGCCGTTCCGCCCGGTCTACCGGATGCCCGCGGGACGCCCCGCCCGCAACGTCCCCCGACCGGACCAACTGGAGCACGACTAGGCACGCCTGGCGAAGAGTGCGGCGATGCGTCCGAATTCGCGGGCTTCCCCCGAACGGCCGCGGACCCGCTTCACTGTCAGTGATTGTCCGCCTGGTCCCGGAGTCGGCCGACGAGCGTCGAGAGCACCCAGCCGAGCCCGGCGAGCAGCGCCGCCGCCACGAGCTGGCCGGGCTGGCCGAACGCCGCGACGAACTCGTCGACCAGCAGCAGCCCCACGGCGATGGACAGCGCGAGCGGCAGGAACGGAGCCTTCGGCATCGCTGTGACCAGCGGGAGCAGGAAGGCGAGAGTGATCAGCATCTGGCCGAGCAGGGTCAGCACCCAGTCCATCTCGCTCAGCCCCCTCGATCGCGCGTTTCACCAGTACGGGGGATGAGTCGGCCTGTAAGCCGGGTCCTGTTCCGGGGTGCCTCGCGGCACTCCCTTCGGCGGCCATCCATCTAGGCCCGCCGTCGCCGACGGGCTCGTGCGGCCTACCCGCGAGCTCGGGCGGGCAGCCCTCAAGCACTCGCGCTGGTCCGGGTCCGAGGACCCGGACCTTTTTGGCCTTGCTCCGGGTGGGGTTTACCGAGCCATCCCGGTCACCCGGGATGCTGGTGGTCTCTTACACCACCGTTTCACCCTTACCCGGTCCGCTCGCGCGTCCGGGCGGTCTGTTCTCTGTGGCACTGTCCCGTGGGTCGCCCCAGGTTGCCGTTGACAACCACCCTGCCCTGCGGAGCCCGGACTTTCCTCGGCGGCGGGGTCTCCCCCGCCGACGCGGCCGCCCGGCCGACTCATCCGGGCACCAGCCTACGCACCCGGGACGATCACCCGAGGTGCGAGGTGTCGTTGACCAGGCGCACCGAGGCGTGCTCGTCGGAGTAGAACTCGGCGATCGAGACCGACGCCAGGTCGAGGTGCAGCCGGAACAGCAGCGACGGGCCCACGTCCAGCGCCATCCGCAGCAGCGTCTTGATCGGCGTCACGTGGCTGACCACCACGATCGTCGAGCCGCCGTGCTTGGCGATCAGGTCGTCGCGGCAGCGGCGCACGCGGCGGTGCACGGCGTCGAAGCTCTCCCCACCGCCAGGAGGGGCGAACGAGGTGTCGGACAGCCAGGCGCGGTGCGCCTCGGGGTCGCGCTCGGCGGCTTCGGCGAAGGTCAGGCCCTCCCAGGAACCGAAGTCCGTCTCGGTCAGCCCGTCGAGCACGACCGGCTCCACGCCGAGCGCGTCGGCCACACCGCGCGCGGTGTCGACGGCCCTGGACAGCGGGGAGCTGACCACCGCGGCCACGTCGGTCAGCTTGCCCAGCCGCTGAGCGGCGGCGGCGGCCTGACGGCGGCCTTCCTCGGTCAGCTGGGCGTCGCCGCGCCCGGAGTAGCGGCGCTCCACCGACAGCGGGGTCTGACCGTGCCGGAGCAGGATCAGCCTGGTCGGGACGCCGGTCGCGCCGGTCCACGACGGGGTCGCGACGGGCTTGGCCTCTTCGCCTTCGGCAACCTTGCCCGCCTGGGCGTCCATCGCGAGGTTGGCCAGCCGGTCGGCGCGCTTGTTGCGCTCGCGCGGAATCCAGGTCCACCGGACCCGGCCCAGGCGCGCGAGGAGCTGCTTCGCCTCGGCGGCGAGCGGCTGCATGGCGGGGTGCTTGACCTTCCACCGCCCGGCCATCTGCTCGATGACCAGCTTGGAGTCCATCCGCACCTCGACCTCGGTGCCCGGCCCCAGCTCGGCGGCCGCGGTGAGCCCGGCGATCAGGCCCTGGTACTCGGCGACGTTGTTGGTGGCGACGCCGATGCCCTCGGAGCGCTCGGCCAGCACCTCCCCCGTCGCGGCGTCGAGGACGACGGCGCCGTACCCGGCGGGCCCGGGGTTGCCCCGCGAACCGCCGTCCGCCTCGACGACGACGCGCGTGGTCACAGACCGGACTCCGAGGTCCTGACCAGGATCGCGCCGCACTCCTCGCACCGGACGACCTCGTCGGCGGCGGCCGTGCGCAGGTCGCTGATCGCGGTCCGGTCGAGCTCCAGGCGGCAGGCCCCGCAGCGGCGGGCGCGCAGCAGCGCGGCACCGGTGCCCTTGTTGGAGCGGATGCGCTCGTAGAGGGTGACCAGCTCGGTCGGCAGCTCGGTGAGCACGGTCTTGCGGCGGTCGCCGGAGCGCGCCTCGGTGGTCTCCAGGTCGGCGAACACCTGGTCGCGGCGGCCCTGCGCGTCCGAGAGCTTGTCCTCGGCGGTGCTCAGCTCGCCCTTGGCGAAGCTCACGTCCTGCTCGACGGCCTCGCGCCGCTCCATCAGCTCCAGCGACTCGTCCTCCAGCACGCCCTGGCGCCGCTTGAGCGTCTCCAGCTCGTGGTTGAGGTTCTCCGCCTGCTTGGCGGGCACGCCGTCGTCGAGCAGCTTGCGGTCGCGGTCGGCCCGCGCGCGGACCTGGTCGATCTCGGTCTCCAGGCGCTTCACGTCGCGGTCCAGGTCACCGAGCGCGGTCTCGGCGGCGACCACCGCGTCGCGCTTGGCCCTCAGCACCTGCTCCGCCTCGACGATCTCGGCCAGCTCCGGCAGGGTCCGCCTGCGGTGGGCGACGCGGTCGAGCTCGGTGTCGACCTCGGCCAGGTCGAGCAGGCGGCGCTGGACGGCGGGTGCTGCTTTCACGGAGTGCTCCCCCAAATGGAGTTGTGATCAAGAGGTCTGGCGAGGCGGGGCTGTGTCTAACTGGACGCTGCGAGCGTCCACGGATCAGTGCGGCGCGCGGAGACGCGGACTGCGACGTTACCGCCGAAGGTTTCGCGGATGACGCGCGCCGCCTGCTCGCACCACGGCCACTCGCTCGCCCAGTGCGAGACGTCGACCAGCGCGGGCAGGTGCGCGCCCTTCTCAAGGTGCTCGCCCGCCGGGTGATGGCGGAGATCGGCCGTCACATAGGCATCCGCCCCGGACTTCGTCGCCGCGCCCAGCATCGAGTCGCCCGCGCCTCCGCAGACCGCGACCCGCCTGATCATCCGCTCGGCGTCGCCCGCGGCCCGAACGCCCCACGCGGTGGCCGGGAGTGCCTTGGCCACGCGGTCGACGAACGCGGCGAACGGCTCCGCTTCCGGCAGCTCGCCCACGCGTCCGAGCCCCAGGTTGGGTGCGTCCGGCCGGGGTTCGAGCGGGACGGTGTCGATGAGGCCGATCGCCTCGGCCAGCGCGTCGGAGACCCCCGGGTCGGCGGAGTCGGCGTTGGTGTGGGCGCAGTACAGCGCCGCGCCCGCGCGGATCAGGCGGTGGACGAGCCTGCCCTTGGGGTCGCTGGCGGGCACCCCGTTCACCCCGCGCAGCAGCAGCGGGTGGTGGGCCAGCACGAGGTCGGCGCCCAGCTCCAACGCTTCGTCCACAGTGGACTCGACGGGGTCGACGCAGATGAGCACGGACCGCACCGGCTCGGCGGGATCGCCGCAGACGAGCCCGACCGCGTCCCAGGACTCGGCGAGCGCGGGCGGGTAGGCCCGCTCCAGCGCGGTGATCACCTCGGCGAGGGTGGCGCTCATGGGACGGGCTCCTCTAGTAGTTCGCGCAGCGCGGCGAGCAACGGGGCGGTCTGGTCGGGTGCGCGCACGGCCACGCGCAGGTGGTCCGGGGTCAGCCCGGGGAAGGTGTCGGCGCGCCGCACGGCGAAACCCTTGTCACGCAAGCGTTCTCGCAGCGCAGCGGCTCCGACGACGTGCAGCAGCAGGAAGGGCGCGCGAGCGGGCTCGGCCACGCTCACGCCGGGGAGTTCGGCGAGCGCCTTGGCGAACTGGGCGCGGTGGTCCTCCAGTTCGCGCGCGACGGCCTCGGCCTCGGCGACGGCTCCCGGCTCGCAGCACGCGCGGACCGCTTCCAGCACGAGCGCGTTGACCGGCCACTGTGGACGGTGCAACCCGAGCTTCGCGAGCAGTTCCTCCTCGCCCAACGCATATCCAGCGCGCAGGCCGGGCAAGGACCACGTCTTGGTCAGGCTGCGCAGGACGAGCACGCCGGGCGTGGTGTCTCCGGCAAGCGACTCGGGCTCGCCGGGGATCGTGTCGGCGAACGCCTCGTCCACCACGAGCACCCGGCCGGGACGAGCGAGCGAGCGCACCGCTTCGGCGGGGTGCAGCACGGACGTCGGGTTGGTCGGGTTGCCGAGCACGACGAGGTCGGCTTCATCGGGGATTCGCGCGGAGGCGAGCCGGTGATCGTCCAGCACCACGCGTGTGACCGGCACACCGGCGTCGGTCAGCGCGACCTCGGGTTCGGTGAAGGACGGGTGGATCACAGCGGCCAAGCGCGGCTTCAGCGCTGGCAGCAAGGCGAATCCCTCGGCCGCCCCGTTGAGCACGAGGACCTCGTCGGGTCGGCGGCCGTGACGCGCGGCGGCGCTCGCCCTCGCCGCGGCGTCGTCCTGTGCGCTCGGGTAGCGGCCGAGCTCGTCGAGGGCGGCGGCGAGGCGCTCGTGCAGCCACCTCGGCGGCCGGTCGGCGCGCACGTTCACGGCGAAGTCGGCGAGCCCGGGCAGGGCTTCGACATCGCCGTGGTGGCGCAGGGCCGCCCGGTCCACGTTTCCGCTCATCAGCGCGAAAGTCTATGCACTGCGCCCGGGACACCACGGACGCTGGGCAGCACGGCCTCGCAGGCCCGAGGGTTAGGCAGTCTTCAAGTACGACAAACCCCGCCTGACGGTGTCACCAACAGCGGCAAACCTCGGGTGGCGGAAATAATTTCTCAGGGTCGCGGGCGCTGACATATCCGGGCTTTCCCGGAGCACTTGAACGCGCGACTGCTCGAAGCTGGGTTTCGCCGAAGCAGCCCCCGTCCGAAGGCGAATCCCATCTCATGAAGCGCGCTTTCCCCGTCCTCGTCCACCTCGTCGGACTGGCCATGGCGGTCAGGACCATCTCCGGCTTCGCCATCGACCTCGGCGTGTACCGCGCGGGCGGGCAGGCAGTGCTCGACGGGGCTCCCGTGTACGAGAACGAGCTGTTCGCCGGGCTGCTGTTCACCTACACGCCGTTCGCCGCCCTGATCTTCGTGCCGCTCGCGCTCATGCCGATGATCGTCGCGCAATCCCTTGCGGCACTGGGGAACTACGCGCTGCTGACGTACTCGTTGTCGCGGTCGTGGAGCGCCCTCGACAAGCGGAAGGCCGTCGCGCTCACGCTGCTGATGGCCACTCCCCTGCTGCTCACCGAGTCCGTCCGCCTCACGCACTCGATCGGCCAGGTGAACCTGGCGCTGCTCGCGCTCGTGCTGTGGGATCTGCTCCGCGACGATTCCCGGCGCACCAAGGGAATCGGTGTCGGCATCGCCGCGGGCATCAAGCTCACACCGCTGTTCTTCGTCGCCTACCTCGTCATCACTCGCCGATTCCGCGCCGCCGCCACCGCGATGGCAGGATTCGCGGGCACCATCGCCTCGGGCTTCCTGTTTCTACCGAAGGATTCCCTGCGCTTCTGGTTCGGCGGCACCTTCACCGACGCCGCGCGCGTATTCCCCAACCCCGCCGCCGTGCACAACCAGTCACTGCGCGGAATGCTGCTGCGCGCCTTCGGCGTCTCCGCCGAAAGCCAGGGCTTGTGGATCGTCCTGGCCGCCGTCGTCACGATCGGCACCCTCGCCATCGCCGCGTGGGCCAGCCAACGCGGTGAGGAACTGCTCGCCGTGACGCTGTGCGGCCTGTGCGCCGCGACCGTCTCGCCGTGGTCGTGGGGGCACCACTGGGTGTGGATCGTGCCGCTCGCCGTGATCGCCGTGCGGAAGTCGTGGTGGGCGCTCGCGCCGCTGTTCGCGCTCACGTTCCCGAAGCTGCACGCGCTCGCCGCCCCCGACCCCAGCGTCACCGCGCCGCCCGTGCTCACCGACGGCCCCGCCGCCTTCCTCCTCGGCAACATCTACGTGATCATTTTTGCCACTGCCGCAACAATTTCCGTCGTCTACTTCTTCCGCTCGCCATCAAGCCGTCTAGACAAACCCACACAAGACGCACGAGAGATACTGGAGTCCTCGACGGCGAGCACGAGTCGCGCGCATTTCTGAGGGGGAATCGGTGTCGACCAGGTCTTCCTTCGCGTACAACGGCGGCGGCACCTGGCGCTTCTACGAGCGCGAGGGAGTCAACATCCCGATGGCCGAGATCCGCGAGCACGCGAGCGCCATCGCGGCGGTTGAGGGCATTGCCGCGCGCAACGACTTCATTGCCACGATCCGTCTGAAGATCAAGAGAGCCGCGCTTGGCCAGTTGGTCCCACCGGCCGATGCGAAGACCCGGATGGCACGTCGTCCGGACAGCAACGAACTGCGATGGCTGTTCGAGAGCACGCACTGGCGCCTGTACTACAGCGAACCGCTGAGGCTGTACACCGAGCGCGTCATGCTCGGACTGCGGTTCAACATCAAGAGGAGCATGGAGCAGCAGAACCGAGACATCGACGAGGCGTCGCTGAGGAACGTGTGGTGGCATGCCTACAGCTCGGAGTAGTATCGGCTATAACCGATACTTGCAGGGGAGGGGCCGTGGACGAGCTTGATCTGCTCCTCGGGTTCGACGAGGAGGACGACCAGCAGCGCCTCGCCGCCGAACTCGTCGAGGCCGACTACGACTGGGTGGCGGCCCTGGTGGCGCTGCGCAAGCGTCGCGGTTTGACGCAGACGCAACTCGGGGAATTGATGGGTCGCTCACAGAGCGTGGTCTCCGACATCGAGTCGATGAGCACCGACCCAAGGCTTTCCACACTGCGGCGCTACGCCATGGCTGTCGGCGCTTCGGTGGAGCACCTCGTGCGGGACACCGCCGAGCCCGTGAACGTCCCGGTGACGGTGGCGCACGTACGCGCCGAGCAACCGCGTGTGAGAAAACTGCCGATCAAGAACGCGGGATGGTCGTCGGAGCCGGTATTGCTGGGAGCGCAGGGTGACTAAACCGAGTGCTTGGCCCGAATATGTGCGATGCGTGTCTTTTCAGGCCACTGTCGAACCGCTGGATTCCCCCGCACCCGGCAGCCCCCTTCAGCTGAGCTTCCAATACAGGGTCGACGGTGAAGCCGGGCTCTTCCGTGTCCTGTCCGAGGTCTACGACGACGACCTCCTCGTCTTCATGACACACATCGCGAGATTTGCCGTGGCACCGCTGCCCGACGACGCGAGCGAGGACGTGATCGGCAGCTTCATCGACGAGTCGGTCGTACCTGCGGTCTTCCCCTACATCCAGGAAGGCGCGGCATCCGCTGCCGCACGAGTGCGGCCGAAGCAACCTCTGCTGATCAAGTGGAACTACGACGAACCACTGCACCTGGTGAAGGCGTCGGAGAAAGACTGACTCACGGCCTCAGGCCGGTAGGACACGCTCGTTCGGGGAGACTACGAGGGTGAGCACGGATGAGATGGGCCTGCACGTCTGCTTCGTCTGCACGGGGAACATCTGCCGGTCCCCGATGGCGGCGCTGATCTTCGCGGAGCACCTGAGGCGCGAGGGGTTGGACGACCGGGTACGGGTGAGCAGTTCGGGCACCGGGTCGTGGCACGTGGGCGAGAAGATCGACTCGCGGGCGGGGGCGACGTTGCGGGACAACGGGTATCCGACGGCGCACAGGGCGGCGCAGGTGGGCGCGGAGCACCTGGACGCGGACCTGTTGGTGGCGTTGGACGCGGGGCACGCGCGCGAGCTGAGGCGGTTGGCAGACGATCCGGAGCGCATCCGGCTGCTGAGGTCGTTCGCTCCGGAAGGCACGGATCTGGACGTGCCGGATCCTTACTACGGCGGCGACGAGGGCTTCACCGAGGTGCTGGGCATGATCGAAGCGGCCTCGCCGGGGTTGGTGCGGTGGGTGAAGGAGCGACTGTGATCCCGATCGGCTCGGGGGCGAGCGGAACGGTCTACCGGACGACCTGGAACAACCGCACGGTGGCGGTCAAGGAAAGAACCGTCCCGGAGCGCAACGGGGCCTGGGCGGAAGCTGCCTCGCTGGCCTGGCTGGGCACAGCGGTGCCGGAGGTCTTCGAGTGGGACGAGGACCGGATCGTCATGGAGTACCTCGACCCGGGCGAGCCGGACGAGCGCGCGGCCGAAGAGCTGGGGCGGGCGCTGGCGGAGATCCACGCGAAGGGTGCGGCGAAGTACGGCTGCCCGCCAGAAGAAGGGCCGCGTGACGCGTGGATCGGGCCGGTGCCGATGCGGAACGAGGAGTGCGACAGCTGGGCGGAGTTCTACGCGAGCCACCGCGTGGAGCCCTACGTGCGCATGGCGGTGGACCGAGGACACCTCAGCCACGAAGAAGCCCGGGTCTTCGACCGGAGTTGGGAAGCACCGGACGAACCGCCAGCGAGGGTGCACGGCGACCTGTGGAACGGGAACGTGCACTGGGGGCGCGACAGGGCCTGGCTGATCGATCCGGCGGCGCACGGAGGGCATCGGGAGAGCGATCTGGCGATGCTCGAACTGTTCGGTTGCCCACATCTGGAGCGGGTGCGCGGGGCGTACCTGGAGGTGGCCCCGTTCGCTGACGGTTGGCGTGATCGTGTTGCGCTGCACCAGGTGTTTCCGCTGCTCGTGCACGTCGCGGCGTTCGGCCGTTCCTACACGGAGCGAGCCCTGGCGGCGGCTCGTAGCTGAACTACGCATACCGTGGTGCCCGTGCGTTGGAAGTTTCTGCTGCGGCCGGGTTGGCTGGCGTTGATCGCTGGAGTGCTGATGTTCTCCGCGGCGTGCTTCCTGCTGCTCGGGCCGTGGCAGTTCGACCAGCACGACCGCAAGCAGCTGCTGATCGCCAACGTGAGCAGCTCGGAGACGGCCCCGGTGATCGCCTACGAGCGCCCGGCGCCGACGAACGAGTGGCGCCAGGTGCGGCTCACGGGCACCTACCTCGCCGAAGCCGAGACGGTGGCGCGGCTGCGCACGGTGCTCGGCGAGGCGGCCTTCGAGGTGCTGACGCCGATGCGCCTCAACGACGGCAGAACGGTGCTGGTCAACCGGGGTTTCGAGCGGCCGGTCAACAGCGTGCAGATCCCCGACTACGACGCGCCGCCCAGCGGTGAGGTCACAGTCGTGGGCAGGCTGCGCGTCGACGGGGGCGGCGGGGAGACCCGCGAGATGGTCAACGTCGGCAAGCACAAGCAGGTCTACTCGGTGAGCACGGCCGCGGTGACCGCCGCGACCGGAGTGCAGCTGGAGCCGGGCTTCGTGCAGCTCAACCCGGGGCAGCCCGGAGTGCGTGGGCCGCTGCCCCTGCCCAACCTGGACGCCGGACCGCACTTCTCCTACGCCTTGCAGTGGTACGGCTTCGGCGTGATGGCGATCCTCGGCATGTGCTACTTCGCTTACCGGGAAGCGAATCCTGATCAGCCGCGCAAGATGACTGTGCAGGAAATGCTTGCAGCAGAAGAAGGATCAGCGACGGCGACGAAGCCAGCTGATCGCTACGGAAGCCACCGCTGACACCGCCGCAGTCGCCGTGCCGATCACCCGCGACAGCTCGACGCTGCGCGTGACGTCACCGGAGTCCGGCGTGCGGCCCTCGCCGAGAACGGGCCGCTCCTCAGCGCCGTAGCCGTAGACCGTCCGCCCGCCCAGCCGCACGCCGAGCGCGCCCGCGAAGGCCGACTCGATCTGCCCGGCGTTGGGGCTGGGGTGGGCCGAAGCGTCCTGCCGCCAGGTCCGCCAAGCCCCGCGCGCGGAGCCGCCGACGACGGGCGCGCACAGCGAGGTGAGCATGGCCGCGACGCGGGCGGGCACCAGGTTGGCCACATCGTCGATCCGCGCCGAGGCCCAGCCGAAGTTCGTGTAGCGCGGCGAGCGGTGGCCGACCATCGCGTCGAGGGTGTTGATCGCGCGGTAACCCAGCAGACCGGGCACTCCTGCCACCGCGCCCCACAGCAGCGGAGCGACAACGGCGTCGGAGGTGTTCTCCGCGACGGACTCCACGGTCGCGCGCGAAAGGCCCTGGTTGTCCAGCAGCTGAGGCTCGCGACCGCACAGGTTGGGCAGGCGGTCGCGGGCCTCGTCGAGCCGGCCGCCGTCGAGGGACTGAGCCATCGCGGTGCCCTCCGCGCCGAGCGAGGTCCCGCCGAGCACCGCCCACGTCGCGGCGGCCGTGCCGAGCGCCTGCACGAGGGGCCGTCCCCGGCCGAGCCGCTCCACGCCGACGCCGAGCGCGACGACGCCGCCGGTCAGCACGGCGTTGTAGAGGACTCCGGCGCCGCGGCTGTCGCGGTAGACGACGCGCTCCAAGGACTGCGCGGCGCGGCCGAACGCGGCGACGGGGTGTCCCCGGCGGGGATCGCCGAGCGCGGCGTCGGCGGCGACTCCGAGCAACAGACCGATCGCGCGAGCCGCGCTCAACTGGGCCTCCCGGTGGTGCACTGCGTGACGAGTGCGAGCACGTTAGCGCTCGTGCGAGCGCTGTCGGGGAGCGGGTTAAGGTGGCGGCGAAGTGAGTGCCGGGCACGAGGGGCGAACGATCGACACCGAGACCAGCTTGCCGGACCGCGCGGGCGAGGCGGCCGGGGCGGACCACGAGGCCGAGCCCCGACTGGCCCTGTACGCCTACCTGACGGCCGAGCATCGCCGCAGCTACCTGGCCATCATGCGGTTGTTCACCGCGACGCTGCTGCCGGACCTCTCACCCAACGAGGTCGCCGCGGCGCTGGCCCCGCTGGAGCGCGAGGGCGCGATCGAGGCGGGCGAGTCCGATCCCGAGGTGATCGCCGACCGGCTCAAGCGGCTCCACGACTGGGGGAATCTGGTCAAGGGGCGGCGGGAAACGATCGCCTCCAGCATCGCCGAGTTCGTCCGCGGCGCCTTCCGCTACCAGGTGAACAAGCTCGCCGTGCGCGTGCAGCGCGACGTGGACGAGCTGCTGCGGGTGCCCGAGGGCGCGCGCGAGGTCTCCCGCGAGCTGCTGCCCGCGATCGAGCGCGGTCTCACCCAGCTCGGCGGCACGCTGTCAAAGGCGATCACGGCGGAGCGCCAGGGTGGCTCGGTGGCCAAGCGGGCGCGCGAGGAGCTGGCCGAGCAGGTCACCACGCTGTTCCTCCAGCACGCCGAGCTGGCCGTGACGGTCCGCGACTTCTACGCCTACCTCGGCCAGGTCGTGACCAGGCACAACCTGGAGCCGGACGAGATCTCCGGCTTCCGCAACCTGCTCGTCGAGTACATCCAGATGGTCGTCGAGGACGTGCTCCGGCACACCCCGACCATCGCTGACTCGCTGAAGGGCTTGGCACGCGGGCGGAGCGAGTTGCTGCGGCTGCTCGGCCCGAACGACCAGCTCGGCGGCGCCGTCGAGCGCGCGCGGGGCCGGTCGCGGACGGACTGGCAGGAGCTGACGGACTGGTTCGTGGACCGCCCGGGGCGGCCGAGCCAGGTCACGGCGCTGCGCGAGGCCACGGCGCGCGCGATCGGCTCGTTGCTGGCCAGCGTCAAGCGCGCGACGGCGGGCGGCGGGCTGCTACCCGGCAGGCGCTCGGAGCTGCTGGAGCTGGCCTCCTGGTTCGACTGGGCGGAGCCCGCCGAGGCGCATTCGATCTACGCGGCGGCTTTCGGGCTCTACTCCTCGCGGCACCTCCTGCCCGCGCCGGAGCACGACGGCGACGACGAGCACACGCCTTGGCGCGACGGTCCGGTCGTGGACGTGACGGTCAGCGTCCGGAGCCGCGGTGATCGTGGTGCTCGCGGTCGCGCGTCACGCATCCTGGACGACCCGTTCACGCAGGAAACCCTTCTGGCAGAAGCACGAAAGGCCGATCAGCGGCGTGCTGCGGCGGTCTTCGAGCTCGCGGCGGCGGCGCCGAAGTTGGAGGAGACGGAGCTGTCCTCGGACGCGCTCGGCGTCTTCTGCGAGCTGCTGACGCTGGCGATGGCGCAGCGCGAGCGCGACACCGACCAGGGCTCGGCCGCCGATCCCGTGCGCGGGCTGCGCCTGACGCTCCAGCCCACCGAGGAGGAGCCGACCCGCATCAAGACGGTGAGCGGAGTCCTCACGCTGCACGGCGCGCGCGTCGCCCTCACCACCGAACAGCCCGAGGTGCGCTCCTCATGAGTACTGCGACCAGACAGCGGGGCTCCGCGGCGGCAGTCGCGGTGCTCGACGGGCTGTCGGACATCGACGCCGCGAACGTGGTGCGGTGCGCGCGGACCCTGCTCCGCCGTCCATTGTTGCGAGTGGACAGCCACGACGGCGACCTCCTCCCGCTGGTCTTCCGGCACCGCGTCGCGTTGCAGGAGCTGTTCTCGTCGCTGCTGGGCTATCGCCTTGTGGTGCAACGGAAATTCGCTCGCCTGTACAAGTCGGGCCCCGGCCCGCAGGTCACTCGCGGCGAGCAGTCGCTGACCCCGCGCGGCTACGCCTACCTCGCGCTGAGCATGGCCGCGCTGATCGGCGTCGGCCGCCAGGTGCTGCTGTCGCGGCTCGTCGCCGAAGTCCGCGCGGCTGCCGTTGAGGCCGGGATCGAGGTCTCCGACGGCCTTCCCGACCGGCGCGCGCTCACGGCCGCGCTGCGCCACCTCGTCGCGCTCGGCGTGATCACCGAGACCGAGGGTTCGGTGGCGCCGTGGACCGGTGAAGCTCCGAGCGAAGCGCTGATCACCGTGGACACCGACCTGCTCGGGCACCTGCTCGCCGGGCCGGTCGGCGAGGTCGAGACGCCGGACGAGCTGATCACGGCTTCGGCGAGCACCGGCATGGTCGGCGGAGAACGCGGCGTCGAGCACGCGGTGCGGCGCAGGCTCGTCGAAGATCCAGTTGTGCTGCACGCGGATCTGCCCGAGGCGCAGCGGGTCTGGTTGCAGCGCAATCACAAGCGCGAGTCGCTGTTGCTGGAGCGCTGTTTCGGGCTGGTCGCCGAGGTCCGCCTTGAGGGCGTCGCGGTGACCGATCCCGAGGAATACCTGACAGACCTCGGATTCCCCGGCATGGGCACCGTCGCCCGAGTCGCGCTGCTGTCGCTTCCCGAGCTGCTGCACCAGGAAGAGGAACCTCGCGCGGACGGTCGCACCGAGGTGAGCAGGCTGCGCGTGCGCGAGGTCTGCGCCGAGCTGGTCGAGTCCTACCCGTCGGCGTGGTCCAAGCAGGCGACCGAGGACGTGGACGAGCTGGTCGACGGAGTCCTTGAGCTGCTGGCGGCGCTGAGCCTGGCCGTGCAGCAGGACGAGGGCACGTGGTTGATCAGCCCGGCCGCGCACCGCTGGGTCCCCGACCCCGACGCTTCCCCTGGGCGTGAGAGCGTCGAGGAAACCCCCGAACCCGTTGTCCAGACGCCAAGCTGGTCGCTTTTTGATGAGGAGAGCACGTGAACCGCTGGCGGCTCAACCGTGGTGGCATCGTCAACATCTGGCAGTACGCCGAGCAGGAGTTCGACTTCTCCGGCGGCCGGGTGATCTTCCAGGGCACCAACGGTTCCGGCAAGTCCCGGACGTTGGAGCTGCTGCTGCCGCTGTGCCTGGACGGTGAGCTGCGGCAGATGGGCTCCAAGGGCTTCGACACGGTCAGCATCCGGCGCCTCATGCTCGACGACTACACCGGCGGCCCGAACCGGATCGGCTACGCGTGGGTGGAGCTGGAGCGCGGGGAGGGCGAGTACCTGACCTGCGGCATCGGTGTGAAGGCGTCGAAGACCTCGCAGCAGGTCACCGACTCGTGGCGCTTCATCACCTCCGCGCGCGTCGGCCGCAACCTGCAGCTCGTCGGGGCGGAACGGGTTCCGCTCGGCCCGGCGCAGCTGCGCGAGGTGATCGGCGCGGACTGCGTGCTGGAGGAGGCGTCCTTCCGCGCGAAGATCGCCGAGACCGTGTACGGCGTTCCGGCCGACCGCTACTCCGACCTGCTGCACCTCCAGCGCACGCTGCGCAACCCCGACGTCGGCCTGAAGGTGTTGGAGGGTCAGCTCGAACAGATCCTCTCCGACGCGTTGCCGCCGTTGGAGACCGCGCTGATCGAGCGGCTGGCCACCTCCTTCGACGACCTGGAGTCGATCCGGGAGAACATCGTCCGGCTGAGCACCGCGGACTCCGCGCTCGGCACGTTCCTCAACTCCTACTCCGGCTACGCGCTGACCGAGGTGCGCAAGGCCGCCGAGCAGGCCGAGGTCGCGCAGCGCAAGCTCACCTCGCTGCTGTCCGAGCTGAACCGCTTGGAGCGCAGGAAGATCTCCTCCGCTTCGGACCGCTCCGAGGCAGAGGCCAAGGTCGCTGAGCTGGAGGAGACCGAGAGCGAGCTAGAGGTTCGCATCGAGGCGCTGAAGGCACTGCCCGCATACCAGGGGCTGCGTGACCTCCAGGACCGCGAACGCCTGGTCGCGACCTCGCGCAAGGGTGCGGAGAGCGCACTTGAGGTCGCGAATCGCCAACGCGCGCAAGAGGATCGCGCGGTGGACGCGGTGCTGGGCAGCCTGGAGCGCCTGGAGCGGGACACCGCCGCGGCGGGCGGGCTCGCCGAGCAGGCGGGCCAACTGCTGGCGTCGGCGGGCCTGGAGCGGACGCTGACCGTGCAGGCCCCCGAGGCTCCGCCTGCGGCCGTTGAGGTCGTCACGGCACGCGTGCGGGCGAAGCCGGACCCCGACGCTGAGGCGCTGCCGATCGAGCGCAGGGAACTGCCGTCGCTGAGCCCGGACGCGTTGCTGACCGGGCTGCGCGAAGCCGGTGAGCGCGCCGAAGAGGCCGCAGCCGTTGTGCGGCAACGGAGTGCGCTCACGCTGACGCTGCACCAGCGTGCCCTGGAGTCCGACCGCGCGCGGGACCGCGTGGAGCAGCTGCACCGCACGGCGCGGGACGCGATGATCGCGGCGACCGAGTCGGCTGGGCGGCGCAACGAGGCCGGTCAGCGCGTCGAAGTGGCCGCGCAGGACTGGTCGGAGGCCGCGCAGCGCTGGTCCCAGGACGGCCCTCTGTCCACTTTGGACATCACTCAGCTTCCGCACCTGCCGCGACCGGAACTGCTCGTCGCGGAGAGCGCGGCCGGGCGCAGGGCGACGCAGGAGATCCGCAAGTGGGCGGGTCCGCACCTGCACACCGCGAGCCAGCACGTGCTCAACGCCGAACAGCGGCTGAGTGAACTGCGCGGCTCGATCGGCGAGCGCGACACCGAACTGCGCGGCCTGCGCCAAGGCCAGGAGCCGGTGCCACCGCGAAGCACGCTGACCGAGCGCGATTCCGGTGCTGGAGCGGAGTTCTACCGCTTGGTGGACTTCCGCCAGGTCCTCTCCCCCGCTGAGCGCGCGGGCCTCGAAGCCGCCTTGCAGTCCAGCGGCCTGCTCGCCGCGTGGGTGCACGCGGACGGTCGGATCGCGGGCGCTGGCGAGGCGGATGTCATTGCCAGCCCTGGGGAACAGCTCCCCGGCCGCACGCTCGCCGAGGTGCTGACCCCCGCGCCGGAGCCGGGGTGCCCGGTGCCGACGGAGATGATCGAACGCCTGCTGGAGTCGGTGTCGATCGAGCCGTCCGGCACTGCTGCGACCGCCGTCTCCACGGACGGCACCTGGCGCGCCGGAACGCTTTCCGGCTCCTGGCACAAGGACGCGGCGGAGTACTTGGGCGCCGGAGCCCGCAAAGCCGCGCAGGGGCGGCGGATCGCCGAGCTGGAAGAAGAACTGGACCAGCTCCGAGGCCTGCGGGCCGAGGCGCAGCAGGCCGTGGAAACCGCGCGCCAGCACGTGAAGGCGTGGGAAAAGCACCTCGCCGCGTTCCCCGACGACGGCGACCTGATCACCGCGCACGCGCGGCTGGCCAGCGCGCAGGAGGCGTCGGCGGAAGCCGAGCAGCGTGCGCGGGCGCTGCGCGAGCAGCACCAGGAAGCCGATCTGCGTTGGCAGGCAACGAGAACTGAGCTGACGCAGGCCGCGACCGAGGCGGGGCTCTCCGACGAGACCGCCGCGCTGGAGCAGGCTTACCGAGCGGCCGAGCAGGCGCGCGGAACCGTTGAGCAGCTCCGGGAATCGCTGGTCGAGCGGTGCGCGGGCACGGTGAACCAGCTGGCCGACGCGCTGCACAACCACCACGCGGCGCTGAGCGACCGCGAGGAGGCCGAGGCCGAAGCGGAGCTGCGCTGCACCGAGTACGGCGAGCAGGCCAGGGCGCTCGAAGAGCTGACCAGCTCGATCGGCGGGGAGGCGCAGCAGATTGCCGCGCAGCTGACCGAGGTCGAGCGCGAGCACCGCCAGGCGCGCAAGGACCTCCCGGCCGCGCGCGAGCGGGTGATCGCGGTGCGCGAGGAGGCCACGAAGGTCGAGACGCTGCTGGAAACCAAGCAGCAGCAACGATCCGGCACAGAGGCCGAGCGCGAGCGCGCCAACGAGGCGTTCCGCGCGCTGCTCACCGCGCCGGGCGTGTGGGCCGCCGCGCTGCCCGACGCCGAGGAGCCGTCACTGGAGGACCTGAGCGCCGCGTTCGAGGCGCTGCGCGAGGCTCCGGACAAGCGGCCGGTCAGCGAAGGCACCGTGATCGGCAAGCTCCAGGCGCTCCAGTCGTCCTTGGCGGGCAGCCACAACATCACCGCCGAGACCGTCGCGGACGTGCTCACCGTGACCGTGACCTCCGAGGAGGGGCCGCGCCCGGTCGCCGACGCGGCGGCGCGCGTGGCGTCCAAGCTCGGGGAGCAGCGCGGCTACCTCGGCGAGCGCTACCAGGACATCTTCTCCGACTACCTGATGCGCGACCTCGCCGAGCGTCTGCGCACGCAGATCGGTGTCGCCGAGGACCTGTGCAAGCGGATGAACGAGGTGCTCGACCAGGCGCGCTCCAGCCAGGGCGTGCACGTGCAGCTCGAATGGCGTCCGTCGGCGGCGCTGGACCCCGACACCAAGGACGCGCTGGAACTGGTCCGCACCCCGTTCGCCGACCGCGACCAGGAGCAGGACGCGTTGCTGCGCAGGGCTTTCACCGAGCGCATCGAGTCCGAACGGGACGCGCACTCCAGCGGCTACGCGGAGATCTTGGCTCGGGCGCTGGACTATCGCACCTGGTACTCCTTCACCGTGCGGGTCCGCGACAACGGTCCGGACAGCAAGCCGCGCGTGCGCAGGCTCCGCCAGCTGTCTTCGGGCGAAACGCGCCTTGTGTCCTATGTGACCCTTTTCGCCGCTGCTGCTTCGTTTTACGACGCTGTTGGCACTGGTGTCGCTGCGGGCGCGGCCGAAGATCCGCTTGCGGGATCGAGCATTGGCACAGGGCCGCTTCGCCTCGTGCTGTTGGACGAAGCATTTGAACGGCTTGACGATCCGACTATCGCCAGGATGCTCGGGCTGCTGGTCGACCTGGACATGGACTGGATCATCACCTGGCCCAGTGGTTGGGGCGTGTCGCCGAAGATCCCGCGCATGCACATCTTCGACGTGCTGCGGCCGAAGAACGGCGGCGGTGTCGCGTGCACGCACACGACCTGGGACGGGAGTTCGCTGGACCGCGAGGACGTCTGATTTCACAAAAACCGTGAAACAGAGGGTTCTTTCGGAGGGTTAGCGACGGTGCGCCGTTCGGCTTAACGTCGCTGCAAGCCTTACCCCCTGCGGAAGGACAGAGCATGTCCCGTGTCCCGATCCTGGGCATAGCCGTCGCGCTCGCCGTCACCGGCGCGCTGCTGGCGCAGAACACCGGAACGGTGCCGGTCGCGCAGACCGACAGCCAGACTCAGGTGGCCCAACAGCCACAGGAGCAGTACGTCTACCGCGTGAAGCAGGCGGTCAAGGATTCCGAGCGGCTGCTCGGCCTCGGCTCCGACGTGCTGGAGGAGCGCGACGGGGACGACCTGTTCGTCCTCGGCGACAGGGCCGAGGGCGAGCGCATCCGCGCCGCCGGCTTCGCCACGACCGTCGAGTCCGTGATGCCCGCGCCGAAGTGGGCGCCGCCGAAGGCCCAGCGCGACGCGGGCCCGGTCACTCGCGCGGACGCCGACGAGACCTTCTACGGCGGCTACCGCACGGTGCGCGCCCAGCACGCGCACCTGGACAAGGTCGCCACGGACTTCCCCGCGCTGAGCAGCCTGGTGACGTACGGGCAGTCGTGGCGCAAGTCCACCGGCAAGGGCGGCTACGACCTGCGCGCGATCTGCCTGACCAAGAAGAACGCGGGCGACTGCGAGCAGAAGCCGAACTCCGCCAAGCCTCGTTTCTTCCTGATGGCGCAGATCCACGCGCGCGAGATCACCACCGGTGACATGGCGTGGCGCTGGATCGACCACCTCACGGCGAACTACGGCAAGGACGCCGAAGTCACCAAGCTCATGGACTCCACAGAGATGTGGGTCGTGCCGATCACGAACCCCGACGGCGTGGAGATCGTGCAGCAGGGCGGGAACTCGCCGAAGCTGCACCGCAAGAACGGCAACGACTCCAACGGCGCGTCGTGCGGCTGGGGCGGGCAGACCGGCGTCGACCTGAACCGCAACTCCAACACGCACTACGGCGGCAGCGGCACCTCCACCGACCCGTGCAGCGAGATCTACCGGGGCCCCGGCGCGTCCTCCGAGGTGGAGACGAAGGCGCTGGAAGGTCTGCTCGGCAAGATCTTCCCGGACACCCGTGGCGACGGTGACAACACCGCTGCGTCCGCGGACACCAAGGGCTTGATGATCACCCTGCACAGCTACACCAACGGGATCATCTTCCCGTGGAGCCACAAGTCGGGCGCCAAGACCGGCAACGACGCCAAGATCCGCGCGATGGCCAAGGACATGGCGGGCATCACCGGCTACACCTACGGCACCGCGCCCGAGGTCGTCGGCTACGCGGCCTCCGGCGGCACCGACGACTGGGTGTACGACAAGCTGGGCGTCCCCGGCTACACCTTCGAGATCGGCGCGCGTTCCGGCGCGTGCAGCGGCTTCCTGCCGCAGTACTCCTGCCAGGACAGCACGCACTGGCCGAAGATCAAGCCCGCGCTGATGTACGCGGCGGGCAAGGCGGCGGCCCCGTACAAGTAGCCCTGTTCCCCCATATGTCCACTATGGACTGAACTCTGGTTCACCGTCGGCGCGCCGGGTTCTCCTGGCGCGCCGACGCTTTTCGCTCTGCGAGAGGACCGCGCCTGGCACTACCCCCTGAAATGATCTTCTGGTAACACGTACCGGGACAGGGGAGGTCCAGTGTGCTCGTGAACCGCGTGCGCCGGGTTCTCGCGCGCCACCCGCTCGCGTTGGACGTGCTGGCGCCCGTGCTGCTCACCGTGATCGGCGTTCCGGCGACCGCGGCGAAGTACGGCACGGCGGCGCTGCCGTGGATCTTCCAGGTCGCCTTGGTGCTGCCGCTGCTGTGGTGGCGCAAGGCCCCGGTCACCGTTTTCGCGGCGCTCGTCGTGCTCGTCGGCTCGCAGTGGGCGCTCGGTGTCAGCGTGGTCGGCGAGCTGGCGGTGTACTTCGCGTACTACAGCGTCATGCTGCGCCGCCCGTCCCGCGAGGCGTACGCGGCCACGGCGGTGGTCGTCGCCGGGATTCTGGTGCAGTCGCTCTTCGGCGTCGTTGTTCCACGTTTCCTGGGCATTCCTCCGGTCGGCATGGCCACGATGGCTGGGCTGATCGGGTTGACCTTGCGCAACCAGCGCGCTTACCGGGCTTCCACGCGCGAGCGCGAAGCACGTCAGGCCGAGCTGGCCGTTGCGGCGGAGCGCACCCGCATCGCGCGGGAGATCCACGACATCGTGGCGCACAGCCTCGGCGTGATGATCTCCCTCGCCGACGGCGCGACGAGCGTGGCCCGCGTCGACCCGCAGAAGGCGCTCGGCGCGATGGAAGCCGTGTCCAGCACCGGTCGCGGAGCGCTCGGCGAACTCCGGCGGGTGCTCGGCGTGCTGCGCGCGGAGCACCAGCTGGCTGAGGAGTTCCCGCAGCCCGGGATCTCCGCGCTCGGCGAGCTCGTCGAGCAGACGCGGGCGGCGGGCCTGCCCGTCACCTACGCGTTGGAGGGCCACCCCGACCGCATGCCCGCGAGCGCGCAGGTCGCGGTGTACCGCATCGTCCAGGAGGCGCTGACCAACACCATGAAGCACGCCGACGGCTGCTCGGCCGTGCGGGTGGAGGTCCGGCTCGACGACTCCGGCGCCGAGGTCGTCGTGTCCGACACCGGCGGCGTCGACCTCGCCCCTCGGCAGCCCGGCAGCGGTCACGGCCTGGTCGGCATGCGCGAGCGCGTCGCGGTGTTCGGCGGCTCGTTCTCCGCAGGCCCCCGCGAGAACGGCGGCTGGCTCACCACCGCCCGCGTCCCCGTGCTCCGCGAGCCCTAGAGAAAGCTGGGCGCGACGCTCACCTGGACTCCGTCGAGCTCGCGGACGAAGTCGGCTCCGAAGGCCGATGAGGGCGTGTGCGCTCCCGGCCGCACGACTCCGGACTCCAGGCGGTGCACCGCGCGCACGACCGCGTCGGCCGTCATCGGGTACGGCCCCGGCCCGGTCAGCGTGGCCGAGATCGTCTCGCCGTCAGCGCCCGTGACGCGGCCCCACAGCTCGGAACGGCTGCGCCCCAACGTCTTCTCTGAGGGCCCCGGCACGAACCGTTCCACCAGCGCGGCCGCGATCTGTTGTGCCGCAGGCAGCTTCAGCATCGCGGTGCCCAGATCCTGTGCGAACGCGGGCATCTTGGGCACGCGGAAGTAGGTCGCGATCTCCTCGATCCCCGTCGAGCGGTGCGCCGTCACCAGGTCGCCCCACGGGATCGGCATCGCCGACGCGGTCCCCGACGGGAACGGCACCTCGACGTGGTGTCCCGAGCGGATGCGCCGCAGTCCGCCCGCCGCGCGCACGAACGTGCCCTGCCCTGCCGAGCCGATCGCCGACTTCAACGTGCCCGGGCTCGCGCCTCCGGTGATCGACAACGCCAGCTCCAGCCGGCGTGCTCCCGGCATCTCCGCCGCCAGCAGCGCCGCCAGGCAGTCCGTCGGCACCACGTCGAACCCGCTGCCCGGCAACAGCACGATCCCCGCGTCCGCCGCCGCGTCGTGGTAGCCGAAGACGTCCTCGAAGACCGCGATCTCACCCGTCACGTCCAGGTAGTTCGTCCGCGCGTCCACGCACGCCGCCACCATCGGCACCGCCGTCGCCGTGAACGGCCCCGCGCAGTGCGCCACCGTGTCCACCTGGCTCAACGCCGCGCGCGTCGCGTCCTCGTCCGCCAGGTCGAAGATCCGGTACGGCAAATCCAGCTCCGCCGCCAACGGCGCCACCCGCTCACGCGAACGCCCCGCCAGCGTCGGCCGCTCTCCGCGCTCCACCGCCAGCTTCGCGACGAGGCGACCCGTGTACCCGTTGGCGCCGTACAACATCCACGTCATCCCCCCACAATGCCGCCCCCACCCCCCACACCGCCAGAACCCACCCCGCCCACCCGACCGTGCGACGTACCCAATGTGGCATTTGTTTCGCCAGACGTAACCAATGCCGCATTGGGTTCACCGCCACCCAGGCCCACCCGAGGTTCCACAGTCTTCAAGACCCACAAACCCCCGCCGCAGCGGTCTCCAACCACCACAAACCCGGCCACATCACCACCCCAAGACCACCGAGCCGACGCGCCAGTGGACCGACGCGCTCCAATCACCGCCGCCCCAAACACCGCCGTCGCGCCGGGTGGGCCACCGTTGGAGACCGCCACGCCGACGGTCCGGGGTGCTTGAAGACCCACAAACCCCAGCGCCACGCCAGGTAGGCCACGGTTGAAGACCGCCACAGCCGGGGTCTGCGGTACTTGAAGACCTGCGAACCCTCGCGGCGGAGGTCTTCAAGTGCCGCAAACCCTGCGGCTGCGGCAGGTGTGCGCGTTGAAGGCGGCGCCAAGAGGTGAAGCGCGGCGAACCTCAGGGGTCCGAGCGGGCCGCGCGGCGCAACCGGGCCTTGGCCGGATCGCTCGGCTGCTTCGTCGAGCGGTGCGCCTTGCCAGGCACCGCGCCCGTCGGCTCCGCGTGCCGCACGAACAGCGTCACGGTCACCCGATCACTGAAACCGTTGCGCTGCATCAAGGTCGCCGAGGCCACGTTGCTCGCCTCCACGTCCGTCACGATGCGCGTCGCCCCCTCGGCGAACAGCGCCCCGCAGCACGCGTCGAGCAACTTCCCCGCCAGGCCCTGCCCCTGGTGCGCCGGATCGACCGCGATCCACTCCAGGTAGCCCCAGTCCTCGCGCTCGTCGTAGGACATCGAACCGAGCACGAAGCCGACGACCTCCTCATCGCTCTCCGCAACCCAGCAGGCCAGCGGCTGCGCGTCGAGGTGAACGGCCACGCTCGACAGCGACCACGAGGTGTAGGGCATCGCCGTGACATCGAAGACTCTGTTGCCCAGGGCCAGGACTCCGGCCAGATGGTCCAGGCGCATCAGCACGAGGCGGACCACGATCTCACTTCCCCTGTTTCCGGTTACCCCGAAACCTACCCCGGTCGCGACGACCTCGCCGTAGACGGCACAGATCGCGATTCGGCATCCAAAAACATCTCAAGACGCACTTGTCCACCGAAAAGGTGGTCGCACGAAAAACGGGAAACACATCGACCCGCCCCAGCGAAGAGGTAAACAATTCAACGATTTCTTCGAGGGGGTCGCGATGAACAAGGCGATGAAGATCGGCGGAGGCGTGCTCGCGGGACTGCTGCTGATCGGTATGGGGTCGGCCATCGGAAAGCAGGATCAAGCACCCGTCGCGGCACCGACCACCTCGGTCACGACGTACACGCAGACGCAGACCCAGTACGTCACCGTCACCCCGACGACCACGCAGGCTCCCGTCACCCCAACGGAAGCACCAGTCCAGCAGCAGACCTGGGGCGCGGGCACCTACAAGGTCGGCGACGACATCGACGCTGGCTCCTACGTGTCCGACGGCGGAAGCACGATGTGCTACTGGGCGCGAATGCGCAACGATTCCGGAGAACTCGGCTCGATCATCGCGAACAACATCAGCCAGGGCAAATCCCGGTTCACCGCGAAAAAGGGCGAGTACGTCAAGATCTCCGGCTGCACGTTCACCAAGCAGTGACTAAAAGGCCGACGCGGCCCGTGACCACACGGACCGCGTCGGCGAAATCGGTGGGCACAGTAGGTTTCGAACCTACGACCCCTCGCTTGTAAGGCGAGTGCTCTCCCACTGAGCTATGCGCCCCGACCTGCGGCGGCCAGAACAGGCCGCCGCAGGCGAGAGTACTAGGCGGTGACGAGCGCCTTGACGGCCTGCTTCCAGCCGGACTGGTCGCGGGCCTCGCCGGGCGCGTTGACCTCGGCGAAGCGGACGACGCCCTGCTTGTCGATCAGGAAGGTGCCGCGCACCGCGAACCCGGCGCCCTCGTTGAACACGCCGTAGGCCTTGGCGACCTCGCCGTGCGGCCAGAAGTCCGACAGCAGCGGGAAGGTGTAGCCCTCCTTCTCCGCCCACGCCTTCAGCGAGAACGGGGTGTCCACGGACACGCCGAGGACCTGCACGTCGTCGTTCTGGTAGTCCGCCAGCTCGTCGCGCACCTGGCACAGCTCGCCGGTGCAGATCCCGCTGAAGGCGAACGGGTAGAAGACGAGCAGAACGTTCTTCCCGCCACGGAACGAGGACAGGCTGACCTGCTCCTTGTTCACGTCGGGCAGCGTGAAGTCCGGGGCCTCGGTACCGACCTCAAGCGACATCTCGGGCACTCTCCAGGGTCTAGGCTGCGCGCTCTGGTGCTGCGTGCAGCCTAGCCCCAGTGGAGATCCGTCTCAGCGCTTGGACTTGGCCGAGCGCGAGGTGACCAGGCGGCTGCCCAGCCAGTCCTCTGCCGCGCTGATGTTCGAGGTCTGGGACAGCCCTGCCGTCTGCGCCGCCTCCGCGATGTCGGCGGGCTCGACGTGGCCGTCCCTGCCCTGCTTCGGTGTGAGCAGCCAGATCACGCCCTCGTCGGCCAGTGGGCTCATGGCGTCGACCAGATCGTCGGTGAGGTCACCGTCGTCCTCTCGCCACCACAGCAACACGACGTCGACCACCTCCTGCGCGTCCTCGTCGAGCAGCTCGCTCCCGCAACGCTCCTCGACGGCGGCCCTGAGGTCGTCGTCGACGTCCTCGTCCCAGCCGAACTCCTGGACGACAGTGCTCGGTTCGATACCGAGCTTCTCGGCGACACCGACCTTGCCGGCGTCTTCCGCGGCGACCACGGCTTCTCACTCCTCCAACTACGCCGAGGCGGCGACCCCTGGTGGACCGCCGCTCCTCGATGTGAAATCGGTCGCGGTTAGCGAACACTGGAGATGCCCGGTTCCGCAACCGCCCACACCGGGACACGCCGTAACTGTTGTGCACTGGCATGCCTCGATCGGTTGATTGACAGTTACCGGCGGGTAGCACTCCCACGCGTGCGCGCACACGCGAGCGTGGGGGAGGATGGGCGGGTAACCACCAGGATCGAGAGAACACCACGAGCAGCAGGCGAGGAGAACCCTTGGCCCCGCACAACACCGGCCCCTCCGGGGTGGGCGCCCCCGAGCGGGTGCGCGTCATCCGCGACGGACTGGCCGCACACCTCCCGGACATCGACTCGGAGGAGACCGCCGAGTGGCTTGAGTCCTTCGACTCAGTCCTCGAAGGCGCAGGTCAGCAGCGTGCGCGGTACCTGATGCTGCGCCTGCTGGAGCGGGCGCGGGAGAACCACGTCGGCATCCCGTCGCTGACGAGCACGGACTACGTCAACACCATCCCGACCGAGCGCGAGCCGTGGTTCCCGGGCGATGAGGAGACCGAGCGCCGCTACCGGGCGTGGATCCGCTGGAACGCCGCGATCATGGTGCACCGGGCGCAGCGCCCCGGTGTCGGCGTCGGCGGGCACATCTCCACCTACGGCTCCTCCGCCGCGCTCTACGAGGTCGGCTTCAACTGGTTCTTCCGTGGCAAGGATCACCCGGGTGGCGGCGACCAGGTCTTCATCCAGGGCCACGCCTCCCCCGGCATCTACGCCAGGGCGTTCCTGGAGGGCCGCCTGTCCGCGGAGCAGCTGGACGGCTTCCGGCAGGAGTTCTCCCACGGCGGGGCGGGCAACGGGCTGCCGTCCTACCCGCACCCCAGGCTGATGCAGGACTTCTGGGAGTTCCCGACGGTGTCCATGGGCCTCGGCCCGATGAACGCCATCTACCAGGCGCGGTTCAACCGCTACCTGCACAACCGCGGCATCAAGGACACCTCGCAGCAGCGGGTGTGGGCCTTCCTCGGCGACGGCGAGATGGACGAGCCGGAGTCGCGCGGCCTGGTGCACGTCGCCGCGGCCGAGGGCCTGGACAACCTGACCTTCGTGATCAACTGCAACCTGCAGCGGCTCGACGGTCCGGTGCGCGGCAACGGCAAGATCATCCAGGAGCTGGAGTCGTTCTTCCGCGGCGCCGGCTGGAACGTCATCAAGGTGATCTGGGGCCGCGAGTGGGACTCGCTGCTGCACGCCGACAAGCAGGGCGCGCTGGTCAACCTGATGAACACCACCCCTGACGGGGACTACCAGACCTACAAGGCCAACGACGGCGCCTACGTGCGCGAGCACTTCTTCGGTCGCGACCCGCGCACCAAGGAGCTGGTGCAGCCGCTGACCGACGAGGAGATCTGGAACCTCAAGCGCGGCGGCCACGACTACCGCAAGGTCTACGCGGCCTACAAGGCGGCCACCGAGGGCAACGGCCAGCCCACGGTGATCCTGGCGAAGACGATCAAGGGCTACGGGCTCGGCCCGCAGTTCGAGGCGCGCAACGCCACGCACCAGATGAAGAAGCTCAACGACCTGAAGCTCTTCCGCGACCTCCAGCGCATCCCGATCACCGACGAGGAGCTGGAGCGCGACCCGTACCTGCCGCCGTACTACCACCCCGGCGACGACGCCCCGGAGATCCAGTACCTGCAGGAGCGGCGCCGCCAGCTCGGCGGGTACTCGCCGGAGCGCCGGGTCAAGAGCACGCCGCTGGTGCTGCCCGGCGACAAGGTCTACGACGTGCTCAAGCGCGGCTCGGGCAAGCAGGAGGTCGCCACCACGATGGCGTTCGTCCGGCTGCTCAAGGACCTGGCCAAGGACCCGGAGATCGGCCCGCGCATCGTGCCGATCATCCCGGACGAGGCGCGGACCTTCGGCGTGGACTCGATGTTCCCCACGCAGAAGATCTACAACCCGAACGGCCAGCTCTACACCTCGGTCGACGCCAAGCTGATGCTGTCCTACAAGGAGAGCGAGCAGGGCCAGATCCTGCACGAGGGCATCAACGAGGCCGGGTCGGTCGCGTCGTTCACCGCGGCGGGCACCTCCTACGCCACGCACGGCGAACCGATGATCCCGATCTACATCTTCTACTCGATGTTCGGGTTCCAGCGGACCGGCGACGCGTTCTGGGCGGCGGCCGACCAGATGGCGCGCGGCTTCGTGCTGGGCGCCACCGCGGGTCGCACCACGCTGACCGGCGAGGGCCTCCAGCACAACGACGGCCACTCGATCCTGTTGGCGCACACCAACCCCGCGGTCATCGCCTACGACCCGTCGTGGTCGTTCGAGGTGGCGCACATCGTCAAGGACGGTCTCCGCCGGATGTACGGCGAGAACGCCGAGTCGGTCATGTACTACCTGACGATCTACAACGACCCGTACGTGCAGCCGGCCGAGCCGGAGAACCTGGACGTGGACGGCCTGCTCAAGGGCCTCTACAAGTTCCGCGCGGCGCCCGAGGGCTCCGGCCCCAAGGCGCAGGTGCTCACCTCCGGTGTGGCCATGCCGTGGGCGCTCAAGGCGCAGGAGCTGCTCAACGAGGAGTGGGGTGTGCAGGCCGACGTCTGGTCCGCGACCTCCTGGTCGGAGCTGCGCCGCGAGGCCGTGGAGATCGACAAGCAGAACCTGTTGCAGCCCGACGTGCCGCCGCGCGTTCCGTACGTGAGCCGCGTGCTCGCGGACGCGCCCGGCCCCGTCGTGGCGGTGTCGGACTGGATGCGCGCGGTCCCGGACCTGATCCGGCCGTACGTGCCCAGCGACATGGTCACCCTCGGCACCGACGGTTTCGGGTTCTCCGACACCCGCCCGGCGGCTCGGCGCCACTTCCTGGTGGACGCCGAGTCGATCGTGGTCGCCACGCTGGCCGCACTGGCCCGGCGCGGTGAGGTCGAGCAGTCCAAGGTGGTCGAGGCGGCGCGCAAGTACCGCATCGACGACGTCCAGGCCGCGGGTCCGCAGACCTCGGACTCCGGCGTCGCCTGACGTTCACGCGCGAAGGCGCCCCACCGAAATCACCGGTGGGGCGCCTTTTCGTTGCCAAGTCAGCGGATCAGGGCCTGGGCGGGAACGGTGAGGAAGTCGGCGAACTCGGAGTCGAGGACCAGGCGGGCGAAGAGCTCTTCGGCCTCGGCGAAGCGCTCCGACACGTAGGCCTTGTCGCCCAGCTCGGCGCGCATGGCCGCGCGCTGCTCGGACAGCAGGGAGTGGATCAGCTCGGGGGTCACGCGGCGCCCGTCGCTGAGGCGCACGGAGTAGCGCAGCCACTGCCACAACTGGGAGCGCGAGATCTCCGCCGTGGCCGCGTCCTCCATCAGGTTGTCGATGGCCGCAGCTCCCGTTCCACGCAGCCACGAAGCCACATAACGCACTCCGACGCTGAGGTTGGTGCGAACACCGGCCTCGGTGACGCGGCCCGGGGTCGACGCCACGTCGAGCAGCCGCGCGGCATCGGCGCGCAGACGAGGTCGCTTCGCGAGCTGGTTGGGCTCGTCGCCGAGGACGGGATCGAACACCGCGCGGCACACCTGCACGAGGTCGGGGTGCGCCACCCAGGAGCCGTCGTAGCCGAGAGCCGCCTCGCGCTGCTTGTCCTCGTGCACCTTGGCCAGCGCCTGCGAGGTCACCTCGGAGTCCCTGCGGTTGGGGATGAACGCGGCCATGCCACCGATCGCGTGCGCGCCCCTGCGGTGGCAGGTGGCGACGAGCAGTTCGGCGTAGGCGCTCATGAACGGAGCCGTCATGCCGACCGACGCGCGGTCCGGCAGCACGAACTTCTCGCCCGCGTCGCGGAAGTTCTTGATCACGCTGAACAGGTAGTCCCACCGGCCCGCGTTGAGCCCGGAAGCGTGCTCGCGCAGCTCGTAGAGGATCTCCTCCATCTCGAACGCGGCCGTGATCGTCTCGATCAGCACGGTCGCGCGGATGGTCCCGTGCGCGACGCCGAGGGACTCCTGCGCGTGCGCGAAGACCTGGTTCCACAGCCGGGCCTCGTAGTGGTTCTCCATCTTCGGCAGGTAGAAGTAGGGCCCGCTGTCGCGGCGCAGCAGCTCGTGCGCGTTGTGGAAGAAGTACAGGCCGAAGTCCACCAGCGCGCCCACCGCGGGGTGGCCGTCGACGAGCAGGTTCGGCTCGTCGAGGTGCCAGCCGCGCGGGCGCACGACGATCGCGGGCAGCGGGACGCGGTCGCCGCGCAGCCGGTACTCCTTGCCGCCGGGCGCCTTGTAACTGATCTTCCTGCGCACCGCGTCGGCCAGGTTGACCTGCCCGGAGATCACGTTCTCCCAGTGCGGGGTGTTGGCGTCCTCCAGGTCGGCCAGCCACACCCGCGCCCCGGAGTTGAGCGCGTTGATGGTCATCTTCCGCTCGGTCGGCCCGGTGATCTCCACGCGCCGGTCGACCAGGTCGGCGGGCGCGGGGGCCACCTTCCACGCGGCGGAGCGCAGCGAGGCCGTCTCCGAGGGGAAGTCGAGGCTGCCGGTCCGGCCGATCTCCGCGCGCCGCTGCGCCCGTTGGGCGAGCAGGCGGTCTCGGATCGGCCGGAACCGGCGGTTCAGGTCTGCGACGAAGGCGAGCGCCTGCGGGGTGAGGATCTCCTCAGAGCGCTCGACCGAACGGCCTAAAACCTGAGTGTCTGCCATGTCTCCATGATGCCCGCATCTTCACCTACCAGAAACACAGCGCGATGACCGTTGCGGCACAAGAACATCAGCAGGTGCTGACGCGCTCGGCCGTGGTGATCTTGTACTGGCCCTTCGCGTCCAGCAACAGCGGGATCAGCCCGCGAGCCTGCTGCGCCAGTGGCACGAAGCGCCCGCCGCCCGTTGACCAGCTGTGCACGTCGTGCAGCTCCAACTTCTGCTGGACCTGCGCGAACTGCGCGGACGTGAGCCGGTACCCGCACGGCGGCTGGTTGAGCACTTCCTCCGGCTTCGGCGCCTGGTTGTCCGCGCCACCGAAGTAGACCAGCTTGCGCTTCAAGGGCTCCAGATTGCGGCTGAAGGTCGTGGCCAGCTCGATCTGCACACGGCGTTCGCACGACAGCTTCTCCGACTCGTCGTGCACGCGGTCGGCGACGTTGAGGTTGCGCGGCCACAACCACGTCACGTCCTTCTCGTAGTACGGCGGAGTCGTGCCGTCCTCGTGCAGGTCGTGGACGATGTCGGGCTTGTAGTCCTTGAAGACCTTCGCGGTCGCGCGCGCTTCCGGGGTCTCCAGCGCGATGTGGTCGCGGTTGATGTCCACGCCGTTCGCGTTGCCCCTGGTGTCCGCGACGCGGCCGTCGGGGTTGGCGGTCGGCACGAACACCGCCGTGGTGGCGCGCAACATCCGGACGATCTCGGCGTCGCGAGAGAACGCGAGGTCGCGGATGCGGCTCAGACAGCCCTCACGCCCGGCGGGCTCATCACCGTGCTGCGAACAGATGAACAGCACGACGGAGCCCGCCGCGGTCGCCGGTGCGGGCCGGGGACCCGGCTCGGCGATCTGCACGAGCTGGATCGGACGGCCCTGCACGGTCGAGCCGATCTGGTCGATCTTGACCCGGCGCGAGCCCGCCGCGACCTTCCCGAGGAAGGCGGCCTCTTCGGGCAAGGTCGTCCACGCGCGGCTACCCGCAGGTCAAGAGCTCTTCAGAGCAGTGTCTGCGACTCGGTGGCGGTCAGCCGTTCGCATCCAATCGAGCAGACCGCGCACCACGAGCACCGAGAACACGATGTACACGGCGGCCGAGAAGTACAGGCCCGAGGCGAACTGCAACGGCACTCCGACCGCGTCCACGGCGAGCCACACCAACCAGAACTCGACGAGTCCCCTGCCCTGCGCGGCGAACGCGACCACGGTGCCGACGAAGATCCACGCGTCCGGCCACGGCGCCCAGGACTGGTCCAACGCGTCCAGGAGAAGGGCCACCGCCACAGTGCCGACCACCATCGCGCCGAGGAGCACCAAGCGCTCGGCCCCGGTCGCCTTGCGCACCACGACGCCGTACACCGGGTCCTGCTTGCGCGTCCACGCCCACCAGCCGTAGAGCGAGATCGCGAAGATGACGACCTGCCGGGTCGCGAGGCCGCCGAGCTCGGCGGAGTGGTAGACCGCGAACAGCAGCACGGTCGCGCCGACCTGCACGGGCCAGGTCCACAGCGTGCGGCGCTGGGCGAGGAACACCACCGCGAGCGCGCACAGCTGACCGAAAAGCTCGGCGTAGGAGATCTTCTGCCCGAACAGCGTGAGGCCCTCTGTGACCAGCACGTCCACCGCGTTCTCCTCTCCCCTGCGGTCCCGGGGCGGCACAACGCGGCGGACGGCGTGCGGGCAGCGCACACCGTCAACACGCGCGTGCGCTGCCTACCATCCGGACTTTCACCGTCGGCCCTGGACTCACACCAGGTCAACCGCTAGCTGGCTGCCAGCGGGTCGCGGGCTTCGGGGTCTCCCCCGTCACCGCCGGTTCGGACTTTCACCGACCCCGGTAGCGCACGACTTCTACGTGATTCAGTCCAACAGTGTCGCGCACCGGGGCTATTCCTCAGAAGTGACTTCCGACGCCCTTATGCGTCCTTGGGCGGATGCTGGTCACCGTACGGCGGCGGGGTGCCGGGCGGCATCGTGCCACCGGGCGCGCCGGGCATCGGGGTTCCAGCGGCCGGGGTGGGCATGTCCTGCATGGCGGCCGTGGCACGCGAGGTGTTGGCCTCGGTCTGGAGCCGGTCCAGCCAGCCCTCCCAGCGCTGCTGCATCGGCCGGATCAGACCGCCGCCGACACCGACCACGAGGATGCCGCCGACCGTGGCCAGCACGGTGATCAGCACGGGCAGAGTCACCGTGGTCGCGATGCCTAGCTGGTTCAGCGCGGCGATCACGCCCAGCGCCAGCACGAACGCGTAGGCGAGCGTGCTCAGCGGGCGGGTGAAGGGGCGCGGCCCGAGCGCGGAGGTGAGCAGGTCGCGCAGCACCCTGGCGATCGCCGCGGCCACCAGCACGAGCACGATCGCGACGACGATCCTCGGCAGGTAGGCGATGACGTCGTTGAGCAGCAGGCTCACCGAGTTGCCCGGCCCGAACGCGCCGAAGGCCAGTTGCAGGGCGATCAGCAGCACGAAGTAGTAGACGAGCTTGACGATCAGCTCGCCGACGTCCAGCCGCGAGCGGGCGAGCACGTGGCCGATGCCCGCCTTCTCCACCAGCCTGCCGAACCCGGCCTTGCCGAGCACCAGACCGACCACTTTGGACAGTCCCTTGGCGATCAGCCAGCCGATCAGCAGCACCAGCAGGAAGCCCAGCAGCTTGGGCAGGAAGGTGGCGATCATCGACCACGCGTCGGCAAGGCCACTGCGCAGTTCGGCTCCCATGGTTCCTCCAGGGATCGTTGCGGTTGTCCCCCGCCCCGGTGTGCTCCCCGTTCCGCGCCCGGCAAACCGGCGGCGGCGACATTAGCTCGATCGGGTCAGAGAACTGGCCCCCGCGCCCGCGTCCGTCCAGAGTGGACACACCGGTGGGGACCGGGGACCCCGAAACCGCTCGGCGCGTGCGCCGAGCGGTTTCGGCGTTTCCAGCCCTGTCCCGTCACACCTGGCATCGCGCCGGTCGGCGACGTGCGATCGTGTAGCCCATGACCGCATCCGCCGACGACGTGCCACCGCTGAGAGGAATGTCCTCCAGCACCCTGCGCACCCTGGAACGCGCGTCCGGCGGGCTGGCCTCCTCCAGCATCGGCGAGATGGACCAGCTGCTGCCCTGGTTCCGCAGGCTGCCCGCCGACCAGCGGGCCAGCGTGCTGCTGGTGATCCAGACCGGCGCGGCCAACTTCGTGGAGTGGCTGCGCGACCCGACGCAGGCGATCCGGCTCACCGCCGAGGCTTTTCGCGCCGCTCCCAAGGACTTCTCGCGCTGGGTGAGCCTGCGCCAGACCGTCGAGCTGGTCCGCATCGCGATCAACATCCTGGAGCGGGAGCTGCCCGCGCTCGCCGCCGACGACGTCGAGCGGGCGGTGCTGACCGAGGCGGTGCTGCGCTACGGCAGGGAGATCGCCTTCGCCGCCGCCACCTCCTACGCCGCCGCGGCCGAAGCGCGCGGCGCGTGGGACGCCCGCCTCGAAGCGCTCATGGTCGACGGCATCGTCCGCGGTGACGCCGAGGAGTCGTTGCTCTCACGCGCGGCCGCGCTCGGCTGGGACCCGGCCGCCGAAGCCACCGTGCTGGTCGGCGCCTCCCCCTCCGACGACCCGCCCGCCGTGGTCTACGAGGTGCGCAGCCGCGCGGCGCGGATAGGGCGTCCGGTGCTGTTGAGCGTGCAGGGCTCCCGCCTGGTCGTGGTGCTCGCCGGTCCGGTGGACAGCCCGGCCGGGTACGAGGTGCTGACCAGGATGTCCGACGCCTTCGACAAGGGCCCCGTCGTCGCCGGTCCCACCGTCGCCGCGCTGGCCGACGCCTACCGCAGTGCGGCCGACGCGCTCTCCGGCCTGCGCGCCGTGGTGGCGTGGCCGGACGCGCCGCGCCCCGTGCGCTCGACGGACCTGCTGCCGGAGCGCGCGCTGGCCGGGGATCCCGAGGCGGAGCGCCAGATGATCGACAAGGTGGTCCGGCCGCTGGTGGACGTCGGCGGCTCGCTGCTGGAGACGGTCGAGGCCTACCTGGAGGTCGGCGGAGTGCTGGAGAGCTGCGCGAAGCGGTTGTTCGTGCACCCCAACACCGTGCGGTACCGCCTGCGCCGCGTCACCGAGCTCACCGGCTACACCGCTTCCGACCCGCGCGACGGCCTGGTGCTGCGGATGTCGTTGGCCGTCGGCAGGCTCGCGCGTGCTCGCGGTCACTGGTGAACACGTTTTCGTGTGCATTCAACAAACGACTGTGACGCAGTTAGCACGCTCCCTCGGGTTAACCCTGCGTGAACGCTCCCGCATCCTGGGCGTCGTGGGGTGGGCAAACCCGCGCGGCACGCGGACCTTTGTAGACACCCGACAGAATCGGTGGCCGTACTTCGTCAGCGACGGCATCCCGGCCGAGGACGCTGACCGTGTTCAGTGGGCACGTGATCGCGCTGCTCGCCCCAGGACAGGGCTCCCAGTCGCCCGGCATGCTCACTCCGTGGATGGAGTTGGACGGTGCCGAGCGGCGGCTGGCGCGCTGGTCGGAGACGACCGGGCTGGACCTGATCCGGCTCGGCACCACCGCGAGCGCGGACGAGATCAAGGACACCGCCGTGACGCAGCCCCTCGTGGTGGCGCTGTCGGTGCTGGTGTTCGAGGAGTTGGCCCGCCGGGTCGAGGTTCCCACCGACGTCCCGGTGGCCGGCCACTCGGTCGGTGAGCTCGCCGCCGCCGCGGTGAGCGGCGTGCTCACCGCCGACGAGGCCGTCGAACTGGCCGCCGTGCGCGGCGCCGAGATGGCCGCGGCGTGCGCGCTGGAGCCGACCGGCATGAGCGCGGTGCTCGGCGGGGACGAGGACGAGGTGCTCTCGCGCCTGGCGGAGCTGGGCCTGGACCCGGCCAACCGCAACGCCAAGGGCCAGGTCGTCGCCGCCGGTTCGGTGGCCATGCTGGAGAAGCTGACCGCTGAGCCGCCCGCGTCCGCGCGCATCCGCTCGCTGGCCGTCGCCGGTGCCTTCCACACCCGTTTCATGGCGCCCGCCGAGGAGGCCCTCGGCAAGCGCGTCACCAGCATCACCCCGGCCGCTCCGGTGCGCCCGCTGCTGTCCAACGCCGAGGGCGCGGTCGTCTCCGACGGCGACGACGCCCTGCGCAGGCTGGTCGCCCAGGTGACGCTGCCCGTGCGCTGGGACGCCTGCATGGCCACGCTGGCCGAGCGCGGCGTCACCACCGTGATCGAGCTGCCGCCGGCGGGCACCCTGGTCAACCTCGTGAAGCGCGAGCTGCCGCAGGTCGACCGCCTCCCCCTCAAGAGCCCCGCGGACCTCGACAGGGCCGCCGAACTGATCGTTGGTGCCGTGTGACCGAGTCCCGACCGCTGATCCAGCTGCCCGCAGGTTCGCGCGGCAGCAGGCTGCTGGGCTTCGGCTCCGCGCAGGGCGACCGCGTGGTCACCAACGACGACATGGCCAAGGTCATCGAGACCTCCGACGAGTGGATCCGCTCCCGCGTCGGCATCGCCGAGCGCAGGCTGGCCACCGAGGAGCAGTCGCTGCACGTGCTGGCCACCGAGGCGGGCAGGGCGGCGCTGGCCGACTCCGGCATCTCACCGTCCGATGTGGACACCGTGATCGTGGCGACCTGCACCATGTCGGTGCCGATCCCCAACGTCGCCGCCCGGGTCGCCGACGCGCTCGGCATCACCGGCGCGGGCGCCTTCGACGTCAACGCCGCGTGCGCGGGCTTCTGCTACGCGCTGGGCAACGCGACCGACCTGATCCGCTCCGGCACCGCCCGGCACGTGCTGGTGATCGGCGCGGAGCGCTTCTCCAACTGGGTGGACTGGGAGGACCGGTCGACCGCGATCATCTTCGCCGACGGCGCGGGCGCCGCGGTGGTCGGTCCCGCCGACGAGCCCGCGATCGGCCCGGTCTCCTGGACCAGCCGGGGTGACCTGTCGAGCACGATCGGCATCACCGAGCGCAACTTCGTCTTCCAGGAGGGCCAGTCGGTGTTCCGCTGGGCGACCACCGAGGTGTGGCCGACCGCGGAGCGCGCCTGCGAGCGGGCCGGGGTGAAGCTCTCCGACATCGACGCGCTCATCCCGCACCAGGCCAACCTGCGCATCATCGAGACCATCGCGCGGAGCCTGCGCGGGCGCGGCGCGCGCGAGGACATGAAGGTCGCCAGGGACATCGTGCACAGCGGCAACACCTCGGCGGCCTCCATCCCGATCGCCATCGACCACATGCGCAGGGCCGGGGAGCTGTCCTCGGGCGAGGTGCTGCTGCTGGTCGGCTTCGGCGCGGGTCTGGTCTCGGCGGGCCAGGTCGTCATCTGCCCCTGACGGGCGGCAACGAGAACTCCGGGAGCGCGGCTGCGCTCTTCCGGTCGGTGGGAAGTCAAGAGAGGAACACGCACGTGGCGAGCAACGAAGAGATCCTGCAGGGCCTTGCCGAGATCGTCGAAGAGGTCGCGGGTGTCGACCAGGAGGACGTCAAGGCCGAGAAGTCCTTCGTGGACGACCTCGACATCGACTCCCTGTCCATGGTCGAGGTCGCGGTGCAGGCCGAGGACAAGTTCGGCGTGAAGATCCCGGACGACGAGCTGGTCAACCTGAAGACCGTCGGCGACGCGGTGAACTACATCGCCTCGAACGCATGAGTTTGCCCGACGTGGTCGTCACCGGCATCGGGGCGACGACCCCGCTGGGCGGTGACGCGAAGTCCACGTGGGACGGACTGGTCGCCGGCCGCAGCGGCGTGACCAAGATGCAGGGCGACTGGGCCGAGCGGTTCGAGCTCGACGTGCGCATCGCCGCGCACCTCGCGGTCGACCCGACGGAGGTCCTGCCCCGCGTCGAGGCGCGGCGTCTGGACCGCTGTGAGCAGGTGGCGCTGGTCGCCGCCCGCGAGGCCTGGGCCGACGCCGGTCGGCCCGAGATCGATCCCGAGCGGCTCGCCGTCGTGGTGGGCACCGGGATCGGCGGGGCGCTGACCATCCTGCACCAGGACGACCTCCTGGAGCAGCACGGCAAGCGCAAGGTCTCACCGCTCACGGTGCCGATGCTGATGCCCAACGGCCCGGCCGCCTGGGTCGGTCTCGACCTCGGTTCCCGCGGCGGGGTGCACGCGCCGGTCTCGGCGTGCGCCTCCGGCGCGGAGGCCATGGCCTGGGCGTGGCGGATGCTGCGCTCCGGTGAGGTCGACGTCGTGGTCGCCGGTGGCGCGGAGGCGTGCATCACCAGCCTCCCGGTCGCCGGGTTCAGCCAGATGCGGGCCATGAGCACGCGCAACGACGAGCCCGAGCGCGCCTCGCGGCCCTTCGACGCCGGGCGCGACGGGTTCGTGCTCGGCGAGGGCGCCGGTCTGCTCGTGCTGGAGCGCGAGGACCACGCCAAGGCGCGCGGCGCCCGCGTCTACGCGAAGCTCGCCGGTGTCGGCACCAGTGCCGACGCGCACCACATCACCGCGCCCGACCCCGAGGGCAAGGGCGCGGCGAGGGCGATCACCAAGGCGCTGACCACGGCCGGGCTCTCCCCCGCCGACATCGGTCACGTCAACGCGCACGCCACGTCCACCCCGGTCGGGGACGTCGCCGAGGCGATGGCCATCACCAGCTCCGTCGGCACGCACCCGGTCATCACCGCTCCGAAGTCCGCGCTGGGCCACCTGCTCGGCGGCTCCGGCGCGGTGGAGTCCATGGCGACCGTGCTCTCGCTGTACCACGGCGTGGTCCCGCCCACCCTGAACCTGGAGAACGTCGACCCCCGCGTGGAGCTGGACATCGTGGCCGGAGAGGCCCGCGACATCAAGCTCGACGCCGCCGTCAACGACTCCTTCGGCTTCGGCGGGCACAACGTCGCACTGGCCTTCACCAAGGCTTAGCACCACCCGCGCACGACCCGGTGAGCCTCCACGCTCACCGGGTCGTTCGCTTTCTCCGGCATCCCCATCCCCCAGCTCGCGCCCGTCGCTTAAGCCCTGAATGACTCATTCAGGTACCTCAACTCCCCGAATGACCCTTTCAGGGCGCTCAACGCACCAAACGGGCCGTTGGGGAGGGGCAGCTCGCGTTGAGGCGAGGCGGGGGTGGACACCACGCCGATCGCCAGCACTCCGCCTCCGCCGCAGCACCCTCACTCGGCCGTGCGACCACGGACTGTGCGGAGGGTTTGGGGCGGTTGAAGACATATGGAGTGGGGGTTCGTAGTACTTGAAGACGGGGGAACCCGGGGCGGGCCTTCGGAGTGCGGCGTTGGCGGAGAGCCGGGACCAGGCTGCCGGAGTGCGGGCGTAGCGCGGAGTGCGGAGTGGAAGAGGTCAGCAGCGGGCGGTGCGGGCGCTGTTGTAGAGGCCGTGGCTGATCTTCCAGTTGCCGTTCTCGGGCACGAGGGGGTAGACGACGCGCCACTGGACGCAGCTGGCGCGCAGCTCGGGCGGGGCCTTGCTGGGGTCCTGCACGCTGACGAGGGTGAGCATGACGCGCAGCGAGCCGCCGGGGGCGACGTCGACGCGGTGCACGTAGATGCTGCCGTCCTGTGTGGACTCGTACTCGGCGCGCCACTTGGCCTGGGGCATCTCCTGCACGCGGGCCTGGACGACGGTGGTCTTCCACACCTCGTAGTCACCGCGGTTGATGGCGCTGAAGTGGCGCTGCAACAGCTCGCGGATCTCCTCGGCGTGGGGGTGGCCGGCGGCGTCCTTGGTGAGCTGGACGGTGTCGGGTCCCGGCTGGTTCACGGGGTTGCGCGAGGTGGTCTCGGGCAGCACGACGGCGGGGACGACGGGTGTCTCCACGCGAGCGGACAGCTCACGGACACCGAGCCCGACACCCACCGCGAACACGGCAGCCACCAACACCACCGGAAGCAACCAGCGTTGCCCGGCGCGCTTCGACGTCCTCACCGGCACCACCGCACCAGCGTGCCACAGCCGCCGAACGGCCCGGCTCAGCCCACCCGGTGCAGCCAGGTCACGGGAGCACCGTCACCCGCTCTGCGGAACGGTTCGAGGGCGTCGTCCCACGCGGAGCCGACGAGTTCGGAGACGCGGTGCGCGATGGCCTCGACGCCGCGGTTGCCGACGAGGGAGCGCAGCTGGTCCTCGTTGACCACGATGTCGCCGTTGGCACTAGTGCGCGCACGCCACAGGCCGAGCCCCGGCGCGAAGCAGAAGCGCTCGCCGTCCACTCCGGGACTGGGTTCCTCGGTGACCTCGAAGCGCAGCATGGGCCACGCGCGCAGCGCTGAGGAGAGTTTGCCGCCCGTCCCGGCGTCGCCCGTCCAGGCGCACTCGGTCCGGAGCTGCCCCGGCGCCGCGGGTTGTGCTGTCCATTTGAGGTCAGCGCGGACGCCCAGGGTGCCCGAAATAGCCCACTCGACGTGCGGACAGACCGCTGACGGCGAGGAGTGGACGTACACGACCCCACTGGTGATGCCCCGGTTGCTCACTGCTGACCTCCGCTGCTGACGAGGGACGTCTTCCCCTACGCCCTGTCAGTGCTCTTCAGCAGGTGACCGCCCGGCGATCACATGGCGTCATTTTGCCCTTAACCGCGGTGGTGCGCCATAAGAACCAACGCGGCGACATCCACCCGAGACCTTCGACGCGGGCGGAGCACGCCTCCACGACACTGCCCGCGACGATCGGCCGCCGACCGCGCACCGTGATCGGATGGCCGCGGTCACCGGTCGGGGTGACCGAGGCTACCGTGTGTGCCGCGAAGAGTCTCCCCGAAGTTCGTCGTGTGCAGGAGGTGGGCCGTGCGGCTGGTTCGGCTCGGTGGTGAGCCGACCAAGGTCGGCGCCGACGTGCGAGCTGCCCTGGCCGCGTGGGGCGACGGCACATCGGTGCTCGGTGGTGTCGCGCTGCTCGGAGTCACCCCGCCCGGCTGCACGCGGCCGCTGGACGCGCTGATCGTCTTACCGCGCGTGGTGCTCGTGGTGGTCGGGGTCGACCTGCCGAGCCCGGCGCTGCGCGTGGAGGCCCCGTTGCAGGGGCAGTGGAAGGTCGACGGGTGGCCGCTGACCCGCCACGACGGCGCGAGCAGTCCGACAGACGAGGCGCTCGCCGCGACGCGGGCGGTCTCCGCGCGGTTGCAGGAAGTTCGGGCCGAGCCGCTGCCGGTGTGCACGGTGATCGCGGTGGGGCCGTACGTCGAACGGGTCATCCAGCCCACTTCGGACATCCATCGCGGAGTCCGCGTGCTGCACCCGAAACCGTCCACTTTGCTCAGCGCCGTGCGCGAGCTGGCCATCAGCGACCGCCCGTGCACCGCCGAGCAGGCGTGCAAGGTGCTCGCGGCTCTGCACGAGGAAACGGGCAGGATGCACTCGGGCGATCTGATCGCCGAGGGCTTCCCGGACGCGGTCACCGCCGACCTCGCCAGCGCGAGCACCGCGCTCATCCCCCGCTACCAGGATGTCGCCGAAACGGTTCGGGTTTCCTTGCCGCCCAAGCGGAAACGTGGACCACTGCTCATCGCTGCGCTGCTGGCCGTCGTGGCGCTCGCAGTCGTGTTGATCACCACGAGCGGTGGCCAGGAGCAGCCCACCGCGCAGCCTCCGGCTCCGACCAGCACACGGTCCACTGTGGACGATCTGGACTTCACGCCCAGGGGCAACGAGAAAGCGACGAACTGCGCGCGCGAGTCCTACGGCGACATCCAGACCTGGTTCGACGCGCACCCGTGCGCCGGGCTCATCCGGACGCTGTTCGAGGTCACGGAACCGCGCAGGGCGGCCGTGTCGATCGCGGTGGTGAGCTTCTCCGACGCGGCCGACGCCGAGGACTTCCAGAAGCTCGCCGACACCGCGGGCACCGGCGCGGTCAGCGACCTGGTGGCCTCGGGCAAGGGCTGGACGAACGGGCCGACCTCCTTCGACGGAGCCGCCTTCGCGTCCTCTCGCGACACCAAGCGCGTCCGCGTCGTCCAGGCGGTGTGGATCGGCACACCGTCCACACCGGAGGACGTGTCGCTGCGCGGGATCGCGGCGCGGGCGCTGCGGTTGCCGCTACCGGGCTGAGCGACGGCGCCGCACCACGAACACGGCGGCGAGCACCAGCGCGATCGCTGCGATCACCGCGAGGTCGGGCACGGACTGCGCGACACCACGAACCCAGACCTCCACCGAGAACTCCGTGTCCACGTCGAGGAGTCCGCTCAGCCCAGCGGTTCCCTCGGTGAGCACGAACAGCAGGCCGATCGCGATGAACAGCAGCCCGGAGACCAAGGTCGTGCTGTGCACGCGCAGCGGGCCGATCTTCACCTCGCGACCGCGCAACCACGCGCGCTGGCCGAGCTTCAGCCGCTCCCACAACAACGCCAGCGCGAACAGCGGCAGCACCATCCCGAGTCCGTAGACCGCGAGCAGCACTCCGCCGTACACGGGATCTCCGCCCGCGGCGGCGACGGTGAGCACCGCGCCGAGGATCGGGCCGGAACAGAAGCCCGCCAAGCCGTAGACGGCGCCGAGCGCGAAGACGGATGCGGCTGAGCCGACCGTGATGCGCGCGGCGGCTTCCTGAGCGCGCCGCGAACCGAAGCCCTTGCCCAGGATCTGTGCGGTACCAAGCAGAATCAGCACGATGCCGGAGACGAGCGTGACGGTGGAACGGTGCTGGGTGAACAGCGCGCCGAGCGCCGCGGAGGCCACTCCGAGCGGGACGAGCGTGGTGATCAGTCCACAGTAGAACACCGCCGTGCGGGCGAGCAGGCGCTTCGGGTTCTCGAAGGCGTAGGCGAAGAAAGCGGGCAGCAGCAACGCCGAACACGGGCTCGCCAGCGCGAGGACCCCGCCGAGCAGCGCGCCGAGGTAGCCGACCTCCGAGCTCATCGCTGGTTCTTGAGGCGCTCGATCGCCGCGACGAACTCCTCCAGCGGCCTGGCGCCGACCATCGGCCGTCCATTGAGGACGAACGCGGGAGTGCCGCTCACGCCGAGCCTGCGGCCCTCGTCGAGGTCGGCCTTGATCTCCTCGGCGATCTTCGGGTCGGCCAGGTCGGCCTCGAAGCGCTTGAGGTCGGCGACACCGACGCGCTGGGCGATCTCCAGAAGGCGTTCGCGCGGGAAGGACGCCCTGCCCTGGCGCGGGGCCTCGGCGAAGGCCATCTCGTGGTACGGCCAGAACTTGCCCTGGCGACCGGCCGCGCGGGCGGCGAGCGCGGCGTACTGCGACTCCTCGCCGAACATCGGGTAGTCGCGCCACTCGATGCGCAGCACGCCGGTGTCGACGTAGCGGCGGATCAGCTCGGGCTTGGTGTCCGTGGCGAACTTCACGCAGTACGGGCAGCGGTAGTCGGCGAACTCGACCAGCACGACCGGCGCGTCGACCTTGCCCATCGCGTAGGGGTCACCGGCCTGGCGGCGGCCGACGGAGACGTCGATGTTGCCCGTCGTGCCGTCGTCGACGACCGGAGCGCTCGTCTGCGTGGTCGGCTTCGGTGCGGCGGCAGGCTGTTCGCCACCTCCCCCGCCCCTGCCCGTCGAGACGAAGACCAGTGCGACGAGGGCGACCACCACCACTGCGGGGACCAGCCAGCGGCTCACCGGGATGCGCTGGTCGGGCTTGGAAGCGGTGAAGTCCTGCTGCTCGGTCACGAGGTCACCGTACCGACCCGGCATCGGGGTAGGGCAGGCCCCACCCCGTGCGTGGGGCGGGCCGCCACGCAGGTCGGAGGCCTGCCAGATCCGTTTCGGGCCTTCTCGTCGTCAGCCTGAGCATGGGCAGTTCGGCGGCCGTGAGGGGATGGACATGAAGGAACGCAACCCGGTGATCGACGCGGTGCGCGTCGGCTCGGTGGCGCTGGTCGTGTTCGCCCACTGGTTCGGCGCTTACGTCGGCGTGGAGAACGGCGCCGTGCGCGTGGGAATCGGCGTCAGCGGACCGGTGATGTGGACGCTGACCTGGGTTCTTCAGGTGATGCCGCTGGTGTTCTTCGCTGGCGGCTACGCGAACACCGCCGGGGTCGACGCTGCGCGGGCGCGCGGGGAGTCCTTCCTGGCCAAGCGCGCGATGGGCCTGATGATTCCGGCGATCCCGTTGGTGGTGTTGTTCTCCGCGGTGAGCACGGCGGGCGGCACGCTCGGCCTCCAGCCGGTCGCGACGGTCGGCCACCAGGTGATGAAACCCTTGTGGTTCTTGGCGATCTACCTGGTCGTCGTCGCGCTCGCACCGCTGATGGTGCGGCTGCACGACAGGTTCGGCCTGGCCGTTCCGCTCGTCATGACCGCCGTTGTGTCCACTGTGGACTTCATTCGGTTCTCCACCGTGGGCCTGGTCGCCGACATCGGCATCGGCGGCGATGTGAACTTCCTGTTCGTCTGGCTGACCGCGCACCAGTTCGGAATCGCTTACGCACGAGGCTCTTTCGCCAAGCTCACCCGCCCGTGGCTGTCCGCGCTCGTCCTCGCGGCGGTCGGCGTGATGGTGACGATGGTGTTCGCCGGGCCGTACCCGCCGAGCATGCTGGGCCTGCCTGGCGTGCCGATCTCCAACCTGTCGCCGCCGACGCTGGCGATGATCGTGCTCGCGTTCGCGCAGGTGTGCGTGTTCCTGCTGGTCGAGCCGTGGGCCACGCGCAAGCTCTCCGGCGAGCGGGCTCAGCGGTTGCTCAAGCGCGCCAACCCGCTCACGATGCCGGTGTACCTGTGGCACCTGCCCGCCGGGGCGATGCTGCTCGGAATCGCTTTGCTGGCGCCGGAATTCCTGCTTCCCTCCCCCGGGCTCGGGTGGTGGCTCAGCAGGCCGTTGTGGCTGGCGCTCAGCACGATCGCGTTGATCGGAGTGCTGCGCGTGGTCCGCAGGGTCGACCGCGCACTGCCCACTGTGGACTCACGCTGGCCGCTCGCGGGCCTGCTGATCTGCGCCTACGGCGTGCGCGAGGGAACCCGGCACGGCCTCGACCTGACCAACCCGCACGCTTCGCACGCCGTGCTCGCAATGGCGATCGGCGTGGCCGTGCTGCTGGTGGAGGCTCAGCGGTCGGGCAGTCGCCTCGGTTCGGCGTGGGAGCGCAGCGCGGGAGCGACCGGGCGCCCGTCGAGCAGCCCGTCCGTGCTCCCGGCGTCCAGCGCCTTGCGGTAGACCTCCAGCGCGGCGCGCACGGCGTTGACCGTGTGCTCCACGTCGGCATCGGTGTGCGCGGCGGAGATCACGAAGGACTGGCCGAGCACACCGTGCCGCAAGAGCTCCTGGAGGAACAGCGTGCGGAACTCCTGCGAGGGCTTGCCTTCGGCGTCGGCGGTGGTGAACACCAAGCACGACGGCCTGCCGATGACCGAGACCGCCGACGAGGTCCCCAGTTCGAGGGAGAGCTCGTTGACGGCGTCGGCCAGCACAGCACCTCGCCGCTCCATCACGCCGACCGGGTCGGTCTCGCGGTAGGCACGGACGACGGCCCGAAAAGCCGCCAGTGAAGCCGTTTCCGGGCCGTGCGTGGTGGAGAGCAGGAAGACCCGCGCCGCGTCGGTGCGCAGCCCGCCCAGCTCCATCAGCTCGCGCTTGCCCGCGAGCGCGGCGATCGGGAAGCCGTTGCCCATCGCCTTGCCCCAGCAGGAGAGGTCCGGGCGCACGCCGTAGACCTGTTGCGCCCCACCGGCCGCCCAGCGGAAGCCGGTGATCATCTCGTCGAAGACCAGCACCGCGCCCTCGCGGTCGCAGATCTCGCGCACGCCTTCGAGGAAGCCGGGGTCGGGCTCGCGCAGCGCGGTCGCGGCTTCGAGGAACACCGCCGCGATCTGTCCACTGTGGACCTCGAAGAGCGCGCGCAGCGAGTCCAGGTCGTTGTAGCGGAAGGACACCGTCAGCTCGCGCGCGGACTCCGGGATGCCCGCGTTCATCCCGGCGGTGCCGATGAACCAGTCGTCGACGGAGAAGAAGGGCTGGTCGGCGCAGATCGCGACCTTGTCCCGCCCGGTCGCCGCGCGGGCCAGCCGCAGCGCGGCGGTGGTGGCGTCGGAGCCGTTCTTGGCGAACTTCACCATGTCCGCGCCCGGCACCCCGGCCAGGAAGTCCTCGGCGGCGGCGAGTTCGAGCGCGGTCGGCCTGGTGAAGTTGATCCCGTTGGCCATGGCCTCGCGGACGGCGGCGAGCACCGGCTCGTAGCCGTGCCCCAGCGTCACCGCGCGCAGGCCCATGCCGTACTCGACGAAGCGGTTGCCGTCGACGTCCCAGACGTGCGCGCCGCTGCCGCGCTCCAGGATCGGCGTCATGTGCTCGGGGTACTGGTCGGAGGCGCGCGCGTAGGTGTGCGCGCCGCCGGGGACCAGCTCGTGCAGCCGCGCCTGCATGCTCGCCGAGCGGGCGAAGGTCTCGTTCTCGTTCACAGCCAGTCCGCATCCTCGGGCAGCAACGCCCACAACTCGTGGTCGAGCAACTTACCGCCGACGTGCATGTGCTCGCGCAGCACGCCCTCCTTGCGGAAACCGTTGCGCGCCAGCACGAGCTTGGCCGCGCGGTTGCCGATGCCGACCGGGGCGACGATCCGCCGCAGACCGACCTCGGCGAAGGCGTGCCGCACCATGAGCCTCAGCGACCGCCGCGCCACGCTGGTGCCGTGGAAGTCCGACGCCACCCAGGCACCCAGCTCGGCGGTGCCGTGCGCGCGGTCGACGCGGTCCAGCACCATCTCACCGCCGAAGCGCCCGTCCACCTCGATCACCATCGGCACCAGGTATCCCTTGCGCGCGGTGCGCGAGGCCGACCAGGCGCGTTCCTGCCACCGCGCCACGTCGGAGCGCTCGGCCCACGACTGCTCGCTGCTCGGCCACCACGGCTCCAACAGGGCCTGGTCGGCTCGGACGACGCGCGCCCACTCCTCGGCGTCCTCCACGCGCGGCGGGCGCAACCGCAGGCGCCTGCCCTGGTCCAGCTCGGGGCCGAGGACGGCGGGCCAACCGGGGTGGCGCGGGCGGATCCTGCGGACGAGGGCACCGGCGAGCGCACGCGCCCTCACCTCGGTCGGCCAACTGTGCACATAGGACACCTTCGAAACCGGAATGTGTTGTTGTACAAGACGGTCCTGCCGTTCACCCCATCGGCGGAGGCGGCAAGATAGTTACATGCGAACGGACATCCCGACCGTGCCGATCCTCGGTGTGCGCGTCGCCAAGCTGACCGAGCAAGCGGCCCTGGCCGAAGTCAAGCGGCTGTTCGAGGGACCGTCGGCCTCGGTCGTCGCCTACGCCAACGCGCACTCGCTGAACGTGGCCTGCGCGAACGCCCGGTACCGGCGGGTGCTGGAGGACGCGGCGCTGGTGCTCAACGACGGCTCCGGGCTGGCCATCGCGGCGAAGCTGCTCGGGCAGGCCTTCCCCGCCAACCTCAACGGGACCGACTTCACCCCGAAGATCCTGCGCGAGGCCGCTGATCGCGGAGCCGCGGTGTACCTGCTCGGCGGGGAGGCGGGGATCGCGGAGGCGGCCGGGGAGAAGCTGGTCGCGGCGATCCCCGGGCTGAAGATCGCGGGCACGGAGCACGGGTTCTCGCAGGACGTGGAGGCCGTTGTCGGGCGGATTCGGGCCAGTGGCGCGGAAGTGCTGGTCGTGGCGATGGGCAACCCGGCGCAGGAACTGTGGCTGGACCGCTACCTCACCGCGACCGGCGCGCGGTTGGGTGTCGCTGTGGGCGCCTTCCTGGACTTCACCGCGGGCAAGGTCGAGCGCGCTCCCGCGTGGATGCGCCGCGCCGGGATCGAGTGGCTCTACCGGCTCGCCCAGGAACCCCGGCGGCTGTTCCAGCGCTACGTCGTGGGCAATCCGCTGTTCCTGGGCAGGGTTCTCGCGCAGCGGCTCGGACTTCGGAGGGGCGCGTGAAGCTCTGCTTTGTGACCACGTATCCGTTGGGGAACCGCGCTCTTGGCGGCAGCGGCTGGGTGGATCGGCGCCTGCTCGCGGTGCTGAGCCAGGAGCACGACGTCGACGTGGTGTGCGTGACCGGCGACGAGGGCAGCTGGACCGAGGAGGGCGTGCCGTGCCACTCCGCGGGCTCGGTGCCCTTGGAAGTTCGGGGCGACCGCGCGCGGCTGCTCCGCGTGGCGGCGGGCATGCTGACCAGCCCGGAGCCCTACCTGGCCAGGAAGTTCACGGTCTTCCCGGGGTGGCGGCGCGCGGCGGCCCTGCTGCGGGAACGCGCGGTGGGCCGTCAGGTGATCACCAGCGGATGGCCCGGTCTGCTGCTCGCCGAGGCGGCCGGTGTGCCCGTGGCCTCGCACATCGCGCACAACGTGGAGGCGACGATCGCGGCGGAGCACTCCCCGCGCCCGTTGCGCCTGCTGGGCGAGACGTGGCGCCTGCCCCGCGCTGAGCGACGGCTGCTCTCCTTGCCGGACAAGGTCTTCGCGCTCTCGCGCACCGACGCGTACGTGCTGCGCGGGTGGGGGATCGGTGCCTCGCACCTGCCGCTACCGCTGCTGCCCCAGGTAATTTCGGCGGAGGCCGAAGCGGTCGGCTTCATCGGCAAGGCGAGCTGGCCGCCGAACGAACGCGCCCTCGCGGCACTGGTCGGGCCCGTGCGCGCGGAGCTGGACCGGCTCGGCCAGGACGTGCCGTACGTGTTGGCGGGCAACGGAACCCAGAGCTACGCGGGCCACCGCAACGTGACCGCGCTCGGCCGTGTCGAGGAGGAGGCCGACTTCTACCGAGCCGTCGGAGTCGTGGTGGTGCCCCGCTTCGGCGCGTCCACGGGCATCAGCGTGAAGATGCTGGAGGCTGCCGAGCACGGCCGCCCCTCGGTGGTGCCCCCTCAGCTCGCCGCGGCGGTGGACCCCGACGGCCCGTGGCTCATCGCCGACGGCCCCGCCGAGACCGCCTCGGTGATCGCCGAGTGGCGCTCCGGCGGCACCACTCTGTCCACTGTGGACGTCACCGCGTGGCTGACCCGGCACAACGCCACCGCGGTCCCCACCCCCCTGCTCGCGTGAGGGGGTCAGTCCTCGATCTGCTTGCGCTTGGGGTGCTTGGTGACGATCTCGATGCCGCCCATGAGGGCGAAGCCGTTGATGCGGATGGTCGGCGAGTCGGGGGTCACCGAGTCCTCGTCGACGTTGACGTCCTTGCCGCCCATGAAGCTGAAGCCGCCGACCTCCACGTTCACGCCGGGCGGGACGGTGATCTCGATGCCGCCCATGATCGCCACGGCGGTGACGGTGGTGACCTTGGAGGTGAGCACGGCCTTGCGGAAGTCCAGTTCGACGCCGCCCATCATGGCGAGCGCGGTGACCTCGGACTCCACCCGCCAGCGGCCGTTGCGCACGGCGCCGCTCATCACCGCGACGGCCCACTGGCGCTTGCCGGTGCCGCCCTCGTAGACGGCGGGCAGGGGTGCGGCGGCGGAGCGGCGGACGGCGACCGGGAGGTCCGCGACGACCAGGTCCAACTCGCCCCTGGTACGGGCGGCGTAGGCGAGCCCGACGCGCTCGTTGTACTCGGTCAGGGTGAGCCGGCCCTCGCCGACGGCCTGGTTGAGCAGCTGGGCGATCTGTTCGCGCTCGACATCGCCGACCCGCAGCTCGGGCTGGTCATTCATGCCGCCGAGGCTAGCGAATCCCCGGAGCGGGCGGGAACGTTGTTACCGATCAGTCGCCGTTGATGAGCTTCATGGCCAGCTCCGGGTAGAACACACCGGAGTCGGTACCGGAGCCGATGCCGCAGTTGCCGTCGGACTCCCCCGGCCGCTTCACCCACAGCAGCGCGTCCGTCCCGCCGGGGCCGCCGACCTGGGGCGGGCCGCCGAGCCTGCGACCACCCGGGTTGCACCAGTTCCCGTCGGAGCCGTTGCCGTTGCGGCTGACGTCGATGACGAAGCCGGTCTCGACGCCGTGCTTGCTCGACAGGATCTGCTTGAGCCGGTTCCCGTACCGGGTGGCGTCCTCGGTGCTGTTGAAGTTGGAGACGTTGACCGCGAAGCCCCGCGCGCCCGCTCCGACGCCGGAGTCGACCAGGCCCGCCGCCACCCGCTCCGCCGGGTTCTGCGCGCCGTCGCCGCCGTCGAGGTAGACCCACGTCGAGGTGGCCAGCCGGTTGAGCGCGGACACCGCGGCCGTCAGGGTCCGCTTGCGCTCCTGGCGCTGCGCCTCGTCGAGGCACTCCAGGTGGATCACCGCGTCGGGTTCGAGCACGAGCAGCGCGGGCCGGTCACCGATCGCCCGGCCCACCACCTCGATCCACCTCAGGTACTCCTCGGCCGAGCGCGCCCCGCCCGCGGAGTGGCTGCCGCAGTCGCGGTTGGGGATGTTGTAGCCGACGAGCACGGGCAACTGGCCCTTGGCGTAGGCACCGGAGACGAAGCTCGACACACGGCTGTGCGTGTTGTCGCCGGGCCCGATCCACCGAGCGGTGGCCTGCTTGGCGATCTGCTCGTCGATCGTCGGAGCCCTGCCGTCGGAGCCGTTGTGCCGCAACCACGAGACGACGTTGGCCTCGGGGTCGACGTAGAAGAAGGTGCCGGGGCGCATCGGGCTCGGCACCGGGATCGGAGCGCGCTGGGAGCTGCGGTCGGAGCGGTCGGGCGGGGGCGTCGGTTCGACAGCGGTTCCGCACGCGGCGAGCAGCACCACCGCGGACACCAGTGCGACCAGTAACCGAGCCCTGCGTCCCCGCACTCCAACCACCACCTCTCACCAGGGGAAATGCTACGTCGAACCGCGCTTTCCTACCCGGTGGGGAGAAGGGCCGAGTCCAAGGTGTGGCGGAACCGAAACCACCCGTACGCGATGACCGCGGCGGTGAAAACTCCGCCGAGTGCGACGCTCAGTAGCGGGCTCGTCGAGAACACCCGGATCAGCACCAGGCCCACCGCCACCACGACAGCGGACAGCAACGAGGGCAGAATCCCCCGGACTAGGGACATGATCCCGACGCCCACCCGGCGCAGACCCCACAGGTGCACCGGGACCGCGACGAACAGCGCCACCACGGCCTGCGCCCACCCGATCCCGGCGAGCCCCCACGCGTGCGCGGCGGCCACCGTCGTGGGCACGAGGGCCACCAGCCACGAGAGCTGGATCAGCGCGGAGGACAGCGGAGCGCCGACGGCGAGCAGCAGGTTGAGCGCCATGTCGGCGAACACCCGCCCGATCGCGGCGATCGCCAGGCCGCTCAGCACGAGCGCGGCCGGGACCCACTGGTGGCCGTAGACGAGCTCGACGAGCGGACCGGCCAGCAGAGCCAGCGCGACACCGCCGGGCAGCACCGCGACGCCGACGAGCCCCATCACCCCGCCGGAGGCCCGGTCGAGGTCGGTGCCGTTGTCGCGGGCACGGGCGAACACCGCGAGGGCGACCCGCTCGACCGTGCCGGAGACGATCGACACCGGCCAGTTCGACACGTTGCTGGCCAGGTAGAAGAAGCCGAGCGCGGTCGCTCCGAGCACGCTGCCTGTGACCATCTGCGGCACGCTCTGCGCGAGCATCAGCAGCAGTGAGGACGCCACGACGGAGATCCCGTAGCCGCCGACCTCCTTGAAGTACTCCGAGGAGAAACCCAGGCGCGGCCAGTGCTTGCTGAGCACGAACAGCAGCACGACCACGACGGCGGTGCCGGAGACGTGGCCGATCGCCAACGCCCACGCGCCCGCCCCGAGGAAGGCCAGCACGCCGGTCACCGCGAGGTTGACCACAGTCCCGGTGAGGTCGGCGACGAGCCTGCGGGCCTGCGCCAGCTCGCGGGAGAGCATCGCGCCCGGCACGCAGGCGAAGCCGTCCAGCAGCACGTTGATCGCCAGGAACCGCACGATCTCGGTGGCGTGCGGACTGCCGAGCGCGGTGGACAGCGCGGGGGCGCTGAGCGCGCACGCGACGAAGGCGATCGCCCCGCCGACCACGGAGATCGTCCACGCCGTCGGCAGCATCGGCCGCACGTCCCCCGAGCGCCGCACCACCGCCGTCGCCGCGCCGAAGTCGTTGAACGCCAACAACAACCCCTGTACGACGAGCGCCGTCGCGTAGAGGCCGAACTCCTCGGGGACGAGCAGTCGCGCGAGCACGATGCCCATCACGAAGGTGCCGATGCGGGAGAGCAGCGTGTTGAGCAGGCTGAGCCACAGCCCTCGGCGGAACCGGCCGGCGAGGCCCCCCGGTGCCGCGGTCGGCTCGACGGTCATGTGACCCTTTCGGTACAGGCGCCGAGCGCGTCGGCGTCCCAGTCGCTGAAGTAGCTGCCGCTGTGCACCGAGTACTCCACGGTGGTCACGGGCAGGTAGCGCACGGTGTGCTTGGCCGAGACGTGGTGCACGAACTCCCAGTCCTCCTTGGGGTGCACCGATCTCGGCCTTGCCCAGGGGTTGAACCGCAGGCCGGGGCGGCGCCGGAACACCAGGGAGTTCGCGTCGACCCACGAGTCGTCGGCGTGCGCGCGCCGGTCGAAGGGTTTGCCGAGCACGTCGACCTCGCTGCCGTCGGGGCGCACCCGCCGGACCCTCGTGTAGACCAGCCCCGCGCTGCCGTCGGCCAGCCCCGCCAAGGCGTGTTCGAGGTGTTCCGGGCGCCACGTGTTGTCGTCGTCGAGCACGGCGACGTACGGCGACCGGCTCAGGCGCATCGCGACGTTGCGGCTCAGCCCGCAGCTGATGTGGTTGGCGGACAAGGTGAGCACGGTCAGGCGCGGATCGTCGGGCAGCCCGTCGGTCTGGCCACCGCCGTCGTCGACGACGACCACCGCGATGTCGCGCACGGTCTGGTTCAGCGCGCTGTGCACCGCCTTGCGCAGTCCCTCCGGCCGCTTGTACGTGGCGACCAGCACGGTGACCATCGCCTCCGGCGGATTCGGCAGGGTCCTCGCGAGGCGGGCCACCTCGGCGTCCTCGAAGCGAGCGGAAACGCGCTGGGCGGAGAAGTACCGCACCCGCCACCACCACGTCGCGAGCACGTTGCGGCCGACGGTCGCGCGCAGGACGTCCTTGACGCGACGACTGATGCTCATGCACGGCCTCCGGTGCCGGGTTGGGCGGGGTTGGTCGGTTCGCCGCTCAGCAGCCGCGCGCGCCCGCGCACGAGTTCGCTGAGCGCCCTCGCGTGCGTGCCTCGCCGCAGAGGCAGCCGAATCACCTGTGCCAGCACCAAGAACGCCCACACCGCCTTCGCGGCAGACGGCCCGTTCCACCGCGCGGCGTGCACGACACGGTTGGTCACCAGCTGCGCCCAGAGCGCGGGGGACGTGGCGACCTCGCCGCCCCGGTGGACGGCCAGCGCGCCGGGGACCTGGCGGATCGACCAGCCGGCGTCCTTGACGCGCAGGCAGTAGTCGACCTCTTCGGAGTACAGGAACAGCTCCGCGCGCCACGGCCCCACTCGCGGCCACACGTGCGGCGCGACGAGCAGCGTCGCTCCGTTGGCCCAGTCGGGCTCCTCGCGCCTGCCCGCCGGGATCTGCTCGCTCAGCACGGGAAACGCCGTCGCGCGCGCTCCGAGCACCGAGTCCCCGAGCACCCGCAGCGGCGTCGGTCTGCGGCGCAGCGTCGGCTCGGGTTCGCCGGACGGGCGCGTCACCACGGGCACCGCGATGCCGACGCGGTGGTCGGCGAAGGACTCCAGCAGCTTCGCGACCGAGCCCGGCGCGAGGCGGACGTCGGCGTTGAGCACGAACACCGCCTCGCCCTCCTTGGCACGCGCGAGGCACGCGTTCACCCCGGCCGCGTAGCCGAGGTTGGCGCCGGTCTCCACGACCTCCGCCGTGGGCAGCAGCTTTCTGGCCAGCTCCGCGCTGCCGTCGGCGGAGGCGTTGTCCGCGACCACCACCCGCGCGGAGGACACCCCTGCCAGCGCGTCGGGAAGGCTGTGCACCAGTCCTGGCAGCTCGTCGGCGGAGTTGTAGGTGACGACGGCGATCAGCACAGGTGGCGTCATGGCGACGTCTCCGCTCGCTCCCAGGACGCCACGGCGCCCGCGATCCCGATCAACAAGAACGTGAGGCCCTGGAACTGCGGGAACGCCAGGGCGTCGAAGGTCGCGAAGCACATGGCCGCCACCGCGAGCGCGCTGCCGACGGCCCAGGCCGCATCGCGCAGCTCGGGCATGGTCGCCTTGCGCCCCAAGCGGACCCAGGCCGCGCGCGCCGAGATCACCGGCACCAGCAGCAGTGCCACCAGCACCAGCAGGCCAGGGACGCCGGACTCCACGAGGGTGAACAGGTACTGGTTGTCCAGGTACGGCTGCGGCGGAGCCGTGTACGTGCCGAAGCCCTGCCCGCTGAACGGCCTCAGCGCGAGGCGCCCGAGGACGTACTCGTAGTCGGCGAGGCGGCTCCACACGCTGTAGTCGTTGCTGGAGCCGGCCACTGTCTGACCGACGACCGCGGACAGCTTCGGCTCGGCCGTCATGGCCAGCGCCGCGAACACCGCCGTCACGATCGCGCCCAGCGCCCAGCGCACGAATCCCAAGCGGGGCAACAGGAAAACACCGATCATCGCGAGTCCGAGCAGACCGGTGCGCGAGATGCTGACGACGATGCCCGCCGCCATCACGAAGGCGCACACCCACCACAGCGGCCGCCAGCGCGCGTACCGGCCCAGGTACAGCGCGAGCGGGATCGCCGACGCCGAGAGGGCGGCGAGTTCGATCGGGTGGTTGGCGAAGCCGAGCGCTCGTTCGAGCCCCCCGCGCGCGAGGTTGATCGCACCCATGCCCTGGACCTCCGTGCCGGGCAAGGAGATCAGCGCGCGCAGATCGATGCCCGCCGCGAAGTGGGCGACGGCGGCGATGGCTGAGACTGTCACGCCGAGCACGACCGCGCCGAGCACCGCCCGCAGGGCACCGAGCCCGCTGAGCCCGTCGCAGGCCAGCAGAGCGACACCGACGCAGAGCGCGTAGAGCATCCAGCCGCGATCGGCGCCGCCGAGCAGTTCCGGCGGCGTCCCCAACCCGAGCGCGAGCGCGTGCGCGGCCAACAGCACCAGCGACCCGCCGAGCACCGTGGCGCGCACCGGGTTCACGTCGACGCGCACGCCCATGCCCCCGGCGGCCCGCGCGACGACCCACCAGATCAGGCAGACCGCGGCGATCAGGCGAGCCGGTGTGAGAGATCCGCCGACCCCGGCGATGACGACGTTCTGCGGCAGGGCGAGCAGCACCGCGAAGGCCACCAGGACGTAGTGCGCGGGCAGGGCCGCGAAGAACTCGCGCGGACCACGCCGCTTCCGCCGAGACCGGGTTTCCGGGCGTTCCGCGCGGTGGATCGCCACCAACCGCTCGGTGGCCCCGGCGATCACCGGGCGCTCACGGAGTCAGGGGCGTGGTGCGTCACCGGTTCGCCTTGTCCTCGACGCGTTGTTGGTACCGGATGCCGAGCACGTCGGTCTCGCGGTCGATGGAACCGCCGCTCGTGGCGCTCTTGCTGGCCCTGGCGACGGCGGCCCGCGCGGCGGCCGAGCGCTCGGCGGCCAGCTGCACCGACGGGGCGGGGTCGATCGGTTCGGGTTCGCCGTCCTCCTGCTTGCGGGCGAGCGCGAACGGCACGCGGGAGCGCCGCTGCTGCGCCCGGTCCACCATGACGACGATCGCCAGCAGCAGCACCAGGCCGATGCCGCCGCTGATCGCGAGCGCGCGCAGCTGCTCCGAGCGCGTCGTGGTGACGGTCTCCGGCCCGACGATCACCGTCAGGCTCAGCTGGCCCTCAGCGGGCACGCGCATCTCGTCCTGCCTGCGCTTGAGTTCCGTGCGCAGCTCGCGCATGGCGATGTCCACCGTGGTGCGCACCGAGTCCGGAGTCCGCCCGGTCGCCACGACGGTGATGAACGGGCTGTCCGCCGCGACGGTGCCGCTGCCCTCGTTGGAGATCTCCAGATCGGCGGTGGCGCCCTGGGCGAGCATGCGCTGCCGCATCGGTGGCGTGTTCACCACCTTCAGCAGCAGGATCGCGGCCTGTCCCTGCGCGGGGTCGACGGCGGCGAAGGGGTTGCGGTCCTCGCCGCCGTGCGCGCGCAGCACGAGCAGGCTGGCGTTGGCCCGGTACTGCTGCGGAACGACGAAGGCGACGCTGGTCAGCAGGGCGGCGAGCCCCACGGCCAGCACAGCGGCCAGTGCCCACCGCCTGCGCAGCGTCCGCAGCAAGTCCAGAGCGTCCACAGTTGTTTCTCCGATAGCTGGTGGGGGATGTCAGGAACGCGCTCGGCCACCGACGGCCAGCCGAGCCGCCTCGACTGCCGCCTTGGCCACGTTGCGCGCCATCGGCACGGCGTTGGCCCGCATCCACGGGTACAGGGCGAGCATGGCACGTCCCCGCTCGGCGAGGGGCAGGGGCGAGCGCGAGACCGCCCGCAGGTACCAGCCCGCCTCCTCCACGTTGGGGAGCACGAAGGTCCTGCCGTCGCCGCGCTGGGTGCGGTACCAGTCCCGCTGCGTGGTGGCCTGGGTCAGCCGCTGCTCGTGGTGGCGGTGCAGCAGCAGCGGCTCGCGCACCTCGACGAACGGACCGTGCAGGGCCAGCTCGGCGAGCATCAGCCTGTCGTTGTTCTTCACCGGCGGCAGCAGCTTCGTGCGCAGCATCATGTCCCTGCGGAAGAGCCCGTAGGCCATCGGCGCGGAGTCGAAGGACACGTTCTTGCGGTAGCGCTTCGCTCCCTGGTGCTCGACGCCCACCATGTCGCGCAGTCGCACGACGGGGTCGGGATCGTCGGTGCGGCACGGGTTCTGCCAGGTGCCGATGACCTCGCCGTCGGCGTTGATCTGCGCGGCGGAGCTGAACGCCATCACCGCGTCCGGCCGCGCCCGCAGCGCCTCGAACAGCGCCGTCAGCCGGTTCGGCCTGCACGCGTCGTCGGCGCCCGCCCACGCGAAGTACGGGCTGTCGACCTCGCCGACCAGCAGGTTGTGGTTCGCGGTCACCCCGACGTTGTGCTCACGGCGGTGGTAGACCACGCGCTCGTCGCGGCGGGCGAAGTCGCGGCACAGCTCCTGCGTGCCGTCGGTGGAGCAGTTGTCCGCGATGTGCAGCTCGAAGTCGACGCCGGTCTGCGCGAGCAACGACTCCAGCGCGAGGCGGAGATAAGGATCACCGTTGTACACCGGGAGGCCGATGGCGACGGGGGCGGCCGCGCGGCCGGTGAGCGATGGCGCGGTGTTGGAAGAAGCGGTGCGGGGGGAAACCTTGTTCTCCATGGCTTATCCCTGGCTCAGGCGACGGAAAGCGGGGCGAGCGGGTCGGGGCGCGGTTCGGCGATCACCCATCGCCCGCCGTTCGCCTCGATCTGAGGTAGCGCGGTCCTGGCCTCGGTGGCCAGGTCGGGCAGGAAGAGCAGGACCTCGTCGGGCTCGGCGGAGACCAGCTCGCCCGGCGAGATCACCGGGATGCCGCTGCCGGGCATCCGCCGGTTCTGCTTGGCGGGCGCGGCGTCGGCGATGGCGGGCAGCAGCACGCTGTCGATCCCGGCCCGGCACAGCAGCGCGACCGCGCGCGAGGCGGCCCCGTAGCCGTACACCCGCCGCCCGGCCTGCCGCTGCTCGGTGAGGTAGCGCCGGAGCGCGTCGGCCGTCGCGGCGGCCTCGTCCTGGAGCACGCGCAGCCGGTTCGGCTCGGTGATCCGCATCGCCGTCTCCTCGGCGAGCAGCGCGCGGACGATGCCGTCCGGCTCCCCCGTCCTGGAGGCGGCCAGCAGCACCGTGCCGCCGTAGAGGTCGAAGGTCCACGCGGTGCGCGGGCGCAGTCCGGCAGCCGCGAGCATGGTGATCAGCGCGGTGGTCGAGTAGTACGCGTAGTGCCCGTGCCGCAACGCGTTCCACTGTCCACATCGGATGATCGTGGCCAGCGAGTGGTACTGGATCAGCAGCACGCCGTCCTCGGTGAGCCGCCCGGCGCGTTCGGCGAGCGCGGCTGCCTGGTCGGGGCAGTGCATCATCCCGAAGCAGTCCAGGATGACCTCGGCCTGGTCGCCCTCGCGGACCGGGTGCAAGCCGTTGGTGCGCAGCATGCCCAGCCAGCTCCCGCCGTGCGGGCTGCCGTACTCCGCGACGCGGGCGCCCTTCGGCAGCAGACCGGCCCTGGACACCCGGTGCACGGCGTCGCGGGCCTGAGCGACCAGCGCGGCGGGCTCGGCGCCCTTGGGCTCCTCCGGGACCGTCGGGTCGGTCAGCAGCTGCGCGAGACCGCAGTCGGCGCACAGCCACATCTGCAACGGGTGCCGGGCGTCGGGCCCCGGCTCCACCAGACGCGGGAAGTGGTCCGACGCCGGCTGGCGGCCGAGATCGAGCACGATCTGCCCGTTGTGGCCCCCGCACGCGCGGCACACAGGTTCGCTCATCACCACTCCCTCGCAAGGCCGTCCATCGGCCCCATCGCGCGGGTCCCCGGATTCGCTACACCGCTGCTGAACCGGGTGAAAGCCGTAACGAAACCGGTAGGCGCGAAGATGTCCGCGTGCTGGTTGAGACGACGTCGCTGCCCGGGGTGCTGGTGTTCACGCCCACCCCGCACCACGACGACCGAGGACTGTTCACCCGGACCTTCGACACCGAGATCGCCCGCGCGCACGGGCTGGACCCGGGTGCCTTCACGCAGGACTCGCAGTCGCGGTCCCGCAAGGGCGTGCTGCGCGGCATGCACGGGCGCTCCGGGCGCGGCGAGGCCAAGCTCGTGCGCTGCGCACGGGGAGCCGTGCACGACGTGCTCGTCGACGCCAGGCCCGGCTCGCCGAGCTTCGGCGAGCACGAGGCCTTCCTGCTGGACGACGACAGCTTCCGGCACCTCTACGTGCCGCCGGGGCTGTTGCACGGGTTCCAGGTGCTCAGCGACTGGGCAGACGTTTGCTACCGCATCGACAGGCCGCACGACCCGGCCGAGGACGTCGCCGTGCGCTACGACGACCCCGAGCTGGCCATCGCCTGGCCCGCCGAGGTCGAGCTGATCAGTGCGCGAGACGCCGCCGCGGGTACCTGGGCGGCGTCTCAACGCGAGTAGTCCGATCACGGAACGCGCGCACCCGCCGGACGCATGTCGTCGGCGAGGCTGCCCGCCGACTGCCTGTCGGCCAGCCTCGCCAGGCGGGTGAAGCGCTTGGTGAAGCCGTGCTCGGTCAGGCCGTGCTCCACGTAGGCGGTGTGCAGCTCCACCGCGCCCGCCGCGACCGTCCACTGTGGAACGAACGCGGGCAGGTGCTTGGTGATGCGCGCGAAGTCCACCCGGTAGGAGCGCGGATCGGCGCCCGCCTCGCCGGTGATCACGAGCTTGGAGCCCGGAACCGCCTGCACGACGGCCTCGGCGATCTGCGCGACGGTCAGGTTGTTCTCCGCCATGCCGACGTTGAAGGCGCGGCAGTGGATGGACTCGCGCGGAGCCACGAGCGCCGCCAGGAACGCGTCGGCGATGTCGGCGGCGTGCACCAGCGGGCGCCACGGCGTGCCGTCGGAGAGCACGCGCACCTCGCCGCTGAGCACCGCGTGGCCGACCAGGTTGTTCAGCACGATGTCCGCGCGCAGCCTCGGCGAGAAGCCGAAAGCCGTGGCGTTGCGCAGGAACACCGGGCTGAAGTCGTCGTCGGCGAGCTGCACCAGGTCGTCCTCGACCCGGACCTTGCTCTCCGCGTAGGGCGTCACCGGGCGCAGCGGAGCGTCCTCGCCGACCAGCTCCTCCCCCGCCGCGCCGTACACCGAGCACGTTGAGGCGTAGAGGAAACGACGCACTCCGGCCTCGCGCGCGAGCTTGGCCAGCCTGGTCGAGGCGAAGTGGTTGATGTCATAGGTCAGCGACGGCGCGAGGGAACCGAGGGGGTCGTTGGACAGCGCCGCGAGGTGGATGACGGCGTCGAAGCCCGCCAGCTGCTCCACGGTCACATCGCGCAGGTCCACCGCGATCGTCGGCGGGTCCTCAGGCGAAGGCCCGAGCACGCAGTCGGCGAACAGCCCCGAGTCCAGCCCGACGACGTCGTGACCGGCCTCCGCCAGGCGCACCGCCATCACACTGCCCAGGTACCCCTGGTGTCCGGTCAACAGGACACGCATCGAACTCATCCCTCTCCCCAACCGAGCACAACCTTGTCAACGAAGAACGCCTCGGCGTAGCGGGCGCGGCACTGCACACCGCGCATCCGCGCCAGCCCGAGGAAGGTCTCCGCGTCGAACCAGTCCCGTCCGCGCTGCGACGGGTAGTGCGCGTCCAGCAGTTCCGCCTTGCGCAGCGCCACGCTCGGGGCCAACGGCACGAAGGCGACCGGCTGCACCTGGTCGCTGTCCCACTTGATGATCTCGTAGCCGAGCACGAGCTGATCGCGGAACGCGGTCGTCACCAGCTGGGCGAGCGTCCGGTGGTCCTGGTGCGCGTCGTGCTTGGCCGGGCCGATCACGACGTCCGGGGACACCTTGCGCGCCAAGGATTCCAGGGCCTGCTTCGCCCGGTCCCAGTGGGCGGGCATCCGTCCGTCGGGCAGGTCGAGCACTTCGACGTCCAGGTTCGCCCCCGGGCAGAAGGCCTCCAGTGCGGCACGCTCCTCCTCTTCCCGTTTGGTCCCGCTGCCGCTCAGCACGAGCGCGGTGACGCGCAGTCCCGGCGACGCGGCGCAGGCGGCCAGCAACGTGCCACCCGCGCCGATCGCGATGTCGTCGCAGTGCGCGCCGAGCACGACCACGCTGCCGAACCGTTCCGGCACAAGGGAAATCACTCAGCGCACCCCGTCCAGGGCTTCGACGTGCTCGTCACGGTCCCACAGCATCCACGGACGATCACCCGAGGCGTAGCCGCGCTCCAGTGCCGCGCGCTCCTTCACGGTGTCGGCGGGCTGCCAGAAACCCTTGTACTGGTAGGCGATCAGCTTGCCCTGCTCCGCCAGCGCGCCACAGCCGTCCTCGACCAGGTCGCCGTTGCGCGGCAGGTGGTCGAAGACCTCGGGGCGCAGCACGAAGTAGCCACCGTTCTCCCACAGCGGCAGGCTGCTCACCGCGGTGATGCCGGAGACCTTGCCCTCCTCGCCCACCTCGACGCAGTGGAAGGACTGCTGCGGCGGCACGACCATCATCGAGGCCGCCGCGCCGGTCTCGCGCACGCGCGCCACCATGTCGTCCAGCGGCGCGTCGGTGAGCACGTCGGCGTAGTTGGCCAGGAACATCTCCTCGTCCTGCACGAGGTGGCGCACCCGGCGCAGCCGCTCACCGATCGGCGAGTCCTGCCCGGTGTTGACGAAGGTGATCGTCCAGTCGCTGATGTCGGAGGACAGCAGCTCGACCTTGCCCTCTCGGAGCACGAAGTCGTTGGACGCCGCCTCGGAGTAGCTGAGGAAGTAGTCCTTGATGTACTGCGCGCCGTAACCCAGGCACAGCACGAAGTCCGTGTGGCCGAAGTGCGCGTAGTAGCGCATCACGTGCCACAGCAGCGGGCGCGGGCCCACCGGGTGCATCGGCTTGGGCAGGTCGTCGGCGGAGCCCGTGCGCATCCGCATCCCGTACCCGCCGCAGAACAGCACGACCTTCATCGGCCTACCTCGACGATCTCCAGAGTCGGGACGGGGAAGACGAGCCGTCCGCCCCATTCGCCCACGTAGCTCAGCTGCGCGGTCAGTTCCTCGCGCAGGTTCCACGGCAGGACAAGCACGTAATCGGGCCGGTCCTCGGCGATCTGCTCCACCGGCAGGATCGGGATCCTGGTGCCCGGCGTGTACCTGCCGTGCTTGTAGGGGTTGCGGTCCACGGTGTAGCGCAGCAGGTCGGGGCGGACGCCGCAGTAGTTCAGCAGCGTGTTGCCCTTGCCCGGCGCGCCGTAGCCCACCACGGTCTGGCCCTGCTCGGCCGCCTCGATGAGGAAGCCCATCAGCTCCCACCGCGAGCGCTGCACGGCTTGGCTGAACTGCCCGTAGCCGCCGACGTCGTGCAGTCCGGCCGCGCGCTCCTCCGCCAGCACCTCCGCGACGGCGGCGGTCGGCGTCGAGCCCGTGCCGAAAGGCCTGGCCCACAAGCGGATCGAGCCGCCGTGCGTGGGGACCAGCTCCACGTCGATCAGTTCGAGACCGCCCGCCGCGAGCGCCCGCTGCGCGGAAGCGACGGTGTAGTACTGGAAGTGCTCGTGGTAGATCGTGTCGTACTGGGTGTGCTTGATCAGCGTCAGCAGGTGCTGCACCTCGATCGACACCCAGCCGTCGTCGGCGACCAGCTCGCGCAGCCCCTGCGTGAAGCCCAGCACGTCCGGGATGTGCGCGTAGACGTTGTTCGCCACCACCAGGTTCGCGGCACCGTGCTGCGCGCGGACGCGGCCGGCGCTGTCCGGCGCGAGGAACTCCGTGACGGTCGGGACGCCCTTCTCCCGCGCGGCGTCGCCGACGTTGACCGACGGCTCGATGCCCAGGCAGCGGATGCCCGCCGCGACCACGTGCTGCAACAGGTAGCCGTCGTTGCTGGCCACCTCCACCACGAAGGAGTCCGGGCCGAGCCCGATCCGCCGCGTCGCGGTCTCGACGAACCGGCGCGCGTGCTCCACCCACGAGGTGGAGAAGGAGGAGAAGTAGGCGTACTCGGTGAAGGTCTCCTCCGGCTTGATCAGCGGAGGCAGCTGCGCGAGCAGGCACTGCGCGCACACCCGCAGGTGCAGCGGGTAGGTCGGCTCCGGCTCGTCGAGCTGCGCCTCGGTGAGGAACAGCTCGCACGGCGGGCTCGCGCCCAGGTCGAGCACGCTGTGCAGCTCCCGCGCGCCGCACAGGCGGCACGACAGGCCGCCACTGACCGGACTCACCCGGTCGACAGCGCCGGTCAGGCTTGTCGTGCTCATGCTCAGTACGCTCCCTTGCCGCCGACGACCGCCGACACCGTTTTCCACAAGATCACCAGGTCCATGGACAACGACCAGCTCTCCACGTAGCGCAGGTCGATCCGGACCGATTCCTCCCAGGAGAGGTCGCTGCGGCCGCTGACCTGCCACAGCCCCGTCATCCCCGGCTTCACCAACAGCTTGCGCCGCGCGTCCTGCCCGTAGCTGGCGACCTCCTCCGCCAGCGGCGGCCTCGGCCCGACCATCGACATCGAGCCGAACAGCACGTTGAGCACCTGGGGCAGCTCGTCGAGGGAGTAGCGGCGCAGCACCGCCCCGACCCGGGTCACCCTGGGGTCACGGCGCATCTTGAACAGCGGGCCGGAGCCCTGGTTCGCCGAGGCCAGGGTGGGCCGCATGGCGTGCGCGTCGACCACCATCGAGCGGAACTTCAGCATCGGGAAGGCCGTGCCGCCCCGGCCGACCCGGCTCTGCCGGTAGAACACCGGGCCGCCGTCGTCGAGCTTGATCGCCGCCGCGATCAGCAGCAGCACCGGAGCGGCCAGCAGCGTCAGCACCAGCGCTCCCACCCGGTCCATCACCGCCTTGAACAGGCGCGGGATCCCGCTGAAGGTGGGCGCGCTGACCCAGAGCATCGTCAGGCCGAACACCGGCGCGACGTGCAGCCTCGGGCCCGCGACCTCCATGAGCGCGGGCGTGACCACCAGCTCGGCGGTGCCGCCCTCCAGGTCCCAGGCCAGCCGCTGCACCCGGTCGGGGGTCCACTCGGGAGCGGGCGCGACCGCCACCACCCGGTAGCCGCCCAGACGCGTGCGCTCGACCAACTCGTCCAGGTTGCCCACCACCGGGACGCCGTCGATCTCGGCGACGCGGCCGACGCCCAGTCCGGTCGGAGTGCACACCGCCTCGACGCGCCAGCCCAGGTGCGAGTCGGCCCTGGTCCGCCGGATCAGGTCCTGCACGGCCTCCACGGTCCCCGCCGCGAGCACCGGGAGCAGGCAGCTGCCGTCCCTGCGCCGCGCGTGCAGCACCTTCCGCAGCAGGAAGCGCTGGCTCACGGCGGTCACCGCGAGCGCGGGCATGCCGACGAAGACCCACGGCCGCAGGTCGTCCAGCCGCAGCGCGAGCGCCACGACGGAGAGCGCGAGCATCGCGATCACGGCGGCCCTGCCGACCCTGCGGAACTCCTCCGGTCCCTGTCCCAGCACCCGGACGTCCCACGCCCTGGACAGCGACAGCATGACGACCGCGACCACTCCGGCTCCCCCGGCGAGTGACGCGGCCCAGCGCGGTGAGTACGCGGCGCTACCGCTCATGACCGTCCCCACGGCCACAAGAGTGTTCACGGCCACGATCGAGCAGAAGTCGCTGACGATCACCGACCGTTGGTAGCGCTGTTCCCAACCGAGCGTATTTTTCGGAAGTTGTAACGCGGGGTTGTCATGAAACGATGTATTCGATTTTGACGTCCCAGGCAGAACGGATGTCACTTTTTCACCTCAGTGGTCCACGCCACACACTTGGGGTGCTTGAGGTGTAACTCTTCTAATAATCCCTGGTGAGGAACCTTAAAAGTACACAGCACAACGCCGTTGGGAAATTACCGGCAAGTCGACCCCGCTTCGACTTTCCACCCACACCAGCATCGCGCCGGGCATCAATTACACCCCGTCGCCGAGCAAACGTAATCAATTCAAGAAAGCATCTGCCATCGTCCGTTCGGGGGAAGCCGGACGGACTTAGCGTGACGGTTGACCATTATTGCTGGTAGACGCATCGTGACCAAGTCCACCGGGATGGTTACGTGCCATGATCGTTGTCACTCGGACATCGGAGCACGTCCACGACCGTGATGTGGCGGAGACGTGACCGTTGTTTCAGGTCCTCGTCCCTCGATCCGGGGAGGCGGGATGGCACCCGGTACGGCGACACCCACCCGGCTCGGATCCGGCCGGGCGGGCCTGGTCAGGTACGGCCGCAGCAGCCGGGCCAGCGCCAGGCCCGGCGCCAGCAGGGGCACCAGCAGCGAGAGCACCGCGGCGAGAACGCCCGCCCGCAGCACGTCCTTGGGCAACAACCTGACCCGCCGAACGATCATCCGGCCACGATTGGGTGTCGAGAGCACGGCCAGCAGGGTGACGAACCCGAGGAACGCGACCGCCGCCCGCCCGAACGCCGGGCTGTAGCCGAGGCCCTCACCGGCCACCATCAGCACGAACCACCCGAGCAGCGCCGGAGCCTGCGCCCGCGCGCTCGTCGCCGCCCAGAGCAACCCCGCCGCCACGGCGAACCAGCCGAGCAGTCCACGGTGCACCGGATCACGCAGCCACGCCGACACCGCCGCGAGCCAGTCCGGGTCCGGCGAACCGAACCGCCCGGTCACCGAACGCACGACGTCCAGCGGAGACCACTGCGCCCCACCCTCCACGAACTGCCCGCACACCCAGGCCAACACCCACAGCGACAGCGGGACGGCCACCAGCAGCTGCGCCCTCGGCCGGGCGACCAACGCCGTCCACACCTCGGTCAGGTCCCGAACCCTCGCCGCCACCCGAATCTCCCCCGCTCGGCCCCACCCGTGACTTGATCGTGGTGGCGGCCACGGAGCCGGGCAACCCGGAGAACCCGGCCGGGCACAGGCGAACACCGGGACTAGGGCGTGTTTCCTAGGTCTCGTTCGATGAGAGCCGGGATCGAGGTCGTTCCTGGCTAGACGGCGGGAAGTCCGCGTACCGGTGTTGTACGTGGGCTTCCCGGCGGCGCGGCCAGGGGCGGGCCCGGCCCGGCTATCGCGAACACGGACCTGTGAAACACGCCCTACCCGCCGGTATCACCCTTCTGCCCCGCCAGGCCGGAAGAACGGTGTGAAGACACGGAAACACCAGTCATGGCACCATCGAAGCCGGAAGCGGTCGGTGCGTACGTGTCCCCCGGGCCTCATCCCTTCGGCCGACGTGGAATACCGGTCACGCAGGAGCCACGCCAGGCCATTCGCCGAGAGGCGACCTACGCCCGACCGTTTCCGTGTTCGCTCGCTGCGCGAGCTTCCCCGTCTCCTCACCACGTTGGGGGGCCGAGCCCCCCACGCCCCCCACGGTGCGTGCTCCTGCCGACCCGGCGTGGTCACGTTGTGGCTGTACCAGCACCGCACGCCACGTGCCGCGCGCCAGGCCCCACTCATCGTGTGCTGGACAACTTGGAGGGGGCCGCGGGTTTGCTGGTCTTCAAGACCACCAGACCCCCCTGTCGATCATCGTTAACCGCCACAACCCCTCGCCTGGGGGCCGAGAACGGCCAATGGCGTCAGCCCTTGACGGCGCCGCCCAGTTGGTTGCGGATGAAGTGGCGTTGGGCGAGCAGGAAGACCACGGCGACGGGGATCGTGGACACGAGCGCGATGGTGAGCTTGAGCGGCAACTGCTGGCCCTCGCCGAGCGCGCCGCTGACCAACCGGGCCAGGCCCAGCGTCAACGTCTCGTAGCGGGAGTCCGAAGTGGACACCAGGAAGTGCGCGAACTCGTTCCAGGAGTTCTGGAACGCCAGCACCGCGAGCGTGGCCAGCGCGGGCCGGACCATCGGCAGCACCACGTTCCACCAGGTGCGCACCACCCCGGCCCCGTCGATCCGCGCGGCCTCCTCGACCTCGCGCGGAACCTGCTCGAACGCCTGCTTGAGCAGGAAGATCCCGATCGCGTCGGTGATCAGCGGCAGGATCATGCCGAGGTAGGAGTTGTACATCGAGAACTGGCGCAGCAGCAGGAACTTCGGGATCAACAGCACCACCGCGGGCACCGCCGCCAGCGCCAGCACACCGGAGAACACGAGCTTGCGGCCGGGCCAGCGCAACCGGGCGAGCGCGTAGCCCGCCATGGCGTCCACGAGCAGCCGCCCGAAGGTCACGCACAGCGTCACCAGCACGGAGTTCGCCAGCCAGCGCGGCACCTCCACCGACGGATCGGTCGCCACGCGCTCGTAGGAGGCCGTCGAGAACGGGTCCGGCACGAGCGACAGGGGGTTGGCCACCGCGTCCGCGTCGGTCTTGAAAGTGGTGACCAGCTGGATCACGAACGGGCCCAGGTAGCAGACCGCGCCGACGAGCAGGACCGCGTAACCGAACGCGCGCCTCATGACGTCCTCCCGTCTCGGAGCAGGCGGCGCTGCGCCCAGGTCAGCACGACGATGATCGCGAAGAGCAGGAAGGCGATGGCCGCGCCGAGGCCGTAGGAGCCCTCCGCGAAGGACCGCTGGTAGGACAGGTAGGCCGGGGTCAGCGTGGTCTTCGCGGGGTTGCCCTGGCCCATCACGTAGATCTGGTCGAATACCTGCCAGCTACCGATCAGCCCCATCGTCAGCACCACGAAGACCGTCGGCATCAGCATCGGCACGGTCACCTTCGTCAGCCGCTGCCAGCGCGTGGTGCCGTCCACGTCCGCCGCCTCCAGGACGTCCTCCGGCAGGTTCTGCAGCGCCGCGAGGAAGATCAGCATGAAGTTGCCCGAGGTCGTCCAGATCATCAGCAGCGTCACCGCTGACATCGCCACCGACGGCCCGGACAGCCACTCCCACAGCGTCAGGCCCCACAGCCGCGTCCCGCTCAGCCACTCCGGCGGCGCGGACGGGTCGACCAGGCCCAGCGCGCCGAGCAGCTCGTGCACCACGCCGCGCGGGTCCGCGAACCACGTCGGCCCGTCGATGCCGAAGAAGCCGAGCACCGCGTTGATCGCGCCCGAACCCGAGAACAGGAACAGGAAGACCACCGAGATCGCCACCGCGCTGGTGACCGACGGGAAGTAGAACGCCGCCCGGAAGAAGCCCCGCCCGCGCAGAGTCCTGTTGTGCACCACCATCGCCAGCCCGAGCGCGAGCGCCGTCTGAACGGGTACTGAGATCACCACGAAGTAGAAGGTGTTGCGCACGCTCAACGCGAAGTCACGCCGTGCCAACCCGTCCTCGGTCAGCAGGGCCGCGTAGTTGTCCAACCCCACCACCGGCGCCCGCCCGGACAACGGACTGTAGGTGCCGTCCCAGTCCAACACGCTGACCCACAACGCCAACAGCATCGGCAGCAGCACGAACGTCGCCAGCAGCGCGATCCCCGGCGCCGCGAACAACCACCCCGCCACCGCCTCCCCACGCTTGGCGCTCACCCCCGCGCCCGTTCTGCCGGAACCCGCGCTGCCGCGCCCCCACCTCCCGCGCCGCCGTTGCGTACCCAATGTGGCATTCGTTTCGCCAGACGTAACCAATGCCGCATTGGTTACGTTCTCTTCGGCGGTCACCGGCCGAGCACCTGTTCGGCGTTGCGCTGCGTGGACGCCAGGATCGCCTTGGGGTCTGCGCCGCTGGTGAGGCCGAGCAGCTGCGCGTCGAAGTCCTTCAGCACCGACTCCAGGCCCTTCGCGGTCGGCTCCCCCTGCGCGTAGTCGGCCCCGGCCAGGAACGCCTGCTGTTCCGGGTGCGACCGCGCGAACAGGCTCGCGGCGAGCCGTCGGGACGGGATCACGCCGAAGCCCTCGCCGAGCGCGTTCTGCTGCGAGACGTCGGTGAGGTGCGCGACGAGGTTCTCCGCCGCCTGCCGGTTCTTGCTCACCGACGGGATGCCCCAGCAGTTGGTGAACGCCAGCGTCCCCTTGCCCGCCGGGCCCGCGGGCAGCTCCACCGCGCGCCACTTGCGCTGCGGGTAGTCCTTGCCCAGCGCGCCGATCACCCAGTTGCCCTCGACGACCATGGCCGCGCTGCCCTTGCCGAGCGCCTCGCCGCTCCACCCGGAGTCGATCTGCTTGGCGAACGCCGCGCTCCCCGACCTCAACAAGCGCTGAACGTACTGGAGCGCTTGGAGATTCTGCGGACTGTCCACAGTGGCCTTCTTGCCGCTCGGATCGACAAGCCAGCCGCCCGCCTGCTTGAAGAACGCGCCGATGCGGTCGACGTCGTCCATCAGCACCAGGCCCTTGCGCTTCGGCGTCGTGAGCCGCTTGGCCACCGCCTCCAGCTGCGCCCAGTCCTTGGGCAGGTCGGCGTCGGTGAGCCCGGCACCCGCCCAGGCCTCGGTGTCGATCACCAGCGCCAGGGTGGAGAAGTCCTTGGGAGCACACACGAACTTGCCTTCGTGGGTGAAGATCGAGCGCAGGTTGGGGTAGATGTCGTCCGCCCCCGGCAGCCGCTCGGCGTAGGTGTGCAGCGCGCCGGGCTGGGCGTACCGCGAGAACGCGCCGGGCTCCAGCACGAACAGGTCCGGCGGAGTGCCACCGGCGAAGCCCTGCCCCAGCTGCTGCGGCAGGTCGGCGGAAGCGACCACGTTGACCTTGTTGCCCGTGCGCTGCGCCCAGGTCTGCATGATCGACCTCGTGGCCTCCAGCTCGACACTGGTCGCCGAGCCGATCAGCACCTGCAACGTCGCCGGACCAAGAGACTGACGACCCGGCGCGCTCCCAATGCTCGATCCCGCAAGCGGATCTTCGTCAAACCCTTCGCCGCAGCCCGCCAAGACCAGCGCAGCCGCCAGCGCCACCCCGATGTGGCGCCGTCGTCGGTTCATCTCATCTCCTCTCGCTGCTCGCTCGCACCACCAGCTCGGGGCGCAGCAGCGATCCGCTCACGGATTGGTTGTCCAGCAACAACAAGATGTGTTCGGCGACTCGCTCCAACGGCTGCCGCACGCTCGTCAGGCCGGGCAGAGTGGCCGACGCGAGCGGACTGTCGTCGAAGCCCGTGACAGCAACACCGCCGGAAACACCGCGCTCAGCCAGCAGCGCCAACGCTCCGAGCGCGACCGCATCACTGACCGCGACCAGCGCCGTCGGCGGCTCAGCCGAGTTCAACAACACCGCAGCGCCACTGCGTCCCGCGTCTATCGTGTTGGCACCACGGACGATCAGACCGTCCTCTGTGGACAGACCGAGGCCCTCGGCCGAGCCTCGCCAGCCGCGCAGCCGGTCGTCGCCGACCCCGTCACCCTCCCGCCAGCCGAGGAAACCGATCCGCCGGTGACCGAGGGAATGCAGGTGCTCGACGACCTGAGCCATCCCGTGCGCGCCGTCGACGTCCACCCACGCGCCGGCCTGACCGGGCCCCCAAGTCCGGCCGAAGGCAGCGAACGGCACGCCCCGCTCCGCCAGCCAGCCCGGCCGAGGATCGCCGACCACCGTCTCAGCCAGCACGAACGCGTCGACCGCGCGCTGAGCGAGCAGGTCGGCGTAGACGCTCAACCCCTCGTCCCCGAGCGGCGCGGTGAACAGCAGAATGTGCCGGTCACGCGCCTCCGCGGCAGCACAGAGCGCATGCAGGAAGTCGTCCATCAGCGGCGTCAGGACTCCCCGGTCGCGCGGAGTCAGCCGGTAGCCGATCATCCCGCTGCTCCGCGTTCGCAGCCCACGCGCGCTGCGGTTGGGCCGGTAGCCCAGCTCCTCGATCGCTGCTTGGACGCGTTCCAACGTGTCCGGGTGCAGCTTGTGCGGAGCGTTGAGCGCGTTGGAAACGGTCTGCCGTGACACCCCGATGTGCGCCGCCACCTGCTCCAGAGTCGCCCCTGCGCGGTTGCCGGTCATTGGCCCCTCCCAAGTTCGCCGCCGAGGTGTCAGACTGTGTCGCATCGCCGATATGAACGTTCAAACAGGCCCTGCGGACGCGATTTGAACGTTCATATTGCGCGGAAGAGTGAACGCCGTCACAGGATTTGTCAAGAGCGCACACCAGGAGATGCCAGTGGCTGACCGGGTCTACCTGCAACCGACGCTGCACGAACTCGTCACGGTGCTGCGCGCGCCGTCCGCCGTCCTCGGCGCGGCCGACGGGCAGCTGCGAGCCGAAGGCGCACAAGGCTTCTACCGCGACGATCGCCGGGTGTTGTCCCAGCTGGAGGTCGACGTGGACGGAGTCGCCCCGACGCGCGTCGCCCACCGCACCGAAGAGGCCGAGCGGGCGCGGTTCCTCTGCGTGCTGCGCGGGCTCGGCGAGCCGTCAGCCGACCCGAAGCTGCACCTGCGCCGCGAACGCCAGCTCACCGACACCGAGCTGGTCGAGCGCTTCGAGCTGATCAACTCCGGCGCCACCCCGGTGACCGCGAACGTGCGGATCACCGCCGCGACCGACCTCGCCGCGATCACCGCCGTCAAGTCCGGCGCCGTGCCCCGCGCACTCACCCCCACCGTCGAGAAGTCCTTTGCGCGCTGGGAGAACGACGGCATCCGCGTTGAACTCCGCTTCACCGGAGACCCTCACCAAGAGTCCGCAGTGGACGCGGCGGTCATCACCTGGCAGGTGTTGCTCGAACCAGGCGCGAGCTGGGAGACCGAAGTCGTCGTGACCCCCTCGGAGGAGGGCGCGGACGGCTTTCTGCCGCGCAGGCCGGCGAACCCGCCGAAACTCACCAAGATCGTCACCACGGATCACCGCGCGGCACGGTTGGCCGAACGCGGCCTGGCCGACCTCGACGGCCTCCTGCTGGCCGACCCGCAGCAGCCCGGAGCCGCGTTCCTGGCGGCGGGAAGCCCCTGGTTCTTCACCCTGTTCGGCCGGGATTCCCTGTGGGCCGCAAGGCTTCTGCTGCCCAACAACCGCGATCTCGCGCTGGGAACGCTGTGGGCACTGGCCGCACGTCAAGGCAGGCGCGAGGACCCCGTCACCGAAGAGCAGCCTGGCAAGATCCTCCACGAGGTGCGACGAGGCGAACTCAAGCTGCCCGGACTGACGCTTCCGCCGCTGTACTACGGAAGCGTGGACTCGACCGCTCTCTGGGTCTGCCTGCTCCACGACCTGTGGCGCGCCGAACAGGACACCGAGCGCATCCGTCCCCTGCTCCCGCACCTGCTCGCCGCATTGGAGTGGATCGCAGGTCCCGGCGATGCGGACGGAGACGGCTTCTGCGAGTACGCGGGCTCCGACGGCGCGGGTCTGGCGAACCAGGGCTGGAAGGACTCCTCCGACGGCGTGCGCTGGGGCGACGGCCGGATCGCGAGCCGACCGCTCGCGCTGTGCGAGGTCCAGGGTTACGCGCACGCCGCCGCGCTCGGGGGCGCTGAAGTGCTTGATGCGCTGGGCGAACCCGGCGGACAGCGGTGGCGGGACTGGGCGGCGGCGCTGCGCGAGCGGTTCCGCGCGGCGTTCTGGGTGAGCGACAAGTTCGGCAGGTACCCGGCGATCGCGCTGGACGGCCAGAAGCGCGCGGTCACCGGGCCGTCGTCCAACATGGGCCACCTGCTCGGCACCGGCATCCTCTCCTCGGAGGAGGCGGAGCTGGTCGCGGAGATCCTGGTGCGCAAGGACATGAACTCCGGCTACGGGTTGCGCACGCTCTCCGCCGACACCGCCGGGTACAACCCGCTGAGCTACCACTGCGGCAGCGTTTGGCCGCACGACACGGCGATCGCGGTGTTCGGTCTGCTCGCCGAGGGCCACGAGGAGCGCGCGAGGGTGCTCGCCGAAGGGCTCCTCGCGGCCGGGGAGGCCTTCGACTACCGCTTGCCCGAGCTGTACGGCGGGGACAGCGCAGCCGATGGCGACCCGGTCACGGCGTACCCGGCCGCGTGCCGCCCACAAGCGTGGTCTGCCGCTGCTGGGGTCGCGGTGGCCGGTTTCCTCGCCGGGCAGCCGCACCCGATGGCGCGGCCTGTGCTCGCCTGAGCTTGCCCCAGGGCTTGTAGTAGGAGAGCACCGTCGCGAAGACCAGCAACGTGATCACCACGATCGCGTTCATCAGGAGGGAGTTCTGGATCGAGCCCACGGCCGAGGCGTCAAGGGTGTCGATGTCCGCGCCGAGCACGCGCTCACCCGCGTCACGCATCAGCCCGGCGATCACCAGGTTGCCGCCGAGCAGCGTCGCCACGGAGATCGCGAGCTTGGCGACGACCCAGTAGTGCTTCACGAGCCCCCAGTGCGTGCCGACGGAGAGCACGATGCCGCTGACCAGGGTGCCGAAGCTGAAGGGGGCGTACAGAGCGGGCCCGAACTCGCCGAGCACCACGTAGGCGGCGTGCAGCACGCGCGGGTTCTCCGTGGTCACGCCCGTGATCGCGAGGATGAGCACCATCACCTCGAAGCCGATCCACGCGACCCCGAACAGCACGTGCACGAGCAGCGCGAGCTTGCGCGCCCTGGGCTTGAACTGACGGCTCACAGTGGCTCCTCCCTATGACTTCCACAACGAAACCATTCGTGACCTGAATGATTTCTCAGCGGTAGGGTCGGGGGTATGGAGACACCCAAGGGCGTGGCGTTCCTGCTCTCCCAGCTGGGGGCGTTCGGGGCGCAGCGCTTCGCCGAGCGCCTGCGGCCGCTGGAGATCGAGCCCAGGCACGTCGGCCTGCTGCGGATGATCTCGGCGAACGAGGGCGCCTCCCAGCAGGAGCTCGGCGAGCGCATGGGCGTGGTGCCCAGCCGGATGGTCTCCTTCGTCGACGACCTGGAGAAGCGGGGGTTCGTCGAGCGCAGGCGCAACCCCAAGGACCGCAGGGCCTACGCGCTGCACCTGACCGGCAAGGGCACCGCCATGCTGCGCCAGGCGATGCTGATCTCCGTCGAGCACGACGAGGAGGTCTGCGCACCCCTGTCCCAGGACGAGCGCGACGTCCTCGCCCAGCTCCTGAGCCGCCTCTCCACCGCCCACGACCTCATCCCCGGTGTCCACCCCGGCTACCGCCACCTGCGCTGAGCGGCCACCGCGCCGCGATGTCCTTGGTGACCTCAAGGGTGATGTCGAGGACGCGGCGGGCCAGCGGTGACAGGGTCCGCCCCGCGTGCCAGGCGAGGTAGATCTCACGCGGGGAGAGCGCCGGGAGCAGTTCGTGCGTGCACAGGATCTCGTTGTCCGCGCGGAGGTCGAGCGCGAGCAGGGGCATGACGGCGACACCCATGCCCGCGCGGACCATCGAGATCACGCCGCGGTTGTCAGCCGTCCGGAACACGATCCGTGGCGCGACCCCGGCTTCGGCGTACACCCGTTCCACCCGCGCCTGGTCGCAGATCGGGGGCTGGGCCACCATCGGCGCCCCGTGCAGCGCTTCGAGCGGCACCGGCCCGTCCGGGAAGTCACCGCGCCGCGCGACCAGGACGTACGGGTCCTCGATCACCTTGATCTGCTCGACCTCGCCACCGATCCGGCCGTCGAAGAACAGCAGGTCGAAGCCGTCCGACAGCGGCGGATCGGTCTCCTCCTCGAACAGCCGGAGGTCGGCGGCCGGGTGCTCGTCCCGGATCCGCCGCACCACGGGCGGCAGGATCTCGTTGGTCACGCTCTGGAAGGTGCCGATGTCCACCCGGCCCTCGCCCGCGTTGAACCGCTCCACGGCCTCAGCCGTCCGCGCGGCACCCGCCAGCAGCTCGCGGCCGTGCGCGAGCACCACCGCGCCGAGCGGGGTCAGCCGCACCGGTTTCGGGCCGCCCGGCCGGTCGAACACCGCGCCACCGACGGCCTTCTCCAGCGCCGCGATCTGTTGGCTCACCGCGGATTGCGTGTAGCCGAGGCGCTGCGCGGCCCTGCCGAACGTGCCCTCCTCGGCAACCGCGTCGAGGGTCGCCAGGTGCCGCAGCTCGAAGGTCACCACACCGCCAAGCTATCAGCAGAGCTGATTGAATGGATCACAATCAATCACTTTTCATAATGCCGTGGCGTCCATAGCGTTTCTCGCATGACCACTGCGAAATGCGCGCTCTGGCTGCCCCTCTTCGACGAGCTGGCCGACCCGCTGCTGATCGCCCGCCTCGCCGCCGAGGCCGAGGAGGCGGGCTGGTCCGGGCTGTTCGTCTGGGACCACATCCGCTGGCGCGAGCCGGTGCGCGAGACGGCCGATCCGTGGATCACCCTCGCCGCCGTCGCCACGGCCACCGAAAGGCTGCGCTTCGGGCCGATGGTCTCGGCGATCGCGCGGCGCAGGCCCACGAAGCTGGCCAGGGAGACGGTGACGCTGGACCGGCTCGGCAACGGGCGGCTCACCCTCGGCGTCGGCCTGGGCAGCGACCGGTTCGCCGGGGAGTTCTCCCGCACCGGAGAGGAGACCGACGACCGCGTGCGCGCCCGCAAGCTCGACGAGGCTCTGGAGATCCTGGCCGCCGCGTGGTCCGGCGAGACCGTGCACCACCACGGCGAGCACTACACCGTCGACGGCATCCAGTTCCTGCCGACGCCGGTGCGGCCGACGGGCATCCCGGTGTGGGCTGCGGGTTTCCCGGGCAAGATCCGGCCGATGCGCAGGGCGGCCCGCCTCGACGGGTTCTTCCCGGTCAACCTGACATCGCCCGAGGAGTTCGCCGAGGCGGTGAGCCAGGTCAGCGACCTGCGCGCCGGGGACGGCCAGCCCTACGACTACGTGGCGGAGGTCGAGCCCGGCGCCGACATCTCGGCCTACGTTCGGGCGGGGGCGACCTGGTGTCTCACCGCGTTCGACCCGCACTCGGTCACCGCCGACGAGGTCCGCGGCGTGCTTCGCGACGGCCCGGCGATCAAGGCAACACCATGAGCAGCGATCCCACGAACAGCAAGGAGAAGACGATGGAGAAGCTCATCGACGCGAACGGCGTGCAGCTGTGCGTGGAGACCTTCGGTGACGCGACCCACCCGGCGATCCTGCTGATCCATGGGGCGGGTGCGTCGATGCTCGGGTGGGAGAGCGACCTCTGCTCGGCGATCGCCGGGCACGGCCGGTTCGTGGTCCGCTACGACAACCGCGACACCGGCCGCTCGGTCAGCTACCCGCCCGGCAAGCCCGGGTACTCCTTGTCGGACATGACCCGCGACGCCGTCGGAGTCCTTGACGCGCTGGGGATCGAGCGCGCGCACGTGGTGGGCAGATCGATGGCCGGGGCGATCGCGCTGACCCTTGGTGTTGATCACCCGGACCGGGTGGCGTCGCTGACCTTCGTGACCACCAGCACCGGCGAAGACGACCTACCTCCGATGTCCGAGGAGTTCCTCGCGCACACCCCGGAGAACCCGGACCCGACCGACACCGCTGCTGTGGTCGAGTTCGTCACCGATCTGCTCAAGGCGTACTCGGGTGGCTCGCCCTACTTCGACGAGCACGCGACGCGCGCGCTCGTCGAAGAGGACGTGGCTCGGACGAACAACATCGCCTCCGCGCTGACCAACCACTTCCTCATCGACTTCGACGGCCCGACCTCAGGCGGCTTCGGGGACATCGCCGTGCCCGCGCTCGTCGTGCACGGCGAGCTCGACCCCGTCTTCCCGTTGCCCCACGGCGAAGCGCTGCGCGATGCGATCCCCGGCGCGGAACTGCTGGTCCTGCAAGGGGCAGGGCACGAGGTCCCCAGGCAGCTGTGGGGCACGTTCGTGTCAGCGCTCGTCGCGCACACCCGTTAGCTAACAGGTGTAGAGGCTGCTGGGGTGGGTCTTCGCGCAGTAGCGCACGTGCAGGTGGTTGGAGTGGTTGACCAGCGGCTGCGTCAGACCTTCCCTGATCAGCACGGGGTCGTTGAACCAGACCACCTTCACGTGGCCGGGCGCCGCCGCCTTGATCGCCTTCACGAGCTGCCGGGTCGCGGCGCGGTCGTAGGTCGAGGACTCCCAGGTGATCCGCCCGGCCGAGCACTGCTTGCTGTCGGTGCGGATCGGCCAGATGTCGACGTCCATGCCGACGCGGTGGCTGGAGTGGCCGTTGATCGCGCCGCCGTGCTCGAAGCTGACGTCGCCGAGCGGGATCTTGCCCTGGTTGGTGGAGGCGAAGCCGCGCGCGGCCGCTTCGAGCTGGGCGATGGTGCTCGCGGTGCCCCAGTTCGCGGTGCCGTTGCCGTCGGGGTCCTTGTCGCACAACCCGGCGGCGAAGTCCGGGTAGTCGAAGTGCCACACCAGGTTCTCCCAGGTGATGGGTCCCGCGACGCCGTCGGCGCCGATGCCCGCGTGCGACTGGAAGCTGGTCACGGCCTGCTTCGTCGCGGCGTCGAAGGTGCCGGTGACCTTCAGCGAGAGCTTGCGCTTGGCGTTGAGCTGCGCCTGCAACGCGGAAACGGCCTCGCCGGTGTCGCCCTCGCGCACCTGCACCGCCAGCGCGGCCCAGGTCTTCGGCCCGACGATGCCGTCGACGGGCAGGGACTTGGTCTGCTGGAAGGCTTTGACGGCGGTCGCGGTGTCCGCGCTGAACACCCCGTCGACCGCGGTGGCCTGCCCGTGCTGGCGCAGCAGGTGCTGCACGGCGGCGACGTCCGCGCCCCGGTTGCCCACGCTCTGGGTGTGCTGGAAGGCCCCCGAGTACGCCAGCGCCGAGGGGGTCGCCACGCCCAGCGCGAGCACCGCCGCAGCGCCGACAGCCAGGCTCCTGACCAGGGTTGACGTGCACTTCAACATGAACGGTCTCCGTCCCCGGGGAATTTGTTAAGACTTTTTCCCATGGGGTCCGCAGTGCGGCAATCCGCCACCTGGACCACCCGGACGAGTGAACGGATTCGAGTCCTTGAGCGCCTCGGTGATTACATGGCCGCGCGGTTCGGGGAGCCATGCGCGGCGGTGTGCCGCGCCCTGCCCAGGAGTCCCTTTTGTCCGACAGTTCCCCCCGGAAGACCGCCGCGGAACACGAATCTCCCTCACTTGAGGGCTCGGCGGCACGCGCCCGCCTTCCGTTCCCGGTCTGGTCGCTCGCCCTGGCGACCTCGGCGGCCGTCGCCGTCGTGCTCGGCGTCCTGCTGACCGACCAGCTCACCTCCACCGGAACCCCCGGCAGGAACGGCGACGGCGCGTCACGCCCCGGCGAGGGCGGCGCGGACCAGCACTACGAGACCAACCCCGACGGCAGGCCGATGGAGTACCAGCCCGGCCGCACCTCGATCACCCTCGTCCCGACCACCACGGTGATCAACGGGAGCACCCTGGTCACGCCGAGCCCGTCGCCGATCCAGCTGCCCTCGATCGTCGTGCCCACGGTGCTGATCCCGCTGCCGAGCCAGGACGACCCGCCGACCACGACCACCCCGGCCCAGCCCGCCACCACCACGCGGACGACGACCGCGACCACTCCGGCGAACACCACCGTCGCGGTCCCGCCGAGCCGCTGAGCCGGTGAGCGGGACACGCCGAGGGAGTACTCGACCTACTACTTGCACAAGGGCAACGGTCGCTCGCTAGAATTCTTGCCCTAGGGCAAACATCTTCTGGAGGCTGGCGGCATGTCGAGGCTTCACGGGTCTGGGCACTCCTCGGCGCCGGCCGTTCTCCCCGCAGCGCTAGCCGGTCTCCCCGCTGCGCAGTCCCGCGCGCACCGACGCCACCCGGAAGGCGTCCAGTCCGGCCAGCAACGCCTCCCTGGCCTGCGGGTTCATCGCCTCCAGCACCCTGGCCAGCTCCTCGCGCCTGGTCAGCCGCAGCTCCTCCAGCAGGCGCTGGCCGTCCTTGGTCAGCCGCAGCGACACCTCACGGCGGTCGGTGGAGCCCGTGGTGCGCGCGAGCAGACCGGCGGCCTGCAGCCGGTCGCACAGCCGGCTCGCCGAGGACGGGATCGCGCCCAGCTCCTCCGCCAGGCCGCCGAGGGTGAGCGCGCCGTGCTGCTCCACCACCAGCAGCGCGCGCAGCTGGGACGGCGAGACCTTCGGGTGCAGGCGCTCCGAACTGCGGCCCCAGACGATCACCAGGGCCTCCGCGGCTGCCTCCACTGCGGCCGCGATGTCGGCCGATTGGTGGTTGGTGTGCCGCACCAGCGCCATACTCCACTCTGATCTGACGAGAAGCGTCGACATTTCCGCCCCTGTTCCGGGGCATCCACTAGAACAACGGCCCCGGGCTGGGCCATCCGTTCCGCGCCCGGCGCTCCAGGAGGACCTGTTGCACCCGACCCATCGGCTGACTGACGCCGAGCGTGCCATGACGAGCGCGCCCGCGCACAGCCTCGGCGACGCCGTGCGGGACATTCTCCACACCCGCTACGGGGCCGAGGAAGCCGAGGTGTTGCTTGCCGACTACCGGTCCCGCTCGCTGGAGCCCGTGCTGCACCCGGGAACGGGCGGGCACGCCGTCCCCTCCTCCCCCGCCGGGACCGCGTTTGCCCAGCAGAGGGCCGTGGTCGACGGGGACTTCCACCACCTGCCGATCAGCGTCAGGGGCGACCAGCTCGGCGTGCTCCGGCTGCGCTGGTCGGGGACACCACCGGGGGACCTCGCGGAGCTGGCCGAGCTGGCCGATCGGATCGGGCAGGCGCTGATCGTCGCGGAGGTCGTCACCGACCGCTTCCGCAGGGCCCGCCGCACCGAACGGCTCACCCTCGCCGCGGAGATGCAGTGGGACCTGCTGCCCGGCCGCGGCCTCGACCAGGCGGAGTTCAGCCTCGCCGGTCAGCTGGAGCCCGCGTACGCGGTGCGCGGGGACAACTTCGACTGGAGCTCCGACGAGGAGCACCTGACCATCGCGGTCACCAACGGCATGGGCGAGAGCGTCGACGCGGCGCTGCTGACCAGCCTGGCCATCCACGCGCTGCGCAACGCCCGCCGCGCCGGTGTCGAGCTGGCCGACCAGGCGGCGCTGGCGGACCAGGCGATCTGGGCGCAGCACGGCGGCAAGCAGCACGTGTCCACGCTGCTGCTGCAGATCGAGCTGGCCACCGGGCGGCTCGCGGTGATCGACGCGGGTTCTCCGCAGATCTGGCGCCTGCGCGGCGACGAGGTGCTGGACATGCGGTTGGAGCCGCAGCTGCCGCTGGGCATGTTCGACAGCACCCACTACCTGGAGCAGCGCTTCGAGCTGGTGCCCGGCGACCGCCTGGTGATCATCAGCGACGGCGTCTACGAGGCGCGCTCCGGCGAGCGCAGCTACGGCGACGAGCAGCTGCCCCTCCTGCTGGCAGGCACCAGGGAGCTGTCAGCGGCCGAGACGGTCCGCGCACTCCTCGCCGACCTCGGCCGCTTCGGCGGAGAGGCCGACCCCGAGGACGACGCCGTGGCGGTCTGCCTCGACTGGCGCGGCCGCCCCTGACCGCACCGCGCTCCCGTTCCGCGCGCCCCGGAACGCACAGCTCAAACGCCAACGGGACAGGCTCTGGTACGTCAGGGGGTCATGGTGGCCCAGACGACCTTGCCGTCGAGGCGGTGCTCGATCCCCCAGCCGGTGCTCAGCGCGCCGATGATGACCAGGCCCCGGTGCCGCTCGTCGGTCGGGCCGGTGCTGCGCAGGCGGGGCAGCTCGGCGCCGCTGTCGCCGGTCTCCATCCGGATGCCTGCTCCAACCCTGCTCAGGCCGAACCACACCTGCCCCTCACCGTGCTCGACGGCGTTGGCCACCAACTCGTTCGCGACCAGCACCGCGTCCCGCACGAGCTCCTCCGGCATCTCCCAACCGCCGAGCACCCGCGTCACGAGGGCCCGGACCGCCGCGCAGGCCCCGGGATCGCGCTGCAACGGGACGACGGTCCGCGTGGACTCCGAACTCGCTGCCTCTTGCACGCACTCACTCCGCATCAGGGTTCTCAGATGCCACTCGCTCGCACAGGAGAAGGCACATGTCGTCCTCGTGCCGACTGTCCGTCAACAGGTCGGCGAGCATCGACCGGACCAACGGCTCCCCCTGGATACCGGGATCGGCAGCAAACGCACCGGTCAAACGTCTCAAACCGGTATCGATGTCGTAGTGCCGTCGTTCGACCAGGCCGTCGGTGTAGAGCAGCAGGCCTCCGCCGGGCTCGACGACCGTGGCGTGCTCGGGCACTTCCAGGCTGGTCATGGGCAGTCCGAGCAGCGGAGCCTGCCGCTCGGTGAGCAGTCGCGCGGCGCCGTCCGGAGAGCGCAGCGCCATCGGCAGGTGCCCGGCGCCCGCCCAGCGCAGCACTCCGGTCTCCGGGTCGAGTTCGGCCAGCACGGCGGTCGCGAGGAGGTCGGTGTCCTGCGTCCGCATCAGCTTGTGCACCAGGCCGAGCGTGGTGGCGGGCCCGTGCCCCTCGATCGCGTAGGCGCGCAACGCCTTCTGCAGCTGGCCCATCATCAGCGCGGCGTCGATGCCGTGCCCCGTGACGTCGCCGACGGTCAGCACGAGCCGCCCGTCGGGCTGGGTGAACGCGTCGAACCAGTCGCCGCCGACGTTGATGCCGCGAGTCGCGGGGCGGTAGCGCGCGCAGACCCGCATGCCCGGCGGGTGCGGCAGCGCGGGAAGCATCGCCCGCTGCAAGGTCTCCGCGAGGTCGCGCTCCCGCTCGTACTCGCGGGCGTTGCGCATGGCCACGGCCGCGCGGCTGGCCACGTGGTTGCCCAGCTCGCGCTCGTCCTCGTCGTAGTCGGGTTGCGGCCGCCGCAGTTCGAGCACGCCGAGGCTCTGGGTGCCGACCAGGAACGGCAGCACGAGCGTGCCCTCGCCGCTCTGCGTGCGGTGGGTCCGCGCGGCCGCGATCACGCGCTGCGAGGGCATGCGCGGGATCTCGTCCTCGGTCGTGGCGGCGCAGGACAGGACCTCCTCGACGGGCACCCACGCGGTGGCCGTCTCGGCGAAGCCCGCGCGCACCAGGTGCTGCACCAGCCGTTGCAGCACCTCGTCCTCGGCGAGCGAGGTGACCAGCATCCGGCTGATCTCGTCGAGGAAGGTCAGCCTGCGCCGCTGCTGCTCCAGCTCCGCGTGCAGGGCGAGCAGGCCCGCGTTGGTCTGCTGCAGCTCGGTCTGGTGCCAGCCGAGCACCTTGCGCTGCTCGGAGATCACCCGCAGCAGCGGGACCAGCAGCGCGTCCTCGCCCAGCCGCTCCGGCTCCTCGCCGAGCACCGGCAGCGGTGTCCCCTCGGGGAGGTCCTCCACCGCGATCCGCACCGTGCCGCCCCCGGCGCCGAGCAGCGCGCGCAGCTCCCGCGAGGTCGCCACGAGCAGCTCGGCCCGGTTCACGTCGTCGACGGGCAGCTGGAGGACCACGCGCAGCACCAGCTCGCGCAGCCGCGCCGCGTCGGCCTCGTTCCCGACCTCGCGCGTGACCAGCTCGGTTCTGCGCGGGCTCATCGGCCGCCGCCGTTCCCGGCGAGCACGAGCACCCCCGCGTCGTCCCGCAGACGGTTGGCCTGCCACAGGATCAGCGCGCTCAGCAGCAGCGGGTCGGCCGCGCGCACGCCGGGCCAGTCGGCCAGCGACCACCGCTGGCTGATCCCGTCGGTGTTCATGATCACCATGGTCTCCGCCGTCCACTCCCGCACCGTCTCCACAGGCCGGTGGCGCTGGCTCCGGTGGCCGACTATCCCGGGCGAGGACACCAGCTGGACGCCGTGCTCCGCCCCGGGTTCGTGCACCTTCACCACGATATTGCCCACCCCGGCGAAGTGGAGCATCTCGGCTTCGCGGTCGATCCGCACGACCGCCGCGGCAGCGCCCCTGGTCTGCGCGATCCGCTCGCGCATCAGCTCCAGCACGTCCAGCGGTCGCACGAACGGGGACTCGTCGACCACCCTCAGCGCGCTCGCCGCGGCCGCCTCGGCCGCTTCTCCGTGGCCGGAGCCGTCGACCAGCACGGCCGTCACCCGCCGACCGTCGTCGACAACGCGCCAGCCGTCACCGCAGGCCGACTCCCCCGGCGCGGGGAGCACGAGACCGGCAGCGCCGGGCTCGGCACCGCCTTCGAGCCAGCGCGCGAGCACCGCGGCTCCCTTGCCGCGCAAGGAGTACAGGTCGAAGAAGTCCGCCGAGCGACGGATCGCACCCATGCCGGTCCCCATGCTGCCCGCCGTGGAGAACCCGTCGGCGAGGCAGCGCTTCGGGTCCCGCATGCCCGGTCCTCGGTCCACCGTGACCAGGTCGAGCCGCCCCGGCGCGTGCCGGGCGAGCAGCATGCCGTCGACGGCGTGCTTGACCAGGTTGCTGGCCAGCTCGCTGGCCGCGAGCGCGACCTGGCCGACCGCGTCCTCCGACAGCCCGGCTCGCTTGGCCGCCTCGACCGCGAGCGCACGAGCCCGGCCCACGTGACTGGGCTCGTGCACCCGCATGTCCAGCCGGCGTTCGCTCACCTGCGGACCCGCGTGTGGAAGCACACGGTGACGACCGTGCCCTCACCCGGCTTCGAGTCGATCTCGAACTCGCTGGCCAGCCTGCGCGTGCCACCGAGACCGAGCCCCAGTCCGCCCGCCGTGGTGTAGCCGTCGGTCAACGCCAGCTCCAGGTCCTCGATACCGGGTCCCGAATCGGCGAAGCGCAGCACGATCGTGCGCAGCTTGTCCTCCTCGGTGGAGCGCACCTCGACCTCGCCGCCCCCGCCGTGCAGCAGGGTGTTGCGGGCCAGCTCGCTCGCGGCCGTCACCAGCTTCGTCTGCTCGACCAGCGACAGCTCGGCCGCCGCCCCGTGCTCGCGGACCAGCTGCCGGACCCCGACGATGTCGCCCTCGGACCTGATCGGCATGGTGTCCGCCGCCAGGAGTCGGCTCATCGCGCCTCCCCGGACACGTCGAGCCTGCGGATGCCGAGCTGGCGCAGCCCGGCCTCGACGTTGAGCGCGGTGCGCAGCCCGTGCAGCGACAGGCCCAGCTCCACCAGGGTGATCGCGACGGCGGGCCGCATGCCGACCACGACGGTGCGCGCGGCCAGCACGGAGGTGGTCGCGGCGATGTCGTGCAGCACGCGGCCCAGGAAGGAGTCGACGATCTCCAGCGCGGAGATGTCGATGATCACGCCCCGGACGCCCTCGTCGGCGACCTTCTCCGCGAGCTCGCGCTGGAACCGCAGCGCCAGCTCGTCGTGCAGCTCGATCTGGATGCTGACCAGCAGGACGTCGCCGATCCGCAGCAGCGGCAGCGCGTTCACCGGCCGACCGATCCGCTCGGGGCGCTGACCTGGTAGCCGATCTTGGTGAGCGCGTAGCCCAGCGCGTCCGCGAGACCGGCGCGGGTGGTGACCTCCTCCAGGTCGATCCCCAGCTGCACCATGGTCTGCGCGATCTGCGGGCGGATGCCGCTGATGATGCACTCCGCGCCCATCATCCTGGCCGCCATCACGGTCTTCAGCAGGTGCTGGGCCACCATGGTGTCGACCATGGAGACGCCGGTGATGTCCAGGATCGCCACCTCGGCGCTCTGGTCCACGATGGCCTGCAACAGGCTCTCCATCGCGATCTGGCTGCGCGCGCTGTCCAGCGTGCCGATCAGCGGGACCGCCAGGATGCCGCGCCACAGCCGGATCACCGGGGTGGACAGCTCCAGCAGTTGCTCCTGCTGCTGCTGGATCAGCTCGGCGCCGCTGGCGACGGCGATCTCCATCACCGCGACCCGCAGCGTGCCGAGCGCGTCGACCAGCAGCGCGGTCTCCTCGACGCCGCGCTGGCCGCCGACGGACTTCCAGAGCCGCATGACCGGGCGCTTGAGCTTGCCGACCTCCACCGCGATCTCGCTGGCGGTGTCGCCGAGCCGGGTGCGCCTGCCCGCCAGCTCCATGAACAGTCCGCGCAGCGCGTTGAAGGGGCTTGCGGCAGGATCGTCCCCGTCCCCGGTGCGCACGGCCTCGGCGAGCGCGTGGACCACGGCGCCGCAGTCCCGCTCGATCTGCGCGGTGTCGGAGTCGCCGGAGTCGAAGAAGGGCAGCTGCCGCCACGAGCCGATGACCTCGGACTCGTGCTCCAGGAGGAAGGAAGCGACCTCTGCTCCGGAATGGCGCTGCTGTTCACCCATGGACTTCCTGCCTCACTGCCTGCGACGGGTATGTTTGTCTCGCGGCAAACATATTCGGAGTGGCACTTCGGGGTTCAACTCGGCCCCGGCTGGACACATCTGTAGAAAACTGCCGGGCACTGGTCCCTGGCAGCGGCACGGCCGACGACGACCTCAGCGGGAGTTCAGGATGACGAGCAACAACCCCACGCAGCCGGTGAGCGACGCTGCCGAGGCCGGTATCGGCAGCTCCGTGCACGGCGAGGTCGAGGGCACCGCCGGGCGGATCAAGCTGGTCGGTGAGATCGACTACGCGGGGGCTCCCCAGCTGGACGCCGAGGTCGCGCGCCTGCTCGCGGCGGGTGCCACCCGGCTCACCGTGGACTTCTCCGGCGTCTCCTTCTTCGACTCCGCCTGCCTCAGCGCTCTGGTGCGGGCGCGTGAGTCGGCCAAGGAGGCGGGGGGCGAACTGGAGCTGACGCACCTGAGCAAGTACGCCCTGCGCATCCTGGAGATCGCGGGCGTGACCTCGCTGTTCACCGTGACCAACAGCCCGGCCTGAGATCGCCTCCACGCGTCGCGGTTTTCCCCGGCGACGGGTGGTTCCAAACCGCCCGTCGCCGTACGGGCATACTCCTCGGCGGCGCTGTCGGGAGCGTCACAGCGGTGGATGTGCGGGGATGTCATGCGGATTCTGGTCACGGGGGCGAGCGGGTACCTGGGCCGCGTCGCGGTGCGGATGCTCGACGCCGAGGGCCACGAGGTCGTCGGCCTCGTGCACCGGCACCAGCCGCGCGGTTTCTCCAGGGTGGAGTGGCGACGGGGTGACCTGCTGGACTTCCACTCCCTGGTGCTGGCGACCTCCGACGTCGACGCCGTGGTGCACCTGGCCGGGCTGACCAGGGTCCGCGAGGCCTTCGCGCACCCGACCAGGTACTACCGGGTCAACGTCGCCGGCACGCTGAACCTGATGGAGGCGCTGGCGATCTCCGGCGGGGACGCCCCGCCCGCGCGCCTGGTCTTCGCCTCCACCGGCAGCGTCTACGGCGTGCCCAAGCGGCAGCCGATCGACGAGGACGCCCCACCGGACCCGCGCAACCCCTACGCCGCCTCCAAGCTGGCCGCCGAGCAGGCCATCGCCTGGCAGTGCGCGACCGGCCAGCTCGGCGCGGTCAGCCTGCGGATCTTCAACATCGCCGGAGCGGTCGGCGAGACCGGGGACCCCGACGGCTCGCGGATCATCCCCAGGGTCGCCGCGGTCGCGGCCGGGAGGGCCCGCAGGGTCGACGTCTACGGCGACGGCTCGGCGATCAGGGACTTCGTGCACGTCAACGACGTGGCGCGGGCGGTGCTGCTGGCGCTGGAGGCGTGCGAGACGGGCACCCACCGGGTGTTCAACGTCGGTGCCACCCCGGCCAGCGTGTCCTCGATCCTGGAGACCGCGCGCAAGCTCACCGGCCGCAAGCTCGCGGTCGCGCACCACCCGGCGCACCCGGGCGAGGCGCCCAAGCTGATGGCCGACAACGGCAGGCTGCGCGGCAAGCTGGGCTGGCAGCCGAGGAGCTCCTCGCTGGAGCAGCTGGTCGCCGACCAGTGCAGGACCGAGCTCAGATCGGTCTGAGATCGGCCTGAGATCGGCCTGACCGCCCTTGCGCGCGGCGGCCCCCGTTCGCCAAGATCCCCCCTTTCGGGTGATCGACAACGGAAGGGCGGGGCGGATGACGACACCTGCGGTCGCGGGTTATCGCAGCGGGTTCTGGTCCATCGACCAGGAGCACTCCAGCGTCCTGTTCACCGCCAGGCACATGGCCGTCGGCAAGGTGCACGGCCGCTTCCGGCGCTTCGTCGGCAAGGTCTTCACCGGCGAGACCGTCGAGCAGTCCGCGGTGCGCGCGATCATCGACGCGACCTCGCTGGACACCGGGAGCGTCAAGCGGGACCGCAGCCTCGCCTCCTCGGAGTTCCTGGAGTCGCAGACCTACCCGACGATGGAGTTCCGCTCCTCGGCCGTGCACGCCTACGACACCGACTTCCTGGTCGACGGCGAGCTGGCGATGCACGGGCACACCAAGCCGGTGCGGCTGAAGCTGACCTTCAACGGGATCATCGACGACCCGTACAGCGGCGTGACCCGGGCGGGGTTCAGCGCGCACACCACGATCCGGCGGCGCGAGTTCGGGCTGAGCTTCGACGCGCGCCTGCCCGGCGGAGGACAGCTGGTCAGCGACCAGATCACCATCACGCTGGACATCGAGGCCACCCTCGACGCGCCCGAGCCGGGCTGAAGTTACCCAGACAGAAAGTAGTCATCCGCTCGCTTCACGTCACGGGCAGGACTCGACGGCGTCACCCCTGCAGGGCACCCCAGTCGAGATCCGTTCCAGAGGTGAGCGATGTACGCCACTGATCACGTCGGTACCTGTTCGAAGTGCGACGGCGAGGTCGTCCGGTACAACGGCCGGCTCGTCTGCACCCAGTGCGGCGCCCAGTACTGAGCCAGTCCTGAGCGCACCCCCTGCGGTCGCCCCGTTCCGCTCGCGGGACGGGGCGACCCGCTCTCTAGCTAGACCGTTCGTTATATATTCGAGCCCATGCGCGTCCACCACCTGAACTGCGGCAGCCTGGCCCCGCCCCTGCGCAGGCTGGTCAACGGCGACGGCGGGCTCTTCGACCGCGCCGAACTGGTCTGCCACTGCCTGCTGATCGAGACCGGAGCCGGGCTCGTGCTGGTCGACACCGGCGTCGGTTCCCGCCCCGGCGACACCACCGCCGAGTTCCGGCGGTTCATGCGGCCGTCGATGCGGCGCTCCGAGACCGCCGTGGAGCAGGTGCGCGCGCTCGGCTTCGCCCCGGAGGACGTCCGGCACGTCGTGCTGACCCACCTCGACTACGACCACGCGGGCGGGCTGCGCGACTTCCCGTGGGCGAAGGTGCACGTGCACGCCGACGAGCTGGCCGCGGTCAGCGGCAAGCTCAGCCTCCCGGAGCGCCGCCGCTACCTGACCGAGCAGTGGGCGCACGGCCCGGACTGGGCGACCTACCGCGCCGACGGCGAGCGCTGGTTCGGCTTCGACGCGGTCCGGGCGCTCGACGGCCTGAGCGAGGACGTCCTGCTCGTCCCGCTCGCCGGGCACACCAGGGGCCACAGCGCCGTCGCGATCCGCGACGGCTCACGGTGGCTGTTGCACGCCGGGGACGCCTACTTCTACCGGGGCGAGGTCGACCCGAAGCACCCGCACTGCACTCCCGGCCTCAAGTACTTCCAGTACGCGGTGGGGACCGACCACGCCAGGCGCCGGGCCAACCGCGACCGGCTCCGGGAGCTGGCCGCCAACCACGGCTCCGAGATCGAGATCTTCAGCTCCCACGACCCCGAGGAACTGCGTCGCTACCGGTGAGGGTCCCGGGGTTGGGGTGTCTTCAAGACCACCGAACCCCCTGTCGATCATCGTCAACCACATCACACCCCGATACGGCCGAGGCGAACTCCCGCACCACGACCGCTGTCCGGCTCAGGCGGCGCAGGCGTCGTCGAGCGAGGTCGCCGGGGCCGAGGACGGGTTCACCGAACCGCTGGGCTTGCCGGTGGTGGTCTTGCCGCCGGGCCTCGTGGTGGTGGTCGGCGGGACCGTGGTCGTGGTGGTGCCGGGAACCGGCGCGGCGTGCGGGTTCGGCGGCGGGCTGATCGCGGCCTGCACGACCTGCTTCATGAACGCGTAGTCCGGGCGCGCGGTGTCGAACTTGCCGTCCCGAGCCCTCGGGTTGGGCAGGTTCGGGTCGAAGGAGATGCTCTCCAGCGGCTGTTCCTTGATCTTCATGGCCAGCTGGAGCAGGGCGGGCAGCACGTCCTGCGGGATGTTCGTCGCCACGTTGGCGCTGGTCGCCTCGGCGACGCTGCGGAAGTTGTTGAGGATCTTGGTCGGCGGGTTCTGCTCGACCACGTACTTGATCAGGCAGCGCTGGCGGCCCATCCGCGTGTAGTCGTCGGTGTTGGTGCGGGAGCGGGCGAACCACAGCGCCTGGTCACCGGTGAGGTGCTGGCGCCCGGCCTCGATGTAGCCGAAGGGCTTGACGACCTCGCCGAACGGGCCGATGCCGCCCATCGGCACCCGGTGCGGGCCGACGTTGACGTCCAGCCCGCCGAGCGCGTCGATGATCGAGGCGAAGCCCTCCATGTTGACCTGCACGTAGTAGTCCAGCTCCAGGCCGAGCATGGTGCTCACGGAGGACCACAGCAGGTTCAGCCCGGCGATCTTGCTCGGCCCGCCGGGCGGGACCGCGTCCGGGTGCTCGTTGCCGTACTTGTACATGGCGTTGAGCAGGTACTCCGAGGAGTTCGGGCTGCGCGGATCGGTGAAGCCGTTCGGGAACTGCTTGGCCAGCTTCGAGCCGGGCGGGAACAGCGCGTTCTGCGTGTTGCGCGGCAACGCGAACAGCGTGGTCCTGCCGGTCTTGGTGTCGATGCTCGCGGTCATCATCGTGTCGGTGCGGGTGCCGATCCGGTCGGCGCCCGCGTCGCTGCCGATGAGCAGCACGTTGATCCGCGGCTTGCGGAAGCCCTTCACGTCCGCCGCCTGGCCGTTGGCGCTGGCGGAGCCGGAGGGGAAGACGGTGTCCAGCAGGTTGCGGTGCGCGTCGAGGTTGTAGGCGGCGTAGCCGAACGGCGTCGCGACCGCGAGGCAGAGCACGGTGACCAGGGTCGCGCCGACCACGCGGTGCCCCGTCGCGCTGCGGCGCGGCATGGCGGCGACGTAGGCGCTCACCACGACCGTGATCCACAGCACCGCCACCAGCGCGAGCGCGCCCATGACGTAGAGCAGGAACTCCGAGGAGGCGACGTACTCCAGCACCTCGTCGGTGGAGGTGGTGAGCGCGAAGTAGACCCCCGTGCCGACCAGCAGCAGGAACAGGCCGAGGACGAAGTAGCCGACGCGGCGGCGCAGCACGAGGTGCCCGGACCCGGGCAGGACGGCGGAGAACAGGGCGAGCATCAGAGCGCCGCCCATCGTGCGCGCGCGCTTGACCTGGGACTTCGTCGGCGGCGTCACAATGGGCTCCGGTTGGTACCGGAACGCACGGTGATGTCGGCCCACTGGTGCTCCTCATTCTCCAGTCGGCCGGAAACAGGGCCGCCCCGCTGATCAACGCTACTCCGGGCCGCGTCGCGCCGGGTTGCTTTTCATACAGAAGACGCATGACGAGCAACTCAGGTTGCACCGTTGCGGCGCGTGTGCGAGCCGTTACCCTCCGCACAGTGTTTGCGCAGGTCAGCGGCCTTGGCCATCCATAGTACGGGTCCCGTTCACCGACTCTGCGGCGGCCGCGAGACCGGCCACCAGCCGGCGGATGAAACGATCAAGCATGGTATGGACCAAACGGCCCAGCAGCGGCCTCCTGGCGCCGAAGACGGAGCGCCAGCGGATCACCGTTCCGCCGTCGCGCGGCTCCAGGTCGACCTGCGCCCGGTAGTCCTGGATCGGCAGCCCCGACTCCAGCACGTAGGCGAGGCGCCGGTCCTGCTCCAGCTCGACGATCCGCTCACGGCTGCGCACCGGCCAGGTGCGGAAGACCCTGATCGCGCCGACGCCCTCGCGCTCGGTCTCCCCCGGCCGCTCCAGCTCGAAGGAGCCCAGCGGCGACCACGTCGGCCAGCCGGACCCGTCGCGGAGCAGGGCGTAGACCACGGAGGGCTCGGCGGCGGCGAAGCGCTCGACCTCGATAGTGTGAACCATGTGGTACATGTACCAAGTGGTACACCCGGGCGGCAAGGGGGCGTGATGGGCGACGCGCGGCAACGGCTGCTCGACGCGGCGGTGGAGCACTTGGCGGCGCACGGCCTGACCGATCTCAGCCTGCGCCAGCTGGCCACCGCGCTCGGCACGAGCCACCGCATGCTGATCTACCACTTCGATTCCAAAGAAGGCCTGCTCGTGGAGGTCATCCGAGCCGTGGAGCTGCGCCAGCGCGAGGCCTTCGCCGACCTCTACGCCGCCGGTTCGCCCGCCGAGGTGATCCGCGAGTTCTGGCGCCGCTTGTCCGAGCCCGCGCTGTGGCCGCACGAGCGCCTGTTCTTCGAGATCTACGGCCAAGCCCTGCAAGGCCGCCCCGGCACCACCTCCCTGCTCGACGGCGTCGTGGAGAACTGGCTGGAGCCGGGCGTACGGGCCGCCGAGCACTGGGAGCTCGATCCGGCGACCGCCCGCGCCGAAGCCCGGCTCGGCCTCGCCGTGGTGCGGGGCCTGTTGCTCGACCTGCTGGCCACCGGCGACCGGGAGGGCACCACGGCGGCGCTGGAGCGCTTCGCCGCGAACTACGAACGTGAATAAAACTCCGTTCGTCGGATGTGCGCGCTCCCACGCGGACGGGACCATCACCCCATGGCGCTGACTCGGGTCGTGGTGGCGGGGTTGCTACTGGCATCGATGACTGTTCCCGCCCCGGCGAGGGCCGCTCCGGAGGCGGTGTCGTGGACCGCGCCGTTGAGCACCGAGGGGCGCTACATCGTTGATGCGACGGGCAACCGCTTCAAGCTGAAGTCGGGGAACTGGCACGGTGCGAGCGGCACGTGGAACGGTTCCGGCGACATCGCGGACCCGGCCGCCCACCACGCGGGCGAGAAGTCCGACCAGATCCCGCTCGGCCTGGACCGCGCGCCGATGGCGGCGATGATCGAGAGCTTCCGGGGGATCGGGCTCAACAGCATCCGCCTGCCGTTCTCCAACGAGATGGTGCACGACACCCGCCCGGTGCCCGACGCTGCCGTGCGCGCGAACCCCGCGCTGCGCGGGAAGACCCCGCTCCAGGTCTACGACGCGGTGGTCGAAGCGCTGACCTCAGCGGGTTTCGCGGTGATCCTGAACAACCACACCAACACCAGCCGATGGTGTTGCGGCGTGGACGGAAACGAGAGGTGGAACACCAGCCAGGCCACCCAGAAGTGGGAAGCCGACTGGCTGCTGATGGTCAAGCGCTACCGCTCCAACGCCCGGGTCGTCGGTGCCGATCTGTACAACGAGGTCCGGCGGAACATCCTGGACGACCCGAACTGGGGGTGGGGCAACGAACACGACTGGCACGCGGCGGCGCAGCGGGCGGCCGACCGCATCCTGACCGAGGCCAACCCGGACATCCTGATCGTCATCGAGGGCATCAACTGGTTCGGCCTCCCCGTCAACGGGCTCCCGCACGGCAGGCCGACGCTGGAGCCGGTCCGGACGCTGTCGCACACCCTGGTGCGGTCGCGGAAACTGGTGTACTCGGCGCACTTCTACGGCTACACCGGCCCGAACCACAGCGGTGCCACGGGGATCGGCGAGACCAGCGATCCCCGCTACCGCGACTTCGGCCGCGAGGAGCTGTTCGCCGTCCTGGACCGGCAGGCGTTCTTCGTGGCGCAGCAGAGCGGTCAGCACTTCACCGCGCCCGTGTGGATCAGCGAGTTCGGCTCGGGCGGGCGCGAGGAGACCGACCCGAAGTCGCGCGCGTGGTTCGAGAACTTCGTGGACCACCTGGTGCGCAACGACACCGACTTCGCGTACTGGCCACTGGTGGGCTGGCACCAGGACCGGCGAGGGAACGGCTGGGCGATGCTGCACTGGGACGTTGCGGGCAACCGGATGAGCGTGGACGACGGCGACGACTGGCGTGCTCCGGCCTGGCGTCGACTCGTTGGCGCACAAGGGAGAACCGGGCCGGTGCCGCGGTCCGACGCGTGGAGCATGCTCGCGCCGGACCACGGCGATGCCGTGCGGTCGGCACGACTGCTCGGCGAGTCGGACTGGGACTCCGGCGCGCGCAAGGCCGCGTGCCCGGACGGACAGCGCCTGGTCGGACTCGCGCAGGTCGGCGGTCGCGGCCTGTGCACCGAGGCCGGGCTCGACGCGAATCCGCTTGGGCGGCAAGTGGTTCGCGATGAGCGCAACGTCGGCTCCGACTGGGCGAGCGGCTACACCAAGTTCCAGTGCCCGCCCGGGCACGTGGTGACCGGGTACGCGATGCGCGGCGCCGACATGTCCTCGGTGCTGTGCCAACGGGTTGCGCAGTCGTTGGGCGCCAACGGAAGGACGGTGTGGTTCGACCGCGGCGACAACCGTCCCGCAGGGGCGCGCGGTGGCGACTTCGCGCACGGGCGCTTCAAGGGCCAGTGCGCGGAGACGGAGTACGTCGGTGGCGTCGCGTGGACCGGGCGCGTCGCCGGCAGGGCGAAGACGCCGGACGCCCTGCTCTGCGTGGGAATCAACGGCGGCTAGGCGGCAACCTTGGAGCGCAACGGCTTCAGGGCGTTCGACCACGCGATGAGCTCGTCGAGCATGGTGGCCAGGTTCTCCGCCTGGTAGGAGCTGGCCGTCCACGCGTCCGGCTCGGTGAACAGCTCGAGGTCGGTTGCCATCGAGAAGAACACCTGCGTGCGCACGGAGGCGACCTTCACTTCGGCGAGCACCGTGCGCAGCTGCTCCACGGCGCGCATGCCCCCGTGCGCGCCGTAGCTCACGAACCCGGCGGCCTTGTCGTTCCACTCGGCGTAGAGGTAGTCGATCGCGTTCTTCAGCGCGGCGGGAAAGGAGTGGTTGTACTCGGGCGTCACGACGACGAAGCCGTCGTAGGCGCCGATCACCTCGGCCCAGCGGCGGGTGTGCTCGTTGCGGTAGTCGCCCGCGAGCGCGGGCACGGGCTCGTCCAGCAGCGGCAGCGCGTGGTCGGCGAGGTCGACCACGTCGATCTCCACCTCGCCCGCCGCCACCGAGGCGTGCGCGGCGGCCGCCCTGGCGACCCAGTCGGCCACGACCACCCCTCGGCGGCCGGGGCGGGTGCTGCCGATGAGAACTGCGATGCGGGTCATCCGATGAGCTCCTTGAGTGCGGTTCGACTCGGGCGGTTCGACACAGGAGGTAAAGTACAACGACCATGGCAATAAATACAACGCTCATTGCACTTTTGATCGGACGACGACCCCAGGAGCCGCGGTGACCAGCACGAACAGCGCCAAGGGACGACCACGCGGCGGGGCCGCCGACAAGCGCGCCGCCCTGCTCGACGGAGCGCTCACCGTCTTCGCGCGCGACGGCTACACCCGGGCGAGCATCGACACCATCGCCGAGGCCGCCGGGGTGTCCACGCGGACGATCTACAACCACTTCCAGGGCAAGGCCGAGCTGTTCGAGGCCGTCATCCAGGCGAGTTCCGCGCGCACCGCGCAGCGGCAGCTGGAGGTGATCGACCGGCACCTGCGCAAGGTCACCGACCTGGCGGCCGACCTGATCGAGTTCGGCATCGAGTGGGCAGGCCCCACGATCGGCACCGGCGAGCACTTCGCGCTGGTCCGCCAGATCAACGCCGAGGCCGCGCACATCCCGCGCACCGCGATCGAGGCGTGGCAGGAGACCGGCCCGCTGCGGGTCCGCCGCGAGCTGGCCGGGCACCTCCAGCGACTCAGCGACCAGGGCCTGCTGCGGATCACCAACGCCGACCGCGCCGCCGTCCACCTGCTCGTCCTGGTCGGCGCGTTCAACCCGTCCTTCCCCGGCGCCGAGCCCTCCGCCGAGGAGATCACCGAGATGGTGCGGACCGGCGTGCACGCCTTCTTGCACGGCTACGCGCCCTGACCTGCGAATTCACGGTTGTGCCACCGTGCTCTCCTCCCTCGCCCTGGCGGCCACCTCCGGCTCCGGCGCGAAGGGCGCCCACCCCGCACTTCCCCGGCGGACGACTGACTAGGGCCTGTCCTGCAAGTCGCAGGGTTCAGCGGTCTTCAAGACCTACACACCCCTGCCCCAGCGGTCTTCAACGACGGCAAACCTCACGAGGCTGCTGGGTTTGCGGCGGTTGGCGATGATCAACAGGGGGGTTTGGTGGTCTTGAAGACACCCCGACCCCCAGCGGCACCGTGACCGGAATACGCAGCTCAACCACTTACAGGACAGGCCCTGGACGCGAGCCTCGGCCTGCGCTGGTAGAGCACCGTCGGCGTCGCCGGGTGAGTGCCAACGCACAACCCGGCGACACCGCCTCGGCGGATACGGTGGCCGGGTGAGCGAGCACCTCCAGCTGACCGTCGACGGCGCGGTGGCGACCCTGACCATCGACCGCCCCGCCAAGCGCAACGCGATGAGCCACGCCATGTGGTCGGCGCTGCCCGGCCTGATGGATCGGGTCGAGCACGACGACGCGGTGCGTGTCCTGGTGGTCCAGGGCGGCGACCACTTCTCGGCGGGCGCGGACATCAGCGAGTTCGAGACGCTGCGCAAGGGAGCGGAAGGGGCTCGCGCGTACGGCGAGGTCGTGCACGCGGGCGAGCGCGCGATCGCCTCGCTGAGCAAGCCGGTGATCGCGGCGATCACCGGGTTCTGCGTCGGCGGGGGCTGTGAGATCGCGCTGGCGTGCGACATCCGCGTGGCCACCGAGGACGCGCGTTTCGGCATCACTCCGGCGAAGCTCGGCATCATCTACCACTTCATGTCGACCAAGCGGCTCGTCGAAGCGGTCGGCCCGGCGTGGGCGAAGCAGATCCTGTACTCCGCCGACCTGATCGACGCGGCGACCGCGCTGCGCATCGGACTGGTCAACGAGGTGCACCCCGCGGCCGAGCTCGCCGCGCGGGCCAAGGAGCTGGCCGAGGTCCTCGCCACGCGCGCCCAGGTGAGCGTGCGCGGGGCGAAGGCGGTCGTCAACGGGATCACCGACGGCCTGCACGTGGAGAACGACGAGCTGCACGCGTTGTTCGAGGCGAGCTACACCAGCCCGGAGTACGCTGAGGGCGTGCGGGCGTTCCTCGACAAGCGCCCGCCGAGGTTCTGAGCCGGACTACAGCGCGCCCGCGACGGCTTCTCCGGAACGCGTTCTGGGCACCGGCGCGGTACGCGTCCTGAGGTTCTGCACGACGTCCTCGTAGAACGCGGTGACCGCGCTCAGCACCGAGCCGACGAATCCCGCGCGCCCCGTGCCCATCGCGAAATCCTGGGAGATCCGGAACGCGCGCAACTCCCGCTGCTGCTCGACCCGCACGCTCGACGGCGCGTTCCTGATCTGCCGCTCCACCCAGTTCACCCTGGTCGTCGGCCGTCCCTCGCGGGGCACGTCCATGTCCACGTAGCAGGCGAGCCGGTCCGCGCGCAGGTCGGCGGAAACGTGCAACAGCGCGGCGCTGCCCGGAATCCGGATGGCTCCGGCCAGCGAACCGTCCTCCGCGAGCCGCTCGGCGAGGGTGCGCGTGCGCAGCAGCGGGTCGACGCTTTCCTTGCGGGACAACGCAGGAGTGGCCTCCACACCGAGCCGGAGGCTGGCGAAGCGCAACAGCTCGTCGAAGCGGGCCGCGACCTCAGTCGCCGCGTGGTCCTCCGCGCGCAACGTGCCCGCCGCGAGCGCCGCGCGTGCCGGTTCCCACGCCTCACCCATGTCGTCGAAGGTCACCGTGCCGGAGTTCGGGTGCTCCAGATATCCGATCAGCTCGCCGAGAATCCACGCGCGCTCCGAGTTGACCACCGCCCGCACCGCGACCGCCTTGCACAGCAACTGGGACCAGGAGACCTGGAGCCGCCGCGCTTCGTCCACTGTAGACAGAGGCGGGGCCGGGACAGCCGGAACTTCGTTGGAGATGGTGAGCACCGCGTCGAAACCCTGTTCCCGCGCGAGGCTCAGGCACATGCCGAGCCGGTCGGCGGGGATGACGTCCGCGCCGGTCTTCACCTCCACCAACGCGGTCCAGCGACAGGCTCCCCGAGTGACCCGGATCAGCCCGGCCGGCACGAAAACCGCGTCACCAAAACGAAAAGGCACGTCCACGAACGACTCGACGCGCCCGCACGGCGCGCCCAGCATCTCGCTGACCGCCGCGCCGAACTCCGGGACCGCCGCGAGAACGGCGAGCAGGGCGGAGGCCGACCGCCGCTGCCGCTCCTCGGCACCACCGACGCCCGAGGTCGGGATGAGCCGTGCCGCGTGCCAGGACTCCGCCGCCATGTCCCCCACCTTCTCCCCGATCAGTACCCCGCGTTTCGCCCCGACCCGAGATTCGTTAGCCCGCGCACGACTCCTCACCCGATCGGACAAACGACAGTTCGGCATTCGCACCACGTGCGGGAAGTGCGCTAGCGCTCGGCCTCCGCGGCCGCGTCGATCACTCCGTCGAGCACGTCGCGGGAGTTCACCAAGCTGTTGATCATCTGGTCGATCCGCGTGCGCTCCTCAGCGAGTTCGGTGACCAGCTTGCCGGTGGCGATCTCCGAAGGCCCACCGTCGGCATCGCGCATGCAGGGCAGCACTCGGGCGATCTTCTTGCTGTTCAGCCCGGCCGCGAACAACTCCTGGATGCGGATCACCCGGTCGACCGCGCGCTCGGCGTAGTCGCGCTGGCCGCCCGGCGTGCGCTCGGAGACGAGCAGGCCCTGCTGCTCGTAGTAGCGCAGCGACCGCTCACTGACCCCCGTGCGCCGCGCGAGCTCACCGATCTTCATCTCGGCCGTCCTCGGACTTGAACCTGACACTGATGTCAGATTTTACCGTGGTCGCATGACGAACGACCTCTACGACTACAGCCCGATCACCGAACGCGCGCCGATCACCTGGCCCGGCGGGGCCAAGGTCGCTGCCTACGTCGGCCTCAACGTCGAGCACTTCGTGCCCGGAAAGCCCTCGACCAGCATCTGGCCCGGCACCGCCGACCTGGTGCCCGATCCGCTCAACCACGGCTGGCGCGACTACGGCACGCGGGTCGGCATCTGGCGCACGTTGCAAAGCCTTGACCGGCACGGGTTCCGGGCGAGCGTGTTGCTGAACTCCGACGTCGCCGAGCACTACCCGCAGATCATCGAGGCCGGGCTGGAGCGGAACTGGGCGTGGCTCGCGCACGGCAAGACCAACTCGATCCTGCACACCGGCATGTCCGTCGACGAGGAGCGCGCGTTCCTCAGCGAGGTCGTCGGGACCATCGCCGCCGCGACCGGTCAGCGGCCGCGCGGGTGGATGGGTCCAGGCCTGACGGAGACCGCCAACACCCCGGCGCTGCTCGCCGAACTCGGTCTGGAGTACGTGCTCGACTGGACCAACGACGACCAGCCGTACTCGCTGAAGGTGCCCGGCATGCTCAGCGTTCCGTACACCGTCGAGCTCAACGACCTGCTCCTGTTCGGCAAGAGCTTCACCGGGCCGGACTTCGTGCAGATCGTCAAGGACCAGTACGAGCAACTGCTCGCCGACTCCGAGCACAGCGGCCGCGTCCTCGCGCTCGCGCTGCACCCGTTCGTGATCGGCCAGGCGTTCCGCGCCAAGTACCTCGACCAGGCGCTGGAGTTCCTGGCCGCGCAGCCCGACATCTGGTTGACCACCAGCGACGAGATCGCCGACCACTACCGTGTCCAGACATCGAGCGACAGCGCCGACTAGCAGCAGGGGACGGAGTGCATGCACGTCAGATCGTCGGGGATAGGTGACGAGCGAGCCGTGCTGCTCCTGCACGGCGGTGGTGTGGCTGGCTGGATGTGGAAACCGACGACGGAACTTCTTCCCGCAGGGCTCCGGTTCATCGTCCCCGACCTTCCCGGACATGACCGGAGTTCTGCGGAGAGGTACGTGTCGCACGACCAGACGGTGAGCGAGCTGGCAGCTGTTGTCGAGCGGGAAGCTGAGCGGCCCGTGACCGTCGTCGGGTTCTCCCTCGGAGCTCAGCTCGCGATCCTCCTGGCCGCGAATCGGCCCGACCTCGTGGAGCGAGTCGCGGTTGTCAGCGCACAAGCCGAACCGACACGCGCACCAGGACTGACGCTCAGCCTTCTCAGCGCCACAGCGCCGCTCGCGAAGCAGCAATGGTTCGCGAAACTGCAAGCAAGGGCGTTGTTCATACCGGCATCCCTGATGGACGACTATCTCCGCACTTCCGCTCGCATCTCCAGAGAGACGCTCATGACGACCGTCGGCGAGAACATCCGGTTCACCGAGCCACCAGGATGGGCACAGTTTCCCGGTGCGGCACTCGTCCTCGCCGGTGCGGGAGAGCGCGGTTTCATGAAGAAGTCAGCACTTTCGCTTCACGAATCACTCCCCGGGAGCGAACTGGAGATTGTGGACGGGTGCGGTCACGGCATTCCGCTGCAACGGCCGGAGTGGTTCGCTCAACGCCTGGGGAACTGGCTCGCACAGTGAGTCCACAGTGGACGCTCTGAGCGCGGCTAGCATGCGCTCATGACCGCCCGCGACCCCGTGACCCGAGACCAGCTCCCGACGCTCCAGCCGATCACTCGACCGGTTCCGCTGCCGCCCCCGGCTCGCGTGTGGAGCGGCGCGGAGATGCGGGCGATCCGGCTGGGCCTCGCCGCGGGGCAGATGGAGGACCGTTGGCTGGCGCTCGTCGAGGCGGACCGGCTGTTCCTGCACCGCTCGTGGACCGGTTTCGGCGTCTACGAGGCGGTTTTCTCCGAGCAGCCCGACGGCTGGCGCATCACGGAAGCGTGGGTCGAGTCCAACTCCGACAGATATCGCCGCCAGGGTGACACGTACGAGGCGCTCTTCCTGCAGATGCTCGTAGCGGGGAAACTGCTCGGCGGTGGCGAACCCGGAGACTGGGAGCAATTGCGATCGTTGCGGACTCCGCGTCCGTAGCCGTCAACGGAGCTGGTGGGGCAGGTGGGGCTCGAACCCACGACCTGACAGATTATGAGTCTGCTGCTCTGACCAGCTGAGCTACTGCCCCTTGATGGCCCATCTCCACGAACGGCCCAATCCCCATCACGCGTTGTAGCCCCGCGTGAGGGCTGCGATGTTAGTCCACCCACACCGTGACTTCCCCTCCGGGGGCGCTACCGGTTTGTGGGCATTTTCCTGTACCGCGCGACTACCTCCCGTAGTACAGCTCGTGGGCCACGCGGGGCAGGAACTCCGACGAGCTGCTGTGCGGCGCCACGCCGAAGGGGCCGTCCGACTCCCCTGGCAGCTTCACCCACAACTTCGCGTCGAAACCGTTCGCGTCGCCCAGGTACTGCGGCCGATCCCCCAGTTTCCGGCCGGGCGGGTTGCCCCACCAGGTGCTCGGGTTGGCGCGGATGTAGGAGTCCGGCGGCGGGCCGTTGCCGTTGCGGGAGGTGTCGACGACGAAGCCGACGTCGGGCAGGCCGAGGAGGTCGCGCAGCTCCACCGCGAAGGACTCGCACGTTCCAGTGGTGTTGTAGTTCGAGACGTTGACCGCGAAGCCGCGCGCGTCAGCGACCCCGGCTTGGAGGAGCCACGGGGCAAGCGACTCCGGCGAGTTGTAGCGACCGTCGCCGCCGTCGAGGTACACATAGGTGTTGGGCGCGTGCTGTTTGAAGGCTTGAACCGCGAATGCCAAGCAGGACAAGCGATTCCTGCGCTGCTCCGCGTTCAGGCCCGGCATGTGGATCAGCGTGTCCGGCTCCAGGAGCACCACCGCTGGCGCCGCTCCGACCAGCCGCGCGAAGGACTTCGCCCACGCCTGGTACTCCTTCACGCTCCGGAAGCCCCCGGAGGACGCTCCGCCCGCGTCGCGGAACGGGATCGCGTAGGCGACGAAGACCGGTAGCGCGCCGGTTTCTCCAGCCGTTTCAAGGATTCCGGCGATCTGTGGTGCGATCGGAGCCGGTCCCACCCACTTCGCCTGCGGTACGGCCGCGACCTTGTCCCACACCACCCAGCGCTCCGTCGTCGTGCGCCCCGCACGGAACTCCGTTGTGCACCAACGATGTGCCTGCGTGTCCGTCAGCACGTGGAACTCGCCGCACACCTCGTAGGGGTTCGCCATCCCCACTCCCCGCATCGGTTTTCCCTGGGACACAACAGTTATCGGCTCACGCCTGATCGTGCCACCACTTCGGCGCACATCGACACTTTGGGGCGACCTGCTGACGAGCGCGTGGAACTCCCCAGCACCGCCACATCCCGGAACATCGGCCACATGTCCACGTGACCGTCCACGGAAAGCACAGCGGCACAAAATTGAAGATGACTCACTAATTCAGCCGCTGCGCAACAGTATTGACGGGGCAAAGAAAGCTTCATAGCTTCCCATCGCAGCCGAGCAACATCTACCCAACACAAAGGGACAGGAGCATGCGAATCGCAGTCAGAAATTCAGGCGTACGGATGAGAAGGAGCACGGGCTCGATCAGCGCGCTCGCGCTGATCGCTGCGATCACTCCCGTACTGAGCGCCGGAGCAGCGACGGCGAGCCCGGCGAGCTATAGCCCCTGGAACTGCACCGCGAGCATTCTCACCGACAAGTCAGGTTCCCGGGCAGGTTGCAGCGGCGGCCCGCCCGGAGGGGAATTTCGAGCCGTGGTCCATTGCTCCCATTTGAGCCCGGCCGGGGCGAGCGAATGGACGAGCCTGCTCGGGGTCTCTTACAAGTCCAGGCACGCCTACTGTCCCTGGGGAGAAGCGATCAAGGCGATCTACGAGACCCGTTGATCACGTGCACACCCATGCTGGTGTGGCGGTACTCGCCGTCCGGCATGTGCATGATCCGCAGGCAAGGCCATGGGCTGGTCAGCGCTGCCAAGACGTCGCCATGGGGCCAGGCTTGACCCCCTTTGGCTCGGTACTAGCTGGACGGATCTTGAGCAAGAAGCAGGCCCAGGTCGTCTGACCTGGGCCTTTCTGCTCCTCCGACTGAATTCGAACCAGTAAACCTGCGATTAACAGTCGGAAGCTCTGCCAACCTGGCTGCGAAGGATCGTGCCCTGGACAGCACGCCTTGCCACCGGCAATCGCCGTACTGCGTGCGAGTGAGGTCTATGCATGAGCGTGACTAGCACCCCACCAGCGCGTACGTGCGTGGTATCCATTTCGGCATGAGAGCTGAGCGCATCGCGGGCTGCGAGGAAGCGGACTGCCCGACGATCTACCTCACGAGACCGGCAACGTCCTTGCCCAAGGCATGCCGGTGACCGAGGTGGACGGCGTGCCCCCTGGTCCTGGTGAACTGGTCGTAGAACTCCCGGAACAGGTCCTTCGGGATGCGGTCGCCGAACTCGACCGCCGCAAGGACATCTCGTGATCGAAGTCGATGGCGCCGCGGTGACCGACCTGTTCCAAGCGTGCCGGAGCGCGTGGCGGTGGGAGGCCCAACCCACGTACACCATTCCCACGGAGCAACCCACCCTGGCCCAATTCCTCGCGGGTGAGCCGAAGCCCGAGAACCACAACGCCTCCTGGCACCGCCGGATCGCCGCGTGGACCGCCGAGGGGAAGCGCATTGCGCGTGTCCGGGTGCTGTCGCATCCGTTGACCGATTACCAGCGGTACCAGCTCGCCTGGGGCATCCCCGGAAACATGGCGGCAGGAGAGGATGTCCGCGTCTTCGATCCGGAATCGCACCCCGATGTTGTTGCGCCGCAACAGGATTTTTGGATCTTCGATGGCCCTGCCGACGTGTGCACGGTGTTGCGGTTGAACTTCGACCCCGACGGACGCTTGCTGAACCGGACCCTCGTGGCTGAGGCTGAGCAGGACCGGTATCGCTCCTGGCAACAGGTCGCGATCAACTCCTCTGTACCGCTTCGAGACTGGGATGCTCGATCCTGACCGACTGCCTGATGACCGGCACGATCTCGCGTCCGTTCTGCGCGCGCTGCGGCGAGCGGCAGGCCTGTCCGGTGAACGCCTGGCCGCTCGCTGCACCATGTCCCAAACCAAGATCAGCAGGATCGAGACCGGGCGAGCGGTGCCCACGGTGGCCGAGGTGGAACGCATCCTGCACGCCTTGGGCACGCCGCCAGATGTCGCCGAACGCATGCTCCAGCTCGCCCGCGTGGCGAACACCGACTTCACTTCGCTCAGGGCCTACGCCGAAGCCGGGCTGTGGCGGGCACAGGACGCCATCAAGGCGCTGATCCGCTCCGCGACCCTGGTGCGGCAATTCCTGCCAGTCATGCCTTCAGGACTGCTGCAAACCCCTGACTACGCCCGCACCGTGCTCACGCCCGCGATCCCCGGCAAGGTCAAGAGAGACGTGGAGCGCGCCGTCGCAGCTCGACTGTCCACTCAGGACACACTGAGCGATCATGACCGACGGTTCCTGTTCCTTCTCACTGAGAACGCGATTCGGTGGCCGGTCGGCAACCCGGACATCATGGCCGCCGAGTGTGATCGTCTGGCCCAGGTCGCCGAGTACCCGAACGTCGAGCTGGCCATCCTCCCGCGCGACGCCTGGCTGCCGATCCGGCCGTTGAACTACTTCACGATTTATGACGACCGGCTGGTCACTGTCGAGTTGTTCAGCGGCGTGATGACCCATCGCGACCCCAAAGACATCACCCAGCACGCCGGGATGTTCGACGCGCTGCTAGATCACGCCGTCTCCGGTGAGGCCGCACGAGAATTGCTGTCGCGCATCAGAAGCGACTTTATGCGACAGGTTGACTGAAGCTGGAAACGAAACCGAGACGCACCGTAGCGTGATCAGACATCCCGCACCGACTGATTCCTGAATGTCGGCGCCCACACCTCACTGCGTCGGGAGTTTCAGTGGATCCGAATGTTTTCGCGTTGCAGCGATTGATGTTGGCGGGGTGGATCGGCGTGCCGATCGGCGATCCCCGCGACCCTGACATGCTCGTCTACATCCGTAGAACGCCAGTCGTGGAAGACTCGATCCGAGTCAAAGCCCACGACGACGCGGTGGCCTTCCGCCGAGTCGCTGGCGCCATCACGGCCACCGCAGAAGGCCACGTCGCCGCCGTCGTGGAAACCGCGCTCGGCTGGTCGTCGTTGGTCTTGTTCAGATGAGTTCGGAAAACCAGGAATCACACGAGGTTCAGTGCTATTGCGACGATGCCGCCGACCGTGGAGATCAAGGTCGAGCCGACGTGCATCCCGATCGACAGCCGGATGTCCTTCTTCTTCCACACGAACCAGGGGCCCGGGAAGAAGAAGATCAGCTTCGAGATGACCGTCCACGGCGCCCAGAAGTGGTACACCGAGAACAAGACCGTGCTGAGCACCGGCGCCCCTTTGCCCAAGTGAGCGATGCGGGGCATGAGGAACCCTCGGAAGTAGAACTCCTCAATGAGCGGCAGTGCGATTCCGGTCAGCGGCAAGCACATCGCCAGCGTGGCAAGCATGGCCGAACGACCGTTCCCCTGGAGGTACGTGGTGGCGCTACCGCCCGCGTCGGCAAAGGGGAGCCAGGTGAAGAAGTGGTCGAAGATGAAGCTGTCCAGGGGCGTGAGCGCGAACGACAGCACCATCATCCACAGGAACATGGGGATGGCCAGGGCAGCGAGCTTTCCCCGCGACAACGGCTTGTCGGTGTAGTGCAGCACTCCGCGCAACGAGAACTGGCCGTTTCGCTTGCGCCCCAGCCAGTACAAGCCTGCCATCAGAGGCCCGAGAACCAGGCTCAGTGCGATCGCCCAGCCCAGGAACACCGGGTAGCCGATGGACAGTACGAACCGTTCGGCGAACAGCAGATAGATCGCGACGATCAATGCACCGGGGACCAGGTGCAAAGCGATGGACAGCGGCAGCGAGTGCCGATCAGCCAGTAGCCGCTTCGCGATTCCGGACAGTGGGCGGGGCTCCGTCGTGCTTGTGGACCTGTGCGTGTCATCCATGCCGACGATGGTCACCAGGTCGCCTGACACGCCCCTGACACAGTGCTGACACAGCTGGCCACAACCGCTGTACGCACAGAGACCACGCGCACTTGGCCCGCGACACGCCTCGGGTTGGCCAAAGACTACCGGCTTGGCGAAAAACCAGCAGCACGGCGGCACCAAAATGAAATTTGCTCATTGATTCAGCCATCAGGAAACATCATTGACGCAATGATCAGACGTTCATACCGTCTCACTGTCACAGCCCTCAGGAACCCAGAGGGGTCCTCAAGGATTCCCTCAAACCGAAAGGACAAAAAATCATGCGAAAGAGAAGTGCGCGTTCGATTGGCGCATTCGCGCTGATCGTCGCAATCGCCCCCGTGCTGGGCGCCGGTGCGGCGACGGCCAACCCGGCCCATTCTCGCCCCTGGAACTGTCAGGCATACGTTCTCGACGGTGAGACATCTTCGCTGGCAGGCTGCAGAGGCGGTCCGCCCGGGGGAGAATTTCGAGCTGTGGCCCATTGCTCCCACCTCAGCCCGGCCGGGTCGAGCAAATGGAAGACCCTGAACAATGGCGCCTACGACGCAGCCGTGGCCAGCTGCCCCTGGGGGACGGTGGTAGAAGCGATCTACGAAACCCGCTGATCATGCGATTGCCAACACAGATGTAACGGCACCACATCGCATCTCGTAGCAGGCTTTCACGCTATCCGCAGGCGAGGCTGTGGGCTGGTCGATTCTGCCAATACGTCGACCAGCCCGCAGGAACGGAAGTCGACCACCCCGGCCACGCAAGTCTCTCGGCAATCTGAGGGACCGTCCTCGTTCGGCCCAGCCCGCTCCCTTCGGAGTCCATCCACTTGGCTGCCGCGGGGTCGCTTAGCCGCTCCCTCACAGCGGTCGCCGCTGGTGCGGCCTCACGGGACAGCACGCGGCCGAGCAGCCCGCTCACCACGGGAAGGGCGGGGACGACCCCCTGAAACGACAACACCCCAGGTCGCTGACCTGGGGTGGGAGCTCCTCCGACTGGACTCGAACCAGTAACCCTGCGATTAACAGTCGCATGCTCTGCCAATTGAGCTACGGAGGATCGTGTTCTGTTGTTGTCCGGCCTCGGCCTGACAGGAAGTAACTCTAGCGCATCCTGACGACTGGTTTTCACCACCCCCGGGTACCCGCTCCGTGGACGCGTTTACGCAGGTCATGGGAGGTAGTGATGATGAAGGCGTTGGTACTGGGCGCGGCGGTGGGGTACGTGCTGGGGACGCGGGCGGGGCGGGAGAGGTACGAGCAGATCAACCGGACGTACCACCGGCTGCTGGACCACCCGGCGGTGCAGGGTGCCGCGGGGTTCCTGCGCGCGAAGGTCTCGGAGAAGACGGGGCACGGCAAGAACAACCACACGGCACCCTTCGAGAAGCGTGAGCCGGTGCTGGCGAAGCCCTAGGCGGGTTTCTGGCCGACGGCGAAGACGCGGCGGAACGGGAACCACGTGCTGCCGTCGGCGCTCTGCGGGTACGCGGAGCGCAGGCGGGGCGCCAGCTCGGCCAGGAACGCGGCCCAGTCGCTGTCGGAGAGTGCGGCGCGGACGGGGCGGAGCGCGGTGCCGACGACCCAGTCGAGCACGGGGTCAGCGCCGGAAAGGCGTTGCTGGTAGGTGGTTTCCCAGACGTCGGCGTGCCAGCCGGCGTCGGCGAGCAGGCACGCGTACTCGTGCGCGGTGTGGACGGGCTGCTCGTCGCGCAGAGCGGAGCCGAGGGACTCGTTCCACCGAGGGGTGGTGGCGAGTTCGCGCAAGATGACGTGGGACGGCGCGTCGAAGTTGCCGGGCACCTGCCATGCGAACCACGCGCCGGAGGGCAGCGCCGCGAGCCAGCCGCGCACGAGCTCGGCGTGGCCGGGCACCCACTGGAGCACGGCGTTGCACACGACGACATCGGTGTCGGGCTTGGGGCTCCACCTGGCGACGTCCATGACCTCGGCGGGGACGCCTCGGCGGCGGGCCTCCTCGACCATCTCGGCGGAGGAGTCCAGGGCCTCCAGGCGGGCGCGCGGCCAGCGCTCGGCGAGGACGGTCGTCAGGTTGCCGGGACCGCACCCGAGGTCGACGACCGCTCTCGGCTCAAAAGCGCCGATCCTGGCCACCAGCTCGTGGAACGGTCGAGCGCGGTGGTCGGCGAACGCCAGGTACTGGGCGGGATCCCACATGCACACCTCCATAAAAACCGTACGTACGTACTGTATAGGGAGAGTGGTGGCCGGGGGAAGGGCCCCGACGGGGGTCAGTTCTCGGCGGCGCGCGCCTGGCGGAGCTTCTCGGCGACCTCGACGGCGATGGGCTCGACGAGGGCCATGTCGGTGCCGGGGTCGGCGCGCACCTGGAGCACGAAGCCGTCGCGGCCGGGGATCTTGCGCTGGACGAACCACGCGCCGCCACCGGGGAGGTCCCTGCGGTGGGTGGACTTGATCGACCCGGTGACCCGCTTGTGCACGGCCTCGGGCAGCTTGCCGGACTCGCTGAGCACGTAGCGCCGAGGAGCGCGGTCGGCCAGCAGCACGGCCTCACCGGCGGTCCCGGTCTCCTCGGCCTCGGTGACGGTGAGCGAGCCGTTGGCCCACCCGGCCTTGCTGATCAGGTGCCAGCCGACGCGCCGGTGAGCACCTGACCCCTCGGGCAGCCACAGGCCGTGCGAGGACGCCACGAGGTGCCCGCCGCCACGCACATCGGCGATGGCGACGACGTTCTCCTCGGCTTCCAGGCTCTCGGTGAACCCGGCGGGCAGCTTGGCCCCACCGGTCAGCCGCTCGACCGTCCGCCGCCACCATCCACTCACCGCGATGCCATCCCCTGGGTGCGCAGTCCCTTGTGGTACTCCTCAAGGGCTACCAGATCCCCGAACAGCGCGTGGTACTCCTCGCGGTCGGTCACCGGGGAGATCCGCTGGAGCCGGGACTTGATCTCGGCGATCTGCCTGCCGACGAGGCTCGCCTGCAACGCGGACAGGACGCCGTTGACGTAGCGGCTGTCGTCGTCGGACTTGGGCGGCAGCTGGAGCGGCTCGACGCACAGCTCCGTCACCATCGACCGCAGCGTCTCCGGGCAGTGCTCGGCCACCGAGCCGCTGAGCGCGGCGCCCGCGAGCCCGCACGCCGTGCCCCCGGCGGCCAGGACCGCCTGGTGCAGCGCGAGGTACGCGGGGTGGGTGAACGCCTCGTCGGAGAGCGAGTCGTAGACCGGACCGGCCAGCGCGGGGATCTGCAGCGCGGCCTTGATCGCCTCGCGCTGCAACCGCAGTCCCGGGTCGCGGGGGTCGGGGCGAGCCGGACCGCTGGGCACCTCGACGGGGAGCGCGCCCTGGTCGGGGTCGACCGGCTGCGGCTTGCGCTGCCGCCCCGCGCGCGCGTCCGGGCTCTGACCAGCGGCGATGCGCACGCGGCGGAGCACTTCGGCGGTGTCGTCCCAGCCGAGCCAGCCGGAGAGCTGACGGGCGTACTCATCCCGCAGCGCGGAGTCCTTGATCTGGGCGATGAGCGGGGAGGTGCGGCGCAGCGCCTCCACGCGCCCCTCGGCCCGGTCCAGGTCGTGGTCGGCGAGCATGCGGCGGATGGCGAACTCGAACAGCGGCTGCCGCCGGGCGACGAGGTCGCGCACGGCGGTGTCGCCCTTGCTCTGCCGCAGCTCGCAGGGGTCCATGCCCTCGGGGGCGATCGCGATGTAGGTCTTGGACGCGAACTTCTGGTCGTCCTCGAAGGCCTTCATCGCGGCCTTCTGGCCCGCCTCGTCGCCGTCGAAGGTGAAGATCACCTCGCCGCGGAACTCGGCGTCGTCGAGCATCAGCCTGCGCAGCACCGAGATGTGGTCGGAGCCGAAGGCGGTGCCGCACGAGGCGACGGCGGTGGGCACGCCGGAGATGTGCATGGCCATCACGTCGGTGTAGCCCTCGACGACGACGGCCTGGTGGCGGCGGGCGATCTCGCGCTTGGCGAGGTCGATGCCGAAGAGCACCTTGGACTTCTTGAAGATCGGCGACTCGGCCGTGTTGACGTACTTGGCCTGGATCGGGTCGTCGTCGTGGATGCGCCGCGCGCCGAAGCCGACGACGTCGCCCGCCAGCTCCTTGAGCGGCCACAGCAGCCGCTTGTGGAAGCGGTCGATCGGCCCCTGGCGGCCTTCCTTGGACAGCCCGGCCTTGTACAGCTCGGTCAGCTCGAAGCCGCGCCCGAGGAGGTGCTTGGTGAGCTTGTCCCAGCCCGAGGGCGCGTAGCCGCAGCCGAAGTTCGCGGCGGCGTCGGCGTCGAAGCCGCGCTCGCTGAGGAAGTCCCGCGCGGCCTGCGCCTCGGGGGTGGAGAGCAGCTCCACGTAGAACTGGTGCGCGATCTTGTGCGCCTCCAGCATCCGCGAGTTCGTGCCGCGGTCGCGCTGCACGCTGCCGGTGCCACCGCCGGTGTAGACGATCTGGATGCCGACGCGCGCGGCGAGGCGTTCGACGGACTCGGTGAAGCTCAGGTGCTCGTACTGCTGGATGAAGCTGATGACGTCGCCGCCGACGCCGCAGCCGAAGCAGTGGAACGTGCCGTGGCTGGGCCGCACGTTGAACGACGGTGTCTTCTCGTCGTGGAACGGGCACAGTCCCTTGACCGCGCCACCGGTGCGCCGCAGCGCCACGTACTCGCCGATGACGTCGTCGATCCGGTTGCGATCCCGTACCTGTGCGATGTCGCTTTCCCGAATCCTGCCCGCCACGGTGACCGAGTCTAGGCCGCTCGCGTCGCGGGCAGTGGGCATGGGCCAGAATCGTGCCTGTGACCTCCACGGACGACGTGCTTGCCGAACGGTTCACCGAGCACAGGGCTCACCTGCTCGGTGTCGCGTACCGGATCACCGGCTCGCTCGCGGACTCCGAGGACGCGGTCCAGGAGGCGTGGTTCCGGCTGGCCAGTACGGACGCCGGGGACATCCGTGACCTGCGCGGCTGGTTGACGACCGTGGTCGGCAGGCTCTGCCTCGACCGTTTGAAGTCGGCGGCGGCGCGGCGTGAGCGCTATGTCGGGCAGTGGCTGCCGGAGCCCGTCGTGCGCCCCGTTGGCGTGCCGGAGCAGGCGAACCCGTTGGATCTCGTAGTGCGGGATGACGGCGTGCGCATGGCCGCGCTCGTCGTGCTGCACGAGCTGTCGCCGGAGCAGCGCGTGGCGTTCGTGCTGCACGACGCGTTCAGCGTGCCGTTCGCGGAGATCGCGGAGATGCTGGGCTGTTCGGTCGCCGCGGCGCGCCAGCACGCTTCGCGGGGGCGCAAGGCCGTCGCGGACGCGGACGCGCCGCCCCGCGCCGACCTCGCGGAGCAGCGCCGCGTGCTGGAGAGCTTCCTCGCCGCGATGGCCACCGGGGACCCCGCCGCGATCGCTCAGGTGCTGCACCCGGAGGCGGTGCTCATCGGCGACAGCGACGGCAAGGCGCGCACGGCGGCTCAGCGGATGGTCGGCGCGGACAAGATCGCGCGCTTCACCGTGGGCCTCATGCGCATGTACGGGGTCATGGCGGACGCGGCGGGCATGCGCTTCGTGCTGATCAACGGCGACCTCGGCATGCTGTTCACGGGCACGGAGGGCTCCGAGGAGCGCAAGGCGGTCGACCGCAGGGTCACCGCGTTCGTGGTGCGCGACGGCAAGATCGCCGCGATGTACGACGTGGTCAACCCCGACAAGCTGACCACGGTCGAGTTCTGAGGCGCTAAGGCAGCGGTACTTGGCACGCGTCGCCCGAGGTGAAGCCCTGGTCGACGATGCCGAGAGCGTGGAAGCACCGCGCGCGGAGGTTCTCGACGCCGATCACGAACGTCAGTTCGGCGAGCCCCTTGTGGCCGAGTTCGGCATCGAGCTGCGCGACCTGCTCGTCGGTGACCGTGGGCGGTTGAGCGGTCATCGCGTCCGCGTACGCCAACGCGCGCTTTTCGGTCTCTGTAAAGCGGTCCGAAGCGGCGTAGTCGTCGATCTCGCGCAGACGCTCGATGTCGAGGCCGTCGAGACGTTGCTTCATGGTGCCGAAGTCGACGCACCACGAGCAGCCGACGAGCGTGGCGACGCGGTAGACCGCCAAGTCGCGCAAGCTCCCCGGCAGCGTGCGGAGCGCCTTCTCCAAGCTGCCTTCCATGACCGTCCACGACATCAGCGCGCCGGGGTGGTGCGCGAGGACCGACATGGGCTCGGGCACCGCGCCGAACTTGCGCTTGGCGAAGCGGTAGAAGAACCGGGTGAGCCTGCTGGCCTTGGCGTACGGGACAACGGGAATGCGTGGCATTGCGCCCTCCTCGATCGGCGGTTCGCTCAGTGGACGAGACCGCCGTTCGAGGTGTGACAGCTCAGTTCCTGGGGATGAGCTGCTTGTGCCACGCGATCGCTTGGGTGTCCGTGAGCAGCGAGACCTGGTCGATGAGCACGCGGAGGTGTTCGGCGTCGGACGTCGCCGCTTCCCACGCGGGGCGGAACGCCGGGTCGAGCGCGCGCGGCGCCAGGTCTCCGAGGACAGCGAGCAGTTCGGTGAGCATGTGCCGTTGGCGGAGTTGGAGATCCAGGCGCTCGGGGTCGCTCATGACGTAGCGCAGGGCGACGGACTTCAGCAGCGCCACTTCGGCCGCGACCTGGTGCGGGATCTCCAGATCGGCGTCGTAGCGGCGCAGCGGACCGTCTCCGTGCACGCGCCGCGTCTCGACAACGGCGGCCGACGCGAACCGTCCGACCAGTTCGCTCGTGAGCTGCTTCAAGGCGACCTGTGCGGAGAGCGAGCCGTCGTACTCGTGCTCCGCCAACGCGCGCACAGCGTCGAGCTGGAGCAGATGCGTCGCCGCGGCTTCGAGGTCCGCGACGGGCTCGTCGGAGAAGTTGTGCGCGGCCAGCTCCGCCAGCGCGGTGACCTCGTCGGGGTGCGTGAGCGCGCGCAACGAGATACGGCCGGACAGGACGCCGTCCTCGACGTCGTGCACCGAGTAGGCGACATCATCCGACCAGTCCATGACCTGCGCTTCAAGGCACTTGCGCTCGCTCGGGGCGCCCTTGCGGACCCAGTCGAGCACGTGCATGTCGTCGGCGTAGGCGCCGAACTTCACCCTGCCTTCCTTGCGCGCCCACGGGTACTTGGTGGCCGCGTCCAGGCAGGCGCGCGTGAGGTTGAGGCCGTAGCCGCGACCGTCCGGCCCGAGGACCTTCGGTTCGAGCCGCGTCAAGATGCGCAGCGTCTGCGCGTTGCCCTCGAAACCACCGCACGACTGGGAAAGCTCGTTGAGCGCGCGCTCGCCGTTGTGGCCGAACGGCGGGTGGCCGATGTCGTGCGCGAGCCCGGCGGTGTCGACGATGTCGGGATCGCAGCCCAGTGCGGCACCGATGCCCCGGCCGATCTGCGCGACTTCGAGGGAGTGGGTCAGCCGCGTGCGCGGGACGTCGCCCTCCCCCGGGCCCACGACCTGCGTCTTGGCCGCGAGGCGGCGCAGCGCTGCGGAGTGCAGCACGCGCGCGCGGTCCCTGGCGAAGTCGCTGCGGTCCTCGGCGCCGCTCCACAGCCCGGCGGCGAGCTTGGGAGGCTCGTCGTACAGCCGCTCGGCGTCCTCGTGGGTGTAGTCGGCGCTCGTCACGCGGGCAAGCGTAGGGCGCGCGGGGCCCTCCGGGGTTCGCCGGTCTTCAAGTACGCGCAACCCCGGGCCGAGCGGTCGTCAACGACGTCATTCCGCGCGGGAATGACGCGGTTTGCGACCGCTGGCGGTGGGGTTTGCGGGTCTTGAAGACTGCGGAACCTCGGCTGGGCGCGCGTTCAGCCGACGACGGTGTGATCGTTGGCGGGCGCGTGGGTGAGGCGGTAGTAGAGCAGCGCGCCGGTCTCGCGGACGATGTAGTTGATCTGCGTTTCCCTGGTCTGCACGATCGGGCCCCTGCGCGTCGGCGACGACCACGCGGTCAGGCCGAAGTCCTGCGCCATGGTCCGCGAGCGCAGCGAGTGCCACGGGTCGCTCACGATCACCGCGCTGTTCCAGCCCTGGAGCTTCGCCTCCTCGGCGACCGCGCGGATGCTGCCCAGCGTGTCCGATCCGGTGGTCAGCGCCACCACGCGGTCCGACGGCAGCGGCTCCTTCGCATCGCCCGTGCGGGTGGTGGTGCCGAGCAGCCATCGTTTGCCCGCCTCGGCCTCGCTGTACGCGTCCCCCTCGCGCGCGCCACCGACCGTGACGATCGTCTTCGCGACTCCGCGCGCGTAGAGGCGTTGCGCGTGCACGAGCCGGGCTTCGAGCACCTCGGAGGGCTTGCCGTTGTACTGGGCCGCGCCGAGCACCACGACAACGTCCGCGGGTCGTTGATCGTCTGAGCGCGCCACCTGCCAGACCCGCGCGGCGGTCCCGCCGACGACGAGCCCCGCGACCAGGACGGCGCCGAACAGGGCTCGCCGCACCCAGCGCGCACGGCTGGGGCGCTTCCTCGTGGCCGGTTCCGTCACGACCCCCATGGTTGCAGAGGATCACGCTCCGCATCGGCCGGGTCCGGGTGGCAGGATCTGCGCATGCCCGCTGAGCAGCCGACGATCCTCGCCACCTCGGGTGGCTACCGCGCGGGAGACCGCACCCGCATCGAGTTCGCGCCACTGGTGCACCACGCCGTCGAGCTGGCCGGAGTGAGCGGTCGCGCGCCGCGGATCTGCCACGTCGCCACGGCCATCGGCGACCAGCGCTCGTGGAACGCCGACTTCGCCGAGGCCGCCGACCTCGCGGGCTACCAGGTCAGGCACCTCAACCTGTTCCCCATGCCGCCGACCGACGACCTGCGCGGCTTCGTTCTGGAGTGCGACGCGGTGTGGGTGCAGGGCGGGTCGGTGGCCAACCTGCTCGCGCTGTGGCGGCTGCACGGCGTCGACGAGGTGCTGCGCGAGGCGTGGCAGAGCGGCGTCGTGCTGGCCGGGGTGTCGGCGGGCTCGATCTGCTGGCACAAGGGCGGTCCGACCGACTCCTTCGGCCCGGAGCTGCGGCTGATCGACAACGGCCTGGGTTTGCTGCCCTTCGACAACGGCGTGCACTACGACTCCGAAGCTCGGCGGCGTCCCCTCGTGCACGCGGGCGTGGCGTCCGGCGAGCTGGGCCGGACCTACTGCACCGACGACGGCGCGGGCCTGCTCTACCACGGCACCGAACTCGTGGAAGCCTTGGCGGAGCGCAAGAACTCCGGCGCCTACCTGGTCGAACGCGACGCTGACGGCAAGGTCGTCGAGACCACGCTGGACATCCGCAGGCTCTAGTCCAGGCGCATGCCGAAGGCGGCCAGGCCGGGGACCGATGTGGTCAGCTCGGTGAAGCCGACCGCGCGGTAGAAGGAGATGGCTGCCGTGTTGGTCTGGCCGACGAGCAGGTGCACGCCCGGGGAACCCTTGGCGCGCAAGGAATCGAAGAGCGCGTCCAGCAGGCGGCGGCCGACCCCGGCTCCCCTCGCCCGCGCCAGCAGGTCGATGTGCAGGTGCGAGGGGTGGTCGGGGAACTCCACGGCCGCCGGGGACGACGGGTTGTGCAGGAGCTCCCGCAGCCACGCGTCGGCCTCGGGCTCGGCGGAGACCGAGGGTGGCGGGTGGCTCTCGATGAACCTCGGCGACCACTCCGCGCGCCAGCGGGCCTCGAAGGCCGTCGAGTCCAGCGCCGCGATCACGTAGCCCGCCACGCCCTGCTCGTCCTCGTGGACGGACGCCAGTTCGGGCTCGAAGGTGACGTAGGGACCGGCGAAGCAGTGGCCGACGATGTCCGGGTCGGGCAGGCCGGTCATCGGCACCCCGGCGTCGGCGGTGGCCTTGCAGATGAGGTGCACGGCGTCGAAATCGCTTGGGCGATAAGGACGAATGGCCATCACTGCACCTCGGCGACCCGGTTGCGCTCCACCAGCGGCAGCGACCTCAGCTGTCGTTCCAGGTGCCACTGGAGGTGCGCGGCGATCAGGCCGCTGCTCTCCCTGCGGGTGGTGTTGGGCATGCCCTCCGCGACCGGCCAGTTGCCGTGCTGGAGCGCGTCGAGCATGCGGAAGGTGTCCGCCGTCGGCTTGGCCGCGCCCGCGGGACGGCAGCCGCCGCAGACCGCGCCGCCGACGGGCACGCTGAAGGAGTGGTGCGGGCCGGGCGTGCCGCAGCGCGCGCACTCGGTCAGCGCGGGCGCCCACCCGGCGAAGGACATGGCGCGCAACAGGAAGGCGTCGAGCACGAGCGCCGGATCGCGCTCCCTGCCGGACAGCGCGCGCAACGCGCCGACCACGAGCAGGTAGAGCTTCAGCGCGGGCTCGCCCTCCTCGGCGGAGAGCCGGTCCGCGGTCTCCAGCACCGCGCACGCGGCGGTGTAGCGCGGGTAGTCGCCGACGATCCCGGAGCCGAAGGCGTCCACCGTCTCCACCTGCGTGACGACGTCGAGCGTCCGCCCCGTGTAGAACTGCACGTCCACGTGGCAGAACGGCTCGAGCCGCGCGCCGAAGCGGGAGCTGGTGCGGCGCACGCCCTTCGCGGCGGCGCGCACCTTGCCGTGCTGGCGGGACAGCAGCGTGATGATGCGGTCGGCCTCACCGAGCTTCTGCACCCGCAGCACAACGCCCGTGTCGCGGTAGAGACTCACCACCGGAGTCTAGAACCCGAGGCGGCGCAGCTGCTTGGGGTCGCGCTGCCAGTCCTTGGCCACCCGCACCCGCAGGTCCAGGTAGACCTTGGTGCCGAGCAGCTTCTCGATCTGCTTGCGGGAGACCATGCCGACCTGCTTCAACCGCTCGCCACCACGACCGATCACGATGGCCTTCTGGCTCTGCCGCTCCACGTGCAGCGCGGCGTGGATCTCCAGCATGTCGTCGCGGCCCTCGCGCGGCAGCATCTCCTCGACGGTGACCGCGATGGAGTGCGGCAGCTCGTCGCGGACGCCGTCGAGCGCGGCCTCGCGGATCAGCTCCGCGATCAGCGTCTGCTCCGGCTCGTCGGTCAGCTCGCCCGCCGGGTAGAGCTGCGGGCCGCGCGGCAGCTGCTTGACCAGCAGGTCCGACAGCAGCCCGACCTGGTAGCCGTCCACCGCCGAGACCGGGATCAGCTCGGCGAACTCCATCACCTGCTGCAACGCGAGCAACTGCTCGACGACCTGCTTCGGGTGCACCAGGTCGGTCTTGGTGACGATGCCGATCACCGGGGTCTTCTTGGTGATCTTGGCGAGTTCGCTCGCGATGAACTTGTCGCCGGGGCCGACCTTCTGGTCGGCCGGGATGCACAGGCCGATCACGTCGACCTCCGACCAGGTCTCCATCACCAGGTCGTTGAGCCGCTGGCCGAGCAGCGTGCGCGGACGGTGCAGGCCGGGCGTGTCGACGAGGATCAGCTGCGCGTCCTCGCGGTGCACGATGCCCCGGATGGTGTGCCGGGTGGTCTGCGGCTTGTCCGAGGTGATCGCGACCTTGGAACCGACCAGCGCGTTGGTCAGGGTCGACTTGCCCGCGTTGGGGCGGCCGACGAAGCAGGCGAACCCGGACCGGTGTGCGTCTTGGGGGCTGGTCACGCCCATCATTCTCGCAGCCGCTCTCAGGACCGCACGGGCGGGGAGATCCGGTGCAGCTCAAGGGTGTCCGGAACGGGCCCGCCGCCCTTGATCCACTCGTGCAGGTCGTCGAGCACTCCGTCGCCCTTCACGAAGCCGAACCACTCGGGCCGTCCGCCCCTGCGGTGCACCACGACGACGTTCGCGTGCTCGCACACGTCGAGGCAGTCGGAGACGGTGACGGCGGCCCCGGTCGCATCCGCTATCTCGCGCAGCCGGAGGAGCTGGGCGTCGTGGTCGACATCGGGGTGCTTGGTCGCGTTGCCGCAACAGCAGTCCCGGCACACGGTGAGCCGAACGGCCGGTGAGATCACGAGAGGCCACGCTATCCCGAGCTCGGGGACTGCGTAGGATCGATGGCTGAACTCGCGGGGAAAGAAGGCGAACCCATGCTGCGACGGCGTTCCGGCCGCACGCGGACCGATATCCAGGCTCCCGAGGCGCACCCCTCCGGCGCGACCTTCCCGACCGTGCTCGCCGACTTCGTGCCCAAGCACATCGCGTTGGTGATGGACGGCAACGGCCGCTGGGCCAAGGAGCGCGGGCTGCCCAGGATCGAGGGCCACAAGCGCGGCGAGGCCGTGCTGATCGAGCTCGTCAACGGCGCGGTGAACGCCGGGGTGAAGTGGCTGTCGGCCTACGCCTTCTCCACGGAGAACTGGAAGCGCAGCCCGGACGAGGTCCGGTTCCTGATGGGCTTCAACCGCGACACCATCCACCGCCAGGTGGACTACATGGACTCCATCGGCGTCCGCGTCCGCTGGGCGGGGCGGCGGCCGAAGCTGTGGCGCAGCGTCATCAAGGAGCTTGAGGCCGCCGAGGAGCAGACCAAGGACAACGACGTGTTGACGCTCACCATGTGCGTCAACTACGGCGGGCGCGCGGAGATCGCGGACGCGGCGCGGGAGATCGGCCGCAGGGTGGCCGCCGGGGAGCTCAACCCGGAGAAGATCACCGAGAAGCTGCTGGCGCGCTACCTCGACGAGCCGGACATGCCCGACGTCGACCTGTTCCTGCGCACCTCCGGCGAGCAGCGGACCTCGAACTTCCTGCTGTGGCAGTCCGCGTACGCCGAGCTGGTGTTCCTGGACAAGCTGTTCCCGGACATGGACCGCCGCGACCTGTGGCACGCCTGCGAGCTCTACGCCAAGCGGGACCGCCGCTACGGCGGCGCCGTGCCGAACAAGGTGAGCGCGCAGTGACCGAGGCGGCGAACACGGCGGCGCTGCTGGGCCACGCGCGCGGCGCTCTTGAGGCCTACCACGAGGTGCGCGTCGACGACGAGGGCGTGCTGTTCTTCGAGCACTCCGGCATCCCGTGGATGGTCCAGGCGGCCCAGCTCGCCGAGGGCCTCGTGGTGCTCAGCCTGATGTGCGTCGTCGCGGTGAACCTGCCCGAGGACACCGAGCTGGCGCTCTCGGCGATCGAGCGCGCCTCGGAGCTGCCCTTCGGCGGCACCCCGGTGATCTCGCGCAACGACGGCAAGATGGACATGACGCTGCGCTACGAGTTCCCTGCGGAGGGGCTGAGCAAGGACGCGCTCGGCACGCTCTTCGGGATCATGATCGGCAACAGTTCCAAGCTGCGGGACGCGCTGGCAACGCCCGACCTGCTGCGACCGAGGAGCCCGCGCCACCGCGCGTGACCCGGCGGACGTTGGTAACGATTGTCGGTTCGGCCTGGCACCATGTCCCCCGTGACGTCCCCCGTGCCCACGACCACCGAGGCCGAGCCAGCGGCTCCTGAGCGCCGCCGCTGGGTTCCGTCATCGCTGGAAGTGCTGTGCCTGGTGCTGGTGCTGGCGCTGGTCTTCCGCGACCCGTTGACCCAGTTCTTCAACGTGCCCGAGCTGCGCACCGGCTCGACGATCTTCGTGGCCGTGTGCGTGCAGGCGCTGCCTTTCCTGGTGTTCGGCGTCCTGCTCAGCGGCCTGATCGCGGCGTACGTGCCGATGAGCGCGCTGCGCAGGGCGCTGCCCGGCAACTCCGCGCTGGCCGTTCCGGTCGCCGGGCTCGCGGGCATGGCGCTGCCGGGCTGCGAGTGCGCCTCGGTGCCGCTGAGCCGTCGCCTGATGCAGCAGGGCGTCGCTCCGGCGGCCGCGCTGACGTTCCTGCTGGCCGCGCCAGCGGTGAACCCGATCGTGCTGGTCTCCACGGCCGTCGCGTTCCCCGGTGAGCCGCTGATGGTGCTCGCGCGCTTCCTCGGCTCGTTCCTGACCGCCGTGGTCATGGGCTGGTTGTGGCTGCGGCTGGGCAAGGCGGAGTGGATCGCCGAGCGCGCGCTGCGCAGGCACGAGCCCAAGGCGGGGGACTCGAAGTTCGCGATCTTCGCCGAGACCGCGCGGCACGACCTCGTCGAGGCCGGTGGGTTCCTGGTGCTCGGCGGCGTCACCTCGGCCGCGCTGCACGTGATCGTCCCGGGCTCGTGGATGACCTCGCTCGGCGGCCAGGTGGTGCTCGGCGTGATCGTGATGGCGGTGCTCGCGGTGGTCCTGGCACTGTGCAGCGAGGCCGACGCGTTCGTGGTGGCGTCGCTGTCGATGCTGCCGCTGCTGCCCCGGTTGGTGTTCCTCGTGGTGGGTCCGGCGGTCGACGTGAAGCTGATCGCGATGCAGGCGGGCGCGTTCGGCCGCCCGTTCGCGGCGCGCTTCGCCCCGCTGACGTTCGTGGTGGCGGTCCTGTGCGCGGTCGGCGCGGGCCTGGTGGTCTTCGGAGGGGTGCGATGAGGCGCGAGACGCAGAACATCCTGCTGGTGCTGCTCGGCGGGGCGCTGCTCAAGATCGGGCTCACCGGGGCGTACCTGAACTACGTGAAGCCGTCGTTCCAGTGGCTCGTGCTCGCGGCCGGCGCGGTCATGGTGCTGCTCGCGCTCTTCGCGATCGCCCGCGACCTGAAGCAGCACGTCCGCGCCTCCGCCGGTGCTTCCGGTGAAGGGCACTCGCACGAGGACGGTCATGGGCACGCGCACGGCCGCAGCAGCTGGATGCTGATGCTGCCGGTGCTGGCGATCTTCCTGATCGCTCCGCCCGCGCTCGGCTCGGACTCGGTGACCCGCAATGACGGCCGCTCGGTCGCGCAGAGCGAGCGCAAGAGCGGCGGCGCCGTGTTCGACCCGCTCCCGGCGGGTGACGTCGTACCGATCACGATGACCGACTTCGTCACCCGCTCCGCGTGGGACGACGCCAACACGCTCAACGACCGCACGGTCCGGATGAGCGGATTCATCGTGCACGACAAGGGTTCCACGCTGATGGCGCGCCTGGTCATGGGCTGCTGCGCCGCCGACGCGACGCCGGTGCGCGTGCGCCTGACCGAGGAGCCGAGCGTGTCCGGCTACGCCGTGGACAGCTGGGTCGAGGTCACCGGCCGCATCCAGCCCGGCACCTCGACGCAGGCCAACTCCTACACGCCGTCCCTGACCGTCACCAGCATCAAGCAGATCCCGATCCCGGAGATGCCCTACGAGTGACCGGGGCCCGCCCCGCAAGACCGCTGGGTTTGCGGCGGTCAACGATGATCAACAGAGGGTTTGCCGGTCTTGAAGACACTCCAACCCCCGGCAGCACCGTGACCGGAACGCACAGCGCAACCTTCTGCAGGACAGGCCCTAGGCGCGGGTGCAGTCGGCGCAGGTGCCGAAGATCTCGATGGTGTGGCTGACCTCGGAGAAGCCGTGCTCGGCCGCGATCTTCTCCGCCCAGCGCTCGACCGCGGGCCCCTCGACCTCGACGGTGCGCTGGCAGCTGCGGCACACCAGGTGGTGATGGTGGTGCGCCGAACAGCGGCGGTACATCGCCTCGCCGGAACCGGTGCGCAGCACGTCGATCTCGCTGGCGTCGGCCAGGCTCTGCAACGTCCGGTACACGGTGGTCAGGCCGATGCCCTCGCCCCGTCGGCGGAGCTCCTCGTGGATCTCCTGAGCGGAGCGGAACTCGTCGAGCTGGTCGAGCAGCTTCGACACCGCCGCCCGCTGCTTGGTCGCCCGCAGGCCCGGCACCGCCGGGGTCGGCCGTTCGCTGATGGTCACGCTTCCTCCACGTGCGCGACGGCGTCGATCACGATGTGCGCCAGGTGCTCGTCGGCGAGCCGGTACACGACCTCGCGGCCGTGCCGTTCGCCGTGCACCACACCGGCCGACTTCAGCACGCGCAGATGCTGGCTGATCAGGGGTTGGGTCACGCCGAGCGCGTCGACGAGCTCGTGCACGCAGCGCTCGGACTCGCGCAGCTGCAGCACGATGGCGATCCGCACGGGTGCCGCGAGCGCTCGCAGCAGGTCACCCGCCGCGACCAGCGACTTCGAGTCGCGGCGCGGGGCGGGCGGTGGTGGCGTGCGGTCGTGGGAGTGCACGTGCTCGGCGGTGGGGGCGGCCGCGACCGGCGCGAGAACGGGACCGTCCGCAACGCCGTGCGGTGCCGGCGACGTGGGGTCCTGGTTCACGGCGGACATGGCTCCTCTCCCTCACCGCTCGATCGCGCGAGCGGTTCTCGCTGCCAGCGCTCGACCCGCGAGCGGAGCCCTCGGGCGGGCTCTTCGGCAGTGACCGGGCGCCGACGGGCACCCGGGAGCGCAAGGCTACTCGCCATTCTAGGAGACGACGGTAATCGTGTTCGCCAGCGCTCGGCCCGCGCGGCTCAGCCCAGTACCGAGATCGTCACGGCGACCATGATCGCGAACACCAGGAACCGCATCAGCCGGTCGACCACGGACAGCGCGGACCACGCCGCCACGAGCATGCCCAGCACGCCCAGCGTCAGCACGCCGAGCAGCACCGCACCGATGACGCCCTTGATCAGCACGCCCGCGACGAAGAGCACCAGCACTCCGAAGAACGCCGCCGCCGGTGGCACCCGGGACAGCGGCCCCTCGCCCGGAATGAGCTGAGCACGCGACGACCTGCGCTGGTTCATGACCCCTCCTCGTCCTCGACGCCCACCGGAGCGAGGCGCGCGGCCATCCTGCCAGGATGGGGTCGTGCTGCTGGTATGCCGCTTCGCCGTGACCGATGCCGAGGTCGAGACCTTCACCGCCCGCGCGCGCCGGGCGCTGGAGCTGCTCACCGCGCAGCCCCGCTGCCTGTCCGGCCGCCTCGCCAGGGCGACAGATGAGGCCGACCGCTGGGTGCTCGTGGTGGAGTTCGAGTCGGTGGTGGCCTACCGCCGCGCGCTCTCCCCCTTCGAGGTCCGCGAGCACGTGATCCCGCTGCTCTCCGAGGCCCTGCCCGACGAGCCCGCCGCCTACGAGGTCCTCGCCGAGGCCACCGACGGCGCCGTCACCGACCACACCAGCCTGCTGGCCCAGGACGCGGGCACCGTCCGCTTGGGCGAAGCCGCCCAACCCCACTCCACCCCTCGCTGATCCGTTCCGTACTCACAGCAGCCAAGAGAAACGCTCTCTTTGCCGCCATGAGTACGAAACGAGGGCTCAGGCCGCGTGCTCGCAGGTGGGACAGGAGCAGTTGGCGCACGTGCAGTTCTGGCACGCGTCGGAGCAACCCGAGCACTGGCAGGTGGCGTGGTTGCACGTGGGGCACGAGCAGTCGGCGCACGTGCAGACCGCGCAGTTGTCGGAGCAGTCGGCGCACTGGCACGTGTCGCACTCGTCGTAGTGGACTCCTTCCGGGGTGCGGTGTTCGCGGTGCACGTGGCCGTCGTGCAGGTAGTCGACGTGGTCACCGTGCAGGACCGCGTCGTGCCCGCAGCCGGGGCCGTGCGTGTGCTGGTGGGTCTCCGCGGGGCGGTGGTCGAGTGCCGCGCTCATGGTCGCTCCTCTGGTCCCGGTGACCGTGTCGATCACCTCGAGGGGACAAATCCTCATATGCGCACGATTGCATGTCTAATCGAAAGCCGGACTCGGCACGACCGGGTGAAAACGGGTGCGCGCGAGGCGCTCCCGGGTACCGCCTGCGTGCCCGAATCCCGTGTCGGGGGCCGTGAGCAGGGCCGCTACGCTTGCGAACTCCTGAAGTAGTGCTCGTACAAACCAGCCTGGAGCGTTCGTGCCCGCCGATCAGATCGAGACCGTCGTCAGCCTCTGCAAGCGCCGTGGCTTCGTCTACCCCTGCGGCGAGATCTACGGCGGCACACGGTCCGCGTGGGACTACGGCCCGCTCGGCGTCGAGCTGAAGAACAACATCAAGCACCAGTGGTGGAAGTTCATGGTGCAGGGCCGGGAGGACGTGGTCGGCCTCGACTCCTCGGTGATCCTGCCCCGCGAGGTGTGGGAGGCCTCCGGCCACGTCGCCGAGTTCGTCGACCCGCTGGTGGAGTGCCAGTCCTGCCACCGCCGCTACCGCGCCGACCAGCTCGGCGAGGAGTACGCGGAGCGCACCGGCAAGCAGCTCATCGAGGGCGACCTCTCCGACGTGCCGTGCCCCAACTGCGGCAACCGCGGCCAGTTCACCGAGCCGAAGATGTTCAACGGTCTGCTGCGCACCCACCTCGGCCCGGTGGAGACCGAGGAGGGCATGCACTACCTGCGGCCCGAGACCGCGCAGGGCATTTTCATCAACTTCCTCAATGTGCAGACGACCGCGCGCCGCAAGCCGCCGTTCGGCATCGGCCAGATCGGCAAGTCCTTCCGCAACGAGATCACCCCCGGCAACTTCATCTTCCGGACCCGCGAGTTCGAGCAGATGGAGATGGAGTTCTTCGTCGAGCCGGGCACCGACGAGGAATGGCACCAGTACTGGATCGACGAGCGCACGCGCTGGTACACCGACCTCGGCATCGCCCAGGACAACCTGCGGCACTACGAGCACCCCAAGGAGAAGCTCTCCCACTACTCCAAGCGCACCGTCGACCTGGAGTACCGCTTCCGCTTCGCCGGGCAGGAGTGGGGCGAGCTGGAGGGCATCGCCAACCGCACGGACTTCGACCTCACCACGCACTCCAACCACTCCGGTGTGGACCTGACGTACTTCGACCAGGCCACGAACTCCCGCTACCGGCCGTTCGTGATCGAGCCCGCCGCGGGCGTGGGCAGGCCGATGATGGCGTTCCTGCTGGAGGCCTACACCGAGGACGAGGCGCCCAACGCCAAGGGCGGGGTGGACAAGCGCGTGGTGCTGCGCCTGGACCGCCGCCTGGCCCCGGTGAAGGCCGCTGTGCTTCCGCTCTCGCGCAACTCCGACCTCTCGCCCAAGGCCCGCGACCTGGCCGCGCAGCTGCGCAGGAACTGGAACGTGGACTTCGACGACGCGGGCGCCATCGGCAGGCGCTACCGCCGCCAGGACGAGATCGGCACGCCGTTCTGCGTGACCGTGGACTTCGACACCCTCACCGACCACGCGGTCACCGTGCGGGAGCGCGACTCCATGACCCAGGAGCGGGTCGCCATGGACAAGCTGGAGTCCTACCTGGCCGGGCACCTGGTCGGCTGCTGACCGGAGCCCTTCCGGCACTGCGAGGGACGGGGTGGCCCCCACGCTGTCGGGGGCATCGGTGAAGGCCACCCCCTCTACGCCCGTCACGCCGCGACCACCCGGGGTCGTGGTCTGCGAACCGCTCGGGCGTAGGCCCTCCGGAGCTCCTCGGCGACCTCCGCCGCGTCACCGAGGAGGTGGCTCTTCGCCGTGCGCACCACGACCACTCCGGTCCTGGTGAGTTCGGGTCCGGTGAGCCCGGCGAGGCTGTTCTCCACGACCCGCCACGCCATGCCGACGTCGTCCCACCACGCGTCGGCCCAGCCGATCATGTCGCCGCCCTCGTCCCGGACGCTCACGTTCCACCTCGGCTTCGGCACGCCCGAGAGCTGCACCACCCGGCGCGGCGAGAACTCCACCGCGCGCGGGTCGGTCAGCTCGGCCAGCAACCGCCTGGGGAAGGCAGAACCGCGCGCGCTGCCCAGCGACAGCTCGCACAGCAGGTCCGCCGGGTTGAGGTGGTAGCGGAGCACGGTTTCCCTCAGCAGCGTGCGCATCGCCATCGGATGTCGCATGGCGCGCAACGTGTCCAGCAGCGCTCTGGACACGGGCGCGGTCAGGAATCCTTTGCGCAGCACGGGTTGTGGCATACGCCGGGTGCGCTCGACGATGAGTGTCTTGCCGCTGCGCAGCTGTCTGCCGTGCGGCACGAGGAGGTGGAGCTGCCCTCCCGCCTCCGTCGTGTGGGCGCCGTGCAGGTGGAGGGCGTCGTGCCCGCTGACCATCGCGTCCGGTCCGGCCAGGCACAACGCTCCCTGGACGAGCTGCGCCCGCGTGGGCGGGTTGGAGCTGAGCAGGAGCACTCCTGGGAACAGCGTGCGCCAGCGGCCGCCGGGCTGGCAGCGGCGGTAGACGGACGGAGCGCTGATGCCCAGTGCCACCAGGGCGCTGAGCCTGGCGACCTGGTGCGGGAAGACGGTGGCGAGGCCATCGATGTCGATGACCGTGCGGCTGCTCGGCATGACTTGAGGATGCGGTGGTTCCGGGGTGGCCGGTGGGCGTTGTCGAGGATCTGTGGACAACGGGGTCCGATGTGGACAACTCGGCGGAGGTGGTCGTGGCGAGGGTGGCTTTCGCCCGCTCTTGGCCGGTGCGCGTCGCTCCGAGATCGGACTGGTGCCAGACAAGAGTCGCCGGGATGCGAAACTGTTGTACACCAAGGGATTTGTGGCCAGAAAGGCTCGTCGCGGTGACTCGGTCCGGCTCGGAGTTTGTGGCGGTTTGAGACCCCGGGGACGAGGGTTTGGTGGTCTTGAAGACTGCGGAACCACGGGGGCGGAGCGCTGCGTGCGACGACCGGAGTGCGTGGGCGGAGGACCGAGGGTGGCTTTCGTTCGCTTCGCGGGTGCGTGGGTATCGCTCGCGGGGTGTCACCCGGGACGCGGTCGCCCGATCGGCGGGCGCTCACGTGGAGTGCTCGACGCTGACCGCTGCGTGACTAAGGTCACTACCATGCTCTGGTCCGAGCTCGCCCGCGACGGCACCGGGATCGCGCTGTTCCTGGTGTGGCTGTTGCTACCGCCCGCGTACATGGTCCTGATCGGCCTGCACTTCCAGCGCCGGTGGCGCCGGGAGCGGAGTCTGCTGCTGGACTACGTCGACGAGGTGCTGGCCGAACGCGCCATCCCCCAGCAGCTCACCCCGAAGTCAGCCGAGCACTTCGAGCACCGCGCCGGTGGCGTCGGCACGCAGCACGGTGGCCTCACGCGTTAGATCCCGCACCGCCGCAAGGGAATCGGCGTCGACGGCGCCGGCGGAGGTGACGACCGCAGCGGCTTCCAGGCCCTCAGCGCCGCTGGCGACGGCGGCGGCGACGGCGGCCTGGAGCGCGGTCAGGCGCAGCGAGGGCAGCGCGACGGTGCACGCGGAGTAGGTCCTGCCGTCGGTGTCGCGGACCGCGGCGCCCTCGGCGGCTCCGGTGCGGGCCCGCGCGGACCTGGCCAGCGTGACGATCTTGGCGTCCTCGGGGTCGAGCTCCCGCTGCTCAGCCATGGCTGTCGACTCCCTCCCGCTCCTCGCCGCGATCGGCGGAGCGCCCGTTGCCGTTGTTCGCCCTGTGCACGAGGACGCTGGTGATGCGCATCCGCCCCCGGTGGTCCTTGCCGCCCTCCGCGCGCATCCGCAGGCCCTCGATCTCGGCCTCGGCGCCCGGCAGCGGGACCCGGCCGAGGCGCTGGGCCATCAGACCGCCGACGGTCTCCACCTCGGAGGCGTCCAGCTCCACGTCGAACAGTTCGCCGAGGTCCTCGACCGGGAGCCGCGACGAGACGCGCACCGCGCCGTCGGCCAGCTCCTCCACGGGAGGGCGCTCGTCGGCGTCGTGCTCGTCGGTGATCTCGCCGACGATCTCCTCGATGATGTCCTCGATGGTCAGCAGCCCGGCGGTGCCGCCGTACTCGTCGACCAGGATCGCCATGTGCCTGCGGGAGAGCTGCATCTCCTTGAGCAGCTCGTCCAGCCGCTTGGAGTCCGGGACGAACTCGGCGGGCCCCATCAGCTGGTCCACGGTGGTGCGGCACGCGGTCTCGTAGTCCACGGTGGACGCTCGCGCGAGGTCCTTGATGTTGACGACGCCGACCACGTCGTCGACGGACTCGTCGATCACCGGGATGCGGGAGAAACCGGTGCGCAGGCTGAGCGCGAGGGCCTGGCGCACGGTCTTGGTGCGCTCGATCCACACCAGTTCGGTGCGCGGCACCATGACCTCGCGCGCGATGGTGTCGCTCAGCTCGAAGACGGAGTGGATCATCTCGCGCTCGTCGTCGTCCACGACACCGCGTTCCTGCGCCATGTCAACGAGTTCGCGCAGCTCGACCTCGGAGGAGAACGGTCCCTCGCGGAAGCCCTTGCCCGGCGTGATCGCGTTACCGACCAGGATCAGCAAGCGGCTCAACGGTCCCAGCACCGTGCCGAGCACGCGCACCGGCGCGGCGACGACCATGCCGACCGCGTAGGGGTGCTGGCGGCCGATGGTGCGCGGGCCGACGCCCACGAGGACGTAGGACACCACGAGCATGCTGACGCCCGCGGTGAGCAGCGCGACCCAGTCGGGGTCGATGTGCCGCAGGCAGACGACGGTCACGAGCACCGTCGCGGACAGCTCGCAAGCCAAGCGCAGCAGCAACAACAGGTTGATGTGCCGTGGTCTGTCCTCAATGGCCAGTGACAACTGGCGCGCGCCGAGGCGGCCCTGCCGCACCAGCGCGTCCACGCGTGCCCTGGACACGGTTCCGAACGCGGCGTCGGCGGCGCCGAAGGCTCCGGCGGCGAGCACGAGCAGCACCGCCAACACGATCAGCGTGGTGGAGCTGGTCATGGGTTCAGCCGCCGGTCTGGTCCTCGTCGAGCCCGACCGCGCCGAGCACGCGGTCGTCGGCGCTGCGCTGGGCGGCGCGGCGCTGCTCGTCGGCCCGGTGCGCCTGGAAGTCGGCGAGGATCCTGTTCTGCAGCGAGAACATCTCCTTCTCCTCCTCCGGCTCGGCGTGGTCGTAGCCGAGCAGGTGCAGCACGCCGTGCACGGTGAGCAGGTGCAGCTCGTCGATCAACGCGTGACCGGCCTTGCGCGCCTGGTCCTTGGCGAAGGCCGGGCACAGCACGATGTCGCCGAGCAGCGCGGGGCCCACCCCGGCGGCGTCGGGACGGCGCGCGGAGTCCAGCTCGTCCATGGGGAAGGCCATCACGTCGGTGGGGCCCGGCAGGTCCATCCACCGCTCGTGCAGGTCGGACATCACGTCCAGTTCGACCAGCAGCACCGACAGCTCCGCGAGCGGGCTGACGTTCATCCGGTCCAGCGCGAAGCGCGCCGCCGCGACGATCGAGGTCTCCTCGACCGCCACTCCGGACTCGTTGGCGATCTCGATGCTCACCGGCGTCCCTTCCGAGTCTTGCCGCCGCGGTCCTGCTGACCGTCTTCCTGGGTGACGCTCCACCGCTCGTAGGCGTCCACGATGTCCCCGACCAGGCGGTGCCGGACGACGTCCTGGCTGGTCAGCTGCGAGAAGTGGATGTCGTCGACCTTGCCGAGGATCTCCTGGACCACGCGCAGGCCGCTCTTCTGCCCGCCGGGCAGGTCGACCTGGGTGACGTCGCCGGTGACCACGATCTTGGAGCCGAAGCCGAGCCGGGTCAGGAACATCTTCATCTGCTCGGGCGTGGTGTTCTGCGCCTCGTCGAGGACGACGAACGCGTCGTTCAGGGTGCGGCCACGCATGTATGCCAGGGGCGCGACCTCGATGGTGCCCGCGGCGGTCAGCCGGGGGATCGACTCCGGGTCGATCATGTCGTGCAGCGCGTCGTAGAGCGGGCGCAGGTACGGGTCGATCTTGTCGTAGAGGGTTCCGGGCAGGAAGCCCAACCGCTCGCCCGCCTCGACCGCCGGGCGGGTGAGGATGATCCGGGAGACCTGCTTGGCCTGCAACGCCTGCACGGCCTTGGCCATCGCCAGGTAGGTCTTGCCGGTGCCAGCGGGGCCGATGCCGAAGACCACGGTGTGCGAGTCGATGGCGTCGACGTAGAGCTTCTGGTTCAGGGTCTTCGGCCGGATGGTGCGGCCGCGCCTGGAGATGATGTTGAGCCCGAGCACCTCGGCCGGTGACTGCTTGCCGCCGGTGGCGAGCATGGCGACGCTGCGCCGGACCGCGTCGGGGCCGACCTGCTGGCCGCCCTTGGCGATGGCGATCAGTTCGGTGAAGACCTTCTCGGCGAACAGCACGTCCTGCGCGCCGCCGGACAGGGTGATCTCGTTGCCCCGGACGTGCACGTCGGCGGCGAGCAGCTCCTCCGCGAGGCGGAGGTTCTCGTCGCTGGAACCCAGCAGTGCCAGCAGGGCGTCGTCGGGGACGGTCAGCTTGGACTGCGAGCCCTCGCGTGGCGCGCCGTCGCTGGGTTCGGTGGAACGGGCTGCCTCGTCCTGTGCGCTACCGGCCAAATCCGCTCGGGCCTGCTTCCTGTGTGCGTGCCGTTTTCGGAACAGGGTGATGCTAGCCGCCCTCGCGGAGCGGTCCCCACCGCATTAGCGCAGTTCTCCGCCGACCAGCCCGCCGAGCCATTCGCCGCCCAGCACGTGCAGGTGCGCGTGGAAGACCGTCTGCCCGGCCTGTTCCCCTGTGTTGAACAGCAACCGGTAGCCCGCCTCGGAGATTCCCTCCTGCTCCGCGATCACCCCGGCCGCCGCCACCAGCTCCGCGGTCACCTCCGGCCGCGCCTGCGCGAGCGCCGCCGCGTGCGGGAAGTGCTCCTTGGGGATCACCAGCACGTGCGTCGGCGCCTGCGGGCTGATGTCCCGGAACGCCAGCACGTTCTCGCTCTCGTGCACGACCTTCGCCGGAATCTCCCCCGCCACGATCCGACAGAACAAACACCCCTCAGCACCACTCATACCCGAAAGGTTAGTGACCCACGCGCAAGCAGAAAAAGAACCACGCTGGTTCAGCAGGAGCTCGCACCGTGGGGGCTTGGGGGGGCTCGGCCCCCCAACATGACGAGGAACCCGCGAAGGCGGCAAAGCCGCCGAGCAGACGCGTCGCGGCGGAGCCTGGGGGTTACTCCGCCGCGACGCAGCCGACGCCGGACCGAGGGGGGAGGTGTCCGGCGATCCTGCGGGTGCCCGTCACCCGAGGTCGTTGACGGTGGGAGTCGCCGGGGCGGCTCCGCTGCCGTTGGACACCGAGAGTAACGCGTGGCTGGGCGGGTCCGCTACATACTCCGGTAGCTATAGGGGCCGTTCGAGCCCCTAATGCGCCCATTCGGTTATGTACGGGGGCTTCGTATCCGATGGCCGCAGAGAGTGATCATGTTCGCCAGCGGTCGGTGAGCACTCCGAGGGCTCCGAGGGCCACCGCGGCGGCCGTCGAGGCGCGCAGCACGGTGGGTCCGAGTCGCACCGCGCGCGCTCCGGCTCCGGTGAACGCGGCGACCTCGTCGTCGGTGATCCCGCCTTCGGGACCGACCACGATGATCAGGTCACCGTTGGTGGGCAACGGGATCTCCGTCAGGGGTGCGGTGGCGGACTCGTGCAGGACGAGCGCTCCGGCTCCGGCACCGATGAGGGCGGCGAGCTGCTTGGTGCTGACCGGTTCGCCCACTTCGGGCAGGCGGGACCTGCGTGCCTGCTTCGCCGCTTCGCGCGCGGTGGAGCGCCATTTGGCCAGCGCCTTGGCTCCGCGCGGGCCGTCGTCCCAGCGGGCGATGCAGCGGGAGGCGCGCCACGGCAGGACTGCGTCGACCCCCGCTTCGGTCGCCAGTTCGACGGCCAGCTCTCCGCGGTCGCCCTTGATCAACGCCTGCGCGAGGACGACGCGCGGCGCCGGCGGGGGCTCCTGCCAGGCACGGCGCACCGACAGCGCCAGGGTGTCGCCGTCGACGCGCTCGATGTCGCAGTCCGCGAGCCCGCCGGCGCCGTCGGAGAGCACGAGCCGCTGACCGGCGCGCAGCCTGCGCACGGTGGCCGCGTGCCTGCCCTCGGGACCGTCGAGCACGGCGGCCGGTCCTTCGGGCAGGGCGTCGACCAGGAAGACCGGCAGGCCAGCGGTGGAGCTCAACGCCTGCGCAGCCGGGAGAACAGACCGCCTTGCGCGCGGCCGGTGGTGGCGAGCTCGGGCTGGTCCTCGCCGCGCAGCTGGGCGAGCTGGCGCAGCAGGTCGGCCTGCTTGCTGTCGAGCTTGGTCGGCACGACCACCTCAACGTGCACGTGCAGGTTGCCCCGGCCGTCGACGCGCCCGGAGGACCGCAGGCGGGGCATGCCGCGGCCGCTGAGCACCAGCTCCGTGTTGGGCTGCGTGCCCGGCTCCAGGGTCAGCTCTTCCTCGCTGTCCAGGGTCTCCAGCGGGATCGAGGTGCCCAGCGCCGCGGCGGTCACCGGCACGCGGATCGTGCAGTGCAGGTTGTGGCCGTCGCGGGTGAAGACCTCGTGCTGGAGCTCCTCGACCTCGACGTAGAGGTCGCCTGCTGGACCGCCGCCGGGGCCGACCTCGCCCTGGCTCGCCAGGCGCACGCGCATGCCGTCGGCGACGCCCGGCGGGATCTTCGCGCTGATGGTGCGCCGCGCGCGGACCCGGCCCTCGCCGCCGCACTTCTGGCAGGGGTCGGGGATGACCTCGCCGAAGCCGCGGCAGGTCGGGCAGGGGCGGGCGGTGACGACCTGGCCGAGGAAGGAGCGCTGCACGGACTGGACCTCGCCGCGCCCGGAGCAGGTGTCGCAGGTGGCCGGGCGGGAGTCGCCCGCGCAGCCGGAACCGGAGCAGGTGGTGCACAGGACCGCGGTCTCCACGCTGATCTCGCGGGTGACGCCGCTGTTGCACTCCTCCAGCGTCAGCTCGACGCGGATGAGCGCGTCCGAACCGGACTGGACCCGGCTGCGCGGGCCGCGTCCGCCGCCGCCCCCGCCGCCGCCGAAGAAGGCGTCCATGATGTCGCCGAGGCCGAACCCGCCGAAGGGGTCGCCGCCCATGCCGCCGCCTGCTCCGCGCATCCCCGCCGAGGGGTCCAGCGGGTCGGCGCCGAGGTCGACGAGCTTGCGCTTCTCCGGGTCGGAGAGCACCTCGTAGACGGCGCTGACCTCGCGGAAGCGCTCCTGGGCCGCCGGCTCGGGGTTGACGTCGGGGTGCAGCTCGCGGGCGAGCTTGCGGTAGGCGCGCTTGAGCTGCTCTGGCGTTGCGTCCCGGCTCACTCCGAGCGTGCCGTAGTAGTCCCTTGCCACTGCGAATCCTCCCGCCGCGGCACGCGTGCGCGCGTCACGGCCAGTCCGGTCATTCCGTCCAGCCGGTCAACGACCGGCCAGGATCTCTCCCACGTATGCGGCAACGGCTCGCACCGACGCCATGGTTCCCGCGTAGTCCATCCTCGTCGGCCCGACGACCCCCATGCCGCCGAAGATCATGCCCGGGGAGCCGTAGCCGATGGACACCACCGAGGTGCTGCGCAGGTCCTCGGCCTCGTTCTCCTCGCCGATCCGCACGGTCACGGTCGACGGGTCGCGCGAGGCCGCGAGCAGCTTCAGGACGACGACCTGCTCTTCGAGCGCCTCCATCACCCCGCGCAGGGAGCCGGGGAAGTCGGTGACGTTGCGGGTGAGGTTGGCGGTGCCACCGAGCACCAGCCGCTCCTCGGGGTGCTCGACCAGCGACTCGATCAGCACCGTGCAGACCCTCAGCATGGCGTCGCGCAGCTCCGGCGGCGCCTCCTCGGGCAGTTCGGCGACCAGCGCGGAGGCTTCGGTGAGCCTGCGGCCGACCATCGTGGAGTTCAGCACCGTGCGAATGCGCGCGGTCGCGGCCTCCGTGGTCACGTCGCCGAGTTCGACCACGCGCTGGTCGACGCGGCCGGTGTCGGTGATGAGCACCAGCATCAGCCGCGCGGGCGTGATCGGGACGACCTCGACGTGGCGCACGGTGGAGCGCGTCAGCGTCGGGTACTGCACGACCGCGACCTGCCTGGTGAGCTGGGCGAGCAACCGCACGCTGCGGCGCATCACCTCGTCCAGGTCCAGCGTGCCCTCCAGGAAGTGCTGGATGGCCCTGCGCTCGGCCGAGGACAGCGGCTTGACCTCGTGCAGCCGGTCGACGAACAACCGGTAGCCCTTGTCGGTGGGCACCCGCCCCGCGCTGGTGTGCGGCTGGGCGATGTAGCCCTCCTCCTCCAGCGCGGCCATGTCGTTGCGCACGGTGGCGCTGGAGACGCCGAGGTTGTGGCGGTCGACGATGGCCTTCGAGCCGACGGGTTCGTGTGTCGACACGTAGTCCGCGACGATGGCGCGAAGAACCTGCAAACGCCGCTCGTCCGCGTTCACTGCACGTCACCTCCGGAACACGTTCGGCAGCCACTCAGCCGTGTGAACGTCAATTCTATGCGGTCGCCCGGACCACCCCCGCACGGTCTCAACCCCATCAGCGCCGACTGATGAACCCAATGTGGCATTGGTTACGTCTGGCGAAACAAATGCCGCATTGGGTTCACGAAAACGGGTCAGGTGAGGAGGCGGTGGACCACGGCGTCCGCGAGGAGGCGGCCCTGGCGGGTGAGGACGCAGTGGCCCGCGGCCAGGGCTTCCGGGGCGAGGAGGCCGTCTTCGGCTGCGCGCGCGGCCGCCAAGGGGGACGGCAGGTCGGCGAGGGGCATGCCTTGGGCCAGGCGGAGTTCGAGGAGGACGCGCTCCGACAGGGCCTCGGCGGGGGTGAGGGTTTCGCGGCCTGCGGCCGGCGAGGCGCCGGTGGCGAGGACGGAGGCGTAGCGCGCGGGGTGCTTGACGTTCCACCACCGGACTCCGCCGACGTGGCTGTGCGCACCAGGGCCGAAGCCCCACCAGTCGCCGCCGAGCCAGTAGCCGAGGTTGTGGCGGCACTCCGCGCCGACGCCGGGCAGAGCCCAGTTGGACACCTCGTACCACCGCATGCCCGCGCCGCTGAGCATGTCGTCGATCATCTCGTAGCGGTCGGCCAGCACGTCGTCGTCGGGAGCCGGGAGATCTCCGCGCGCGATGCGGCGGGCGAGCGCGGTGCCTTCCTCCACGATGAGCGCGTAGGCGGACACGTGGTCGACACCGGCGGACAGCACGGCTTCGAGGGACGCCTTGAGGTCGGAGTCGGTCTCGCCCGGCGTGCCGTAGATGAGGTCGAGGTTCACGTGCTCGATGCCGACGGAGCGCGCTTCGAGCGCGGCGGCGACGGCGCGGCCCGCGGTGTGCTTGCGGTCCAAGATCTTCAGCACGTGACTGGCGGCGGACTGCATGCCCAACGAGATGCGGTTGTAGCCCGCTTCGCGCAGTCCCGCGAAGAACTCCGGCGAGGTCGACTCCGGGTTGGACTCCGTGGTGACCTCCGCGCCGGGAGCGAGGCCGAAGGTCGAACGGATGCCTTCCAGGACCTCGGTGAGACCCGCGACACCGAGCAGCGAAGGCGTCCCACCGCCGACGAAGACCGTCTCAACGGGCGGGACCGAGCCCAGAACCGACGCCGCGAGCGCGAGTTCTCGGCGGAAGCCTTCGAGCCACGACTCGGGCGAAGCTGACGAACCGAGCTCGCCCGGCGTGTAGGTGTTGAAGTCGCAGTAACCGCAGCGCGCGGCGCAGAACGGCACGTGGACGTACACGCCGAACGGACGGGTACCGAGGCCCTCCAGCGCGGAAGGCGGCAATTCCCCGCTTGACGGGGCCGGATCGCCGGTGGGAAGTGCAGAGGGCATATCACCAGTGTCTCAGTATTCGGATGGCGGTAGACCACGCCGTGGACGCGTGGCATCGTCGGGGCATGACCTCGGATGGCCTGCCGCTCGTGGCTCGACGCCACGTCGATCAGTTGCGCGTGGCCAGTTCCCTGTGTCGGCGCGGTCTGTAGACCCGCGCCGCAGTCTGTCTTCATCCAGCCGGCGCCGGTCGCGTCGGCTGAGGTTCCCACCCGTCACGACGGGGCTCTGCCAGCGCGCACCTGCGCTCCAGACCCCGGAGGTCGGACGGAATGGTCCCCCCTACCACCACATCATCCCGGCGCCCCGCACAGCGCCGGGGCGAGGGGCAATGGGCGCTCGGCTACCGCGAACCGCTGAACCCCAACGAGCGCTCCAAGAAGGACGACAACCCGCTCAACGTCCGCGCGCGCATCGAGAACATCTACGCGCACGGCGGCTTCGACTCGATCGACCCGGGCGACCTGCGAGGGCGTTTTCGCTGGTACGGGCTGTACACGCAGCGCAAGCCCGGCATCGACGGCGGGCGGACGGCCGTGCTGGAGCCCGAAGAGCTGGACGACGAGTACTTCATGCTGCGCGTGCGCATCGACGGCGGCGCGCTGACCACGGAGCAGCTGCGCGTCGTCGGTGAGATCTCGCAGACCTACGCGCGCGACACCGCCGACATCACCGACCGGCAGAACATCCAGTACCACTGGATCCGCATCGAGGACGTGCCGACGATCTGGCAGAAGCTGGAGGCGGTCGGCCTGAGCACCACCGAGGCGTGCGGCGACAGCCCGCGCGTCGTGCTGGGCTCGCCGGTGGCGGGGATCTCCGCCGACGAGGTCATCGACGGCACACCCGCGATCACCGAGATCGTGCGCCGCTACATCGGCGACCCGGCCTACTCGAACCTCCCGCGCAAGTTCAAGTCGGCGATCTCCGGCTTGCAGGACATCGCGCACGAGGTCAACGACGTGTCCTTCGTCGGGGTCGAGCACCCCGAGCACGGGCCGGGCTTCGACCTCTGGGTCGGCGGCGGGCTCTCGACGAACCCGATGATCGCGCAGCGGCTGGGCGTGTGGATCCCGCTGGAGGAGGTGCCGGACGTGTGGGAGGCGCTGATCAGCGTCTTCCGCGACTACGGCTACCGCAGGCTGCGGCACCGCGCGCGGATCAAGTTCCTGGTCAAGGACTGGGGCGTGGAGAAGTTCCGCGAGGTCGTGGAGACCGAGTACCTCAAGCGCCCCATGCTCGACGGCCCCGCGCCGGAGCAGCTGGCCGTGCCGATCGACCACGTCGGCGTGCACGAGCAGAAGGACGGCAAGTTCTACGTGGGCGCCGCGCCGGTCGCCGGGCGGGTGTCCGGCTCGACCCTGGTGTCGCTGGCCAAGGCCGCCGAGCGGGCCGGATCGCGGAGGATCGCCTTCACCCCGCAGCAGAAGGTCGTGGTGCTCGACATCGCCGAGCAGGACGTGCCCGGCCTGTCGGAGGACCTGACCAAGCTCGGGTTGCAGCCGAACCCCTCGCCGTGGCGGCGCTCCACCATGGCGTGCACCGGGATCGAGTTCTGCAAGCTCGCCATCGTGGAGACCAAGGCACGCGCACTGTCCCTCGTGGACACGCTGGAGGAGCGCCTCGCCGACGTTCAGTCCACTTTGGACACTCCGGTGAGCATCCACATCAACGGCTGCCCCAACTCCTGCGCGCGCATCCAGGTCGCCGACATCGGTCTCAAGGGGCAGATCGTCACGAACGCGGAGGGCAAGCAGGTCGAGGGCTTCCAGGTGCACCTCGGCGGCGGGCTCGGACTGGACTCCGGTTTCGGGCGGAAGCTGCGCGGCCACAAGGTGACCTCGGCCGAGCTGGGCGACTACGTGGAGCGCGTGGTGCGCAACTTCGTGAAGCAGCGCGCCGAGGGCGAGCGGTTCGCGCAGTGGGTCACGCGCGCCGAGGAGGCTGATCTTCAGTGAGCGCCGACGTACTTATCCCAGCGGAGGCGCAGTCATGAGCGAGCGCGCAGCGGCTTTCTACTGCCCGTACTGCGGCGATGAGGATTTGCGTCCCGAGCCGGAGCCGCACGGCGCCTGGTTGTGCGGTGGCTGCCGTCGCGTGTTCGCCGTGAAGTACGTCGGGTTGTCGTCCACGACCGCGGAGGTGAGCAGATGACCACACGTGAGCTGGCGGAGAAGGCATCGGTGGAACTCTCCGAGGCCACTGCGGGCGAAGCGCTGGCGTGGGTGGCGCGGACGTTCGGGGACCGGTGGATCGTCGCGTCGAACATGCAGGACGCCGTGCTGATCGACCTCGCCACCAAGGTGAAGCCGAACGTGGACGTGCTGTTCCTGGAGACCGGCTACCACTTCGCGGAGACGATCGGCACGCGCGATGCGGTGGAGACCGTCTACGACGTGAACATCGTGACCGCGCAGGCGGAGCAGAGCGTGGCGGAGCAGGACGCGGAGCACGGCAAGAACCTCTTCGCCCGCGATCCCGGCAAGTGCTGCGCGCTGAGGAAAGTCGTTCCCCTGCAAAGGACTCTGGCCCGCTACGACGCGTGGGTGACCGGAGTGCGCCGGGTGGACGCGCCGACACGCGCGAACACGCCGATCGTGCAGTGGGACGACCGCAACGGCCTCGTGAAGATCAACCCGATCGCGGCGTGGACGGACGAGGAGTTCAACCACTACATCGCCGATCACGGAATCCTGGAGAACCCCTTGGTGCAGGAAGGTTATCCGTCCATCGGGTGCGCTCCGTGCACCGCGAAGCCGTTGCCCGGCGCCGATCCGCGCAGCGGGCGCTGGGCGGGCCAGGCCAAGACGGAGTGTGGTTTGCATGGCTAACGCGGTCGTCACCGACAACTTGAACGCCCTTGAAGCTGAGGCCATCCACATCTTCCGCGAGGTGGCGGGCGAGTTCGACCGGCCGGTGATCCTGTTCTCCGGCGGCAAGGACTCGACACTGCTCGTGCACTTGGCGTACAAGGCCTTCTGGCCCGCGCCGATCCCGTTCCCGTTGCTGCACGTGGACACCGGGCACAACTTCGACGAGGTCATCCAGTTCCGGGACGACCTCGTGGACAAGCTCGGCGCGCGACTGGTGGTCGCGAAGGTCCAGGACTGGATCGACGACGGCCGCCTCACCGAGCGCCCGGACGGCACCCGCAACCCGTTGCAGACCGTGCCGCTGCTGGACTCGATCACCGAGGGCAAGTTCGACGCGGTGTTCGGCGGCGGTCGGCGGGACGAGGAGCGGGCACGCGCCAAGGAGCGGATCTTCAGCCTGCGCAACGCCTTCGGCCAGTGGGACCCGCGACGCCAGCGCCCGGAGCTGTGGAGCCTGTACAACGGCCGCCACCGCCCCGGCGAGCACGTGCGCGTGTTTCCGCTGTCCAACTGGACCGAGCTCGACGTATGGCGCTACATCGACCGCGAGGGCATCGAGCTGCCGTCGATCTACTTCGCCCACCAGCGCGAGGTCTACCAGCGCGACGGCATGTGGCTCACTTCGGGGCCGTGGGGCGGGCCGCGCGAGAACGAGCCGGTGACCGAGATGACCGTGCGCTACCGCACTGTCGGCGACGGCTCGTGCACCGGAGCGGTTCGGTCCGAAGCGTCCACTGTGGATGATGTGATCGCCGAGGTGACCGCGAGCAGGCTCACCGAGCGCGGAGCCACCCGAGCCGACGACCGGCTGTCCGAGGCCGCGATGGAGGACCGCAAGCGTGAGGGGTACTTCTGATGAGTGACCTGCTGAGGCTTGCCACGGCGGGCAGCGTGGACGACGGGAAGTCCACCCTGGTCGGACGCCTGCTCTACGACACGAAGTCCGTGCTCGCTGACACCCTCGAAGCTGTGCACCGCGCGAGCGCCGACAAAGGACTGTCCACTCCGGACTTGTCGCTGCTCGTCGACGGGCTGCGAGCGGAGCGCGAGCAGGGCATCACCATCGACGTGGCCTACCGCTACTTCGCCACGCCGAACCGCAGCTACGTGCTCGCCGACACGCCCGGACACGTGCAGTACACCCGCAACACGGTGACCGGCGCTTCCACGGCTCAGCTCGCGATCCTGTTGGTGGACGCGCGAAAGGGCGTGCTGGAGCAGACCCGCAGGCACGCCGCCGTGCTGGCGCTGCTGGGAGTTCCTCGGCTCGTGCTGGCGGTCAACAAGATCGACCTCGTCGGCTTCGACAAGACCGTGTTCGACGCGATCTCGCGGGAGTTCACCGAGTACGTCACGGGGCTGGGCTACACCGCCGACGCGCTGGTGATCGTGCCGGTTTCGGCGCTGCTCGGGGACAACGTGGTCGACCGCTCCGAGCAGACGCCCTGGTACACCGGGCCGACCCTGTTGGAGCACCTGGAAACCGTGCCGGTCGCACCCGATCCGCGCGATGTGCCGCTGCGCTTCCCGGTGCAGTACGTGATCCGCCCGCGCACCGCCGAGCACCCCGACTACCGGGGCTACGCCGGACAGGTCGCGGCCGGTGTCGCGAAGCCCGGCGACGAGGTGGTCGTGCTGCCCTCCGGCAGGCGCAGCCGCATCGAGCGCGTGGACACCGCCGACGGTTCGCTCGCCGAAGCGACAGCGGGCCAGTCGGTCACCGTGCTGCTGGCCGACGACATCGACATCGCTCGGGGCGACGTGATCGCGGCCGCCGATGATCAGCCGAAGCTCGTGGACGAGCTGGACGCGACCGTCTGCTGGTTGGCCGAGAAGCCGCTGCGCGCGGGCGCCCGGGTGCTCGTCAAGCACGGGACGAGGACGGTTCAGGCGATCGTCACCGAGCTGTCCGGGCGCTTCGACGAGCAGAACCTGTCCCTTGTGGACGGTCCAGAGTCGTTGTCCCTGAACGAGATCGGCCGTGTTGTCATCCGTACTTCGGAGCAGCTCCCTGTCGACGACTACGTGGCGAGCCGCCGGACGGGGTCGTTCCTGGTGATCGACCCGGCCGACGGCGGCACCCTCGCCGCGGGACTCGTCGGCGCACCACTGCCGCTCAAGGGCGGCGCCCCGCTCCAGCTCGCCGAGCTCACCCCCGGCCCCTAACCCCTTCAGGAGGGTCACGTGCTCCGCACCATCGCGATAGCTCTCGTCGCCGCATTGGCGCTCAGCGCGTGCAGCCGCGCGGACGGTGGCCCGGCTGAGAACAAACCTGCCGCGGACGCCGGGCCCGCCGCCGAGCTGCGTCTGGGTTTCTTCCCCAACGTCACGCACGCGGCCGCCCTGGTCGGCATCGACCAGGAAAAGGGCTTCGTGGCCAAGGAACTGGGCTCGACGAAGCTCAGCACCCAGGCGTTCAACGCGGGACCGTCGGCGATCGAGGCGCTGCTGTCGGGCTCGCTGGACGCCACGTTCGTCGGCCCCAACCCGACGATCAACGCCTTCACCAAGACCAAGGGCGAGGCCGTGCGGCTCATCGCGGGCGCGGCCTCCGGCGGCGCGCAGCTCGTGGTGAAGCCGTCGATCACCAGCGTGGAGCAGTTGCGGGGCAAGACGATCGCGACGCCGCAGCTCGGCGGGACGCAGGACGTGGCGCTGCGCGCGTGGCTGGCCGAGCACAAGCTGAAGGTCGACACCACCGGCGGCAACGACGTGAAGGTGCTGACCACCGACAACCCGCAGACCTTCGACGCGTTCCGAAGCGGACAGCTGGACGGGGGCTGGTTGCCGGAGCCCTGGGCCTCGCGGCTGGTGCTGGAGGCGGGCGCCAAGGTGCTCGTCGACGAGCGGCAGCTGTGGCCGGAGGGCAAGTTCCCCACCACCGTGCTGATCGTGCGGACCGAGTTCGCCGCCAAGCACCCGGAGACCGTGAAGGCGTTGCTGCGCGGCCATGTCGCGGCCGTGCGGTGGCTCAACTCCGAACCCGCGGCGGCGAAGAAGGTGGTCAACGCGGGCTTGGCGAAGCACGCGGGCAAGGGACTCGCGGATTCGGTGCTGGAGCGAGCCTTCAGCCAGATCGAGTTCTCCTTCGATCCCCTGGCAGGGCGTTTTCCCAAGCTGTCCAAGGACGCCGTGACCGCTGGTGTGACCAAGCAGGAGATCGACCTCAAGGGCCTTGTCGACGTCGCGGCGCTCAACGAAGCGCTGAAGGCAGCCGGTGTGGCCACGGTGGACGCTTCCGGACTCGACAAGAAGTGAGGCTGCCATGACCGCGCTCCTCGACAAGCCCACTCGAATCGACCACGTGGTAAGGCTTTCCGGTGTCGGGAAGTCCTTCGGTGACGTCGCCGCGCTCGACGGCGTGGACCTCGACGTCGCGCCCGGCGAGTTCGTTTGCCTGCTCGGCGCATCCGGCTGCGGCAAGTCCACGTTGCTGTCGCTGGTCGCCGGGCTGGACAAGCCGACGAGCGGGGTCGTGGACGTCCACAGTGGACGCCCGGCCGTGGTGTTCCAGGAGCCCGCGCTGATGCCGTGGCTGACCGCCGCGCGCAACGTGGAACTTCCCTTGAAGCTGCGCGGGATCGGCCGTGTGGAGCGCGAGGCGCGGGCGGCGGAGCTGCTCGACCTCGTGCGCCTCGGCGAGGCCGCGCGCAAGCGTCCGCACGAGCTGTCCGGCGGTATGCGGCAGCGGGTCGCGCTCGCCCGCGCGCTCGCGACGACGTTGGACGACAGCGATTCCGGCGCACCGCTGCTCCTGATGGACGAGCCCTTCGCGGCGCTGGACGCGATCACGCGCGACGTGCTCCAGGAGGAACTGCGGCGGATCTGGGCGCAGACCAACACTTCCGTGCTGTTCGTGACACACGACGTGCGCGAGGCCGTGCGGCTCGGGCAGCGCGTCGTGCTGCTGTCCTCCAGGCCGGGCCGCGTGGTCCGCGAATGGACCGTCGGCGACGGCGGGGAGGACCTGGCGCACGAGATCACCGGCGAGCTGCGAGGAGTGATCTCCAGTCATGCCAGAGGTTGACCACAGGGCGCTGGAGGCGGGGCTCGACGCGCTCGACGCCCCCGCCCTCGTTCAGCAGGGCCCGAGCGGCCTGCGCCGCTTCGCCGCGGTCGTGCTGCCGCCGCTGGTGGCGGTGGTGCTGATCATCGTTGTGTGGCAGGCGTTGTGGGCCGCCGCGCTGTGGCCGGAGTGGAAACTGCCGTCACCGCTGGCGGTCGCGGGCGAGTTCGTCAGGTTGGCAGGGGAAGGCAAGATCACTGAGACGCTGTGGACCTCGACCCACCGCGCGGTGCTCGGCTTTCTCGTGGCGGTGGCCATCGGCACGCCGCTGGGGCTGGTCGTGGCGCGCGTGCGGGTCGTGCGCGCCGCGATCGGCCCGCTGCTGAGCGGCCTGCAGAGCCTGCCGTCGGTGGCGTGGGTCCCGGCGGCGGTGCTCTGGCTCGGTCTGAACGACTCGATGATCTACGCGGTGGTGCTGCTCGGCGCGGTGCCCTCGATCGCCAACGGCCTGGTGGCGGGCATCGACCAGGTGCCACCGCTGCTGCTGCGGGTCGGCTCGGTGCTCGGCGCCGGGCGCCTCCAGTCGGCGCGGCACGTGCTGCTGCCCGCCGCGTTCCCCGGCTACCTCGCGGGCCTGAAGCAGGGCTGGGCGTTCTCCTGGCGCTCGCTGATGGCCGCCGAGATCATCGCGCGCTCCCCCGACCTCGGCATCGGCCTCGGCCAGCTGCTGGAGCAGGGGCGGCTGCTCACCGACATGTCCACGGTGATCACCGCGATCCTGCTCATCCTCGCCGTCGGCATCGGCGTGGAACTGCTCTTCTTCCGTCCACTGGAACGGCGCGTGCTCCGTTCCCGCGGCCTCACCGGAGCCCCCGCATGATCCCCTTGGTCGCAGTCGCCCACGGCAGTCGCGATCCCCGTTCGGCGGCGTCGGTGTCGGAGTTGCTCGACGTCGTGCGGCGACTCCGGCCGGGCCAGGACGTGCGCGCGGCCTTCCTCGACCTGTCCGCTCCGCGCCTCGGCGAGGTGCTGCGCGGCATCGAGCGGTCGGCCGTTGTCGTGCCTCTGCTGCTCGGCAGTGCCTTCCACGCGCGCGTGGACGTCCCCGGCGCGGTGGCTGAAGCCGTTGCGCGTCAACCACTTCTGGATGTTCGGATCGCCGACGTGCTCGGCCCCGACCCACGGCTGGAGTCTGCGGCGTGGCGTCGGTTGCTGGCTTCGGGCGTCGACCCGGGCGATCCGGAGCTGGGCGTGGTGCTGGCGGCGGCGGGCTCTTCGCACGCGCCCGCCAACGCCGCCGTCACCGATGTGGCGCGCCGGTGGCAGCGGGGCTCGCGGTGGGCGGGCGTCGAAGCGGCGTTCGCGGCCTCGGCCCAGCCCGACGTGCCCGCAGCGGTCGAGCGCTTGCGCGCCCGTGGTGCTCGGCGGATCGCCGTGGCGTCGTGGTTCCTCGCGCCGGGGCGGCTGCCCGACCGGGTCGCCGAGCTGGCCGGGCCGGACGCCGTGGTGGCTCCGCCGCTCGGCGATGACGTCGAGGTCGCGGAGCTGGTCCTGCACCGCTTCGACGCCGCGCTCCGCGCCCGGCTGGACACCGCGCGGTCGGCGTGACCAGGTGGCGGATCGACCGCACCGCCGCTGTCGTCGCGGCGGTGCTGATCATCGCGGCCTTTCTCGGGCTCGTACCGCACGTTCCGTGGTGAAGAATTCGCGGTGACCAGAATTCACTGAAGGCGAGACCCTACTTTCGTCGCATCACCGGAAAGCATTGTTCGTGCGAGGCTCGCTTTCCTCCCGCCGCCGAAGCCGGGAGCGCAGCATTCACAAAGCGAGGTTTCTTCGATGCGCCCTGCCCGTATCGCACTGACCGCAGCACTGGCGATCGCGCCCGTGCTCGCACTGGCCACCCCCGCTTCCGCTGCCGCGGTGACCTTCGCCTGCCAGGCGCAGACACCGATCGGCCCGATCAACGCCAACGTCACCCAGGCCATGGAAGCGAAAGCCCCTGAGACGGTGGCGGCGGGCTCCGAGTTCGAGCTGGTCTTCGACCCGCCCGCGAGCACCATTCCCGGCGCGATCAACGGGGTGAAGGTGCGCGAGGTGAAGAACTTCAAGCTCAGCGTCCCGGTCCCGGCGAACTCGACGTTCGTCTCGGTCGCGCTCTCCGGCGGCTCCGGCGTCGGCACGCCGACGATCGTGCAGGAGAACGGGAACATGGTGGTCACGCTGGCCGGGCCGCTCAAGGGCGGCGCCACCATCGAGATCCCCACGATCACCGTGAAGCTCAAGGCCGGTGCCTCGGGGACGATCGAGAGCAAGCTCGGCGGGACCGGCTTCGACAAGCCCGGCCTGACCTTCGTCGGCACCGCCGAGATGGGCCCGATCCCGGTCGAGGCCAAGGTGGCCTGCTACCCGAACCCCAACCCGGCGCTGACCACCACGAAGATCGTCTGATTCTCCCGTGCGGGCGCCGACCCTGCTCCGGCGCCCGCACGGACGCGAACCTGCGACCTTCGGCGGGTTACCCGGAGGTAGTACCCGTGTGATGCTCGCATTCCCGCCGCCGTTGTCGGGAATGTTGAAGAAGCGAGGTCAGAAGATGTCCCCTGCATCTCGAATCGCTCTCGTCGCCTTGATGGCCGTCACCCCCGTATTCGCACTGGCAACCTCGGCCGTCGCCGCTCCCATCGTCTACAAATGCGAAGCGAGCACGCCTATCGGCAAGGTTTCCGCTTCGCTCAACCAAGAAGTCTCCGCAACCGCTCCGGCTTCGGTCGCCGCGAACGGGGACTTGACCGTCGTCGTCGACCCGGCACCGAACAAGGTTCCGGCGAAGGTCGGTGACTACACGCTCAAAGAGGTCAAGAACTTCGCACTGAAGGTTCCGGTTCCGGCGAACTCGACCTATGTCTCGTCGAGCCTCTCCGGTGGCTCGGGAGTCGGTCAGGCGACCGTGACCCACGAGAACGGGACCCTGGTGCTGCGCCTGTCCGGGACGCTCGCGGGCGGCGCGGACTTCGAACTGCCCACGCTGACCGTGAACCTCAAGGCGGGCGGCTCCGGGACGATCGAGTCCAAGCTCGGCGGCACCTCGTTCACCGACCCCGGCCTGAACTTCGTCGTCACCGCGCAGACGATCATCGGCGCCATCGACGCCCCGACCGCCTGCTACCCCGACCCCAACCCCGCCCTCACCACCACGACCATCACCTGACCCGTCCCCCACCACCCCAATGCCCCAATGCCCCCTTCGGTGCGTTGAGGTAGCTGAATGACTCATTGAGGACGCTCAACTCCCTCAATGAGTCATTCAGCGCGTTAGCCCCCACCCCAACGGCCCCTTTGGTGCGCTGAAGGAGCTGAACGACCCGTTCGGTGCGCTCAACGCACTGAACGGGTCGTTCAGCGCGTTAGACGCACCAAACGGGACTTTGGCGGGTGGGGAGGAGGGGTGGTGGGGCGCTTAGAGTGCGGGGCATGGCTGACGAGCTGGTGCACCTCTCCGTGGAGCGCGGGGTCGCGACGATCACGCTGGACTCCCCGCACAACCGCAACGCCCTGTCGGCTCAGCTGCGCCGCGAGCTGCGCGCGCACCTGACGACCGCGATCGACGCGCCTGAAGTCCGGGTGATCGTGCTCGACCACACGGGCACGGTGTTCTGCTCGGGCATGGACCTCAAGGAGTCCAAGGGCGCGGGCTCCTCCGATCAGGGCGTCAACGAGTTCCCCGAGCTGCTCCAGCTCATCTGGGAGAGCCCCACCCCCGTCGTGGCCAAGCTCGCGGGCCCGGCGCGCGCGGGCGGGGTCGGCCTGATCGCCGCCGCCGACATCGCGGTCGCGGCGGAGGGAGCGAGCTTCGCCTTCACCGAGGTCCGCATCGGCGTGGTGCCCGCGGTGATCTCGGTGACCGTGCTGCCGAGGCTGCTGCCCCGGGCCGCGCACGAGCTGTTCCTGACCGGCGAGAAGTTCGACGCCGCCAGGGCCGCGCAGATCGGACTGATCAACTCCGCGGTGCCCGCCGACCGGCTGGACGACGAGGTGCGCCGCTACACCGACATGCTGGCCCTCGGCGCCCCGCAGGCGCTGGCCGCCACCAAGCAGATGCTGCGCAGGCACCCGGTGAGCATGGCCGACGACTTCGCCGCGATGCTGGAGCTCTCCGCCAAGCACTTCGCGGGCGCGGAGGGCCAGGAAGGCATCGCCTCCTTCCTGCAGAAACGCCCCGCCTCCTGGGTGCCGCAGGACTGAGGCACCGCGCGGGGGCGGACATCGCCCCCGCGCACACCCCTGGACAACTTGTTATAGTTGTATGCGAACAAGGGGTGATCTTGATGCAGAAACCGACGACGAACCGCCGCCACATGACGCTCGCCATGGGCGTCCCGCTCGCCGCGTTCGCACTGCTGGTGCTCGTCCAGTGGCTGTTCACCGACGTTCCGCTGGACGCGGCCGAGGTGGGCACGCTGGGGTTCAAGCTGGGGCTGGCCGCCGCGTTCGGCGCCTTCGAGGTCTGGGCCTTCCGCGGCACCTCGACCAACTCCCGCTGGGCGCCGAGCTACTCCGCCATCGGCACGGGGGTCGTCGGGAGCGGTTATGCCCTGTACCTCGCGGGCGACCCGCTCCCGTTCTGGGCGGAGCTGGCAGTGGGGTTGGTGGTCGCGATCGCCTTGACAGCGCTGGTCGTCCTCATCGGGCGCGAGGTCGAGTTCGCCGACGCGGACGAGTCCGCGCGCATCGACCTGGAGCCGGGTGAGGTCGCGACGTGGAGCAGGACCTCCCCCCTGAAGTGGCCCGCCCTGGCCTTCATCCTCGTGCCCGGAATCCTGTTCGCGTACCTGGTGTTCTCCAGTCGCGCCTGGTCGGTGCTGCCCGCGCTGATCCTGCCCTCTCTCGCGCTCGCGTTCCTGGTGTCCTTCCGGATCAGGGTCGACATCAACGGTTTGTCGGTGTGGCCGACACTGCTGCGCTGGCCCCGCAAGCGAATCCGGCTGGAGCAGATCGAGTCCGCGACGGTGCGCCGAGCGGGCGACACGTTCGCGATGTACCTGCGCAACGGGGAAACCCTTGTCGTGAAACAGAAAAACGGTACGGAGTACACCATCAGCGTCAACGACGCGCACACCGCGGCCGCGCTGCTGAACACACTCGCCGCGCGCACAGAAGCGAGGTAGCCCCGTGCGATCACCGAAGTTCGCCCGCCGACTCCTGCTGACCCTCGTGGCCCCGTTGCTCGCGCTGGGCGGCACGTGGCTGCTGTGGTCCTCTCTCGCCGACCGCCTGCCCGACAGGCTCGCCACGCACTTCGGCCCCAGCGGCAACGCCGACGGGTTCATGGCCACCAACGGTTTCCTGCTGAAGACCGGCCCGCTGATCGGAGTTCTCGGGATCGCACTCGTCGTCATGGTCGTGGCGATGCGGCGCAACCCGCACGGCCAGCGCTTCGTGGTCACGTGCAGCTTCGCGCTGAGCGCCCTCTTCGGCCTCATGCACGCGCAGATCCTGTGGGGCAACGCCGACGCGACCGACGCCTCGACCGTGGTCCTGTCGTGGTGGGCCTTGCTGCTGGTGCTGCTCGCCGCACCGATCGCGGGCGCGCTGGGCTACGTGCTGGCCGGGCACGTGCCCGCGCCCCCGCGCACGGAGCCGCTGCCGGAGGACGCCCCGCGCATGCCACTGGCCGCGACCGAGCGCGCCAGCTGGAGCCAGACCATCACGACCCCGCTGTGCCTTCTCGGCGGCGGAGTGCTGTTCTTCATCGGCGCGGGCCTCGGGGCCTCGGTCGCCTGGCCCGCGCTGATCGCGATCCTGCCCGCACTGCTGCTGTTCCTGTCGGCCTCGATCAGGGTCACCGTGAACGGCGCGGGCATGACCGTGCGGCCGTCTCTGGTCAGCTGGCCGCGCAAGCGGATCGCGCTGTCGGAGGTCGCGGTCGTGCACGTCAAGAAGATCCGGCCGTTCAAGGACTTCGGCGGGTGGGGCTACCGGTTCAACGGAGCGGCCTCGGGCGTCGTGCTGCGAGCGGGGGATGCGATCGTGGTCGAGCTGACCAACGGCTCGGAGTTCGTCGTCACCGCCGACGACGCGCACACCGCGGCCGCACTGCTGAACTCGCTCGCCGAGCGGGCGAGAACCGGGGACCGACCATGTTGATCAGGATCGACCCGTCCTCCTCCGTACCGCTCGGTGAACAGGTCGCCGCCTCCGTGCGCGGCGGGATCGCCGACGGCGCGGTCAAGGCGGGCGACCGGCTGCCGCCCGCGCGCGAACTGGCTGAGTCGCTCGGCATCAACCTGCACACCGTGCTGCGCGGCTACCAGCAACTGCGCGACGAAGGCCTGATCGAACTCCGCAGGGGCCGGGGCGCGGTGGTCGCGGACGGCGCCACCGACCAGCGCGCCGAGCTGATCCGGCTCACCAGGGACCTCGTCGCGACCGCGCGGCGGCTGGGCCTGGGCGAGGCGGAGGTGCTGGAGCTGGTCCGGGTGGAGCTCAGTTCGCGGTGAGCCGCAGCACGAGCCTCGGGTTGACCTCCGCCGCGTCCTCCAGCACGTCGCGCACCCGGCCGTAAGCGTCCGGGTCCTCCTCGGCGAGGACGTGGTGGTCGGTCCACACCAGCACGTGGTTGCCGACGGGGAGCCAGGAGAGGTCGACCAGGCAGTCGTAGAGCGCGTCGAGGTTCCGCCCGAAGTAGGACGGGAACGACATGGCTTTGGCGATCGCGTCGATCGCCGCGCTCTTGGAGTTGACGGTAGAGCCGTCGACCACGTGCCTGGTGGTCATTGCCTCACCTCACTGGGAACAGTCATCGGGACGTGTCGACGACGACGAAACTCTTGTAGTGGTCGGCGGTGTAGTAGACCTCACCGGCCTGCCCGGTGACCAACCGGCGCGCGCCCCGGGTCTTCTCCCCCGGAGTGACAACGGTGAACTCGCGGTAGTGGCCCTTCGCCTTGGCGGGCAGGACGCCCTCGCGGTTGAAGAAGTCCACGTTGTCGTTCTTGGGGTACTTGTACGGGCCCCCGGCGCGGATGCTCTCCCAGGTGCTCGCGGCCTCCTGGGGCAGCCCGGTCAACGGGCACACCTTCAGCCCGCTGGCCGCGCCCGCGACCTTGGACCCCGACGCCGCGACGCAGCCGCCGCCCGCCGAGGACTCGGAGCCGGAGAACAGGTCCTTGCCGAACCACCCGAGCACGACCAGCGCGACGAGTCCGACCAGGGCGACGGTGATCCGTCTGCGCGGGCTCATCCGCGGTCCTCCCGTTGGCGGCGGGCGGTGCCCAGCGCGGCGGAGACGCGGTCGACCGACCGGTCGATGCCCAGCGCGACACCCCAGCAGACCGGCAGCAGCACGGCCATGACGAGGACGAACTGGAACGGGAACCAGAGCCCGACCACCCAGAACTCCACGCCGTCCCACCAGGAGACCAGCCAGTCAAACACGCGAGAACCATACGCCCAGCGCCCGGAGTGACCGGCGTCACGGGCACCCTCCGGGCCGCGGCGCTAGGTTTCGAGCATGTTCGCCGTGTACGCCGACGCCCCGCACCCCGACGACCCCCTTGCCGGCCTCGTGGTCGGCGAGCGCCCCGAACCGCAGGTCCCGGACGGCTGGGTGGCGGTCTCGGTGCGCGCGGCCAGCCTGAACATGCACGACCTGTGGACGCTGCGCGGGGTCGGCATCAAGGCCGAGCGCTTCCCGATGATCCTCGGCTGCGACGCCTCGGGGGTGCTCGCGGACGGCTCCGAGGTGGTGCTGCACTCCGTGATCACCTCGCCGGACTGGACCGGTGAGGAGACCCTGGATCCCCGGCGCAGCCTGCTCACCGAGGTGCACCAGGGCACCCTCGCCGAGACCGTGGTCGTGCCGAAGGCCAACGTGCTGCCCAAGCCCGCGTCGATGGGCTTCGCCGACGCCGCCTGCCTGAGCACCGCGTGGCTGACGGCCTACCGGATGCTGTTCGTGAAGTCCGGGCTGCGGCCGGGCCAGACCATGCTCGTGCAGGGCGCCTCCGGTGGCGTGGCCACCGCGCTCGTCCAGCTCGGGCGCGCGGCCGGGCTGCGGGTGTGGGCGACCGGGCGCAGCGAGGCCAAGCGCGCGCTGGCCGCCGAGCTGGGCGCGCACGAGACCTTCGAGTCCGGAGCGCGGCTGCCGGAGAAGGTCGACGGCGTCTTCGAGACGGTCGGCGAGGCCACCTGGGGCCACTCCATGCGCAGCCTCAAGCCCGGCGGCGTGATCGTCTGCTCCGGCTCCACCACCGGCGGCAACCCGCCCGCGGACCTGCAACGGCTGTTCTTCCTGCAGCTGCGCGTGATCGGCTCGACCATGGGCACCCGCGCGGAGCTGGCCGAGCTGATCTCGTTCATGGACGTGGCCGGTCTGCGGCCGAGCATCGGTGCCGAGCTGCCGATGGAGCGGGCGCGGGAGGGCTTCGAGGCGATGCTCGGCGGGGACACCGCCGGCAAGATCGTTTTCACCCGCTGACGGGCGTTACCGCGTCGTTTGAAACGTCGATGAAGCCCGCTGGGCTTCCGTAGAAACGGCTAGACTCGCGCTGCCCCGCGAGGGGTGCACGTCATGAAAAACAGGGTGCCCGTAACACAATTCGGCTGGACCGCATGGGGGCGGTCCGTGGCGTTCACAACGGACACATCCTCGTTCCGGTCCGGCGCGCTGAAGTAATCGAGGAAGTGGGGGCTTCCGCATGATGCGAGTCGGCTACATCACCGGAGACAGACCCGCGGCGTCGTGGATCTACACGCTCAACGGCGATCTCTACGGTCTGAACATCGTCGACGTCTGGTACGACGCGGCAGCGGCTCTGGCACAGCCGCCCCGTTCTGACGTCGACGTCTGGCTCGTCGACCACGACGCGATCGCCGGTCACTGGGAGGCTTTCGACCGGCACCGCGAGCGGGACGGCGGGTCCGTCCCCGTCATCGTGGTCTGCGCGAGCGAGGACGACGTGGCCCGCACCCTGCGACGCAGGGTCAACGCGGTGCTGACCGAGCCCGTAGGGGCCTGGGACGTGCTGTGCGCGGTGTCCGCGGCGGCCAGCGGCGAGCTGTTCATCTCGCCGCGCATGCTGCGCCAGTACAGCCAGGAGATCATCCACCTCCTGTCGCCGAGCAACCAGCGGCCGGAGGAGGAGTTGACGGATCGGGAGACGGAGGTCCTTCGCCTGCTGGCGGAGGGCATGTCGAACTCCCGGATCGCGGCCTACCTGCACATCTCCAGCGCCACGGTGGGCACGCACGTGCTCAGCATCCGGCGCAAGCTGCAGGCGGCCAACCGCACCGAAGCGGTCGTCCAGGCCTATCGCATGGGCCTGGTCACCAACCGCTCCGTGCTCGAACCGAGCGCGATGTAACACCGCACCACGCAGGACGAAGGCCCGGCGGCCACCTCGGGGGAGGCCAACCGCCGGGCCTTCGTTCGTGCCGGCTCCCTGTCTCAGGTCCCGCCGCGCAGCAGGTCGAGCAGCACTTCGGCGGGCTGAGCACCCGCGACTCCTCGGCGGCCCACCACGAACGTCGGCACCGAGCGCACGCCGATCGCGATGCCCTCGGCCAGCTCGGCCCGCAGGTCCTCGGCAGGACCCGAGAGATCCACGCCCGGCAGGCCCGCGTCGGCCGCCAGAGCCGCCAACGTGGCGCGGTCACCGAGGTTGGCGCCCTCGACGAAGTAGCCGCGGAAGAGCCGTTCCTGGACCGCGTCCTGCACGCCCGCCTTCTCGGCGAGGGCGAGCACGCGGTGCGCGTCGAAGGTGTTCGCCCGGACGGCGCGGTCGAGGCGGTACTCCAGCCCGACCTCCGCCGCCGTGGCGCTCACCCCGGCCATCATCCGCGCGGCCTGCTCCGCGCCGCCGAACTTCTCCGCCATGGCCTCATCCAACGGGCGGCCGTCGCTGCTGGCCTCCGGGTCGAGCTGGAAGGGCCGCCAGCGCACCTCGACGTCCTCGCCGCCCTCGGCGCGCAGGAGCTCCAGCGCCTGTTCGAGCCTGCGCTTGCCGATGTAGCACCAGGGGCAGACGACGTCGGACCACACCTCAACTCGCATGCCAGCGGCAACGCTCAGCTCTGGGGGACTGTTCCGCCCTGTGCCACGGCCAACAGCTTCTCCGCGCGCTCGGCCCACCTGTCCGGCAGGTGCCGCACGGCCGGCGGGATGCGATCGGCCAGCTCGCGGGCGCCGTGGGTGAACGCGAACAGCGTCGCCACCGACACGTCGTGGTCGGGGCGGTCGAGCAGCTCCACGGAGTCGCCCGCGCTGATCTCCCCGGCCCGCTCCACAGCGAGGTACGGCCCCGGCCGCCCGACCTCGGTGAACTCCTTGATCAGCTTCGGGTGGTCCCAGAAGCCCGCGAACACCACGCACGGCGAGCGCGGCCCGGTCACCCGCAGCACGGCCCCGCCGACGCGCCACCGCTCCCCGATGATCGCGGCGCTGGCGTCGAACCCGGACAGCGTCAGGTTCTCCCCCGCGTTGCCGGGAACCAGGTCCTTGCCGAGGCGCTGGGACCAGTACTCCAGGTCCTCCAGCTGGTAGGCGTAGGCCGCCTGGAACCACGCGCCGTGCACCGCGAGGTCGACGACGGTGTCCCCGGCGACGCCCTCGGCGGTGAACATCGTCGGCCCCTCGGTGGGCCGTTTGTCCATCCCGGACTTCTTCTTGCGACCCGTCCACGCGGCGGTGCTGACCACCGCGAGGTTCACTGACTCGACACGCCCCAGCTTCATGTGATGAACGTAGCGCTGTGCTTGCCGAGCTGTTCAACTACTTTTCGCGCCTGGATCTGTGATGCGCAACGCCGCGCATGGAGGGAGAAGGCATGACTACAGCAGGCCCCCGGGGAGGTCGGAGTGTGTTCCGACGCAAGCCGGTGGAACAGATCGCCTCGGAGCACGAGGGTGAGCTGTCGCGCTCGCTCGGGCTCTGGCAGCTGACCGCGATCGGCGTCGGCGGCATCATCGGCGCGGGGATCTTCTCCCTGGCCGGTGCCGTCGCCAACAAGACCGCGGGCCCTGCGGTGCTGATCTCGTTCCTGATCGCGGGCGTGGCCAGCGCCGCGGCGGCCTTCGCCTACGCGGAGTTCGCCGGGCTGATCCCCAAGGCGGGTTCGGCCTACACCTACGGCTACGCGGTGCTCGGCGAGATCGTCGGCTGGTTCATCGGCTGGGACCTGTTGCTGGAGTACACCGCGATCGTGGCGGTGGTGGCCATCGGCATCTCCGGCTACTTCACGAAGCTGCTGGGCTTCCTGCACATCGACCTGCCGCAGTGGATGCTCGGCGCACCCGGTACCGAGCCGGAGAACGTCGCCCCGGGCACGTACTCGGTGAACCTGTTCGCCGTGCTGCTGTGCCTGCTGATCGCGTGGGTCCTCACGCTGGGCATGAAGAACGCGGCTCGCTTCGAGACCGCGCTGGTGTGGCTCAAGGTCGGCGTGGTCGTCCTGGTGATCGTGGTCGGCTTCTTCCACATCGACACCGGCAACTACACCGACTTCTTCCCGTTCGGCTTCACCGGAGCGGTGACCGGCGCGGCGACGGTGTTCTTCGCGGTCTTCGGCTACGACGCGATGAGCACCGCGGCCGAGGAGTCCAAGGACTCGCAGAAGCACATGCCGAAGGCGATCATCTACTCGCTGGCCATCTCGATGGTGCTCTACGTGCTGGCCTGCCTGGTGCTCACCGGCATGATCCCGTTCGCCAAGATCGACGGTGAGGCCGCGTTCGCCGACGCCTTCGCGCAGGTGGGCCTGCCGCTGATCGGCACGATCATCGCGGTCGGGGCGATCCTGGGCATCCTGACGGTGATGTTCACCTTCATGATGGGTGTCACCAGGGTCGGCTACTCGATGAGCCGCGACGGGCTGCTGCCCAAGTGGTTCGCCAAGACCCACCCGGTGCGCAAGGTACCGACCAGGATCACCTGGATCGTCGGTGTCGCCTCGGCGTTCATCGCGGGCTTCCTCAACATCAACGAGGCCGCCGAGCTGACCAACATCGGCATCCTGCTGGCCTTCGTGGTGGTGTGCGTCGCGGTGATCGTGCTCCGCTACCGCCAGCCCGACCTGCCGCGCAGCTTCCGCTGCCCCGGCATGCCGGTGGTGCCGTTGATCGGCATCGCGTTCTCGATCTGGCTGATCACCTTCCTCCAGTGGGAGACCTGGCTGCGCTTCGCGGCCTGGTTCGGCATCGGCCTGGTGATCTACTTCGCGTACTCCTACCGCAAGTCCGAGCTCAACAAGTCCACTCAGGACTGATCAGGGCTGAGCGCTGTACCGGCGGCGAGCCCGGGACACCGCGTCCCGGGCCTCGCCGTCCAGGCGGGCCACCAGTTCGGCGGCGGGCAGCTCCCGGCCGAGCGGGTAGCCCTGCCCCGCCCACAACGACATCGCCTCCACGTCACCGGCCCGGTTCGCCGCGTTGCGCACCGGCTTCGTCACGTGGTGCAGCTGCGGGTAGGCCGAGGGCGCGTCGGCGTCGTGCTCGGTGAGGAACCGGTTCACCAGCCCGCGCGCGGGGCGGCCGGTGAAGGCTCGGGTGAACTCCGTCGGCCTGTTCCCCTCCGCGAGCACCGCGCGGTGGGCCAGCGCGGTCCCCGCTTCCGGGCAGCGCAAGAAAGCCGTTCCCAGTTGTGCCGCAACGGCTCCGGCCGTCAGCACCGCCGCGACGTCCGCGCCGTGCATCAGCCCACCGGTGGCGATCACGGGCACGTCCACGGAATCCAGGACCAGTCGCAGCGCGGTGAGCAAGCCGTAGCTCGGCCCGCCCGCCGCTGAGCCGTCGTCGGTGAACAGCCCGCGATGCGCTCCGGCATCAGCGCCCTGCACGCACAGCGCGTCAGCCCCGGCGTCGACCGCGATGCGCGCCTCGGCGGGCGTGGTCACGGTGACGACGACCTGAATCCCGTTGTCCCGCAAGCGCCGCACGGTCGCGGGCTCCGGGCAGCCGAAGGTGAAGGACACCACCGGAACCCGCTCGCGGACCACGAGGTCGAGCTTGGCCGCGTAGTCGTCGTCGTCCCAGCGCGGCTCGCCCAAGCTCACCTCGTACCGCGCGGCGTCGGCGCGCAGCGACTCCCGGTAGGGGCGCAGGTCCGCCTCGCTCTCCGGCCCGGGCACGAAGAGGTTGACACCAAAGGGATGTGGCCCCAGTTCCCGTGTTCTGGCGATGTGCCCGGCGACCGAGTCCGCTGGCAGGTACCCGGCCGCGAGGAAGCCGAGGCCGCCCGCCGAACCGACCGCCGTGACCAGCTCCGGGGTGGACACCCAGCCCGCCATGGGCGCCGCGATGACCGGCACGCGCAAGTCCGCCAACATCCTTCGGACCCTAGACCCAGGTCACCGCCCTGGGCGGGCGAATGCCGCGCACGCCACAGCCACGGGGAGCTACTGGCCGCGCCACCACCGGCCGATCGCGTGCCGCCAGCCCGTGGGCGGCGGCGGCTGCTGCGGCGGGGGCTGCGGCACGGAGCTGGGGGTCAGCCGCGCCCACGACGGTACGGAGACCGTGCCGGCGGAGTCCGCCCGTACCGGGGTGAACTGGACCGGCAGTGCCGTCAGCGACCGGAAGAACGGGCTCGGCCGCCACTCCAGGTTCTCGGTGGGCACCGCGAGGCGCAGATCGGGCAGCCGGTCCAGCAGCTTCTCGATCGCGATCGCGGCGATCAGCCGCGCGGTCCCCTGCACCGGGCAGGCGTGCGGTCCGGCGCCCCAGGACAGGTGCGCCCGGTTGCCCGCGCGGTGTCCACCGTGGACGGTCGGATCGGTGTTCGCGGCCGCGTAGCCGATCAGCACGGGCTGGTCGGCCGGCAGCATCGCCCCACCCACGTTCACCTGGTGCGTGGGGAAGGTGACCGACAGGTTGGTCATCGGCGGGTCGGTCCACAGCACCTCGTCGAGGGCGTCCTCGATCTGCATGCTGCCCCCGGCGAGGTCACCGGCGAAGCGGTCGTCGGAGAGCAGCAGCCGCAGCGCGTTCGCGGTCAGGTTCGCCTCGTGCTGGGTGACCGCGCCCAGGATGATGAACAGCTGGTGCAGCATCTCGTCGTCGGACAGGCGCGCCGGGTGCTGCATCATCCACGAGGTCACGTCCTGCCCCGGCTCGCGCCGCTTCAACGCGACGAGCTCGGTCAGAGCGCGCGTGAGGTCGATGTTGGCCTGCTCGGCCTCGACCACGTCCACCACCCGGCTCATCCCGCTGACCAGCCGGTCGCCCAGCTCGGTCGGGCAGCCGTGCAGGTAGTTGAACACCCACAGCGGCAGCGCCAGCGCGTAGTCGGCGAGCAGGTTCACCTCGCCCTTGGCGGCGAAGCGGCCGATCAGCATCTCGGCGGTGGCCTCGACGTGCGCCCTGATCATGTTCGGGTCGACCCTGGCGTAGGCGTCGCTGATCACCCGGCGCAGCCGCGCGTGCGCGTCGCCGTCGGACATCAGGCAGGTCGGCCGGTAGCCCATGACGGGCAGCACCGGGGAGTCCGGCGGCATGGTGGCCTGCCAGCGCCTGCTGTCCCTGACGAACGTGCCAGGGCTGCGCAGCACCTCCAGCGCCGCGTCGTAGCCCAGCACGAGCGTGGCGTTGACCCCCGGCGCCAGCTCGACCGGCGCGGTCTGGCCGCGCTCGCGCAGGCGCTCGTACACCGCGCTCGGGTCGGCGGTGAACTCCGGCCCGTACAGCGGCTCCCGGTCCCCGGAGAAGGGGCAGCCCGGCCGGTCCTGGGTGTCGTCGGGGGGAAAAGAGCTCACGGGTGCGCTCCTGATCTCCTGCGCTCTGCTGCTCGGCCGAGGTTCACTGCCCGCGCCACCACCGGATGATCGCGTGCTTCCAGCGCTGCCTGACGGCCGTGGGCAACGGGGCCGCGTGCCGCGCGGGCGCGGGAACGGCGGGCAGCTGGGTGGTCTCCGGCGCCGTCTCGACCGGGCGCACCGGGGTGAAGGTGACCGGCAGCCCGGCCAGCGCGCGCAGGAACGGCGACTCCCGCCACGGCAGGTCCTCCACCGGGACGCCGAGCGCGAGGTCCGGCAGCCGGTCGAGCAGCTTCTCGATGGCGATCGAGGCGACCATCCGCGCCTGCCCCTGCACCGGGCACGCGTGCGGACCGGCGCCCCACGCCAGGTGCGCCCGGTTGCCGGAGCGGTGCTCGTCGCCGAACTCGGGATCGGTGTTGGCCGCCGCGTAGCTGATCACCACGGGCTGGTCGGCGGGCAGCCGCCGCCCGGCCAGCAGCACCTCGCGCTCCGGGTAGCTCGCGGAGAGGTTGGCCACCGGCGGGTCGGTCCACAGCACCTCGTCGAGCGCGTCCTCGATCCGCATGCTGCCCCCGGACACGTACCCGGCGAAGCGGTGATCGGACAGCAGCAGCCGCAGCGCGTTGGCGATCAGGTTCGCCTCGGGCTCGGTTCCCGCGCCCAGCATCAGGAACAGCTGGTGCAGGATCTCCTCGTCGGTCAGCTGGGCGGGGTGCGCCAGCATCCAGGACGCCATGTCCTGCGCGGGTTCGGCCCGCTTGAGCGCGATCAGCTCCAGCAGCGCGGTGGTCAGCCGCTCGTTCGCCCGCTCCGGATCGCGCATGTCCACGATGTCGCGCATGCCGGTGACCATGCGCTCGCCGACGTCCTTGGGGCAGCCGTGCAGGAAGGTGAACACCCACAGCGGCAGCGCGACGGCGTACTCGGTCAGCAGGTCGGCCGAACCGCGCTCGGCGAACTGGTTGATCAGCATGTCCGCGGTGGCCTCGACGTGCGCGCGGACCTTGTTCGGGTCCACCCGCGCCACGCTGTCGGTGATCACCCCGCGGAAGCGCGCGTGCTCGGCGCCGTCGGTCATCAGGCAGTTGGGCCGGTAGGACATCACCGGCAGCACCGGGCAGTCCTCGGGGACCGTCTTCGCCCAGCGGCGGCCGTCCCTGGGGAAGTCCCCGGGGTTGCGCAACACCTCCAGCGCGGCCTCGTAGCCGACCACCAGCGTCGCGGGCACCCCCGGCGCCAGCTCGACCGGCGCCAGCTGCCCGTTGGCCCGCAACCGCTCGTAGACCCGGGCCGGGTTCGCGGTGAACTCCGGCCCGTACAACGGGGTCCGGTGCCCGGTGACGGGACAGCCGCCCGTGCCGAGGTCGTTGCCTGCGGGTGCTGAGTTCACGCGTACTCCCGTACCGGACGACGGAGGAGGTGTTCCACGAGCGCGATCAGGGCGTGCGTCGACGACACCCGGTCGCGGGCGTCGCAGGTGACGAGCGGGGTCTCCGGGAGCAGGTCGAGCGCCTCGCGCAGCTCGTGCTCCGGGAACTTGGGCGCGTCGTCGAAGTCGTTGACCGCGACGGCGTAGGGCAGCCCCAGTTCCTCCAGCAGGCCCATGATGTCGAAGGACGCGTCGAGCCTGCGGGTGTCGGCGAGCACCAGCGCGCCCAGCGCCCCGGTCGCGATGTCCTTCCACAGCTGCTTGAAGCGGTGCTGTCCGGGCGCGCCGAACAGGTAGAGCACCAGCTGGTCGTTGAGCGTGAGCCTGCCGAAGTCCATGGCCACGGTCGTGGTGCTCTTGCCCCTGGCCCCGGACAGGTCGTCGACGTGCTCGGCCGCCTGGGTCATCGTCTCCTCGGTCCGCAGCGGGCGGATCTCGGAGAGCGTGCCGACGAAGGTGGTCTTGCCGACCGCGAAGTGCCCGACGACGAGCAGCTTCACCGAGGTGCGCACGGTGTCGCGGACGTAGATCCCCTCAGACGAGCGCGCGAAGGCCATCGAGCACATCCTTGAGCAGCTTGAGGTCGGGACCGCCGCGCGCCGGGGACTCGGAGGTGACGGCGAGGTGCCCGCTGTCGACGAGGTCGGACAGCAGCACCTTGGTGACGCTGACCGGAAGGCCGAGGTGCGCGGCGGCCTCGGCGACCGAGAGCGACCCGCCGCTGCACAGCTCCATGGCGCGGCGCTTCTCCGGGCTCAGGCCCGCGAGCTGGTCCTTGACCACCGACACCAGGGTGACCAGGTCGAAGGTGCTGCGGGTCGGGTGAGCGCGGCCACCGGTCACGACGTGCGGCCGCACCAACGCCCGTTCCCGGCGGTTCGGGGTCATGCCCGGCTACCGATGCCCTGTCGCGGCGGGCTTGTCAGCTCCTTGCCGAGCCGCTGCACCAGCTCCTGCAACCGGAAGGACACGGCCTCCATGTCGACCCGCTCGGTCGCCGAGACCGCCAGGTAGGCGCCCGGTCCGGCGGCGACGAGGAAGACGTAGCCACCGGCGAACTCGTTGACCGTCTGCTGCCAGCCGCTGATCTCGCCGCCGCAGAACTCCGCGGTGCTGCGGGCCAGCGCCTGCAAACCCGACATGGCCGCGGCGTGCCGGTCGGCGTCGTCCCTGCTGATCGTCTGCGAGTGGGCCATCAGCAGCCCGTCGGCGGAGAGCAGGATCGCGTGCAGTGTCTCGGGCATCTGCAACGCGTTGTCGAGCATCCAGCCCAGCTTGTTGTTCGTCGGTTCGGTCATTCCTGGGGGCTCCCCTCAGCGACGGGCGGCACGGCGCGCCCGGAACGGGTGCCGCGCTGCCAGGCTCCCAGTCCGGACGTGGTCCTGGACGCCGGGCGGATCGGCAACGGTGTGGTCTGGGCGGCGACCTCGGCAGGGGCCTCGCGGCGGCGGCGCTTGGGCAGCCCGCCCGCGGTGCGCTCCTGTTCCTGCTCCTGCTCGGTGTCCGGCTCCTCCTGGCGGCCGTGCCGGGGCGAGCTGGGGTGCGGCAGCACGGTGGCGTGGGTCTCGCGCGCCTCGGAGCGCTTCACCACGGGCTCCGGCAGCGGGACCCTGGTCAGCAGCGCGGTCGGCAGGAAGATCACCGCGCGCACGCCGCCGTAGGGCGAGCGGGTGTCGACGGAGACGGAGAAGCCGTAGCGCGCGGCGAGCAGGCCGATCACGGCGAAGCCGACCTGCGGCGGGTCGCCGAGCCGGTTGATGTCCTGACCCGCGCGGCCGGAGAGCTGCTCGGCGGCGTGCCGCAGCTCGTCGTTGTTCATGCCGACGCCCGCGTCGTCGATGACGATCGCGAGGCCGTTGTGCGCCTGCTGGAAGTTGACCTGCACCGAGGCGATCGGCGGCGAGTGCCGCGCGCCGTTGTCCAGCAGCTCGGCCACGGTGAGCACGACCGGCTCGACCGCGCGGCTGACCACGGCGACGTCGACCTGGGTGGAGACCTGGACGCGGAGGTAGTCGCGGATGCGCGAGGTCGCGCCCCGGACCACGTCGCTGAGCGAGGAGGCGGAGCGCTGCTGGCCCGGCCACGACCCGCAGAGCACGGCCGTGGCCTGCGCGCGGCGGCCGAGCTGGGAGTTCATGTGGTCGATGGTCATCAGGCCACCGAGCACGGTGGGGTTGTCGTGCTCCTCCTGCATCGCCGAGATCGCCAGCTGCTGCTCGTTGGCGAGGCTCTGCACCGCGCGCATCATCGCCTTGACCGCGGTGCGCGCCGACTGCTCGCCCCGGTCCTTGGCCTGGCGCATGGACTCGGCGAACAGCTCCAGCACGACCTGGTGCGCTCCGGCGACCGAGTGGTGCAGCGGGCCGGGCACCTCCTCCTGCCGGTGGTCGGCCGTGGCCGCCAGCGCGGGCAGGCGGGTGGAGACCAGGTGCGCCTCCTCCTCGACCCGGGCGCGGACCGTGGACTCCAGTTCGGTGTTGCGCGCGCGCAAGCGGTTGGCGATGCCGTGCTGGCGGGCCAGCAGAACGACCACGACGAGCCCGAACGCGACCGCGACCCATAACGCGGCCGCAAGTACTTCTTGCCCCATCAGATCCTCACGGTCGACAGCGACTCAGGACAACGACTCAGAACAACACCGCTTGAGAGCACGACAGTCATGGAACGCCGGGGAGGCCGCGTGTTTTCGGGTGATCACCGGTCGGCCTACCCTATCGGGTGCATCTCCAAGATCATCAACAGTGCATTCGCCGCACAATGCGGTGAATCCACCTCTACCCTGCGGCATCGGCGATTCCCGGCGCAGCACGCGGGCGATCTTCGAATAGTTCTCGCCTTTCCGGCTGGCCGAAATGGTGCCAATTCGCGCAGGTGGACCGGTGGGAAATCACCCGAAATCATGACGGTCCACCCGACTCGGTGAAGCCGTTCGCCGGACCCGCCCGAATCAACGCGCACCACCCCCCGGCTAGGCCGTTCGCGTGATCATTCGGGCAATCGCGGACTCCGGGGCAACGCATCCCCCCTCTTCCCCGTCTCCCTCTCAAGGCACGCCCTCCAGCCTGTTCGCAGCGTTTGCATGCACGCGCGCGGAGGTTCGGGGACGGCCTTCATCCACTACGACGGCGGCGACCGGACTGTCGGGGGCCGGCCGCCGCCGTCACTCTCCCGCACCCCGTCACTGTGACCGGGGGGTCTGACAGAAAACGGCCGGGAGGACACTGGGCGGACCGCATGTCACCAGATCGTGCGACCCGCTCCCCCGGAGGCACCATGAACCAACCCCCGTTCACCTTGGACACGGCGATCGCGTTGGCCACGCGCGCCCACGAAGGACAGCTCGACAAGGCCGGGAAGCCCTACATCAAGCACCCGTTGCGGGTGATGGACAACGTCGAGGGCACCGCGCACCGGATGGCCGCCGTGCTGCACGACGTCATCGAGGACACCCCCGTCACCGCCGACGACCTGCGCGCGGCGGGCTGCCCCGAGCGCGTGGTCACCGCCGTGATCGCGCTGAGCCACCGGCCGGGCGAGCCCATGGCCGACTACCTGGCCCGCGCCGCCGCCGACCCGATCGCCCTCGTGGTCAAGCGCGCCGACATCGCCGACAACAGCGGGCCGCTCCGGCTGGACCAGCTCGACGAGCCGACCCGGGAGCGGTTGCGGCTCAAGTACGCCACCGCGCTGCGCCTGCTCGACGAGTACGAGTCCGCCGCCTCCTCCTGACGGGTTCGCCGAGTGGACCTGTTCGGCGCGGTCGGGCCCGGCGCATCCTCGCCGCATGTTCATGGGGCGCAGCGTGCGCCCTTCAGGCCCGGCAAGGGTTCTCGGCGCCACCAGCTTCGGCGCGATCGCACTGATCATCGCGTTCCTGTTGTGGGACAACGAGGTCCCCACGGCCGTTGTCCTGGTGCTACGTCAGCGACCACGGCGTGCGCGTGCGCCGCGTCCTGAGCACGCGGACGCTGCGCTGGGCGGAGCTGCACGCCGTCACCAGCAGGCGGGACGGCCTCCTACGACCGCGCGGTGGCCCTGCTCGACGCCAGGGTTTGACAGTCTTCAAGTACCACGAACCCCACCCCCAGACATCGCAAACCGCCCCCTACCCCAACGGGGTCGAGGGCGGTTGGCTGTGGAGCTGGGCTACTTCTTGGACTTCTTGTCGCCCGCCTCATCGGTGGACAGCGCAGCCACGAACGCCTCCTGGGGCACCTCGACGCGGCCGACCATCTTCATCCGCTTCTTGCCTTCCTTCTGCTTCTCCAGCAGCTTGCGCTTACGGGTGATGTCACCGCCGTAGCACTTGGCGAGCACGTCCTTGCGGATGGCGCGGATGTTCTCGCGGGCGATGACCCTGGACCCGATCGCGGCCTGGATCGGCACCTCGAACTGCTGGCGCGGGATCAGCTCGCGCAGCTTGCCGGTCATCCTGGTGCCGTAGCCGTACGCGGCGTCGCGGTGCACGATCGCGCTGAAGGCGTCGACCGGCTCGCCCTGCAACAGGATGTCCACCTTCACCAGCTGCGAGGCCTGCTCGCCCGCCTCCTCGTAGTCCAGCGAGGCGTAGCCGCGGGTGCGTGACTTCAGCGCGTCGAAGAAGTCGTAGATGATCTCCGCGAGCGGCATGGTGTAGCGCAGCTCGGTGCGGTCCTCGGAGAGGTACTCCATGCCGCCGAGCTGGCCGCGCCTGCTCTGGCACAGCTCCATGATCGCGCCGACGTACTCCGCCGGGGAGATGATGGTGCACTTGGTGATCGGCTCGTTGATCTCGGCGATCTTGCCGTCCGGCCAGTCGGAGGGGTTGGTCACGATGTGCTCGGTCTCGTCCTCCATCACCACGCGGAACACCACGTTCGGCGCGGTGGAGATGAGGTCGAGGCCGAACTCGCGCTCCAGCCGGTCGCGGGTGATCTCCAGGTGCAGCAGGCCGAGGAAGCCGCAGCGGAAGCCGAAGCCCAGCGCCGCCGAGGTCTCCGGCTCGTAGGTGAGCGCGGCGTCGTTGAGCTGGAGCTTGTCCAGCGCCTCGCGCAGCTCCGGGTAGTCGGAGCCGTCCATCGGGTACAGGCCCGCGTAGACCATCGGGCGCGGTTCGCGGTAGCCGCGCAGCGCCTCGGTGGCCCCGTGCTTCTCCGAGGTCACGGTGTCGCCGACCTTGGACTGGCGGACGTCCTTCACGCCGGTGATCAGGTAGCCCACCTCGCCGACGCCCAAGCCCACGCTGGCCTTGGGCTCCGGCGAGACGATGCCCACCTCCAGCAGCTCGTGCGTGGCGCCGGTGGACATCATCTTGATCCGCTGGCGCGGGGTGATCTTGCCGTCCATCACCCGGATGTAGGTCACCACGCCGCGGTAGGTGTCGTAAACCGAGTCGAAGATCATCGCGCGCGGCGGGGCGTCGCTGTCGCCCTGGGGGGCCGGGATGAGCCGGACCGCCTCGTCGAGCAGCTCGCGGACGCCGAAACCGGTCTTGGCCGAGACCCGCAGCACCTCCTCCGGCTCGCAGCCGATGATGTGCGCGAGTTCCTTGGCGTACTTGTCCGGGTCGGCGGCGGGCAGGTCGATCTTGTTGAGCACCGGCACGATGGTGAGGTCGTTCTCCAGCGCCAGGTACAGGTTCGCCAGCGTCTGCGCCTCGATCCCCTGCGCCGCGTCGACCAGCAGGATCGCGCCCTCGCACGCCTCAAGCGCGCGGGAGACCTCGTAGGTGAAGTCCACGTGGCCGGGGGTGTCGATCAGGTGCAGCACGTGCTCGGTGTCGCCGACCTTCCACGGCAGCCGCACGTTCTGCGCCTTGATCGTGATGCCGCGCTCGCGCTCGATGTCCATGCGGTCCAGGTACTGGGCCCGCATGGCCCGCTCCTCGACGACACCGGTCAGCTGGAGCATCCGGTCGGCCAGCGTCGACTTGCCGTGGTCGATGTGCGCGATGATGCAGAAGTTCCGGATCAGCTCCGGGTTGGTGAACGTCTTGTCCGCGAACGAGCTCATGCGGCGACCTCGCAGTGCTCGGCGGTCGTCAGGGCAGCTGCGCCGGCTGAACCGCGCAGGGAGTTCGTTCGCTTCACTCGATGTCCTCGCTGGCTATGGGTGACACCCCATGGTCCCACGTCGGTGACGATGCCCGGCACACGTCCGGGACAACCCTGATGCGGCCTCAGTCACCAGGCGCTTGGCTTGAGCCCATGACCAGTGTGGCGACCTCCGAGCCCGGCACCCTGTCCGCGCTGTTCGAGCCGGGGACGGCGCGGGCGGAGCGCCGCCTGGTCGAACACGCGCGGTTGCGGCCCGGTGACGCGGTGCTCGTGCTGGGCGCGGGCACCGGGAGCGGCTTGCGCGCGGCGGGCGAGCTCGTGCCGAGGGGCGTGGCCATCGGGGTCGACCCGTCAGCGGAAGCGCTGCGCGGGTGCGCCGCGCGCTGCCCGGAGCTGGTCGGCGACGGGCGGGTTCGGCTGCGCCCGGGTACCGCCGAGCACACAGGGCTCGACGACTCCTGCGTCGACGTGGCGATCTCCACCGACACCGTGCACCTGTGGCCCGACATCGCGGCGGGCTTCGCCGAGCTGCACCGCGTGCTGCGCCCCGGCGGCTCGCTGCTGCTGTCCGTGCGCCGGTCCAGGCTGCGCTGCAAGCCGCTCGATCTGCGCCTGCTCGCCCGCAACGCCGGTTTCGCCGAGGTGATCATGCGGCTCGGCTCGTTGCGCCCGTTCTCCGCGCGCCGCTTCGAACTCCTCGCCCGCAAGCCGGGGGTTGGGGCGTCTTGAAGACCAGCAAACCCGCCTGTTGATCATCGTTAACCGCCTCACACGTTGCGGCTTCGCGGGGGTTTGCTGCCGTTGAAGACCAGCGAACCTGGCGACCCGCAGGACAAGCCCTAGGCGAGCGCGCGCATGGCACCTCCGGCGAGCACGACGGTCCCGTTCCGCGCGCAAGCGGGGCGCCGATCAAACAACCGTGCTGCAGCAACGGGAAACAGCCGGTGTGCGACAGCGCGGTGAGGCTCGCCGAGGTTCCTTCCCCAGGCGCCCCCGGCAACGGAACCCCAGGCACTGGCCCGGCCACCTCGTCGCTTGGCACCGGCCGACGCACCTGCTATAAATCTGATATCACTTTGCTAAGCACCGCCCAGGGGAGGCCGCCATGTCAGACCAACGCGTCCACACGCCGTCCGAGATCGCCGCGAGCAGGCCGTCACCGAAGATCGGCGAGAGGGACGGCAACCGCCTTCCTGGCGTGCCGATGTTCCTGGTGGGCTTCGTCCTGCTGGTCGCGGGCGCCCTCCAGGTCGTGCTCGCCGCCCAGACCAGCACCTCGGCGTTCCTCTTCACCGGCATCGGCACCGTGGCGGTCGGCGCCCTGCTGTTCGCCGGTCTGGTCATGGTCGCGCCGGGCCAGGCGCGCGTGCTCCAGGTGCTCGGCCGCTACACCGGCACGATCCGCTCCGACGGTCTCCAGTGGGTGAACCCGATCTCCACCAAGACCCCGGTGTCGACCAGGATCCGCAACCACGAGACCGCGGTGCTGAAGGTCAACGACGCCGACGGCAACCCGGTGGAGATCGCCACGGTCGTGGTCTGGCAGGTCAGCGACACCGCGCAGGCCGTGTTCGAGGTGGACAACTTCGTCGACTTCGTGCAGGTGCAGACCGAGACCGCCGTGCGCCACATCGCCACCAGCTACCCCTACGACAACCACGGCGAAACCGGGCTGTCGCTGCGCGAGAACGCCGACGAGATCACCGAGCGGCTCTCCGCAGAGGTCGCCGCGCGCGTCACCTCCGCCGGCGTGAACGTCATCGAGTCGCGGATCACCCACCTCGCCTACGCGCCGGAGATCGCGCACTCGATGCTCCAGCGGCAGCAGGCGAGCGCGATGGTGGCGGCACGTCAGCGGATCGTGGAGGGCGCGGTCGGCATGGTGGAGCTGGCACTGGACCGGCTCGCCGAGCGCGACGTCGTGGACCTCGACGAGGAGCGCAAGGCGGCCATGGTCAGCAACCTGCTCGTGGTGCTCTGCGGTGACCGCTCGACCCAGCCCATCGTGAACACCGGGTCGCTCTACCACTAGGGACTCCGTCGTGGCTGAACGCAAGAGCGTCCTGCTCCGGCTGGACCCGGCGGTGCACGACGCGCTCACGAAATGGGCCAATGACGAACTGCGCAGCGCCAACGCGCAGATCGAGTTCCTGCTCCGGCGGGCGCTCACCGAAGCGGGGCGGATGCCGGACAAGGCAGCGAAGCCCACGCGCCGGGGACGCCCGCCGAAGCACCCTCCCGAGACCGACTAGCCGTTTAGCGAGAACACGAGAACAGCTCCTTGCTTTGGCGCAGAAGGGTTTCCGGCCCTAGGTTCCGAACTTCGAACCCCGGGAGAGAACTCATGAAGCCGCTTCTCGCCGCCCTGCTGCTCGTACTGGTTCCGGCCGCGTGGACACCAACGGCCGTTGCGTCCGCTGTGGACACAACGTGCACGTCGTCCGCGCGGCCGGTCGTGTTGTTGCACGGCACGTTCAGCGACAGCAAGAGCACGTGGAAGGAACTGACCGACGCGCTCAAGAAGGACGGCCGCTGCGCCCACGCCCTCGACTACGGCGACAAGGGCAAGCGGCCGATCGCGCAGTCGGCGGGAGAGGTGTCCGCGTTCGTCGACGAGGTGCTGCGCAAGACCGGCGCGGCCACCGTCGATCTCGTCGGCTACAGCCAGGGCGCGGTCCTCGCGCGGTACTACGCGAAGAACCTCGGCGGCGCGGCCAAGGCCACCTCCCTGATCGGCATCGCGCCGCCCAACCACGGCCTTCCGCCCGGCAACACCCCCGACTGGCTGGCCAAGCGCTGCCCCGCCTGCGTCGACATGCAGTCGGGCTCCCCGTTCATGAAGGCGCTCAGCGAGGGCGGTGACCTCGTCGGGGCAGTGCGCTACACGACCATCGCCTCCAAGCACGACGGCCTGCTGAGCCTGGCCACGCAGGCGCTGACCGGCCCGCCCGGCCGAGTGTCCAATGTGGTCATTCAGGACAGCTGTCCGCTGGACTTCACCGGCCACGGTCAGATGACGCACGCGTGGACCACCGTGAAGTGGGCCGTCAACGCGTTGCGCAACAACGGACTGGCGGACCCGGCGTACAAGCCCTGCTGAGCAGCGCGGCGACCGATTGGCGGAGTGACAGGCAAAAGTGACCTCGCTTACATTTCCCTGAAGTTACTCGCGAGTTCACCGCAAGTCTCAACGGGGAGACGACATGCGACTGCTGCGCGCCCTGCTCTGCGCCGCCCTTCTCGCCATCGCCACGACGGTCATCGCGGCGGGCTCTGCCACCGCAGCGCCCGCCGCGTGCCAATCCAGCAAACGGCCGGTCATCCTGCTGCACGGGACCTTCAAGAAGTCCGGCAGCACGTGGGACGTGCTCGCGCCCGAGCTGAGCCGAGGTGGTTGGTGCCACTACGCGCTCGACTACGGCAACGGCGGGCTGAACCCCGTCGCGCAGTCCGCGCGCGAGCTGGCCACCTACGTGGACCAGGTGCTCGCGGCCACCGGAGCGTCCAAAGTGGACATCGTCGGCTACAGCCAGGGCGGCATGATGCCCCGGCAGTACCTGAAGTTCCTCGGCGGCTCCGCGAAGGTGAACTCGGTGATCGGCATCGCGCCGTCCAACCACGGCACCACCCAACCGCTGGCGAAGCTGCTCGGCGCGACCTTCTGCCCGGCCTGCGACGACCAGTCCGCCGGATCGTCGTTCCTGCGCGCGCTCAACGACGGCGGCGACCTCGTGGGGTCGGTGAAGTACACGACCATCGCCACGCGCCACGAGCTGGTCGTGACGCCGTACCAGAGCCAGGCCCTGTCCGGCCCCCGCGACCGCGTGACCAACGTCGTGCTCCAGGACACCTGTCCCGGGCACTTCACCGAACACCTGCTGATCCCGCACTCCAGGCCAGCGGCGCAGTGGGTGATCAACGCCTTGCAGCGCGGCGGCGTCGCCGATCCCGGTTTCCGCCCGCGGTGCTGATCACGTTCCCAGCACGACCTTCCACCCCAGGCTGAGCACCAGGGCCGCAACGACGGTCAGGAACACCTTGCGGACGAACTCCGATCCTCGGCGCACCGCCATCCGCGCGCCGAGGACGGAGCCCGCGAGGTTGCACAGCGCCATCGTCAGGCCGATCCCCCACAGCACCTGCCCGGCGGGCACGAAGTAGCAGAGCCCGCCGAGGTTGGTCGCGGTGTTGATCACCTTCGCCGTCGCCGAAGCGCGCACGAACGCGAAGCCGACCAGGCCCACCAACAGGAACACCAGGAACGAGCCCGTTCCAGGACCGGCGAGCCCGTCCCAGAAACCGATCACCACGCCCCCGCCCAGCATCACCATCAGCGTCCGCGCACGGGAGAGCCGCTCCGCGTCCTCGGCGCCGAACTCCGGCTTGCGCCACGTGTAGAGGCCGACCCCGACCAGCGCGCACAGGACGACCACGTTGAGCACGCCCGGCGGCAGCACGTCGGCGAACGCCGCTCCCCCCACGGAACCGCCGAACGCGAGCACGGCCGTCGGCGCGGTGCTCCGCCAGTCGATCTTCGTGCGCCGGACGTAGGTGCCGACGGCCGCCGCCGTACCGACGAACGAGGAGAGCTTGCTCGTGGCGAGCGAGTGGATCGGGGCGCCGCCCGGCATCACCAGGAGCATCGCGGGCAGCTGGACGAGACCGCCTCCGCCGACGATCGCGTCGATGGCACCTGCCAGGAAGGCGGCGGCGCACAGGAAGGCGAGCGCGGCGACGGAGACACCGGCGAAACCGGGCAGGTCCAGGGTTGTGAACACGGGCGAACGATAGGCACGCACCCGTGCAACAAAACAACGCTTACCAGCGGGAAAACGCTCTCATACTGCTCCGAACGCAGCTACTGGTGACCAAGCTCACCGCCGAAGGTGAGGGGGCTGCTGCCGCACACCCTCTCGTTGGAGGAGCACGTGCTCACCGCTCGAAGAACAGCGGCGCTGGCCGTCACGGCCGCGCTCACCCTGCCGCTCACCACGGCGGCGCTACCGGCGGACCACCTCAACGCCGCACTGCCCCTGGAGGCCAGGGTGCACGCCCTGCTCGGCCTGATGACGCTGGAGGAGAAGATCGGCCAGATGACCCAGATCCGGGTCGGCAAGCTCAGGGGCGACTGCGACGCGGTTCCGGGACCGCTGCGCGAGGACTGCATGAAGCCGGTGCTCGTGGACGCCAAGGTCGGCTCGATCCTCTCCGGCGGCGGCGACGTTCCCGCACCGGACCCCAGCCCCAAGGCGTGGGCGGAGATGACCAACGCCATCCAGAAGTACGCGCTGGGCACCAACCGGCTCAAGATCCCCGTGCTCTACGGCGCCGACGGCGTGCACGGGCACAGCAACGTGGTGACCGCGACGATGTTCCCGCACCAGATCGGTCTCGGCGCGACCTGGAACCCCGAGCTGATCGAGCGCGCGGGCGCCGCGACCGGGCAGGCGATGCGCGCGACGGGCGTGTTCTGGAACTTCGCGCCGGTCTCCGACATCGCCAGGGACACCCGGTGGGGCCGCTACTACGAGACCTACAGCGAGGACCCGCACCTGGCCGGAACCCTTGCGGCGTCAGCGGTTCGGGGCATGCAGGCCGATGACGGCAAGACCGCCCGGCTCGCCGCGACGGCCAAGCACTTCGCCGGGTACTCCGAGCCCAAGGGCGGCCACGACCGCGCGCCCGCCTTCCTCCCGGTGCGCACGCTCCAGGACCAGGTGCTGCCGCCGTTCACCGCGCAGTTCCGCGCGGGCGTGCGCACAGTCATGATCAACTCCGGCTCGATCAACGGCGTTCCGGTGCACGCTTCGCGCTACATGCTCACCGAGCAGCTGCGGAACCGCCTCGGCTTCACCGGCGTGGCGATCACCGACTGGCAGGACATCCGTTCGCTGGTCACCAAGCACAAGGCCGCCGCCGACTACCCCTCGGCGATCGCGATGGCGGTGAACGCGGGTGTGGACATGGCGATGGAGCCCTCCGCCGCCGGGGAGTTCACCTCAGGGCTGCGCCAGGTCGTTCGCGACGGGCGGGTCAGCGAGCGCCGCGTCGACGAGGCCGTGCGGCGCGTCCTGCGGCTGAAGTTCGAACTCGGCCTGTTCGAACGGCCCTACGTGGACCCCGCCGTCGCCGACGAGCGCGTCAACGGCGTCGGCCTCGACCTCGCCCGCAAGGCCGCGACCGAGTCGATGGTGTTGCTGCGCAACGAGAAGTCCACCCTGCCGCTGGCCAAGGACGGCAAGATCGTCGTCACCGGCGACACCGCCGACGACGTGCGGCGGCAGCTCGGCGGCTGGACCGTCGACTGGCAGGGCGTCCCCGAGCAGGGGCCGGTTCCGAAGGCGGTCACCGTGCTGGAGGGCATCCGCGCGGCGGCCCCCGGGGCCACCGTCACGCACGCCCCCGACCAGGCCGACGCGGTCGCGCAGGCCAAGGACGCCAAGGCCGTCGTCGTGGTGCTCGGCGAGAAACCCGGCGCGGAGGGTCCTGCCGACACCGAGGAACCCGCGCTCACCGCGGCTCAGCAGCGCTTGGTCGACGCCGTGCGCGCGACGGGCAAGCCGGTGACCGTCGTCCTGCTCACCGGCCGCCCGCAGGTGCTCGGTTCGGTCGCTGACGCGGACGCGCTGCTCGCGGGGTGGCTGCCCGGCACCGAAGGCGGCACCGCCGTCGCGGATGTGTTGTTCGGCACGGCCAACCCCAGCGGCAAGCTCCCGGTGTCGTGGCCGAAGCGCATCGGTGACCAGCCGATGTCCTACGACCAGCTGCCCGGCACCAACGGCGGCGAGAGCTCGAAGTACGACCCGGCCTACGCGTTCGGCCACGGCCTGTCGTACACGAGCTTCGCGGTCGGGGCGCCGAGCGTGCCCTCGACGGTCCGGGCGGATGCCAAGGTCGCGGATGCCAAGGTCAAGGTCGGCTTCACCGTGCGCAACACCGGCTCGCGCACGGGCACGGCGGTCGTTCCCGTCTACGTGCACCAGCCCGTGGCGCTGCTCCAGGTCCCTGACAAGCGGCTGGTCGGCTGGGCGCGCGTGGAGCTGGCCGCGGGCGCGCAGCGGGCCGTCGAAGTGGAGTTCTCCGTCGACCAGCTCGCCCTGAACAGCGGCGATGTCGACGGAGCCGGCCGAAGAGAGGTTCCGAGGACCGCCTACGAGGTGCTCGTGGAGGACGGCCGCGCCCCGTTCACGGTGCGCTGACCGGGTCGTTGTGGGAGGCACGGCGCCCGGTTGTTACGATTCCGGGCGTTGTGCCGCGCGGCGTTCCGTCGTGGAGGAGAGCTCGCCGAGTTCGGGCGAGTGCCGATCAGGCGCGGTGCACCACCCCACTCGAACGGAAGAGGGTCCAGTCATGGCCAACATCAAGTCGCAGGTCAAGCGCATCAAGACCAACGAGAAGGCGCGCCTGCGGAACAAGTCCGTGAAGTCGGCCCTCAAGACGGCCATCCGCAAGTTCCGCGAGGCCGCCGAGGCCGGGGACAAGGACAAGGCCGCCGTGCTGCTCGCCGAGGCCAGCAAGAAGCTGGACAAGGCCGCCAGCAAGGGCGTCATCCACGCGAACCAGGCCGCCAACAAGAAGTCGGCGATGGCCCTGCGCGCCAACAAGATCTGATCGCATCCCGATCGGGTCCCACGGACACGAGAACGCCGCCCCGCGACCAGCGGGGCGGCGTTCTTCGTCTGTGCCGGCGGTTCCCGCCCGGCGGAGTTGCGGCCCTGGCGGTTTTCCGGCCCTGGCAAGGAAAAGGGCCTAGGTACGGGGCCCTGCTCCCCGTACCTAGGCCCTTTCAGCAGCCGAACACCCTGTTGACGGGCGAACGGCGAGCCATCCACTGACGGACCCGGCAGCGCGCGCGGCTGGCGATGCACTCGGTCGCGCGTCGTGTCGTGCCCAGCCTTCGTGAGATCTCGTCGTGCGGGAGACCGTGGGAAAGCCAGAGCAGGACATAACGTTCGCGCCGACTGAGCTTGCCGCAGTGCGCGACGAGCCACTCCGCCTCGGCCTGATCGCTGATCGACTCGGCCGGATCTGTCACGTCCAACGGTAGCAGCCTGGCGTGCGTGGCGACCTGCCGCGCGGTGGTGCTCCTGCGGGCCTCGTCGACGCACAACCGCTTCACGACGGCCACCAGAAAGGGCATCACCCGTTGCGGGTCCAGGGCGGGGAACTCCATGGCCCTGATGAAGGCCTCGTGCACCAGGTCCTCCGCCGCCTCACCGGCGCCCGCCCTGACCGCGATCCTGATCAGCGCGGGACGCAGGTCGACGCATTCCCGCCAGAACTCCTCGCTCCGCGACCGGGCGCAGCCGTCGAGCAGCGGTCCGGCCTCCTGATTGGTCAACAACACGACTCCTAGCATCGACAGGAATTATCGGCGGGACCGACAAGCACGTCTGAACGAGTTATCCGGCCAATTCCCTTCGAAGCACCAAGGTCTTCACGAGGCGCAACCCGAAGCCCCCTCGACCGCCTTAGATACCACCGTAAGAACGGTACTTTGGCAAGGCTTCGTTGCGCAGGAAAACATGGTTCCCTCGGACAGCAGGGCGCATACCGCCATTGGAGGGATCGCCCCCTGCTTCCCCCGTCTGTGAGGACGCTCACTGAGCGCGACCGGAAGCCGCCCGCGTATTCGGAGTGGGACACCCACAGGTGACCCGAGATATATCCGAACATATTTCGAGGAAAGGGAAGTCCATGTCCTGGAACCGACCGCTCAGGTTCGTTCCGATCGCGGTGACCGCGCTGCTCGCGGCGCTGGCGACACCGGCGGGAGCGATCCTCCCACCCGCGCCGCCCGCCGCCGCGCTCGTGCTCACCAGCACGCCCGGCGAGGCTCCCGCGCCCTCGGCGAGGCGGGTCCCGCTGACCTGCTCGCCGGACGGTGGCGGCCACCCCGCGCCCGTGGCCAGCTGCGCGGCGCTGGCGCGGACCGGCGGGAGCGTCGCCGCGCTGCACCTCGACCCCGGCGCCAGCTGCCCGCTGATCTACGCCCCGGTGACCACCACGGCAACCGGAACGTGGTTCGGCCGCCGGGTTCGCGAACAGATCACTTTCCCGAACAGATGTGTGCTGATCGCAAAAACCGGACCCTTATTCCGATTCTGACGAGTTCTCACCGAGCCGAGCTCGACAAGGTTGTTGCCGCGACAATCACATATTCAGTCACGCGCAGTTCACGCAACCGTCAAAGTCGTCACTCGTAGGCTGTATTGACATGAATTCCGAAGAAAAATCTTCAGATCACGGAAAGGGTTTGCAATGCTCCGCAACCGTTTGCCCGGCTCGCTCCTGACCGCGGGCGCGGTCATGCTCTGCCTCACCCCGCCCCCGGCAGTTGCCGGAACCGACATGAACGCTCCCTCAGTTCTCGCACTGTCCGTGGTCGACGAGCACCGGGGAACCCCCGCCAGGAGGGTGACCCTGCGATGCGACCCCACGGGCGGTAACCACCCGTTCGCCGCCGCGGCCTGCCCTCAGCTGGCGGAGGTCGACGGAAACTTCACCCGATTGAATGTCGGTCCACATCCACAGTGCACGAAGGAATATGCACCTCGCACTGTGAGCGCGAGCGGTTTCTGGCGTGGACGGCCGGTCAGCCACCGGGCCGCCTACGCCAACAGCTGCCTCGCACTGGCGGCGACGGGCTCGATCTTCCGCTTCTGAGCTGGGATTTTCCCGGCAGGGCGGAGCAAGCGGGGGTTCCTCGGCGTGCCGCTGGCGGAGGAACCCCCGCGACCGCTCGCCGGATGTGTCCGTTGCGTCCTGTACGTCCCGCTTCAGCGGCGGTTGCGCGCGGCGGCCACTTTGAGCACGGCGCGCTCCACCGCGTAGTCCGCGCTGGCGGCCATGCCCTTCACTTCCGCGTTGAGGGTGGCGACGAGTCCCATCGCCTCGACGAGGCCCTCCGGGGACCAGCCCTGCGCCTGGCCGAGCGCCTTCTTGACCTTCCACGGCGGCATGCCGAGCTGACCCGCGAGCTGGAACGGGTCCGCCCGCCCCACTCCGGCCACCCTGGCGATGGTGCGCACCGCGTCGGCCAGCGCGTCGGCGAGCAGCACGTGCGGAACGCCCAGCTGCAACGCCCAGCGCAGCGATTCCAGCGCGGCGGTGCGGTCGCCGGTAACGGCCTTCTCCGCCACCGCGAAGCCGGTCATCTCGGCACGGCCGCGGTGGTAACGGCGCACCGCCTGCTCGTCGACCTTGCCGCCGGTGTCCGCGACGAGCTGCGAGGCCGCGGCCGCCAACTCGCGCAGATCGTTGCCGACCGTCTCCATCAGCGCCGCGAGCGCGGGCCCGTCGATCTTGCCACCCGCGCGCCGAACCTCGTTGCGCACAAAGGATTCCCGGTCACTGGCCTTGGTCAGCTTCGCGCACTCCGCGACCGCCGCCCCCGCCTTGCGCAACGCGGCGGGCAGCTCCTTGGCGAGCTTGCCGCGCCCGCCCCCCGTGTGCGTGAGGACCAGGGTCACGCCCTCGGCGGGGTCGCGGATGTAGGAGAGCACCGCCTCGGCGATCTCCTTGCCCGCGTCCTGGGCCGCCTCCAGCACGATCACCCTGCCCTCCGCGAACAGCGAGGGGCTGAGCAGCTCGACCAGTTCGGGAGGGGTGAGATCGGTCACCCGGACCCGGCGCAGCTCGGCCTCCGGATCGGCCTGCCTCGCGGCGTCCAGCGTGGCCCGCACGGACCGCTCGACGAGGAGCTCTTCCTCTCCGATGACCAGGTGCAACGGGGCTGGCGCTGCGGCGGGAGCACTCACCGCGCCATCCTCGCACGAGGGTCGGACGGCGCGGCCGCCGCGCACGTCCCGCATCATGGGCAACGGTGGCTCTCCCGTGGGACGTTGCCGTAGCGTGACCACCGGACGGCCGCCGAAGGGCGCGCCTCCGCACAGCACCACCACAACTGAACAGCTCATCCAGAGGGGTAGAGGGATCGGCCCTACGACACCCCGGCAACCGACGCCAGACCACGCGGGATCTCCGCGAGGCCACCGGCGATCACGGTGCCAAATCCGGCCCGCACGAGCGGGAAAGATGAGGAGAGACCTCGCGATGACGACCATCGAGGCGCGCCGCAGCGCCCACCAGTTCGACCTCGGCCCGGCCCGCGCCCTGGTGTGCCGCGAATGCGGCAACGAGGTGCCGCTCGCCGCGGAGTTCGCGTGTGCGGAGTGTTTCGGCCCCCTTGAGGTCGGCTACGACTTCGGCAAGATCACCCGCGCGGAGATCGAGGCGGGGCCCCGCTCCATCTGGCGCTACCGCAACCTCCTTCCGGTGCCCTCGGACGTCCAGGAGCACCCCAACACCGATCCGGGCCTGACCCGGCTGGTCAAGGCCGACCGCCTGGCCGCCGCGCTCGGCGTGCGCAAGCTGTGGGTGAAGGACGACACCGGCAACCCCACGCACTCCTTCAAGGACCGCGTGGTCGCGGTGGCGCTCGCCGCCGCGCGCCAGCTCGGGTTCACCGTGCTGGCCTGCCCCTCCACCGGCAACCTGGCCAACGCCGTCGCCGCGGCAGCGGCGCGGGCGGGCTGGGAGTCGGTCGTGCTGATCCCCTCCTCTCTCGAGCGCGCGAAGGTGCTCACCACCGCCGTGTACGACGGTGCGCTGATCGCCGTCGACGGCAACTACGACGACGTGAACCGGCTGGCCACCGAGCTGGCCGCCGACCACGAGGACTGGGCGTTCGTCAACGTCAACGTCCGCCCGTACTACGCGGAGGGCTCCAAGACCCTCGGCTACGAGGTCGCCGAGCAGCTCGGCTGGCGCCTGCCGCAGCAGATCGTCGTGCCGGTCGCCTCCGGTTCGCAGTTGACCAAGGTGGACAAGGCCTTCCGCGAGCTGGGTGAGCTGGACCTGGTGGAGCCGACCCCGTACCGGGTCTTCGGCGCCCAGGCCACCGGCTGCTCCCCCGTCGCCGCCGCGTTCCAGGCGGGCCACGACGTGATCCAGCCGGTGAAGCCGGACACGATCGCCCGCTCACTGGCGATCGGTGCTCCCGCCGACGGTCCCTACGTGCTGGACACCGTGCGCCGCACCGGAGGTTCGGTGGAGCACGTCAGCGACGAGGAGGTCGTCGACGCGATCCGCCTGCTGGCCCGCACCGAGGGCATCTTCGCCGAGACCGCGGGCGGCGTGACCGTCGCGACGGCGAAGAAGCTCATCGAGTCCGGCCAGCTCGACCCGGACGCCGAGACCGTCCTGCTGATCACCGGCGACGGCCTGAAGACCCTCGACGCGGTGGAGGACAAGATCGGCCCGCGCGCCACCGTGCCGCCGTCGAGCGCCGCCGTCCGCGAAGCACTCGGCCTCTGACAGGTCACGGCCTCTGACAGGTCACAGACAAAGCGTCACCGGCAAAGCGTCACTGGCAAGCGCTCACCGCCTGGGCGGTGGCCGTGGTTCTCCTCTCCGTGCGGTCGCCAGACCATCGCGGGTGGCCAGAACGGCGACGTCACCGTCCAGGTCGGTGCGCAGGACGCGCACTCCGGCGAGCGAGTGCAGGACCAGTGGGCTCGGGTGGCCGTAGTCGTTGCCCGCGCCCACGCAGATCAACGCGACTCGGGGCCGCACCGCGCCCAGGAACCGGGGCAGGCTGTAGCGGGACCCGTGGTGCGGCACCTTGAGCACGTCCGCGCTGACGTCCACTGTGGACGCCAGCAGCTCGGCTTGCGTGGCCAGTTCGATGTCTCCGGTCAGCAACATCCGCCCCGCTGGTGTGTGCGCCCGCAGCACCAGTGAGGCGTCGTTGACCACGGTCCCCGGCAAGGGTGTCTCCGAAGTCCGCGGTGCCGGAGACCTCAGCGGTGCCAGCACCTCCAGCGCCAACCCGGGCCACTCCAGCCGCTGACCGCGACTCAGTTCGATCAACGGAACTCCCGCCGCCGCAACGGTGTCACGCACCTCCTTCATCGCCCAAGCGGGCTCTCTCAGTGGCCCGACCGCGACCGCTCCCACAGATCTCTCCGCGAGCACCGCCGCGAGCCCGCCGATGTGGTCGGCGTGCAGGTGGCTCAGCACCACCACAGGAACGCGATCAACGCCCAGCCGATCCAGACAAGCGTTGACCGCCAACGGTTCTGGCCCGGTGTCGACCAGGACCGCGCGCCCGGGCTCAGCGACCGCCAGCACCACGGCGTCGCCCTGCCCGACGTCACACGCCACCGCCGCCCAGCCGTCAGCGGGCCACTGCGGCTTGAGCAGCTTCACCGGAACCGCGGTCAACACCAGCACAACCACGCCGAGCACCAACACGATCCGGAACCGGCGGCTCCGCAGCAGCAACACGACCACAACGAGCAGCGCGGCGAGCAGCAGTCCACCAAGCACACCGGAAGGCCACGGAACACCGCTGTCCGGCACCGCGGCGGCACGTCTGCCCACGGTGATCAGCCACCACACCTCGGGCCCCGCCAGGTGGACCAGAAGCTCCGCAGCGCCCTCGTGCACCGTCGAGACCAGCGCAGCGAGCACACCGAACACCGTCGCAGGCGCCACAACGGGAGCCGCGAGCAGATTGGCCGGAATCGCCACCAGGCTGATCTCTCCGGACAGCGCCGCGATCAACGGAGCCGTGGCGAGCTGTGCCGCCGCCGGAACCGCGATGGCCTCGGCGAGCCCCACCGGCACTCCGCGATCGCGCAGTGCCGCGGCCCACCTCGGCGCGAGGATCACCAGTGCCGCGGTCGCCAGCACCGACAACGCGAAACCCGCGGTGTTGGCCAGTCCAGGATCGAACAGCAGCAACACGATCACGGCTCCGGCGAGCGCGGGAATCGCGGAACCCTTGCGCCCCAACACCAACGCCAGCAGCGTCACTCCGCCCATCACCGCCGCGCGCAGCACGCTGGGCTCGGGCCGCGCGAGCACCACGAAGCCGACCAGAGCCAGCACCGCCGCCAAGCCCGACAATCGTGGCCCTGCCGTCAGCAACCGGAACAGCAGCAGGACAGCGCCGCACACGATCGCCAGGTTCGCCCCGCTCACGGCCAACAGGTGGGCCAGTCCGGACAACCGGAACTCCTCCACCACGCGCGGAGACAGTCCAGCGGTGTCACCGACCACCAATGCCGGAAGCAGCCCCGCGAGCTCCGGGGAAAGCACCTTCGCGGCGTCGCGGAGCCCGGCGCGCACGCCATCAGCGGCGGTCTGCCAGCTCGGCGCGGGGCCGACAGCGATCGGTGGTCCCCGGACCCGCAACACCGCCACCGTGAAGTCCCCGCCGCGCGGCATGATCAGCGCTCCGGTCGCCGTGACCTCCTGCTCCGGCAACAACGCCGACCACGCGACCGCCGGAGCCAGCAGCAACACCGAACCACCCGGCTCATCGCTCAACCGAGCGCGGACCGCCACCTGGTCCGCACCAGCGGGCCGACCGGCGTATCCCTTGGTGCGCAACGGTCTTGGGTCTTCGGACAACGTCGCCCTGATCGTCGCGGTCGCACCCTTGCTCGCGAGCTCGCGCAGCGGGTGCGTGGCGGCGGGCAGGGCGTGGCTGGTGACGACCACCGCAGCCGCGCCCGCGAGGACGCTCGCCGCGAGCAGTCCGTTGGCCCACGCACCCGTTCCCCGCCACACCGCGAGGAACGCGAAGGCTGCCGCCAGCACGCCGCACAGCACCGTGGCGAGCCAGCCGAGGTGCAGCCCGACCAGTGCCACCGCCCAGACCGCGACCGCGGCGGGTACGAGCCGGATGTCCAGCTGTGCCGGGATCACAGCGTCACCAGCTCACGGAGCTTCGCCAGACGCGAAGTTCCGATGCCGTCCACCTCGCGGAGCTGGTCCACGGACGCGAACCGCCCGTGCCTGGTGCGCCACTGCACGATCCGCTGCGCTGTCACCTGCCCCACGCCCGGCAGACCGTCGAGCTGGTGGACGGTCGCGGTGTTGAGGCTGATCTTCGCGCTCTCCGACGGGCCGGACTCCCCCGACGGCGCGGGCAGGCCGACGACGATCTGCTCACCGTCGCTGATTTTCCTCGCGAAGTTGACCGTCGCGGGGTCTGCGTCGGGCAACACTCCACCGGCCGCCTGCACGGCATCGGCTATCCGCGCGCCCTCCGGCAGCGACACCAGGCCGGGCTTGCCGACCCGGCCCACCACGCTCACCACGAGCTGGGCCGTTTTCTGTTGTGGCGCAACGGGAGGCGAGACCACGGGCGCCGGTTCGGCCGCGACGCCGCCCGGCCACAGCAGGACGGCCACGAGGGCGGCGAAGGCGGCGACCGCCACCAGCGCGAGCGCTCCGGAGCGGCCGGGGTTCAGCCTCGCGCGGCGCAGCCACTCCGGCACCAGGCGGTCGAGCAGGGCGATGCGGGGCGCGGGGCCGATGTGGATCTCCACTGGTCCCGCCGGTGGGTCGGGGTCCTGCGGTGCCGGACCGGACAGGGCTGCCAGGCGCTTCTTCGCCAGGATCTCCTGCCTGACCCTGGCCGTGCCCGCTGGGTGGTCGAGGTGGGGGTTCGTCACCGTTTCGACGTTAGGGAGGTGGTGGGGGTGGTGGCGGGTGAATGTGGCTGGCTGTGGACAAGTAGCGGCGATGTGGACCAGTCGGGCGTTGCTGGTCCCGGTTTTCGTTGGTGTGTCAGGGGTTCGTGCTAGGGCTCGGCCAGCGCACCCGAATTCGCTTTATGGCAACGACTTGCGCGAAGGAGCGCTCTCACATCACGACGAGTTGCCACAACGCGGAACCGGGAGCTGGGCCGCCACGTCACGCAGGTCGTCGGGTTCGGCGGTCTTCAACAACAGCAAACCCTCATGAGGCGCCGGGTTTGCGGCGGTTGACGATGATCGACAGAGGGCTCAGGCGAGGCCGCCGGGGAGGACGACGACGCCGAGCACGCCCAGTCCGGTGTGCGCTCCGATCACAGCGCCCACCTCGGAGATGAGGCAGCCCTCGCCGTCACCGATGCGCTCGTCGAGCTTGCTCGCCAGCTCGGCAGCGCGTTGCGGAGCGCAGAGGTGGTGCACCGCAACGCCTGCGGGCCCATCACCCGCAGCCTCCGCCGCGAGGTCGACGAGCCTGGCCATCGCGCGGCTGGTCGTACGCACCTTCTCCAACGGCACGATGCGCCCGTCCTGCACGTGCAGCAGCGGGCGCACCGCGAGGGCTGTGCCCAGGAGCGCGGCGGCGGGACCGATGCGACCGCCACGACGCAGGTGCTCCAACGTCTCCAGGCAAAAGAACGTGCGCGTGCGCGCCGCCGTGCGGACAGCGGCGGCCTCGACGTCGGCGCCGGACGCGCCGGAGCTGGCAGCCTTCACGGCCGCGAGCACCGCGAAACCCAGTCCCATCGCGGTGGAGCGGGAGTCGACCACGCGCACTCCGCCGACCTGCTCAGCGGCGATCCGGGCCGCGTCCCACGTGCCCGACAGCTCGCGCGACAGGTGCACGGAAACGATTGAGTCGGCGCCGTTGTCGAGCACACGCCGGTAGACCTCGGCAACGTCTTCAGGGGAGGGCCTGGAGGTGCTGACGGCACGGCGCTCGGACAGGGCCGTGGCGAGGCTGGCCGGGGTGATGTCGACACCGTCCAGACCGGTGCTGTCGTCCACGGTGACGTGCAGCGGGACCACGGAGATGCCGCGCCGGTCCGCGAAGCCCTCAGGCAGGTACGCGGTGGAGTCGGTCACGACGGCTACGGCCACGAGCGAGCAGCCTACGTGGCGCGTCGGAGCTCCTCCGCCAACGCCGCGCCGACCGCCGCGTGGGTCGCCCAGCCCCAGTGCACGCCGTCGGGATTGCCGCGCCCGGCCGCCACGTCCGCCCGCACGAGGGCCGCGAGGTCGAGCAAAGGAACGTCCACAGTGGACGCCCAAGCCGTGATCGCCGAGGCAGCGGGCGCCCTGCCGGTGTGGACGTAGCCGTAGGCCGCCGAGCGGTGCACCGACGGCAGCACGGCGATCACGGACAGGTCGGGGCGCAGCGAGCGCACTCCGTGAAGGCACTTGTCCAGGTAGGCGACGCTGAGCCGGGGCGGGAGCGCCACCGGGCGCCCGCCGAGCAAGCGCGCGAGGTGCGGTTGCGCGGCGAGGTAGGTCTCGCGGGCCCGCCGCCGCAGCCCCTCCGGCCGCAGGTAGCGCAGCCCTTCGCGGAGGTAGGTGGGCAGCGGCGACGGCAACGTGTCCATGCTGCCGACGCCGAGCACGAGCGCGTCGATCTCCGGCATCAGCGCCCACACGCGCGGGTCGCGCGTGATCGCCCACCACGCGTCGCGCGCGGTCCAGCCGAAACCCGCGACGATCTCCGACGACCCGCCGAGCAGGCGCGCGGCCGCGTTCGGCCAGAGCCGGGGATCATCGGCGGGCATCGCCTCGCGCGGACCGTGGAAGGCCAGCGAATCAGCCAGCGCCAGCAGCCGCACCGCTCAGCCGGTCACACCGGCGTTGTACGCGACGAGCCGCCAGTCCAGGCTGTCCCCGCGTCGCGCCAGCACCGCCCAGTGGCAGTTGCTCAGCCCGCCGACGGAGGGCCAGCACGCGACGGGCAGGCCGATCAGCGACGCGGTCAGGCCGGTGATCAGCCCGCCGTGCGCGCACAGCAGCGCGGTCCCGTCGTGGTCGGCGTCCAGCTCGGAGACCACCTCCGCGGCGCGCGCCGCGACCTCGACCCGGCTCTCGCCACCGGGCGGAGCCCACTCGGGGTCCTTGCGCCACTGCAGGAGCGCGCCCGGCCAGCCCTGCTCGACCTCGGTGTGGGACAGGCCCTGCCACTCACCGACGTGGGTCTCGCGCAGCCGCTTGTCGATGCGCACCTCGCGCCCGGTCGCCTTGGTGAACTCCGCGGCGGTGTCCATGGCCCTGCGCAGGTCGGAGCTGAGCGCGATGCCGGGCTCGAAGCGCGCGACCACCGGGGCGGCCGCGCGCGCCTGCGCGAAGCCCGCGTCGTTGAGCAGCGCGTCCAGGTGGCCCTGGATCCGCCCGGTGGCGTTGTGGCCGGTCTCGCCGTGCCGCCACAGCACGAGCCGCTGAAGGGTCACTCGGCGGATTCCTCGGCGGCCGGACCGTCCTCGAAGGCGATGCGCGGGCAGTCCTTCCAGAGCTTCTCCAGCGCGTAGAAGGTGCGCTCCTCCGCGTGCTGCACGTGCACCACGACGTCGACGAAGTCGAGCAGGACCCAACGGCCCTCGCGCGCGCCTTCGCGACGGACCGGCTTGCTGCCGGCCTCGCGCATCCGGTCCTCGACGTTCTCCACGATCGCGTCGACCTGGCGCTCGTTGGGCGCGGAGGCGATCACGAAGCAGTCGGTGATCACCAACTGGTCGGACACGTCGAGCACGACGACGTCGTGCGCCTTCTTGTCAGCCGCTGCTTGCGCGGCGACCAGCGCGAGGTCGCGTGCCTGGTCGGTGGCTGCCACCTGAGTAGTTCCTTTCCTACGCCCGTTCGGGCGCGGTGTAGAGCTCGCGTTTGCTGATGTACTGCACCACACCGTCGGGCACGAGGTACCAGACCGGGAGCCCGTCGCGGACCCGGTCGCGGCAGTTCGTGGAGGAGATCGCCATGGCGGGCACCTCCACCAGGCTGACCGCGCCCGGGGGCAGGTGGTCGTCGACGAGGCGGTAGCCCGGCCGCGTCACCCCGATGAAGTGCGCCAGCCGGAACAGCTCGTCGGCGCGGTGCCAGGACAGGATCTGTTCCAGCGCGTCCGCCCCCGTGATGAAGAACAGTTCGTCATCAGGGTACTGCGTGCGCAGGTCACCGAGCGTGTCGATGGTGTAGGTGGTGCCGGTGCGGTCGATGTCGACCCTGCTCACCGAGAACCGGGGGTTCGACGCCGTGGCGACGACGGTCATCAGGTAGCGGTCCTCGGCCGGGCTGACCGCGCTGTGGCACTTCTGCCACGGGTTGCCCGTCGGCACGAAGATGACCTCGTCGAGCTCGAAGCGCACCTGCACTTCGCTCGCGGCGACGAGGTGCCCGTTGTGCACCGGGTCGAACGTGCCGCCCATTACTCCGATTCGGCGCTTGGCCATGGCAGGAAAGCCTACGGGGCGCCCCACGGCGGCGGTGATGAGCACGGTCACCCGTTCGAGGCCCAAGATCAACGCCTATTTTGACGCGTTGAACGCACTGAACGGGTCGTTCAGTGCGTTCAACGCACCAAACGACCCGTTCAGGGCTTACGCCGGAGTGCGGCGCTCAGTCGGTGGGGGCCACCACCTCGCCGGAGGCGGCGTGCTTGACCAGGATCGCCTCCACGGGGCACGACTCGGCGGCGTCGATGACGGCCTCGTCCGGGTCGACCTCGTCCTTGATGGCGCGCGCGTAGCCGTCCATCAGCTCGAAGTGGTCCGGGGCCGCGCCGGCGCACATTCCGGAGCCGATGCAGTTCTGGTCGACAGTGACCAACCAACTATCACTCATGGCACATTCCTACCGTCACCAGCTCACCGGGAGCGCTTCAAGGCCCCGGACGAGCATCCCTGTACGCCACGGCAACTCCTCGGCCGGCACGGCGAAGCGCAGGTTCGGGAAGCGCGCGGTCATGCCTTCAAGCGCCACCTGAAGTTCCAGTCGCGCGAGCTGTGCGCCGAGGCAGTGGTGCACACCGTGCCCGAACGCCATGTGCGGGTTCTGCTGCCGCGCGAAGTCGAGCAGATCTGGAGTCTCGAAGACCGCGTCGTCCCGGTTGGCCGAAGCGAGCTGAGCGAACACGCACTCGCCCTTGCGCACGGTCACCCCGGCCAGCTCCACGTCCTCCATCGCGACGCGCACGAAGCCACCGGAAGCTCCGAGCGGGGTGAAGCGCAGAAGCTCCTCCACGGCGGCAGGGATCAGTGACGGGTCCGCGACGAGCGACGCGTACTGCGACCGGTCGCTGAGCAACAGGTAGGTGAAGTTCGTCAGCTGGTTGGCCGTGGTCTCGTGGCCCGCGACGAGCAGACCGATGCCCAGGCGCACCAGCTCCATCTCGGAGAGACGGTCGTCGTTGTCCCTGGCGAGCACCAACGCGCCGAGCAGGTCGTCCGTGGGCTGAGCACGACGCTGTGCGACCAGGCCACCCATATAAGCGAGGAAGTTGTCGCGTGCGTCCTGGATCTGCTCCGGCGTGTACTTCGTGGTCGACAGCGCCGCGTCGGAGAACGCGCGGAACAGGTGCCGGTCCTCGTACGGCACACCGAGCATGTCGCAGATGACCGTCACCGGGAGCGGCAGTGCCAGGTGGTGCACCAGGTCGGCGGGCGCGCCCTGCTGCTCCATCTCGGTGAGCGCGGCGTCCACGACCTCGCGGAGCCGGGGGCGCATCTGCTCGACCCGTCGCGCGGTGAACGCCTTGGCCACCAGGCGCCGCAGACGCGTGTGCTCGGGCGCGTCCATGCCGAGGATGCCTTCGGGGTCCAAGGGCAACGGCGTGCTGCGCGGAGTCTCCGGCGTGGTCCCGGCGGCCATGCTGAACCGGGGGTCCCCGAGCACGACCCGCGCGTCGGCGTACCGCGTGACCAGCCAAGCCGTGCCTTCCCCGAAGGGCATGCGCACGCGCGTGATCGGCTCTTCGCGGCGCAGGCGCTCGTAGGCGGGGTCGAGGTCGAGTGCCCTCGGCAGGCTGAACGGGTACGACGGCGCCGAGGTGGTGGGATCGACGGCGGTCACCGTGATCTCCCTTCGCCAAGAGATGTAAGCAGTCGCTTACTTTCCAAGCTACGAGGGGGTCACAGGCGCGTCAAGATCCAGCAGCGCGGAGATCCCGCGTTGCACCTCGGCTTCCACCCGATCGGCGTCAGCCGCTCGCAGAACGTCAGATCCCAGCACCGATCGGCAGAACCCGATGCCGACCAGCCAGGCCAGCACCAGCTCGGCGCGCAGCTCTGCCTCCGGCCCCTCGGTCAGCTCGGAGAGCGACCTCACGTACGCGCGGCCCATCTCCTTGCGCAGCGCCATCGACTCCGCGCCGAGCACGGCCGAGCGCAGCATCGCCTGGATCGGGTGGTCACCGCCCTCGGGCGGCTCGGCGAGGAAGATCTCCAGGATGCGGCGCGGCAGCTGCTCGACCGGCCCGGAGTGCAGCAGGTCCATCCCCCGGTGCGCCACGACCGCGTTGAACAGGTCTTCCTTGGTGCCGAAGTACCGGAACAGCAGGGCCTGGTTGGCTCCGGCGCGCGCGGCGATGTCGCGCACCGTGGTGCGGTCGTAGCCGCGCTCGGCGAAAAGCTCACCGGCCGCCTTCAGCAGCGCGGCACGGGTGGCCTGCGAGTCCCGGCGGCGCGGCGGTGGGTTCTGCGACATCGGGACATTCTGCGGGAAACGCCCTCAGGAAGAAGGGCGGACGTGCCCGTCTCCCCACACCACCCATTTGGTGGAGGTCAGCTCGGGCAGCGCCATCGGCCCGCGCGCGTGCAGCTTCTGCGTGGAGATGCCGATCTCCGCGCCCATGCCGAACTCGCCGCCGTCGGTGAAGGACGTGGCCGCGTTGACCATGACAGCGGCCGCGTCCACCCTCGCGGTGAACTCGCGCGCCGCGCGCACGTCGGCGGTCACGATCGCCTCGGTGTGCCCGGATCCGTGCTCGGCGATGTGAGAGACCGCGTCAGCGAGGGAGTCCACGACCTTCGCGGCGATGTCCAACGACAGGTACTCGGTGTCCCAGTCCTCGTCCTGCGCGGGCACGGTCGCGGTCCCCGCCAGCGCCGCGAACCGCGAGTCGGCGTGCAGCGTGACACCGGCCGCGCTCAGCTCACGGGCCACCTCGGGCACGAAGCGCTCGGCGATGTCCTTGTGCACCAACAGGTTCTCAGCGGCGTTGCACACGCTGGGGCGACGCGCCTTGGAGTTGAGCACGATGCGCACGGCCATGTCCAGGTCAGCCGCGGAGTCCACGTAGACGTGGCAGTTGCCGACACCGGTCTCCACCGTCGGCACGGTCGCGCCCTGGACCACGGCGTTGATCAGCCCTGCACCACCGCGCGGGATGACGAGGTCCACCAGACCGCGCGCGGTGATCAGGTGCCGCACGGACGCGCGGTCGTGGCACGGCAACAGCTGCACCGAGTCGGCGGGCAGACCGGCTTCGGCAACGGCGTCGCGGAGCACGGCGACGAGCGCGGTGTTCGAGCTCTCCGCAGAGGAGGAACCGCGCAGCAGCACGGCATTGCCCGCCTTCAAGGTCAGTCCGGCCGCGTCGACGGTCACGTTCGGACGCCCCTCGTAGACCATGCCCACCACGCCCATGGGCACGCGGACCTGACGCGTCTCCAAGCCGTTGGGCAGGATGCCGCCGCGCAGCACCTCGCCGACCGGGTCGGGCAGACCGGCGACCGTGCGCTGCGCCTCGGCGATCGCGGCGATCCGCGCCTCGGTCAGCGACAGCCGGTCGATCATCGACTCGGCCAGCCCGGACTCGCGGCCCCGGCGCACGTCCTCGGCGTTGGCCGCCAGCACCTCCGGAGCCCTGCGGACCAGCGCGTCGGCGATGGCGTGCAGCGCCGCGTCCTTGACCTGGCGGGTGGCCAGCGCCAGGTCCGACGCCGCGACGCGGGCACGGCGGGCGGCGTCGTGCACCTGAGCGCGGAGATCTTCGTCCACAGTGGACACAGGGGGCTCAACAGCGGTCGTCACGGTCCCAGAGTAGTCCGCTCGCGGGCCCACCCGATCCGGTTATCCCACAGCCCGGACGCCGGACTGTCGGTCCCATGGGGCACCCTGGGCGACGTGGAAGAACAGGGACTGCGCGAACTGGCCGAGGAGAAGCTCCGCTCCCTCGCGGGCGAGCACGCGAAGCTGCGCGAGGACCAGTGGACCGCGATCCGCGCACTGGTCGTCGACCGCTCCCGCGCACTGGTCGTGCAGCGCACCGGGTGGGGCAAGTCGGCCGTGTACTTCATCGCGACGGCGCTGCTGCGCGAGCTGGGCGAGGGGCCGACGGTCATCGTCTCGCCACTGCTCGCGCTGATGCGCAACCAGGTCGTCGCGGCCGAACGCGCGGGCGTGCGCGCGGCGACGATCAACTCCGCCAACCAGGAGGAGTGGGAGAACGTCCAGGAGCAGGTCGCCATGGGCGAGCTCGACGTGCTGCTGGTCAGCCCGGAACGGCTCAACAACCCCGACTTCCGCGACAACGTGCTGCCGGAGCTGTCCGCCGACGCCGGGCTGATCGTGGTGGACGAGGCGCACTGCATCTCCGACTGGGGCCACGACTTCCGGCCGGACTACCGCCGCCTGCGCACGCTCATCGCCGAGCTGCCTGCGGAGATCCCGGTCCTCGCGACGACCGCGACGGCGAACGACCGCGTGGTGCGCGATGTGGCCGAGCAGCTGGAGCTGGGCGAGCGCGAGGCGTTGGTGCTGCGCGGACAGCTGGACCGGGAGAGCCTGCGGCTGAGCGCGGTCCGGCTGCCCACCGCGCAGGCGCGCTTGGCGTGGCTGGCGAACAAGCTCAATGAGCTGCCGGGCTCCGGGATCATCTACACGCTCACCGTCGCGGCGGCCGACGACGTCGCGTCCTTCCTGCGCGACCGTGGTTTCGAGGTCGCCTCGTACTCCGGCAAGACCGAGACCTCGGAGCGCCAGCAGGCCGAGGAGGACCTGCTCGCCAACAAGGTGAAGGCGCTCGTGGCGACCTCGGCGCTGGGCATGGGCTTCGACAAGCCCGACCTCGGGTTCGTCGTGCACCTGGGCGCTCCGTCCTCGCCGATCGCGTACTACCAGCAGATCGGCCGTGCGGGCCGTGGCGTGCAGCGCGCGGAGGTGCTGCTGCTGCCGGGCCCGGAGGATCGGGACATCTGGGCCTACTTCGACTCGTTGGCCTTCCCGTCGGAGCACGTCGTGCGGCGCCTGCTGTCCGTGCTCGCCGAAGCGGACGGCGCGATGTCCACCGCCGCACTGGAACCGCGCGTGGAGCTGAGCCGCAGCCGCCTCGAAGCGGTGCTGAAGGTGCTCGACGTGGACGGCGCGGTGCACCGCGTGCGCGGCGGCTGGACCTCGACCGGCGAGGAGTGGACCTACGACGCCGACCGCTACGCGCGGGTGGCGAAGGCGCGCCAGGCGGAGCAGCAGGCGATGGTGGACTACCTCGCCACCACGGGCTGCCGCATGGAGTTCCTGTTGCGCCAGCTCGACGATCCGCACGCGGCTCCGTGCGGGCGCTGCGACAACTGCACCGGAGAGCGGCTGTCCACGGAGGTGCCGGGCGAGGCCGTCGCCGAGGTCGAGCAGCGGCTGCTGCGCCCCGGCATCGACCTGAGCACGCGCAAGCAGTGGCCGAGCGGGATGAGCGCGCTCGGCGTCGACCTCAGCGGTCGCATCCCGGCGGCGGAAGCCGCGTCGGTGGGGCGCGCGCTGGGCAGGCTGACGGACATCGGCTGGGGCAACCGGCTCCGCCCGCTGTTCGCGCCCGACGCCAAGGACGCCGAGATCACCGACGAGCTCTTCCAGGCGTGCGTTCAGGTCCTGGCCGGCTGGGGTTGGGAGCGGCGCCCGGTCGGCGTCGTCGCGATCGACTCGCAGAAGCACCCGCGCCTGGTCGCGAGCTTCGCCACGCGCATCGCCACCATCGGCAGGCTGCCGTTCCTGGGCCGCGTGCTCTCCGACGGCACGGCCCCGTCTGCGGTGAACAGCGCGCAGCGGCTGGCCGGGCTGACCACCTCGCTGAGCCTGTCCCCCGAGCTGGAGCAGAACCTGGCGGGAGCGAACGGGCCTGTGCTGCTGATCGACGACCGCGCGGACACCGGCTGGACCCTCACCGTCGCCGCCCGGATGCTCCGCCGGGCCGGAGCGCAGGAGGTGCTGCCCTTCGTCCTGGCCGCGACGGCGTAGCGAATTTACTCGACTGAACAGTAGATTGAACTCATGGGTTCAATCTACGTGATCACCGGTGGCACCGACGGCATCGGCAAGGCGCTGGCCCGCGCCTACCTCAAGCGTGGTCACGAGGTGGTCGTCATCGGCCGCGACCAGGCGAAAGCTCCCGAGGGCGCGCACTTCGTCCGTGCCGACCTCAGCCTGGTCAGCGAAACGAGGGCGGCCATCGCCGAGCTGCGCTCCCGCTACACCAAGATCGACGGTGTGGTGCTGTGCGCACGGCACCTCCAGTCGGAGCGCCAGGTCACGGCCGAGGGTTTCGAGCACAACTTCGCGCTCTACTACCTGAGCCGCTTCCTGCTCAGCTACGAGCTGACCGAGCTGCTGCACGCCGCCGACGACCCGGTGATCCTCAACGTGGCGGGGCCCGGCCCGAACCCCGAGCGCGTGCGCTGGGACGACCTCGGCATGGAGTCGGGCTACGACGGCATCGCGGCCATGTTCCACAGCGGCGTGCTCAACGACCTGCTGGGCCAGGGCTTCGCGCTGAACCCGCCCTCGGAGAAGATCCGCTACGTCCTGGTGAACCCGGGGACGGTGAACACGAGCTTCTCCGGCTCCTACGACGAGGCCGTCGCCGCGCAGATCGAGGCGATCCGCTCGTCGGCGAAGCCGGTCGAGGACGCGATCCGGCCGCTCGTGGCGCTGCTGGACTCGCCGCCGGAGAGCCCGTTGAGCGTCTTCATCCAGGACCAGCCCTACGAGACCGTTCCCGACCCCACCTCGGCACGGCGGCTGGACGCGCTGACGCGCGAGCTGCTGGGGATGCCGGTGCTGCGCGGCGTTTCGGTGATGAAGCTGCGGGCGCTGCTGGACTCGCCGGTCTTCGGCGTGATCGGGACCGTCCAGCCCGGCGGTGAGCCGCACCAAGCGGTGGTGTGGCTCAAGCGCGACGGTGACGACGTGCTGTTCATGACCGCCGTCGGCAGCCGCAAGGAGCTGAACCTCCGACGGGACGCGCGGATCAACGTGCTCGTGAGCCCGGCGGACGCGCCGCACACCTACGCGTCGATCCACGGCACCGCAACGGTTTCCCGGGAGGGCACGCACGCGCTCCGCGAGGAGCTGACGATGAAGTACATCGGCACCTCCTACGCCGAGCACATCCGCCGCACGCCCGAAGCCGACCACAGCGACGCCACCATCACCACCGTCCGCGTCACCCCCACCCGCATCTCCGGCCGCCTCTGACTCTCAGCGATCAACGCCGCCTTCGGTGCGTCCAACTCCCTGAATGACTCCTTCAGGGAGTTGAGGTAGCTGAATGAGTCATTGAGGACGCTCAAGTACCTCATAGCAACCGTCGCTGATGGACACAAAGCCCCCCTGTCCCTCAGCCTGCGCGATGACCGCCACGACGTCGTGCAGACGAGCATCTGCGTCATAAAGCGCGCTTTGCCGATGATCGTGCATACTTCGGGTTTCGGTGATCATCTCGTCAGCGGATGGCTGGCCGGTCACCGTCGCGCGGGAAGCGACCAAAGTCAGTGACCGGCGATGAAGGGCAGAGCATGGCAGAGAAGAAAGATCCCGTGGACAACGTCGGTATGACGATCATCGAGTCGTCGGCATCCGAGGCCGAGTCGACGACGGACGAGGCGGAAACCGTGTCCCCGTCCAACATGCAAGCACCCGCCGCATCCGCGCCAGCTACGCGCAGCCTCTCGGCTGAGGACATGCGGCGGGGGCATATGGAACGGGTGGTCAGCCGGTACTTCGGGAACGAGGACACTCACTCGTAGGGTGCGGACTTGATTGAGGTCAACCCGACCGAGGATGCCACCAAAGGCGTAGGTGATCAGTCCCTGTCCGATATGCCGGTGTTGAAGGGTGTCGGGTGGAGCGGTGATTCCGGGGCAGAGTCCGGTGGCGGATGAGGCGGTGAACACGATCGCCGTGTGCACAACCAAACCTGTAGCAGGTGGTCAGTTCCGCAGGTCCGTACGACCGGCTATCAGGGTGATCACGTCGTGAAGGTTCCGTGGTCGATGGCGTGCTCGACACCAACGCACGGAGCGCGCCGCTGTCCTCACGCAGGTGTCCGGCGAAGGCCAGCAGGTGCGCGCAGGCGCGCGGGTCCTCCGGCGGGCCTCCGCGCAGCAGTTTGTTCTGGACTGTTTTGCCTGCCTCCCGGGCCTGGGCCATATCGCACCCAACTCGTCCCCGCGCGGCGGTCACGCCGGTGAACTCTGCGGAGCCCTTGCCGTGGTTGTCCCAGTAGAAAAATGCGGGCGCCCTCAGGGAATCCCTTGGGGGCGCCCGTATGGGCTTTCCGTTAGAAGCTGATTCGGCGTGCTTCGCGGTCGCGTAGTTGTTGCTCGATCACGTGCCGCGCTTGGTTGACGTCTCCGGGCCGCTGCTCACATACTCACGCGGCGCGGGCGGGTACCGGGCCGCATTCAGACAGCGGCACGCGCAAGGGCGCAGGCCGTTGTCTGCGGCTTCGGCAACGAGTGCGTCAACGTCGGTGCGGCTGAGACCCGCCCGCATCGCAATCACGTCGCGGGGGTGTCCGTCCGCGAGTGCGATCACCATGCTTGCAGCTACCAACCGGCGCACGCTCCCTGACAGCGAGGATTGCTGTACCCCGCGCGGGATGCCGACCAGCGTCCTTTCTGAACGCTGCGCGGGCGGGGCGGCGACGTTGTCCGGGTGGTGTTCGCATCGGCAGGCGCACACATGCACACCGTTGGTAGTCAACACGGTGACGACCATCTTGGGCGGGAGGTCGAACGCCTTGGCCACCACGAACACTTTGCGCCCACAGTCGTAAAAGGCATTGATGATGCGTTGCGGTCGGGTGAGCTTCGCGTATGCCTTAGGGTCAAGCTCGCTGCTCATGTCTGCTTGTCCCCCAACGGTTCTAGGCCCGTAGCGGACAGTTCGTCCTGCGCTCGTTCATCGCCGGTTTCGGCGTGGTGCTCCGTCTCCCACAACCGCATTGGCTGCACCGCCTTGACCTTGTCGCACCGGGCGCACCCCGCCCACCACCCGGAGAACCGGAGCAAGGGCCGCGAGCAGCATGACCACGACGAAGCCAAGTAGGCGCGCTCTTCCTCGTTCGCCCCTCGCTCCGCCTCGCAGGCCGCGTGCTCGATCAACGGGCCGACCAATAGCCTGTCGTTCGTAAGGTCGTCGCCCTCGCTGCAATCACCCTTGTCCCTCATCGCAGGTCTCCAGTTGCCGGGGGCATACGATCGAGGAGCACTTTGAGCCTGCTCCCCGGCGACCGGTCCTCAGCGAGGGTGTTGCGAAGATCCCACAGTTCCACGCCCACCCCCCACGGCATCGCCGATGCGTGCGCGGCTGCCAGCTTCACGGCCGCGTTGAGCGACGAGTGCGCCAAGGTCATGTTGCGGTGCGCTTGCTCCACGTGTTGGCGGACCGATGTGGCAGCGTCCGGGTTGTCGTTCACAGTCTCAGATCCCTTGCATAGCAACGAATACTGCATTTCCATGAATCGCCAACTGTGCGATAACGGCGCTGATCCATGAGCGCTATCAACTCGTCGTTAGCCGCGTCGTTCTCTGCGTCCACATTGGACATAAACAACGCGAACAGTGCGCGGGCTGCACTCGCCTGGCTGTTGATCACAGGCTTGGCAAGCTGGTTTGGCACGCTCGGGTCATCAGGCGGAGGACTGAACCGCTTCCGCCGTGGAACCGTCCTTTGTGTACGACTCCCGGGCGTAGATCACCGCCGCGTCGTTGTCAGAGGTGAACGGGATCTCGAACCGCTTCGCAGCCCGAACCCGCTTCAGGGCACGCTTGGCCGCCCGCCTCGGGGTACGTTTGGCCACCACGCCACCCCCCTCAACGTCGTCCCCATCCACCCTAGACACGCTGAACCCCATGTCAGGCCCCTCACGCTCCGGCTGCACCGTTCGTGTCGGTCAGCAATGAGGGCAGCAATGAGTCATTCAGCGCTTAAAGGGGACGAGGTCGTCGGCGTGGACGACTTCGCGGCGTTGTTCCGGGGGGAGTTCGTGGCTGGAGTGGCCGATCAGGGCGGGCAGTTCCGCCGCGTCGAAGGCCACGGCGCCCCGGGCGACCACCACGCCGCCGGTGTTCAGCAGCTCCACCACGTCGCCCGCCTCGAAGTCTCCTTCGACGGCGGTGATGCCCGCGGCGAGCAGTGAGCGGCGACGCCCCACCACAGCGGCGACAGCGCCGTCGTCGAGGTGCAGGCGGCCGACCGCGTCAGCGGCGTGCGCGAGCCAGAAGCGGCGTGCGGACATCCGAGGCCCGGTCGCGGCGAACACCGTGCCCACCGAAGCGGAGGCGAGCGCGGGACCGGCAGCGGCGGCAGCGGTCAGCAGCACGGGAATCCCCGCAGCCGCGGCGAGGCGCGCGGCGGCCAGTTTCGACGCCATGCCACCAGTTCCCAGTCCGGAGCCGACGGCAGCGACGTCCACATCGTCCACATCGGACTGTCCGAGGACCTCGGGGATCAGCACGGAGCCGGGCAGGCGCGGGTCGCCGTCGTACAGACCGTCCACATCGGACAGAAGAACGAGTGCGTCCGCTCCGACGAGGTGCGCCACCAGAGCGGCGAGGCGGTCGTTGTCGCCGAAGCGGATCTCGTCCGTGGCAACGGTGTCGTTCTCGTTCACCACGGGCACCACGCCGAGCGCGAGCAGCCGCGAGAACGTGCGCTGCGCGTTGCGGTAGTGCGCGCGTCGCACCACGTCGTCAGCGGTCAGCAGAACCTGGCCGACGGTCAGCGAGTGCCGCGCGAAGGAAGCCGCGTAGGCGTGCGCGAGCTGGAGCTGGCCAACGCTCGCCGCCGCCTGCTGGGTGGCGAGGTCGCGCGGGCGCTTCGCCAGGCCCAGAGGCGCGAGCCCTGCCGCGATGGCGCCGGAGGACACCAGGACGACCTGGCTGCCCGCCGCACACCGCGCGGCGAGCGCGTCCACCAACGCCTCAAGACGGCTCGCGTCGAGCCCGCCCTCGGCCGTGGTCAGCGAGGAGGACCCCACCTTGACCACGATCCGTCGGGCTTCGGCGATCTCTGTGCGGGCCGGGGACAACACGCCCGAGGTCACTCCTCGTCCTCGTCCTCCACCACCTGACCGCGGCGGACCCGGCGGGCCTGCTTGCGGTCGGCGGCCGAGATCCGGTCGGTGCGGTCCAGGCGCGGGTCCTCGCCGCGCACCTCCATGGCGAGCGCGATGCCCGCGGGAGTCGTCGGCTCCCAGTCGAAGGTCATCTCGCCGATGGTGACCGAGCAACCGGGCTCAGCGCCTCGCTTCGCCAGCTCGTCCTCGACGCCGAGCCGGGCGAGCCGGTCGGCCAGGTAGCCGACGGCCTCGCTGTTGCCGAAGTAGGTCTGCAGGACCCAGCGCTCCGGCCGCTCACCGCGGACGATGAAGCCGCCGGGGGTCTCCGGGTCGGCCTCGACGGTGAAGCCGGTCTCGTTGACCGCCTTCGGCCGCAGCACGACGCGCGTGACCTCCTCCACCGGCTTGCTGGCACGGTAGTCCTCGACCACCTTGGCCATGGCGAAGGTCAGCTCGCGCAGGCCCTCGCGGCTGGCCGTGGAGATCTTGAACACGGGCAGCCCGCGTTCCTTGAGCTCGGCCTCCACGAACTCGGCCATGTCCCGGCCCTCGGGGATGTCGATCTTGTTGAGCACGACCATCCTGGGCCGCGCGGCCAGGTCCCCGCCGAGCGAGGGCGTGTAGAGCGCGAGCTCCCGCTCCAGGGCGTCGATGTCGGAGATCGGGTCGCGGTCGGGCTCGTAGGTGGCGCAGTCGATGACGTGCACCAGCACCGCGCAGCGCTCGATGTGCCGGAGGAAGTCCAGGCCGAGGCCCTTGCCCTGGCTCGCGCCCGGGATCAGCCCCGGCACGTCGGCGACGGTGAACACCGTCTCGCCCGCGGTGACCACGCCGAGGTTGGGCACCAGGGTGGTGAACGGGTAGTCGGCGATCTTGGGCCGGGCCGCGGAGAGCACCGCGATCAGCGAGGACTTGCCCGCCGAGGGGAAGCCGAGCAGGCCGACGTCGGCAACCGACTTGAGTTCGAGGACCAGGTCCCTGCGCTCGCCGGGCTCGCCGAGCAGCGCGAAGCCGGGGGCCTTGCGCGCCTTGGAGGACAGCGCGGCGTTGCCGAGGCCACCCCGACCGCCCTGCGCCGCGATCAGCCGGGTGCCCTCACCGACGAGGTCGGCGATGACCTCGCCGTCCTCGGTCATCACCACGGTGCCGTTGGGCACGCGCAGTTCCAGGCTGGCGCCCATCGCGCCGTTGCGCATGCCGCCCTGGCCCTGCTTGCCGTTGCCGCCCGCGTGGTGCGGGCGGAAGTGGAAGTCGAGCAGCGTGTGCACACTGGAGTCCACGACGAGCACGACGTCACCGCCGTTGCCCCCGTTGCCCCCGTCAGGCCCGCCGAGCGGCTTGAACTTCTCCTTGTGCACCGAGGCGCACCCGTTGCCGCCCTCGCCTCCCGCCGCGTGCAGGACCACGCGGTCGACGAAACGTGACACGACTTCCTCCTACTGCCGATGAACACACTTCAGGGGCGGTCCGGTGCTAGCCCGGTCCCGCCCCTGAAGTGGTTGAGCGTGTATCGCTCGGTCAGACCGTGGCCTCGACCGGGACGATGTTCACGGTCTTGCGACCGCGCTTGATGCCGAACTTCACCGCACCGGCGGCGAGCGCGAACAGGGTGTCGTCGCTGCCGCGGCCGACGTCGACACCCGGGTGGAACTTGGTACCGCGCTGGCGAACCAGGATCTCGCCCGCGCTGACGACCTGACCACCAAAGCGCTTCACGCCGAGCCGCTGGGCGTTGGAGTCGCGGCCGTTACGAGAGCTGGATGCACCCTTTTTGTGTGCCATGGCTGGTCAGACCCTCACTTGTTGATGCCGGTGACCTCGACGCGAGTCAGCCGCTGACGGTGACCCTGTCGCTTGTGGTAGCCGGTCTTGTTCTTGAACTTGTGGATGACAATCTTGGGACCCTTGGTCTGCTCGACGACCTTGCCGGTCACGGCGACCTTGCCGAGGGTGTCGGTGTCGGCGATCACATCGCCGCCGTCGACGACGAGCAGCGCCGGGAAGTTGACCTCGGTGCCCGGCTCGCCTTCGAGCTTCTCGACCTCGACGACGTCCCCGACAGCCACCTTGTACTGCTTGCCGCCGGTCTTGACGATCGCGTACATGGTTCGGAAGTCTCCTGCTGCTCGGTGTCGATATCGCGCTCTGTGGTTCTCCGCGATGGGACGACGCGTGCGTTGCCACAGCACTTTGGCGGGCTTTCGCACAACAGAACCCGCCTGATGGCGGGCCGTACGACAGAGTACGGGGCGGCCGGGAACAGGGTCAAACCGGGTGGTCACGCGCTTCGCCACACCCTTGCTGACCAGCCCCGAAAACGCCGGAACGCCCACCGAAGAAGAGTCGATGGGCGTTCCCGGGTGACGCGGTGGATCAGGCTTCCTTCGCAGCGCCCTGAGGCGGGCCCGCGGGCCGCGAGGCGGCCCGGCGGGAGGTGCGGCGACGCGTGGTCACCGACACCGCCGCGACCGGGTCCTGAGGCGGTGCCACGGGCTCGGCCGGGGCGTGCTCCTCCGCCTTGGCCGAGGGGGCCGTCGCGGCGGTCTCCTCGCGCGGAGTCGCGATCTGCACGTCCGCCGCGCCGTTCTGGGAACTCTGTTCCTTCGGCGGGCCGGACGGGCGCTCGCTGCTGCGGCGACGGCGCTGACGGCGACGCTCCGGCGGGGCCGCGTCGGCGGCGACCTCGGGGGCCACCTCCGCGGGAGCGGACTCCGGCTCCGCCACGGGCTGCTGAACCACGGGTTCGACGGCCACGGGCTCGGGCTGGGCGACGACCTCGACGGCCTTGGGCTCGGAGATCTTGGGCTCGGAGATCTTGGCCTCGTCGGCCTTCTTCTCCTGCTGAGCGTCGGCTTCGGCCTGCGCGGCCTCGGCGTTGGCTCGGTTGCGCTGGCGCTGCCGCTTGCTCTCGCCCTTGCCGCCACCGTTGTTGCCGTTGCCGTTGCCGTTGCCGTTGTTGCCGCCACCACCGTTGCCGTGGTTGTGCGAGCCGTTGCCGTTCCCGATGTCGGTGGTGACCACGAGGCCACGGCCGCGGCAGTGCTCACAGGTGCTGCTGAAGGCCTCCAGCAGACCGGTGCCCACCCGCTTGCGGGTCATCTGCACCAGCCCGAGCGAGGTCACCTCGGCGACCTGGTGCCTTGTCCGGTCGCGGCCGAGGCACTCGGTCAGCCTGCGCAGCACCAGGTCCCGGTTGGCTTCCAGCACCATGTCGATGAAGTCGATGACGATGATGCCGCCGATGTCGCGCAGCCGGAGCTGGCGGACGATCTCCTCCGCCGACTCCAGGTTGTTGCGGGTGACCGTCTCCTCCAGGTTGCCCCCGGAGCCGGTGAACTTGCCCGTGTTGACGTCGATCACGGTCATCGCCTCGGTGCGGTCGATGACCAGGTAGCCGCCGGAGGGCAGCCACACCTTGCGGTCCAGCGCCTTGGTGATCTGCTCGTTCACCCGGTACTCGGTGAACACGTCGTTGACGCCGGTGTGCCTGCGCAGCCGCGACTCCAGGTCCGAGGCCACGTGCTGCACGTAGGGCTCGATGGTCTCCCACGCGTGCGCGCCCTGGACCACCAGTGCCGAGAAGTCCTCCGTGAACATGTCCCGGATGACCTTGATCAGCAGTTCGGGCTCTTCGTAGAGCAGCGACGGCGCGCCGGCCTTGGACACCCCGGGGGCGCCGTGGGCCTTGCCCTTGACGACCTCCCACTGCGCCTGCAGCCGGGTCACGTCGCGGGCGAGCGCTTCCTCGCTGACGCCCTCGGCGGCGGTGCGGATGATCACGCCCGCGTCGTCGGGGACGATCCGCTTGAGGATCTCCTTGAGCCTGCGCCGCTCCACGTCGGGCAGCTTGCGGCTGATGCCGGTGGCACCGCCCGCGGGCACGTAGACCAGGAAGCGACCGGGCAGGCTGATCTGGGTGGTCAGCCGGGCGCCCTTGTGGCCGACCGGGTCCTTGGTGACCTGCACCAGCACGCTGTCACCGGTGGACAGCGCCTGCTCGATCTTGCGGGACTTGCCCTCGAGACCGGCGGCGTCCCAGTCGACCTCGCCCGCGTAGAGCACCGCGTTGCGGCCACGGCCGATGTCGACGAAGGCCGCCTCCATGCTGGGCAGCACGTTCTGCACGCGGCCCAGGTAGACGTTGCCGACCAGCGAGCCGGAGCCCGCCGAGGTGACGAAGTGCTCGACGAGCACCCCGTCCTCCAGCACGGCGATCTGGATGCGCTCGCCCTGCTCGCGGACGACCATCTTGCGGTCGACCGACTCGCGGCGGGCCAGGAACTCCGACTCGCTCAGGATCGGCGCGCGACGGCGACCGGCCTCGCGGCCGTCCCTGCGGCGCTGGCGCTTGGCTTCGAGGCGGGTCGAGCCCTTGACGCTGCGCACCTCGTCGTCGGAGGAGGTGGTGGTCTCGCGCTCCGGGCGGCTCTCCCGCACGTGCACGACGGTGTTGGGCGGGTCGTCGTCGCGGCTGGCCGCGTCGTCGTCGGAGTTGCCCTTGCGACGGCGACGGCGACGGCGGCGCTTGGTGCCGCCCTCACCCGAGTCGTCGGCGGCGTCCTCGGCGGAGTCGTCGTCCTCGGCCTGCTCGGACTCGTCGGCGGCGACGTGCGCGGGCAGCTCCTGGTCGGAGACGTCCTCGTCGTCGGCGTCGTCGCCCAGCTCGGAGTGGCCCTTGCCACGGCCACGGCCACGACGGCCGCGGCGACGGCGGCGGCGGGTGGCCGAGTCGTCGTCGTCCTCGCCGCCGAGGTCCTCGTCGTGCGGGAGGTCGTCGACCTCGGTGGCGTCCGGGTCCAGGTCGGCCTCGGTCAGCGCGACCCGCTTGCGGCTGGGCTTGGCCGCCTTGCCGGAACGGCTCGCCTTGGCGGGGGCCTCCTGCGCGGCGGGCGCGGCCTCGGCGGGCTGCGGCGGCAGGAACACCGCCTGCGGCGCGGCGAACAGCGGCGTCAGCGCGGCGGGCGCCGGGGTCGGCTCCGCGACCTCGACGACCTCGTCGGCGACGGTGCCGGCCTCATCGGACTCACCGACCTCACCGCCCTCGTCGTCGAACTCGGCGGAGTCGGTGTCGGGCGCCAGGTGGTCGACGACCTGGGTCGCGACCTCCCTGGTGATGCTCGACTGCGCGCTGCTGACCGCGAACCCCAGCTCGACCAGGGTGGCCATCACCTCGCGGCTGCTGGCGCCCAGCAGCTTGGCGAGCGCGTGGACCCGCAGCTTGGCTGGAAGGTCGAATGCGGTGCTGTCCCCGCCGGCGCCGCCGGCAGGGCTCTCGGTTTTCGGCATGTAGCTCCCTCGCCCCCGGGCGCGTCGACAGTGCCGACGCGGCCGCGCAGGGGCTCCTCTCTCGTCCAGTCGCCGCCGCGTGCGGCGGCGGAAATCCTGCCTTCGTCACCCGGTGCCCGAATCGGTTGGACACGGGTACCAGGGCAACAGGTCATCGAGCGACGACGCGCCGGGCCCGACCCCTACTCCGCGACTGCGGGTAAGCCGCTCGTGGCCCGAGTCGGCTCCCGGTCGCTGGCGAACGGGTCCGTGAGAGCTCCACTGTCGTCGAGCCGCCCCTGAGCCATCCGGATCGCCTTCGCGGGTACCGGCGGTTGCAGGTCGGCGACGACGCGAAGCGCACTCAACACGTCATCCGGCCGGACAACAGGCTGTGTCTGCCGTACGACCGTGCTGAGTATCCCACACCTCCGGGTGCCTTCGGCTCCATCGCCCACCCGAGTGGTAGTGACTTCAACTTCCCTGACGACCTCGGCGGACACAATCGCAGCTCGCGCGTTGATGTCCCGGCGACCGTCCTTGGTCAACTTCTGCACCACGACCTCGGGCGCGTCGAGCAGCAGCTCCACGGCCCTGCCCAGCTCATCCGGGTCGACGCCGGGCAGCTCGATCCGCCACAGGCAGCCGTCGATGCGGTCGGCGAGCGAGCCCGATCCCGCTTCCACGGCCTCGATGACGTCCAGCCCCGGCGGCAGCGCCGCGTCCAGCTCCGCGACCAGTGCCGCCGCGTCGACCCGGTCGACGACCGAGACCTCCACGTACTCCGCCTCGCTGGCCGTGCCGGTCGGCGCGGCGCCGATCCAGGACACCTTGGGGCGCGGGTTGAAGCCCTGGGAGTAGGCCATCGGGACGCCGGCACGTCGCAGCGCGCGTTCGAAGGTGCGCGCCACGTCACGGTGTGACGTGAAACGCAGGCGCCCCCGTTTGGCGTATCGGATGCGCAGCTTCTGCACGGCGGCCGCTGACGGGTTGGGTTGGTGCTGAGCGCTCAGGACTGCTCCTCGGCGGAGGTGGTCTAACCAGGCAGGTCATTGTGCCCCGTCAACCCCCGGGAACGCATTCAGGCTGTCACCCGCTTGTCTGCCCGGTGCCTGGATGGCTACCTTCCGGTTTCATCGAAGCAAGCACTCCCCACCACCTTCTCCCCCTGATGGAGGTCCCCCGTGCCGCTGACCCGCGGTAACGGTGCGCGCCGCGCCGCGGTCTGCTCCGCGCTGCTCGTCGCGGGACTGGTGGCGGCCCCCGGGCTCGCGGGAGCGGAGCCGGGGCAGCCGTGCGGGATCGGCAAGTCGCTGCGCTACATCGTGGTCTTCGACCAGGGCACGCGGGCCGAGGAGGCCCAGCGCCGGATCGGCGCGGCCTGTGGCGAGACCGTGACCTTCTACTCCCAGATCGGGGTCGCGGTCGCCAGCTCCAAGGACCGCGCGTTCACCGACCGCCTCTCCGAGGGCCGCGCCTTCAGCACCCAGCAGGAGCTGGGCGGGCAGGGCTCGGCGAGCAAGCGCAAGAACCGCACCCGGCTCACCGCGGCGATCAAGGCGAGCCCGTCGGTGGCCACCACGGACCGCTCCGGCGAGCAGTGGGACATGTCGATGATCAAGGCCGACGAGGCGCACCGGTACTCGGTCGGCAGCCGCTCGGTCGTCGTCGGCGTGCTGGACTCCGGCATCGACGCGGGACACCCGGACCTGGCCGCGGCCGTGGACGCCTCGGTCTCGGCGGGCTGCGTCACCGGCGCCCCCGACACCAGGCGCGAGGCGTGGCAGCCGTCGGCCTTCGAGCACGGCACCCACGTCGCGGGCACCATCGCGGCGGCCAACGACGGCAAGGGCACCACCGGCGTCGCGCCCGGCGTGCGGCTGGCCTCGGTCAAGGTGGTCGACGACGACGGCTACGTCTCGCCGGAGTCGGCCGTGTGCGGCTTCATGTGGGCGGCGACCAAGGGCATGCGCCTGGTCAACAGCAGCTTCACCGCGGGGCCCTGGACGTTGACGTGCAAGGACAAGGGCAGCGAGCAGTGGGTGGTGCACGAGGCCATGCGGCGCGCGGTCACCTACGCCACCAACCGCGGCGTGCTGACGGTCGCGGCGATCGGCAACGAGGGCACCAACCTCGCCAGCGCGAAGTGCGACGCGCTCCCGGGCGAGCTGCGCGGCGTGATCGGCGTGTCCTCGATCGGCGCGGACCGCACGAAGGCGAGCTACAGCTCCTACGGGCTTGGCGTCGCCGACCTGACCGCTCCCGGCGGTGACCACCGGCAGAAGCCGCAGTCCGCCAACCAGGGTTGCGTGCTGTCCACCGTGCCCGCGGGCTACGGCTACTACTGCGGCACGTCGATGGCGACCCCGCACGTGGTGGGCGTCGCGGCCCTGCTGGCATCGCGCTTCCCGTCGGCGGGGCCCACCGCGCTGACGAAGATGTTGAGCAACCAGGCGGAAACGCTGCCCTGCCCGACCGACTACGACCTCAACGACGACGGCGCCCAGGACGCGGCCTGCTCCGGGTACGCGGACTACAACGGCTTCTACGGGCACGGTCTGGTCAACGCGGTGAACGCGGTGCGCTGATGGCGACTGTCCCTGTGCTGATCGAGGACTGGCAGTACGAGTGCTGCGGCGATCCGTTCAAGATCGGCGACCGCGTGACGTGGCAGCTGTACTACTTCACCAACCCCGCCGTGATCGTGAGCCCGCCCGAGCGGATGAGGCTTTCCCTTGGCGTGGAAGCGATTCCGGACAGCCCGGGCGCGCACCTCAGCTCGGGCGAGCTGCACGTGTTCTGGCCCGATCCGTCCATGAAGGATGGTCTGGTGGAGATCTCCGGCGTGCTGCACGAGGAGCGCCACTCGGAGCCCGTCGTGCCGAAGACCACCGGCTCCGTCGAACGCATCCGGCTGATCTCCATGCGGCACCGCAACGACCCGGGAACGCCGGTGTGGCACCGGATTCCGGGCACCGAGGCGTTCACGGAACTGTGGGAGAGCGGGCTCCGGGCCGATGCCCCAGCGGAGCCCGAAGAGGGGCGCTGGGGCATCGGGATGCTCGTCGACCTGGAGGTCAGCCTCCGCTGAAGGCGGGGTTGCTGACCGGGGATCCCTTGCCCACCGGGGAGATCGGCAGCAGTTTGCGACCGGTCGGGCCGACCTGGATGTCGGTGTTCATGGCCGGGCACACGCCGCAGTCGAAGCACGGCGTCCAGCGACAGTCGTCCTGCTCGTGCTCGTCGAGTGCGTCCTGCCAGTCCGACCAGAGCCATTCCTTGTCCAGGCCCGAGTCGAGGTGGTCCCACGGCAGGACCTCGTTCTCCTCGCGCTCCCTGGTGGTGAACCAGTCCAGGTCCACGCCCAGCGGCGGCAGCTCCGCCCCGGCCGCGTCGATCCAGCGCTGGTAGGAGAAGTGCTCGCTCCAGCCGTCGAAGCGCCCGCCCTCGCGCCACACCCGCTCGATGACCCTGCCGACGCGGCGGTCGCCACGGGAGAGCAGTCCTTCGATGAGGCTGGGCTTGCCGTCGTGGTAGCGCATGCCGATGTTGCGGCCGAGCTTGCGGTCGGAGTTGACCGCCTCGCGGAGCTTGCGCAGGCGCGAGTCCACGGTGTCCGGGTCGCACTGCGCGGCCCACTGGAACGGCGTGTGCGGCTTCGGCACGAACCCGCCGATGGAGATCGTGCAGCGGATGTCCTTGCGGCCGGAGGCTTCCCGGCCCGCGCGGATGACGTTCTTGGCCATCTCCGCGATCTGCAGGACGTCGTCGTCGGTCTCGGTCGGCAGGCCGCACATGAAGTACAGCTTCACCTGGCGCCAGCCGTTGGAGAACGCGGCGCTGACCGTGCGGATGAGGTCCTCCTCGGACACCATCTTGTTGATCACGCGGCGCAGGCGCTCGCTGCCGCCCTCCGGCGCGAAGGTCAGGCCCGAGCGGCGGCCGTTGCGGGAGAGCTCGTTGGCCAGGTCGATGTTGAACGCGTCGACGCGGGTGCTCGGCAGGCTCAGTCCGGTGTTGGTGCCCTCGTAGCGGTCGGCCAGTCCCTTGGTGACCTCGGCGATCTCGGAGTGGTCCGCGCTGGAGAGCGAGAGCAGGCCGACCTCTTCGAAGCCGGTCGCGGCGAGGCCCTTCTCGACCATCGCGCCGATGCCCTCGATGGAGCGCTCGCGCACCGGGCGCGTGATCATCCCGGCCTGGCAGAAGCGGCACCCGCGCGTGCAGCCGCGGAAGATCTCCACGCTCATCCGCTCGTGCACGCTCTCCGCGAGCGGGACCAGCGGCTGCTTCGGGTACGGCCACTCGTCGAGGTCCATGGTGGTGCGCTTGAAGACCCGGTACGGCACGCGGTCGGCGTTGGGCACCACGCGCTGGATGCGGCCGTCCGGCAGGTACTCCACGTCGTAGAGCTGCGGCACGTACACGCCGCCGGTCTCGGCCAGGCGAAGCAGGATCTCGCGGCGCCCGCCCGGGCTGCCCTCGTTCTTCCACTTCCGGACGATGTCGGTGATCTCCAGGACGGCTTCCTCGCCGTCGCCGAGCACCGCGCAGTCGATGAAGTCGGAGATCGGCTCCGGGTTGAACGCGGCGTGCCCACCGGAGACGACGATCGGGTGCTCGTCGGTGCGGTCGGCCGCGTGCAGCGGGATCTTCGCCAGGTCCAGCGCCGTGAGCAGGTTCGTGTACCCCAGCTCCGTGGAGAAGCTCACGCCGAACAGGTCGAAGTCGCCGACCGGGCGGTGCGCGTCGACCGTGAACTGCGGGACGTCGTGCTCGCGCATCAGCGCTTCCATGTCCGGCCACACCGCGTAGGTGCGCTCGGCGAGCACGTCCTGCTGCTCGTTCAGGATCTCGTAGAGGATCATCACGCCCTGGTTGGGCAGGCCGACCTCGTACGCGTCGGGGTACATCAGGCACCACCGCACGCACGTGGCTTCCCAGTCCTTGGTGGTGGCGTTCAGCTCGCCACCGACGTACTGGACCGGCTTCGACACCTGCGGCAGCAACGGCTCCAACTGGGCGAACACAGACTGCACACTCACGTCGACCAGGGTAGTTCCTCCGGCGCCAAGCACCACATCGCCGCCCACAAGCCTCCTACCTGGCCGTATGAAGCGTCGCGCGGCGCATGGCCACTGTGCGCGACACCGCGTCGACGAACCGCCCCGGCTGCTCCACGACGTCCCACCAGGTGAAGCGCAGCAGCACCCACCCCAGCTCCATGAGGTCGTTCTGCCGCGCGCGGTCCCGGTAGAGCGCTTCCGGAGCCGAGTGCACCGATCGCCCGTCGAACTCCAACCCCACGCGCTCCTCGGGGAAGGCCCCGTCGAGTCGCGCGAGGAACCGCCCCGCGCCGTCGAGGACCTCGAACTGCGTCTGCGGCAGCGGCAGTCCGGCGTCGGCGAGGGCGAGCCTGGCGGCCGTCTCCAAGATCGACTCCGCGCCAGTTGGCCACGGCGCGCTGGACCTGCTGCGGCGTGCAGAGCCCACGGCGGAAGGCGTCGTCGAGCGCCCACACAGCGGGCAACCTCGCCAGCCGGGCGGCGAGGTCTGCGAGCGTGCGCGGCACGGTCGTCACGGGTATCCCTTGGCGCACCTCGACCTCACCCAGCTCCAGCGCCCGCGTGTGGAAGACGAGGTCCGGGCGGTCCCGCCTGCGCACATCACCGGGAACGGTCACGTGTTCGCGCCTGGCTGCCTCGGGCAGGGCGATGCCGTGGACACGAGCGGCGGTGTCATGGCACGCCGACAGGACCGCAGCGCGACGAGCAGCGCATCAGGGTCGACCTCCGCCAGTGCGCGTTCGCGGAGGAGCAGTCCGTCAGGCTCCAACAAGGGCTTCCACCAGTCGTCCATGGATCGAGCGTGCCTCGCCCGGAGCCGGGCCGGAGTGCGCTGGCGGGAATCTGTGGACGGCCGGGGTCGATGTGGACAACTTGGCGCACTTGGGTTTGTGGTGGTTACGGACAGCCGGGATGGGGGTTTGTGGGTCTTGAAGACTGCGGAACCCAGCCGTGGACAGGTGGAGGGTCAGGTGAGGAGGAGCTTGCCGAGGCGGCGGGAGGCGTAGAAGAGGCCGATGGCGGACATGACGGCGAAGTAGGCGACGTGGACGAGGACGCCCCAGCCGACGACGCCGGTGGTGAGGGCGCGCATCAGCTCGACGGCGTGGTAGAGCGGCAGGCACTGGACGACGGCCTGGAGCGCGCCCGGGTAGACCGACAGCGGGTAGAAGGTGGTGCAGAACAGGAACATCGGCAGGATCACCAGCTGCACGAGGTCGAAGTCCTGCCACGAGCGCATGAAGGTGGTCGCGGCCATGCCGACGGCGGCGAAGGCGAGCGCGACGAGCAGGGCCGCGGGCAGGGCGAGCAGCCCCCACGGCGAGGCGATCAGGCCCATGCCGAGCATCACCGCGAGGAAGCCGACGGCGTAGATGCCCCCGCGCAGCAGCGCCCACACGATCTCGCCGATGGCCACGTCGACCGGGCCGAGCGGGGTGGCGAGCATGGCGTCGTAGAGCTTGGCGTACTTGAACTTGAAGAAGATGTTGAACGTGGCGTCGTAGACCGCGCCGTTCATCGCCGAGGAGGCCAGCAGCGCCGGGGCGACGAAGGCCGCGTAGCTGATCACCTCGCCGCTGGGACCGGTCACCTCGCCGACCAGGCTGCCGAAGCCGACCCCGAGCGCGAGCAGGTAGAACAGCGGCTCGAAGAAGCCGGAGAAGATCGCCAGCCAGGCCCGGCGGTTCACCAGGAACGAGCGCTCGACCAGCACGCTCGCCCGGCCCGCGTACATCGAGCTGGGCAGCACGCGCAGCAGCAGGCCGGAGCGCGGCACGGCCGTCACGTCAGCGGCCATCACATCAGCAGGCACGGCAGTCCCCTCAGACCATCAGCCGGGCGCGGAAGCTCCTGCGGGCCAGCACGAGGCCGACGCCGAGCCAGAGCAGCAGGTAGGCGAGGTGCCCCAGGGAGGGCAACACCTCCAGGGTGCCGAAGGCGGCTCCCCTGGACAGCTCCGTGCCGTGCCACAGCGGCGTGATCCACGCCAGCGGCTGGATGTACACGGGCAGCTGTGACACCGGGAAGAAGGTGCCGGCGAACAACGTCATCGGCATGACCACGAAGCGGAACAGCAGGTTGAACTCCTGCCCCTCCTTCTCGATGGTGGCGGCGAAGGCCACGATCGGCGCCGCGAAGGCCAGGCCCGCGAGCACCGCCGCGAGCAGCGAGATCACCACGCTCGGCCCCTGCACCCCGCCGAAGAAGGCCGCGACCACGGCGAAGGCGATCCCGGAGAACAGCAGCCGGGCCGCCAGCCAGACGAAGCGGCCCGCAACGATCTGACCGGGGGTGATCGGCGTGGAAACAAGTCCCCAGAACGTTTTCTGCCACTTGAAGCCGGACAGGATCGGGTAGGCGGAGTCCATCGCCGCGTTCTGCACCGCCGAGGAGACCAGCAGGGCCGGGGCGAGGAAGGCGAGGTAGGTCGCTCCGCCGGGGACGGCGCCCGCGCGGATCTGCGTGCCCAGGCCGAGGCCGAGCGAGAGCAGGAAGAGCACCGGCGTCACCACGCTGGAGAACACCGTGGCGCGCCAGTTGCGGCGGTACCACGTCCACAGGCCCTCGACCACGAGCAGCGAGGCCCTGACCGAGCCGACGGCGCGCCCGGTGGACCTGGCGGCCTCGCGTCGCGTTGTCACAGTCATCCCGGCTCCCTCAGTCCACCAGCGTGCGGCCGGTGAGCCGGAGGAACACGTCCTCCAGGCTGGATCTGCGGACGAGGCTGGCCACCGGCGACACCCCGCGCTGGTGCGCGGCGGCCAGCGCGGCCTCACCGTCGGCGGTGTAGAGCAGCAGCCGGTCGGGCAGCTCCTCGATCCGCTCGGCCAGGCCCTGCACGTCGGGCAGCGCCGCGTGCTGCTGACCGGGCGCGAAGCGCAGCTCCAGCACCTCGCGGGTGGAGTACTTCGAGATCAGCTCGGCCGGTGAACCCTCGGCGGCGATCTTGCCGTTGTCCATGACGACCAGCCGGTCGCAGAGCTGCTCGGCCTCGTCCATGTAGTGGGTGGTGACGATCAGCGTCACGCCCTGCTGCTTGAGCCGGAACAGCCGGTCCCACAGCAGGTGCCGCGCCTGCGGGTCGAGCCCGGTGGTCGGCTCGTCGAGCAGCAGCAGCTCGGGGTCGTTGACCAGCGACCTGGCGATGGTGAGCCGCCGCTTCATCCCGCCGGAGAGCGGCTCGACCTGGTGGTCGGCGCGGTCGGCGAGCTGCGCGAAGTCCAGCAGCTCCTCGGCCTTCTCGCGCACGTGCCGCTTGGACAGGCCGAAGTAGCGGCCGTAGACGAACAGGTTCTCGCGCACGGACAGCTCCGTGTCGAGGTTGTCCTGCTGCGGCACCACCCCGATGCGGGCGCGCACGCGCGGGCCGTGCACGTCGGGGTCGTCGCCGAGCACCCGCAGCTCACCGCCCGACCGCGGCGAGACGCACGCGATCATGCGCATGGTCGAGGACTTGCCGGCGCCGTTGGGCCCGAGGAAGCCGAAGGCCTCCCCCTGGCGGACCTCGACGTCGATGCCGTCGACGGCGGTGAAGTCGCCGAAGCGCTTGACCAGGCCGCGCGCCTGTACCAGTGAATCAACCCCAGTCACGCCGAGCAGGCTAGCCGGGGGGCCCGACAGCGCCGAGCGGATTACTGGATCGGTCCGGACTGGTCAGGACGCTTGCCAGATTGTACTTTCATCTGAAAAGAGTTCTTACCAGCTCCTGAGCTGCGACTTCCCTTTCTTGTCGGCCTCACGAAAGGCTTTGACAATGTCACCCAGAAGTGGATTCCTCGCTGCCCTGCTCCTCCTGCTCAGCCTGATGTCTGCCCCTTCGGCCATCGCGTTGACCGTCCCCGCACCCGCCGCGGACGCCTTCTACAAGCCGCCCGCCCCGCTCCCCGACGCCGTGCCGGGCACCGTGCTCCGCTCCCGCCAGGTGACCGTGAAGGCCCTGGTAGTCCCCGTGCCGACAAAGGCGTGGCAGGTGCTCTACCGCTCCACGGGCACCCACGGCCGCGCCAACGCCGTCGTCGCCACCGTGCTCGTCCCGATCACCCCGTGGCTCGGCGGCGGACCGCGCCCCGTGGTGGCCTACAACGTCGGTTCGCACGGCCTGAGCGCGAACTGCGCGCCGTCGTACTGGCTGCGCCAGGGCATCGAGTACGAGTTCGCGCTCCAGTCGCTCGCGCTCGCGAAGGGCTGGGCGGTCGTGGTCACCGACTACGAGGGCTCCGCGTCGCCGAACCCGCACACCTACACCGCCGGGCCTGCCACGGGCCATGCGGTCCTGGACGGAATCCGTGCCGCACAACGACTTCTCGGCGTGAACGGGCCGGTCGGCATCTGGGGGTACTCCGAAGGCGGGCTCGCGTCGTCGTGGGCGGCCGAGCTGCACCCGACCTACGCGCCCGAGTTGAACCTCAAAGGCGTTGCGGCGGGCGGAGTTCCACCCAACATCGGCAACGTCGGACACAAGATCGACGGCGGCCCGTTCTTCGGCTTCTTCCTCGCGGCGGCGACCGGGCTGAGCCAAGCGCACCCTGAAATGGGGCTCCAGGGCTTCCTCAACGACAAGGGGCGCAAGGCTGTCGAGCAGGTGAAGGACATGTGCCAGGTGCAGTGGACGCCCACTTACGCCTTCCACCGCATCTCCGAGTACACCACCGTCCGCGACCCGATCCAGCTCCCGCAGTTCCAGGAAGTGCTGGCGGCCAACGAACTCGGCAAGCGCAGGCCGTCCGGGCCGATGTTCGTCTACCAGTCGCTGAACGACGAGATCATCCCAGCGGCCGACGCCCGCGCGCTCGCCGGGAAGTACTGCGCCGCAGGCACCACTGTGAAGTACACCGAGAGTGTCGTCAGCGAGCACATCTCCCTGGCCGTCACGGGCGCTCCCGGAGCGGTGTCCTGGCTCGCCGACCGTTTCGCGGGCGAGCCCGCCCCGAGCACCTGCTGAGGAGCTGTGATGGTCGCACTCCGCTTCAAACGAGACGGCAAGTGGCACGAGATGTCCTACGCGGAACTCGACGATGAGGTCGCACGAGTCGCCGGAGGGCTTGTCGCACAAGGAATCCAACCCGGCGACCGGGTCGCGGTGCTCGGCCAGACCAGTCCTGAGTGGACGATCTGCGACCTCGCCATCGACCGGGTCGGCGCGGTGTGCGTGCCGATCTACCCGACGAGTTCGCGCCAGGAAAGGGAGTGGGTGCTCAGCGACTCGGGCGCGCGCATGCTCGTCGAGCCGCCGCAGCTGCCGCGCGGGGAGCCCGTCGCCCCGGTCCCCCGCGCGGACGACGAGCCGAGCACGATCATCTACACGTCCGGAACGACCGGTCCCGCAAAGGGATGCGTGCTGACACCGGCGAATCTGCGCGCGGCGTACGAATCCCTCGACAGCCTGGTCACCGTGGGCGCGGGCGACGTCGTCTACCTCTACCTGCCGTTGGCGCACCTGTTCGCGCGGATGACGCAGGCGATGACGTTGGCGCGGGGCGCGACGCTGGCGTACTTCGGCGGCGACATCACCGAGATCGTCACCGAGCTGACCGAGGTCCGACCGACGCATCTTCCTTCGGTACCAAGGCTTTTCGAGAAGGTCTACACGAAGGTCACCGCGCTCACCGAAGGAATGGAGCGCGAGCGCGTGCACGCCTTGGTGCGCGGAGCTTTCGGTGGGCGCCTGCGGGAGGCGTTGACCGGGGCGGCGCCGATCTCGCCGGAGATCCTGGAGTTCTTCGCGGCGTGCGGAGTTCCCGTGTACGAGGCGTACGGGATGACCGAGTCCACCGCCGTGATCAGCGCGAACTGCCCCGGTGCCACGCGCTTCGGCAGTGTCGGGCGGCCGTTGCCGGGCGTGGAGGTCCGCATCGCCGACGACGGTGAGGTGCTTGCCAAGGGCCGCAACGTGTTTCCCGGCTACCACCGCAACGACGGCGCGAGCCGCGATGCGCTGCGCGACGGCTGGCTGCACACCGGCGACCTCGGCGCGCTCGACGACGACGGCTACCTGCACATCACCGGGCGCAAGAAGGACCTCATCATCACCGCCGGTGGCAAGAACATCTCGCCCGCCAACCTGGAGAACGACCTGCGGCGCTGCCGGTGGATCTCGCACGCGGTGATGTACGGCGACCGCAGGCCCTACGCGGTCGCGCTGATCACCCTGGACGCCGAGGAGATCCTGCCCTGGGCCAGGGAGAACGGCCTGCCCGAGGACATCGCCGAGCTCGCACGGCACCCCCGAGTGCTGGAGATGGTGCAGGACGCGGTCGAACGAGCCAACTCCGCGTACTCGCCGCCGGAGCGGATTCGCCGGTTCACCGTGCTGGAGCACGATTTCAGCCAGGAAACGGGAGAGCTGACGCCGACCATGAAGCTGCGCAGGAAGATCGTCCACGATCGGTTCACAGAGCTGTTCTCCGCGCTGTACGGCGGTAATCTGCGGTCATGACGGAGGCACAGCAACGGCACTACGGCGGCCGGTCGGCCGAGGACCGCCGTACCGAGCGGCGCGAGCGACTGATGGCCGCCGGGCTGGAGCTGTTCGGCACGGAGGGCTACTCGGCGATCTCGATCGAGCGGCTGTGCTCGGCCGCCTCGGTCTCCACCAGGAACTTCTACGAGGAGTTCCCCAGCAGGGAGTCCCTGCTCATCGCGCTGCACGACCGCGTGCTGGACAACGCGCTGGCCGCCGTGGTGGCCGCCGCCGAGGAGGCCGGCCGGGACGCGACGACGCTGACCAGGATCACCGCGCTGATCAACGCCTACGTCGGCACGACCGCGAGCGACCCGCGCTGGGCGCGGCTGTCCTACGTGGAGATCATCGGGGTGAGCCCGGCGGTGGAGCAGCACCGGATGGCCTGGCGGCGGCGCTGGTGGGCGCTGATCGAGGCGGAGGCCACGCGGGCGGTGGAACGCGGCGAGGCCAAGCCGAGGGACTTCCACCTGACGGCCGTGGCGTTCATCGGCGCGGTGAACGAGCTGGTGCACTACTGGTCGGTCTGCGGGGCTCAGCGCCCGCTGTCCGAGGTGACCGACGAACTGCTGAACCTGGCGATCACCAGCCTGACCGCTGTCCGGAGCTGATCAGCCCCGGACAGCGGCGAGCGCGTCAGAGACCGGCGAACCAGAGGTCGATCTCGCGCTTGGCGGACTCGGCCGAGTCGGAGCCGTGGACCAGGTTGTACTGGGTCTCCAGGCCGAAGTCACCGCGCAGGGTGCCCGGGGTGGCCTTCTCGACCGGGTCGGTGCCGCCGGCCAGCTGGCGGAAGGCGGCGACGGCGCGCGGGCCCTCGACGACGAGCGCGACGACCGGGCCGGAGGTGATGAACTCCAGCAGGTCACCGAAGAACGGGCGCTCCGAGTGCTCGGCGTAGTGCTGCTCGGCCAGCTCGCGGGTGACGGTCCGCAGCTCCAGCGCGGCCAGCTTCAGGCCCTTGCGCTCGATGCGGGAGATGACCTCGCCGACCAGGCCGCGGGCCACACCGTCGGGCTTGACCAGGACAAGGGTGCGCTCGCTCACGGCGTTCCTACTCTTTCGTGCAAGTGGACGATTCGGTGTGCGCAGGGTATCCGGTCAGCTCCGCCACCTGATCGGCAGCCGTTTCACACCGTTCTGGAAGTTCGAGCGCAGCCGCGCCGGTTCGCCCGCGAGCTCCACCTCGCCGAGCAGGTCCAGCACCGCGCCGAAGATCGCCCGCAGCTGCACCCTGGCCAGGTGCGCGCCGAGGCAGAAGTGCGGGCCGTGGCCGAAGACCAGGTGCTCGCCGGGGCGGCGGCGGATGTCGAAGCGATCGGGCTCGGCGAAGACGGCGGGGTCGCGGTTGGCCGAGGAGAACCACACGACGACCTTGTCACCGCGCCGGATGTCCACAGTGGACAGACGAACGTCCTCGGCTGCGGTGCGGCGGAAGTGCATCACCGGGGTCCACCAGCGCAGCATCTCCTCCACCGCGTCCGGCAGCAGCGACCGGTCGGCCAGCAGCGCGCGGAGCTGCTCGGGGTGGCTCATCAGCGCGAGGAGCCCGCCGGGGATGCCGTTGCGCAGCGTTTCGTTGCCCGCGACGGAGAACAGCCAGAACAGGTTCTCGAACTCCTCGATCCCCACGTCCTGACGCATCAGGTTGCTCATCACGTCGGAGCCGGGGTTCGCGCGCTTGTACTCGCCGAGCGCGTGCGCGTAGGCGTAGAGATCGGGCATGCCGGCACGCGTGCGCGGATCGGGCATCACGCCGTCGACCGGCTGGGGTGAGAGCGCGAGCGCGGCACGTGCCATGTCCGAAACGCGCGCGCGATCGACGGTGGAGCTGACCGCGTACTCCGGGTCCTGGTAGCCGATGACGCGGTTGCTCCAGTCGAACATCAGGCCACGGTCCTGCTCCGGCACGCCGAAGACCTCCGCGAGCGTCAGCAACGGCAGGTCGGCGGCGACCTTGGCGAAGTCGCACTCGCCGTCCGCCGCGACCGCGCCGACGAGTTCATAGGCCCATGCCTGAATACGGTCGGCGATCGCGGAGACGGCGCGCGGGGTGAACGCCTTGGTCAGCAGTCCGCGCAGCCGCGTGTGCTCGGGCGGATCGAGGTTGAGCATCATCCGCCGCACGTAGCGGAGGTCCTCCGGTGTCGCGGGATCTCGGATCTGCGTGGCCCCGAGCTGCGAGGAGAAGACCTTGGGGTCGCGGAGGACCCTGCGCACCTCGGCGTGCCCGAGCACCACCCAGAAGCCCTCGTCGGCCCACAGGACGGGGCCCTTCTCGCGCAGTTCCCGCAGCCGCTCGTACGGGACCTCGCGCACGTACGTCTCCGGATCAAGGACGCGCTGCACGAGCCCATTGGAGGCCCATTGGAGCAGAAAGGCAACGATCGGTGCTCCACCCGCGACAGAGAGCTACCGCTAGGTGGATGATCATGGTGTGACGTTGCGCGTGCGTAGAGGCGGAGAAGGCGGCCCAACCCTGTTGCTGCTGCACGGGATGGGTGCGACCAGCGAGGCGTGGAACGGGGTGATCGCCAGGCTGGACCAGTACTGGGACGGCTCGTGGGCGGTCCCCGACCTGCCGGGGCACGGCGACTCCGAGCCCGCCGAGCACTACTCCTTCGGCGACATGGCCGCGGCCGTCGCGCAGTGCGTCCGTGGTGCGGAGCGGGTCGTCGTGCTCGGGCACTCCCTCGGAGGCGTCGTCGGGCTCGCGCTGGCCAGCGGCTGGTTCGGCGTGCGCGTGGAAGCGGTGTGCGGCCTCGGCATCAAGGCCAGCTGGTCCGACCAGGAGCTGGCCGGAGCCGCCGCTGCCGCCGGGAAACCCGCGCGCGCCTTCGACAACCGCGCCCAAGCCGCGGAGCGCTACCTCAAGGTCTCCGGCCTGCACGGCCTGGTCGAAGCCGACTCCTCCGAGGTGGAGGGCGGCCTCGTGCTCGCCGACGGAGGCTGGCGCCTGGCGATGGACCAGCGCGCGTTCGGCATCGGGGCCCCCGACATGCCCGGCCTGCTCGCGGCGGCGCGCTCCCGCGTGACCCTGGCGGCGGGCGAGCACGACCCGATGAGCCCCGCCGCCGACCTCCGCGCCCTCGTCCCCAACCCCGTCATCCTCCGAGGACTCGGCCACAACGCCCAGGTGCAGAACCCCGACGCCGTCCTGGCCCTCCTCCGCACCCTGTAGCTCGCACTCCGCCCTTGGCGTTTTGGCAACGCGTCGCGCTTCAGGTTGCCAAAACGCGAAGGAGGACTAGTTGGGGGTGAGCGGGGCCAGGGTGGGGCGCTTCGGGGTGATGTCCTTGCCGGAGGAGACGCCCTTGGCGTGGCGCACGACCCACGGCCCGAAGTGGTTGCGCAGCCAGGCGATCTCGGCGGCGACCACGTTCTGCCACCTCGGCGCGGGCTGCGCGGGCAGCGCGTCCCGCCACGAGCCGTCGGAGCCGGGCAGGCCGAGGCCCTCCGCCAGCGCGGCGGCGATGCGCTCGTGGCCGAGGGAGTTCGCGTGCAGGCGGTCGTCGCTCCACAGCCGGGCGTCGGCGCAGATCGGCTCGCGGTCGACCTGCACGAGCGTCGCGCCGGTGCGGCGGCACAGCACGCGCAGGCCGTCGTTGTAGGCCAGCAGCCGCTTGCGGACGATCTTGGTGACCGGGGCGATCGGGGTCAGGTCGGGCATGGTGAAGGTGAGCACCCGCGCGCCGGCCGAGATCAGCGCGGTGTGCATGACCTGGATGTTCGTCATGGTCGCGTGCAGCGAGAACTTCGGCCGCAGCAGGTCGTTGGTGCCCACGACGAGGGTCACCAGGTCGGGCTCCATGGCGAGCGCGGGTTCGAGCTGCTCGGCGCGCACCTCGTCGCTGGTCCGGCCACGGATGGCCAGGTTGGCGTAGAGCAGCTCGGGGTTGGCCTCGCCCAGCTTCTCGGCGAGGCGGTTCGCCCAGCCCCGGTAGCCACCCCGGCCGTCCGGGTCGTCGAGGCCCTCCACCGTGCTGTCCCCGATGGCCACGTAGCGCTGAAACACGGACAAACCCCTCCAACCAGCTCAGTTCATCTAGGCAACCCTAGTCCGGTTCGTGGGGGCTCGTTCGATGAGAGTCGGGATCGAGGTCGTTCCTGGCAAGTCGGCGGGTAGTCTGCGTACCGGTGTTGTACGTGGGCTGCCCGGCGGCGCCGCCAGGGGCGGGCTGGGCGCGGCTATCGCGAACACGGCCCCCGCGAACCGGACTTAGTATCACCCGGGTGAAGCGCACGGCCTTCAACCAGCTCCCGTGTTCTGTGGCACGCACGATGGACCTGCTCGGCGACTGGTGGACACCGCTGGTGCTGCGCGAGGCGTTCTACGGCGTGCGCCGCTTCGACGAGATGCAGCGCGTGCTGGGCATCGCGCGCAACACGCTGGCCGACCGGCTCGCCCGGCTGACGGCGGAGGGCCTGCTGGACCGCGTGCTCTACCAGGACAAACCCGCGCGCCACGAGTACGTGCTGACCGAGAAGGGCCGGGACTTCTTTCCCGTGCTCGCGGCGATGGTCCGCTGGGGCGACAAGTGGCTGACCAGCGAGGACGGCGCGCCCGTGCACCTCGTGCACTCCTGCGGCAGTGCCGCGCACGCCAAGACCGTGTGCTCGGAGTGCGGCGAGCCGTTCACCGCCGACTCGGTGCGCTCGCGGATGGGGCCGGGCTTCCCGGCCGAGCTGGCCGGGAAGCCCGAGGTTCAGGCCCGCTTCACCTGACGAAGACCGCTCACCTGACGAAGACCGCGACGGTGCGAGCCGGGATCTGCCCGACGCCGCGCTCCGTACCGGCCTCCTTGACCGTCCGGTCGGTGCCCGCGGCCTGGATCTCGTGCAGCTTCCACGGGATGCCCGGCGGCAGCAGCACGGACTGCGCGGTCGGCCTCGGGTTGATCACCACGAGCACGCCCTCGCGGTTCGGGTCCACGTTGGCGCCGACCAGATCGTCGAGGTGCGCCACCACAACGCCCGCCTCGGCCTGCGGCCCGGGATCGGGGAAGGACAGCTTCTGCTGCACGATCGCCTGGTCCTTCAACGTGAACAGCGGCGAGGACTTCCTGATCCGCAACAGGTCCACGGTGCGGTCCAACGAGGTCTGCATGTCCGAAGTGGACGGTCGGAGCGCGGGATCGGCCAGCAGCGGCTTGGAGTACTGCCACTTGTCCTGGTTGTCGCGCGCGGGCGGAAGACCTCCGCCGAAGCCCGAAGTGCGCAGCGAAGGGTCGTAGCGGTTGAACCAGTCACCCGAGTCATAGCTGTTGCGGTCCATGGACTTCGAGCGCAGGAACTCGGTGCCCGCGAGCACGAACGGCTGCCCTTGCCCGAGCAGGGTCGGCGCGAGCGCGACCACCTGCATGCGGACGCGGTCGGCCATCGAAGTCCCTTGCGGCAACTTGAAAGCAAGGGTGTCGTACAGCGCCTCGTTGTCGTGCGCGTCGGAGTACGTGACCGCCTCAACCGGAGAGGCCGTGTAGCCCGCAGCGCTGCCGTTGTAGGAAACGTCGCGGCCGTTGACGTCATGCCCGGCGGTGGACCGGAAGCGGAAGTTCGCGCCATTGCCCGCCATTCCGAGCTTCACGAGGTCGGTGTAGTTCGCCAGCCGCGCGGCCTGCTGTTCGGCGGAACCGTTGGCAGGCGAACCATTCGCGGCTCCGGCCAGCCCGGAACCGAGACCCTGCACACGCGGGTCACCGTCGAACGGCCCGCCGCCGCGCACCGCGTCGCGAAGCCGGTCGGAGAACGTGCCGATGCCGGTCCCGGCCATGTTGACCTGGCTGGCCTGCTCGAAGCGCGCGTTGCCCGCGACCTCGCCGAAGTCCCACCCCTCGCCGTAGAGGTGCACGCGCTTGCCGTCCACGCCGTCCTTCGCCACCGTGAGCGCGTTCAACGCGGACCGCACCGCAAGGATGTTCGCCTTGGGGTGATGGGCCATCAGGTCGAACCGGAAACCGTCCACTTTGTACAGTCGAGCCCATCGCACGACGGAGTCCACGACGAGCTTGCCCATCATCGCGTTCTCCGAGGCGGTGTTCGCGCAGCACGTGGAGTTCGCGACCGACCCGTCGTCCAGCAACCGCTGGTAGTAGCCGGGAACGACTCGGTCCAGCACGGAGTGCGCCGCGTTGCCTGAAGCCGCCGTGTGGTTGTAGACCACGTCCACTACAACGCGGTTACCGTTGTCGTGCAGGGATTTCACCATCTCGCGGTACTGCTTCGACCGCGCCCAGCCAGATTGCGCGTCGGGCGTCGCGTATGAGCCCTCGGGCACGTCGTAGTGCAGCGGGTCGTAGCCCCAGTTGAAGCCGTCCTTCGCCGCGACCGCGCCGACGCACGCCTGCTGCTGGTCGGAGTCGGCGGGCAGGGACGCGAGGTCGCACGCGGGCTTCGCCTGGTCGGCGCGGCGCTCCGGGATCGTGGCGATGTCGAACGTGGGTTGGAAGTGCACGGTGTCCATGCCCGCCTGCGCCAACCGCTTCAAGTGCTTCATGCCGAAGGATTCGCGGTGGGTGAAGGCTTTGTAGGTGCCGCGATCGTTCTCCGGCACCGAGGAGTCGGCGATCGAGAAGTCCCGCACGTGCAGCTCGGTGATCGCGTGCTCGGTCGGATCGTCGCCGAGCCCCTTGGCCACGTCGGCCTGCCAGCCGCTCGGCATCGTCCGCGCTTCGGCGAGGTCGGCGATCTGGGAGTGCGTCGAATCCACGCTCAGCGCAAGGGAATACGGGTCAGTGACCGCGACCGTCTCCACGCGCTGCGTCGCGGGCTGCCAGGCGGAAACCTCGAACTGGTAGTACTTGTCGCGCCAGGCACCCGTGCCCGACCACGAGCCCGAAGCCGCGTCTCGCGCGAGGTCGAGCACCTTCGGCTGCGCGCTCACCGAGTCGAACAGGCGCAGCTTCACCGATCGCGCGGTGGGCGCCCACACACGCAGAGTTGCTTGCGCGCCAGAGAAAGTCGGCCCATACGTGCGCTGACTCGCTTGCGCCGCATACAGATCGTCGAGCACGCCTGCGATCTGCACGCCCGTCGCGTCTTTGAGCGCTCCGCCTTCGCGGTGGGCCGCGACGACCTGGCCGCGCAGAGCTTCCGCCGCAGTCGCCGAGCTGGCGAGCTTGTAGACGGGTTTCCCGCGCAGGTGCGGGAACTTCGCGGCGATCCCGGCGGGAAGCCCGTTCGGCTCCGGCCGCAACGTGATCGGCGTTCCGCCTTCGATCCGGCCGTTGACGACCTTGATCGAGCCCTGCGGGTCGTGCCGCAGCTCGTGTTCTCCGGCGGTCGTCGGCCCGTTCCACACGACGTGGTCGCGGCCGACCCAGACCGCCTTCGCCTTGGTGAGGTCCGTCTCGGCCGGAGCTGCCTCCGCCGGAGCCGCGAAGAGCGCGGCGAGCACGGACGAAACCAGCAGTACAGCCAGCGGTCGCCGAGTCATGCGACCTCCTTGTCGCAAACTTTTGCAGCCTAAGGGCAGGGAAACCGCAGGCTTCCATGCCCGCCAAGCCAGATCAAGGCTTGGCGGACTGCAAAAGCTTGCTTACCCGATCGGCCTCATCGCAGCGACGCGCACTGCCCGAGCGCGGCACCGATCCCGGCGACCGGAGCACCAAGGTTCGAGGGCACCGACGCGTTCCCGGAGCACTGGATGACCCCGTAGACCTGGGTTCCCGCCAACACGGGCGCCTTGTTGTCCGCCAAGCGCACCAACCCGTTGACCCGACCGCCAACCACCGTCACGTCTCCGGTCGCGCCGACGACCTCCACCGAGCCGGTGACGTTGCTGTCCAACAGGTGCACGTTCGCCGCGCCGGAGGACGTCACGGGACCAACGATCGAAGACCCCGTGGAAACCAACGACGCCCCAGCCGCCACGGTCACCGGCCCGACCACGTCGGCACGGTCAAGGCACGTGACGCCGGAGCCGATGTTCAGCGGCCCCACGCGACGGCCCGTGATCGTCGTGGTGCATGCCGGAGGCTCGCGCAGCAGCGTCACGCCGAACTGTTCAGAGCCGCCGATGTTGCCCGCAGGATCGATCGCGCGGTATTCGATGGTGTGCTTGCCATATCCCGGCGGCACATCGTCCCAAGGGGACAGTCGCGGCTTGCCGAGCTTGCCGTAGACGAGGTCGTCGATCACGGTGCCGTTGGGAGTGAACAGAAACGGCTTCGACGCGTCGGTCGGCCAGCCGAAGTAGTTGAACCACCCATCGCCGTTGGTGCGGAACTCCGGCACGACAAAGCCCTTGGCGTTGTCGGTCGCCGTGAGCCGCATGGTGAAGGGACCGTTGAACACATACTCGGCGGGTTTGCCGGGCTTGTTGATGGTGAGCAACGGCTTGGACAGTTCCGGCCGCACCGTCGGCCCCGTGACATCGACCGTCCAAGTCCGCGTGCGCTCCCCCACCGTCGCAGTGAGGTTGTGCTGCCCCTTGGCGATTCGCAGCGCGCCAAGGTCTAGGTCGCGGCCGTCAACGGAAGTGCTGACCGGCTTGCCGTCGAGCTTCCACGTCACTTCAGGTTGCTGCGCAACAGGACGTGAGGTCTGCACGTACACGACATCCGTTGCGCCAACGGGGCGATCGATCGGCGTCGAGGCGAGGAAGTCGACCGCGACGGGCTCACGCGGAGTGGTGATCGAGGTGTCCACGGACCACGTCCGGCTCTTCGTCAACGCCGCGCGAATCGCGGGATCGCGGACGAACTCGGTCGGGTCGACCACGGTCGCCGTGAGCGAGTACTTACCGGGAGCGAGCTTCAGCGCGGCAAGGTCAACCGCACGAGTTCCCTTGGCGTCCAAGGGTTTCCCGTCGAGCGTCCACGTGACTTCGAGCCGATGACTGACCGGGTGCTGCGGCTCCACCCACACCACGCGATCCGCGCCGATCGGCTTGGCGTCCGGCGTGCTGTCCTGGATGAGCGTGGTCTTCGCGGACAGCTTCTCCGTCATGCGCTCACGGCTCGGCTGGTCGAAGTAGTAGCCGAGCGTCTTCATCATCGAGTGCGCGCTGGGCCGCCAAACCCCTTTGCTGGCATACAGTCCGGCTTCGTAGCGACCGATCACGCCGCCCGACTCGCTCGGTTCGCCCAGCCAGCGCCACCACTTCTTCTGCTGCTCCTTCATCTGCTGTTCGGTCAGCAGCGTGTGGTGCACCGAGCCCGGTTCACTTCCGGTAAACGTCCCGCCGCGAACTCCGCGCTGGTAGTAGTCGTACTCGTCGTCGAGCTTGCCCAACGAGTGCCCGAGTTCGTGCGGCGTGATGAGCGCGGACAACGCGTTCCCGCCGGAGGCTGTTGCGTACGTTCCGCCCGCGCCGCCGTAGGTGTCGCTGTTGGCGATGGCCAGCAGCTGGCGGTTCGAACCCGAAGTGCCCGTGACCAGATCCGCGTACCGGTTCACCGCCGCACTGTCCACTGTGAGCAGTCGCTGCACGCTCGACGCGTTGCAACCGCCCCAGAAACCCATGCGCAGCGGGGTTTTCTTCTGCGGCGAGGTGAGGTTCGGGTCGCAGCTGACACCGGACTCCGGCGAAGCGACCTCCACCGTGTACACGTTGACGTAGCTGCGGTAGGACTTGAACGGCTCCAGCGTCCACATCACGTTGAGGTGCTTGTTCACGTGCTCGCGGAACTTCGGCAGCTCCGCCGCCGTGTAGCCGTCGGGCACGATCACCAGGTTGAAGCGCTTCGCCGGGTCGCCGGACACCTGCACGGGCACCACGGTCCCCGGCGGATCGGCCGTCTGGGCCTGCGCGGGCACGCCGCTCAGCGCGATGGTCAACGCTCCGACAAGGCCCGCGATTCGGCTCAGCACGACAGCGAGCCTAGGTACGCGAGGCCGCCTCGCCTATCCCCCTCATGGCCCCTTCATGACGGAGCCCTACCGATCGGATCTGGACTTGGGCAGTACGGGAGGGGTCCCGCGGATTCCGTGGTACCAAGCGGAAATGAGGACCCGTGCCAGTGTCACCCTGCTCGCCCTGGCCTTGTTCGCCACGGGCTGCTCGATCGCCAACCCGACCTCCAGCGAGGTGTCGTTGCAGTACGGCAACGGCCCCTTCGACTCGCGCAACTTCGTGGAGTGCGAGAACGACCTCGACTTCAGCGACGTCAACGACGACCACTACTACTACCCGGCGGGCCAGCGCGACTTCACCTTCGGCGAGGGCGACGGGATCGACTCGGCGCCGCTGACCTCCACCACGCAGGACTCGCAGGAGATCAAGGTGACCGGCACGGTGAAGTTCACCCTGAACACCGACTGCGCCGAGTTCACCGATCCCACGGGCAAGAAGTGGCCCGGCGGCAAGCTCCAGATGTTCCACGAGCTGATCGCCTACAAGTACGACGCGGCACCGGACGACGGCGGCGAGCAGATGAAGCCGGGCTGGACCTCCTTGCTGCGCAACTACGTCGGCGCCGCGCTGGACCGCGCGACCGACAACGAGGCGCTGAAGTACCCGTGGCAGAAGCTCTACACGGACGCCGCTTCCAAGGCGCAGTGGGAGAAGGACGTGCTCACGCAGCTGCCCGCCACGCTCAAGACGCTCACCCTCGGCGTGGAGCTGATCACGATCAACTCGGTGCTGCTGCAGAAGCCGAGCATCCAGCCCGCCCTGGTGCAGGGCCTCACCGACAAGCAGGCGGCGGAGCTGCGCAGCCAGGCCGCCGAGGTGGACAAGCAGGCCGCGGCCAACTTCCCCGGTGGCATCGCGGGCTACCAGCAGTACCAGCAGCAGCAGGCGGTGAACGAGGCGATCAAGTCCGGCAAGGTCCAGGTGCTCCCGGTGCCCCAGGGCTCCCCCATCATCGTCCAGCCGAAGTGACCGCGAATGAGGCAAACGCCCAGCCTGGACCTATGAGAGCGCTTTCATGAAAACCTTGACACGGCCGTGACGGGACGGTCAGGATCGGCGCCGCCGCCTCCTGACCGTGTCCCGCTCAAGATCGGATCGTCATGGCCAGATCACGTCTGCTCGCCGTGGGGCTCGCCGCCCTGCTGGGGCTGAGCACGGCACCGGGGCTGGCACAGGCCGCCCCCGCGCCCGACACCGCGCGGCAACCCGTAGTCGGCAAGCCCGACCTCGGCTGGAACGGCTGCGCCCGGATCGACCAGAAGCTGCCGACCTACTCCGACTGGCCCAAGGTGCGCAGCAACATCACCGACAACGCCGCGGTGGAGCGCCGCGTCGCCGGGCTGCTCAAGAACATGACCCTGGCCGAGAAGATCGGCCAGATGACCCAGCCGGAGATCGCCGCGATCACGCCGGAGGAGGTCAAGCAGTACTCCATCGGCACCGTGCTCAACGGCGGCGGTTCCTGGCCGGACAAGAACAAGCACGCGACGCCGAAGCAGTGGCTCGACCTGGCCGACGCGTACTGGCAGGCCTCGGTCAGCAGCCGCACCAAGATCCCCGCCATCTGGGGCATCGACGCGGTGCACGGCAACAACAACGTCTTCGGCACCACGGTCTTCCCGCACAACATCGGCCTCGGCGCCGCGCAGGACCCGTGCCTCATCCGCGACATCGGCCAGGCCACCGCCGAGCAGGTCCGCGCGACCGGCCAGGACTGGGCGTTCGCGCCGACGCTGGCCGTGGTGAAGGACGACCGTTGGGGCCGCACCTACGAGGGCTTCTCCGAGGACCCCAGGATCACCCGCGCCTACGGCTACGAGGCCGTGCGCGGCCTTCAGGGCGACAACACCAGGGGCATCGGCGGCAACGGCGTGATCGCCACCGCCAAGCACTTCATCGGTGACGGCGGCACCCAGGGCGGCAAGGACCAGGGCGTGAACCCCTCGTCCAAGGCCGACATGATCAACACGCACGGGCAGGGCTACTACGGCGCGCTCGCCGCGGGCGCGCAGACCGTGATGGCCTCGTTCAACAGCTGGACCAACCCCGAGCTCGGCATCACCGAGGGCAAGATCCACGGCAGCAAGCTGCTGCTCAACGACATCCTCAAGAACAAGATCGGCTTCGACGGCGTCGTGGTCTCCGACTGGAACGGCCACGGCCAGGTCGAGGGCTGCACCAACGCCAGCTGCGCCCGCGCGGTGAACGCCGGTATCGACGTCTTCATGGTCCCGCACGACTGGAAGGCGTTCATCACCAACACGGTCGCGCAGGTCGAGAGCGGCCAGATCCCCTTGGCGCGCATCGATGACGCCGTCACCCGCATCCTCCGCGTGAAGGCTCGCGCCGGTGTGCTCGACGCGCCCAAGCCCTCCGCGCGCGCTCACGCGGGCAAGCCCGACGCCAAGGACGCGCGCAAGATCGCCCGCGAGGCCGTGCGCAAGTCGCAGGTGCTGCTGAAGAACAACAACCGCGTCCTGCCGCTGTCGCCCCGCGCCAAGGTGCTCGTCGTCGGCAAGAGCGCCGACAGCCTGCAGAACCAGACCGGTGGCTGGACGCTCACCTGGCAGGGCACCGGCAACACCAACGCCGACTTCCCCAACGGCACCACCATCCTCGGTGGCCTGAAGGACGCGCTCGGCAAGGCGAACGTGACCTTCAGCGAGAACGGCGACGTCGACCCCAAGGGCTTCGACGCCGTGATCGCCGTGATCGGCGAAACCCCGTACGCGGAGGGCAACGGCGACATCGGCAAGCGCACGCTGGAGGCCGCCAAGCTCTACCCGAACGACCTCGCCGTGCTCGACAAGGTCAGCGGCAAGGGCACCCCGGTCGTCACCGTCTACGTCTCCGGGCGCCCGATGCACGTCAACAAGGAGCTCAACCGCTCCGACGCGTTCGTCGCCGCGTGGCTGCCCGGCACCGAGGGCGGTGGCGTCGCGGACATGTTGGTGCGCGGGTGGAACACCGGCATCGGCTACACCGGCAAGCTGCCGTACTCCTGGCCGAAGGAGGCGTGCCAGACCCCGCTGAACCCGGAGACCGCCGGCTACGACCCGCTGTTCCGGCTCGGCTACGGCCTGAACAACTGGGAGACCGGCAGGGTCGGCAAGCTCCCCGAGACCTCGCCCGCCAACTGCGGCGGCGGTGGCGGCGGCGAGGCCGATGAGGACCTGGAAGTCTTCGTGCGCCAGGACATCGCGCCGTACAAGGGTTTCATCGGTTCCCCGGAGAACTGGGGCGGCACCGAGATCGGCCCCGACGGCACCGCATCGCACGCGTCGATCACCACCGTCCCGACCGACGTGAACCTCCAGGGCGACGGCCTCAAGGTCACCTGGAACGGCACCGCACCCGGCCAGGTCTTCCTGCAGAACCCCGCCGGTGGCACCGATCTGCGCGGCTACCTCAACGCCAACGCCGCGCTGACCTTCGACGTCATCGTCGGCCAGAAACCCGCCGGCCGCACGGTGATCAGCTCGCACTGCGTGTACCCGTGCCAGGGCGAGGTCGCCGCGACCAAGCTCTTCACCGACCTGCCCGTCGGCACCAAGTCCACGGTGAAGATCCCGATCGCCTGCTTCGCCGAGAAGGGCCTGGACCCGGAGACCGTCAACACCCCGTTCCTGGTCTACACCGACGCCGCGTTCCAGGCGTCCTTCGCCAACATCCGCTGGGTCCCCAAGGCCGGAGCGGACCCCGACGCGAAGAAGTGCACAGACCTCACGTAGTGGTACAGGAACTCGAAGCCAGCTTTCCGGCTGGACGGCGGACTACCCGCCAGAAGTCACACACCTGGTAACCCGGTAACCGGAGCGGGGAGGTCCGAGGTGCGAGTCCCGGCCCGGCGAAAGCCGGTGTAGCTCAAGCAGAGCCCCCGTTTTTACTCAGAAGGGCCAGCCACACGGCTGGCCCTTCTGCCGTCACAGGGACAGACCACACCGGGTCGCCGACGTCAGCGAATGCCACGGGCGAAAGGTTGGGTGGTCTTCAAGTACGCCCAACCCCCTCGCAGAACATCGCTAACCGCCCACTACCTTCCGCGCTCGCGAGGTAGGGGGCGGTTGGCGACCGCTGCGGGTGGGGTTCGTGGGATTTGAAGACCACCCAACTCGCCTCAGCGGGTCAGAAGAGGATGCCGGTGAGCATCCACGCGGTGCCGAGGCCGAGCGAGCCGAGTGTGACGACGAAGAAGACCAGCACCCACGTGATCGCGGGGGTGCTGGTGAGCCGGGCGAGCTGGTCGGCGTCGGAGTCCCGCGCGCGGCCACGGCTGCGCTTGCGCTGGAGCTCGCTGACCGGTCGCACTCCGCCGAGCAGCAGGAACCACGTGATCAGGTAGGCGAAGGCCGCCTGAACGCCGCTGGTGGTCAGCAGCGACACCGACACCAGCGCGCCACCGGTGACCAGCAGCAACAGCGCGCCGTAGGCGTTGCGCACCATGATCAGCATGAGCAGCAGCACCGCGGTGCACACCCACAGCAGCAGGGTGATCCGCGACGAGCCGAGCAGCGCGGCGAAGCCGAGGCCGACCAGCGACGGGGCGATGTAGCCGGCCAGTGAGGTGAACACCATGCCGGGGCCGGTGGGGCGGCCGCGCGAGACGGTCACACCCGAGGTGTCCGAGTGCAGCCTGATCCCGTTCAGCCGCCTGCCGACCAGGACCGCGACCAGCGCGTGCCCGGCCTCGTGCACGATGGTGATGATGTTGCGGGCGACCCGCCACGGCGTGCCCGAGAGCACGACGACCAGGGCGAGCGCGCCCGTCACCAGGACGACCGGCGGCGGTGGCGCGGCCTGGTTCCCGATGAGTTCCGTCCAGAAGTCCACCCCACACTGTTAGCAGAAGCGGGGTGGCGGGGAAGCGTCAGGAGGCCGCGGCGTGCGCGGCCTCTCGACGTCGAAGATCTTGACGCAGCCACAGCAGCGCGCCCCAGACCAGGGCGAACACCACTCCGAGCACGCCGAGTGCGAAAACCACGAAACCGGAGGCGATCATCAGGACCTGCAGGGCGACCGCGAGGCCGACGCCCCACGGCTTGCCCTGAACCCCGCTGGCCACGACCATCGCCACCGCGAGCGCGCCGACCAGAATGGCGCCCGTGCTGGTGATGCCGTCGAACTTGGCGATGACCAGCAGCGACAGCGCCACCGTGATCGCCTCCATCACCAGTGTTCCCGCCTGGATGCCGCGAAGACCCTTCCACGGGTCCTTCCGCCGTACCTGGGGGCCGGGCGTCGTCGGCGCCTCCGTCATCGCGAGCGCCGCCGGTTGGCGGGGCCACCCGCCACGACGGACCGCATGGCGCGCTCCTGGGCGACCTTGACCACGGAGAACCCGCGGACGACGCGCCAGGGACGATCATCGAACTCGGCGTCCCGGTTGGCCGTGTGTACCGGCGTCGTGGGACGGGAACAGGACTTCATGACGGCTCCTTGCCAAAAAGTGCGCGGGTATCCCCAGCTGTGATCACGGAACCGGTGATCAGCACACCGCCACCGGACAGGACTTCGTCCGGGGAGTCGGTCTCCTCGGCCAGCTGCACGCCGACCTCGATAGCGTCCTCGAGCCTGGGCTCGACGACGATGCGGTCCTCGCCAAACACCGAGCGGGCGATGCCGGCGAGTTCGTCGGCGTCCATCGCGCGCGGGGACGAGTTCTGGGTGAGCACCACTTCGGAGACCACCGGTTCCAGCTCTGACAGGATGCCGGAAGCATCCTTGTCGCGCATCACCCCGACTACAGCGATCAGTCGACGGAACGCGAACTCACTCGTGATGGTGGCCGCGAGCGCGCGGGCACCATGTGGATTGTGCGCCGCGTCGACCAGAACCGCAGGTGCTGCCCGCATCCGCTCCATCCGCCCAGGCGTGGAGACACCGGCGAACGCCACCCGAATGGCTTCGATGTCGAGCTGCCGATCCGGCCCGGCACCGAAGAAGACCTCGGCGGCGGCCAGTGCGAGCGAGGCATTCTTCGCCTGGTGTTCACCGTGCAGCGGCAGGAAGATCTCGTCGTAGACGCCGCTCAGGCCTTGCAACTTGAGCATCTGCCCGCCCACGGCGACCTCGCGCTCCAGAACGCCGAACTCCATGCCCTGCCGGGCCACGGTCGCGTCCACCTCGACGCACCGCTGCAGGAGCACGGCGGCCACGTCGCCGGTCTGCTCGGCGAGCACCGCGACCGAGCCGGGCTTGATGATCCCGGCCTTCTCCTCGGCGATCTTGAGCACGTCATCGCCCAGGAACTCGACGTGGTCGACGCCGATCGGTGTGATGAGAGCCACCTGCCCGTCGGCCACGTTGGTGGCGTCCCACGAGCCGCCGAGGCCCACCTCGACGACGGCCGCGTCGACCGGGGCGTCGGCGAAGGCGGCGAAGGCCATCGCGGTCAGCACCTCGAACTTGCTCAGCGACGGCTGCCCGGCGTCCTGGGAGGCCTTGTCGACCATCCCGAGGTACGGCTCGATGTCGCGGTAGACCTCCACGTAGCGCTCGACGCTGATCGGCGCCCCGTCCACGCTGATGCGCTCGGTGGCGAGCTGGAGGTGCGGGCTGGTGTAGCGGCCGGTGCGCAGCCCGAGGCCGGTCAGCAGCGCGTCCAGCATCCGCGAGGTGGAGGTCTTGCCGTTGGTGCCGGTGAGGTGCAGCACCGGGTAGGAGCGCTGCGGCTCGCCCAGCAGGTCCACCAGGGCGCGGATGCGGTCCAGGGACGGTTCGAGCTTCGTCTCCGGCCAGCGCTGGTTCAGCTCGGCCTCGACCGCGGCGTAGGCGGCGAGGGCGGCGGGATCGGTTCGAGGCACTTCGTCACTCCCCCGACGGGGTTCGGTGCACGGGGGTCCGGTTCACGTCCGCCAAGTCTACGACCGGCGCATATGCCCCTCGCCCCCG
>NZ_BAABAL010000017.1:0-376392 GCF_039537405.1 Allokutzneria multivorans | reverse complement strand
GGGAGGCTGGCGATGCGGGCGTTGACGCGGTCGATGTCGGCCTGGGCCGCCGCGCGCCGCGCGCGGATCTTCTCCACCACTTCGGCCGGGGCCTTGTCGGTGAACTTGGGGTTGTTGAGCTTGGCGTCGGTGCCCGCGAACTCCTTCTCCGCGACGGCGAGGTCCTTGGCCAGGCGCTTGCGCTCGGCCGCGACGTCGATCGCCCCGGAGAGGTCGAGCTCCACGGTGACCGGGCCGGAGTGCAGGCCCAGCTCGAAGGAGGCCGACGCGGCGAAGGACTCGTCGGGCTCGGTCAGCCGCACCAGCGAGCGCAGCGCCTTCTCCAGCCCGCCCAGCCCGGCCGCGTCGATGCCGACAAGGCGCGCGGAGACCTTCTGGCTCGGCTTGAGGCCCTGGTCGGAGCGGAAGCGGCGGATCTCGGTGACGAGCTTCTGCACGGAGGCGACGCGCTCGGCGGAGGTGGTGTCCTTCAGCCGACCGGACGGCGTGGGCCACGGGGCGATGACGAGGGACTCGTTGCCGGTGAGGGTGGTCCACAGCTGCTCGGAGATGAACGGCGCGACCGGGTGCAGCAGCCGCAGCACGGTGTCGAGCACGTGGCCGAGCACCGCGCGGGTCTGCTCGACCTGCCCCGGGTCGGCCAGCTGGACCTTGGCCAGCTCGACGTACCAGTCGCAGAACTCGTCCCAGACGAAGTGGTAGAGCGCCTCGGTGGACTTCGCGAACTGGAAGTCCTCCAGGTAGGCGTTCATCTCCGCGGTCAGCTCGTCGAGGCGGCCGAGGATCCACCGGTCCGCGTCGGTCAGCTCGGCGATCGTCGGCGGGTTGGAGACGACCTTGGCGCCGTTGATCATCGCGAACCGCGTGGCGTTCCACAGCTTCGTGCAGAAGTTGCGGGCGCCGCCGACCCACTCCTCGCTCATCGGCACGTCGGTGCCGGGGTTGGCGCCGCGGACCATGGCGAAGCGCACGGCGTCGGTGCCGTAGCGGTCCATCCACTCGATGGGGTCGACGCCGTTGCCCAGGGTCTTGGACATCTTGCGCCCCTGGCCGTCGCGGACCATGCCGTGCAACGCGATGGTGTGGAACGGGGGGACGCCGTCCATGGCGTACAGGCCGAACATCATCATCCGGACGACCCAGAAGAAGATGATGTCGTAGCCGGTGACCAGAACGCTGGTGGGGTAGTACTTGGCCAGGTCCTCGGTCTTGTCCGGCCAGCCCATGGTGGAGAACGGCCACAGCCCCGAGGAGAACCAGGTGTCGAGGACGTCCTCGTCCTGGCGCCAGCCCGGACCCGTCGGCGGCTGCTCATCGGGGCCGACGCAGACCATCTCGCCGTTCGGCCCGTGCCACACGGGAATGCGGTGGCCCCACCACAGCTGCCGCGAGATGCACCAGTCGTGCAGGTTGTCGGTCCAGTCCAGGTACCGCTTGGTCATGTCGGCCGGGTGGACGTTGACCTTGCCGTCGCGCACGGCGTCGCCCGCGGCCTTGGCCAGCGGTCCGACGTTGACGAACCACTGCATGGACAGGCGCGGCTCGATCGGCTCCTTGCCGCGCTCGCTGTGCCCGACGCTGTGCAGGTACGGCCGCTTCTCCGCGACGATGCGGCCCTCTTCGCGCAGCGCCTCGCGGATGGCCACCCGCGCCTCGAAGCGGTCCATGCCGTCGAAGCGGGTGCCGGAGTTCGCGATCCGGCCCTGCTCGTCCATGATCGTCGGCATCGGCAGGCCGTGCCGCTTGCCCAGCTCGAAGTCGTTCGGGTCGTGCGCCGGGGTGATCTTGACGGCGCCGGAGCCGAACTCGGGGTCGACGTAGTCGTCAGCGACGACCGGGATCTGCCTGCCGGTCAGCGGCTGGGTGATCAAGGTGCCGACGAGGTGCTTGTAGCGCTCGTCGTCGGGGTGCACCGCGACGGCGGTGTCACCGAGCATCGTCTCCACGCGCGTGGTCGCGACGACGATCGAGGCGTCCCCGTCGCCGTAGCGCATCGAGACCAGCTCGCCCTCGACCTCCTTGTGGTCGACCTCGGCGTCGGAGAGCACCGACCGCGCGGCCGGCGACCAGTTGACCAGTCGCTCTGCGCGGTAGATCAGGCCGTCGTCGTAGAGCCGCTTGAACATCGTCTGGACCGCACGGCTGCGCGCCTCGTCCATGGTGAACGCCTCGCGCGTCCAGTCCACGCTCTCGCCGAGGCGCCGCATCTGGTCGAGGATCTTGCCGCCGTACTCGTTCTTCCACTGCCAGGTGCGCTCGATGAACGCCTCGCGGCCGAGCTCGCGCCGTGAGGTGCCCTCGATGACGAGCTGCTTCTCCACCAGCGTGTGGACGGCGATGCTCGCGTGGTCCATCCCGGGCAGGTACAGCGCGTCGTAGCCCTGCATGCGACGCCAGCGGACGAGGGTGTCGATCAGCGAGTGGTCCAGCGCGTGCCCGATGTGCAGGCTGCCGGTGACGTTGGGCGGCGGGATCACGACGGAGAACGGCGGGCGCTCGCTGTCCGGGCGCGCGGTGAAGTAGCCCCGATCCACCCACCGCTGGTACAGCTCGCCCTCTACCCGCGCGTGGTCCCACTGCGCGGGGAGTTCGGTGCTGGCCTGGTGCGGAAGGGTCTCGGTCACACCTGGAGAGTTTACGGAGCGCCGAGAAACGGTTTCATCCGACATCTCCCGCGCCGGCCGCGCACGCTGTTAGCGTTCCGCCGCTACTCACTCGGCAGGGGGACCGTCCATGAGCGATCGCAAGCGGGGCAACTTGATCGTCTCCGCGCTGGCCGTCATCGGCATCGTCGGAGTCGGCGTGCTGATGTACCAGGACGGCCGGTTCGACGGTCTGCTCGGCCGCGACGGGACCTCGACCGAGGCGCCCGCCCCGGTCAACGCCTTCCTCGGCACCAGGATGGCGAACTGGCCGGAGGGCGCCGCGGGCTTCGTGGCTCCGCCACCGGCCCAGGTCGGCAAGTACGGCCCGGACAAGGTCTCCGCGTTCACCGACAAGGTCCGCGCGATGCTCGTCGCGGCCCGGCTCAACCCGGAGGTGCTGACGGGCAAGACGGTGCAGCCGGTGCTCGACCTCTTCGCCCCCGAGTCGCACAAGGACATCAAGGGCACGCAGGCGGAGCTGGGCTGGGCGCGCACGCTGATCTCGCCGAAGTTCCGCCTCGCCACCGACCCGCCCAGGGTCACCGGGTCGATGACCGTGTCGGTCGGGGATCGCGGAGCCCTGGTGGCGAAGACCAACTTCATCGTGGCCTACGCCTTCCACCACGACGACCCGCGCCGCCTGGCCGACCCGACCGACCGCATCGCGACCGAGCGGTGGGAGGCGGAGTACCTGCTCTACGAGGACGCCACCGACGGGAAGCTGTGGCCGGGCGCCACCAACGGTTTCACCTTCATGATGGACTGCGCCGCCGCGAAGGAGGGCCTGCTCGCGCCCACCTTCGGCAAGGGCAGGCTCACCCCCACCACCGGCCCCTCCGCGAAGCACGACGAGTCCTACTACCTCGACCCCACCAACCCCATCACCGACGAGTCCTGCACCTGACCGGGTTCAGGCGCGCCACATGCCGTGGAGGGTGGGGCCGCCGTCGGGCAGGGGGATGTCGCTGATCAGCGTGAAGCCGAAGCGCTCGTAGTACGGCACGTTCGACTCGATGCACTCCAGGTACGCGGGTAAGCCGTCGCGGTCGCACTCCGCCAGCCTGGCGCGCAGCAGCGTCCCGCCGACGCCCGTCCCCTGCGCACGGGGCTCGGTCCCGAGCACGGCCAGGTACCAGTGCGGTTCACGGGGATGCGCGGCCTTGACCGCCGCTTCGAGCCGGGCTCCGCGCCGGCTGATCCGGAAGAACTGCCCGGGACCCGCGCTGGCGAGCATGGCCGCCCCGGCGAGGAGCTGGCGCCACAGCGCGACCTTCTCCCGGCCCGGTGGCACCCACAGCGCCACGCCCGCCGTCGCGCCGTCGGCGCCCGCGACCTGGCAGCCGCCCCGGTGCAGGTAGGAGTACTTGATCAGCGCGGCCATCATCCTCGGGTAGACCCGCCTGCGCTGCTCCGGGTCGGCGAACACCCACCCCATCACCGGATCGGCGTCGAACGCCCTGACCAGGACCTCCGCCATCGTCGACGCCTCGGCCCGCACCGCTTCCCGAACCCGCACAGCCCACCTCCGCGTATGTCGTACACAGTTCAGTGTACAGCGCACACAGTTCTACGATGAGCCCCGATGACCGAGTACAGCAGCGGCGATCCGCACCGCACCCTGGAGCTGCTCTGGGGCGAGCCGACGCGGCCGAGCCGAGGTCCCAGGCCCGCGCTGACGCTGGCCGCCGTCGCGCGCGCCGCGATCGAGATCGCCGACGCCGACGGGCTCGGCGCGCTGTCCATGCGCGCGGTCGCCGAACGGCTCGGCTTCACCACGATGTCGATCTACCGCTACGTGCCGGGCAAGGCCGAGCTGCTGGACGTCATGGTGGACACGGTCAACGCCGAGTCCCCGGTGCTGGAGCACGTCGAAGGCGGATGGCGGGCGAAGATGGAGGTCTGCGCGCGCGAGGAGTGGGCGCTGTTCCACCGCCACCCCTGGGTGCTGCACCTCGCGTGGCACCGACCGGTCCTCGGCCCCAACAGCGTCACCAGCTACGAGTCCGCGCTCGCGGCGCTGAGCGGGATCGGCTTGTCGGACAAGGAGATGGTGGCCGTGTTCAACACCCTCTACGGTTACGTGCGCGGAGCCGCGAGGACGTCGGTGGATGCCAGGCTGGCCGAACGGCACACCGGCCTTTCGGAGGACGAGTGGTGGTCCAGCCGCGAACAGTTCTGGCAACACTTGGCCGATCCCGAGCGCTTCCCCACGATGAACCGCCTCCGGAGCTCGGGCGCCTTCGACGTGGTGGAGATGGACTTCGAGTTCGGCCTCGCGCGCGTGCTGGACGGTCTGGAAGCACTAATCAGCAAGCGTTCCCTTGGTGCCGAGCCGAAGGACGACGCAAGATGAAGGTATGAGCCGCAAGCCCCCGGAGCACGACGTCGACGAGTCCGAGCTGGTCGTCAGCAAGCCGAAGGCGTGGGCGGCGGGCCTCCCCGGCGTCGCCGTCTCGCTCAAGCGCAGCGTCGAGCAGATGGGCGTCGGCCGCACGGTGCGCTCGCTGAAGGTGCTCAACCAGCACGACGGCGTCGACTGCCCCGGGTGCGCCTGGCCGGAGGCGCGGGGCCACCGCAAGCTCGCGGAGTTCTGCGAGAACGGCGCGAAGGCGATCGCCGAGGAGGCGACGCGGCGACGCGTGGACCGCGAGTTCTTCGCCAGGCACGGCATCGCCGAGCTGGCCGAGAAGTCCGACTACTGGCTGGGCCAGCAGGGCCGGATCACCGAGCCGATGGTGTTGCGGCGCGGGGAAACCCACTACTCGCCGATCTCCTGGCACGGGGCGTTCGGGCTGATCGCGGAGCAGCTCAACGGCCTCGCGAGCCCCGACGAGGCGATCTTCTACACCTCCGGGCGCACCAGCAACGAGGCCGCGTTCCTCTACCAGCTGTTCTGCCGCAGCTACGGCACGAACAACCTGCCCGACTGCTCGAACATGTGCCACGAGTCCTCCGGTGCGGCGCTCAAGGAGACCATCGGCATCGGCAAGGGCTCGGTCTCGCTGGAGGACGTGGAGTCGGCCGACCTGCTCATCGTCGTTGGCCAGAACCCCGGAACCAACCACCCGCGCATGCTCTCCTCGCTGGAGGTCGCGAAGAAGCGCGGCGCGCGCATCGTCGCGGTGAACCCCTTGCCGGAAGCCGGTTTGCTGCGCTTCAAGAATCCGCAGAACGTCAGCGGCCTCGTGGGCAGGGGAACTGCGCTCTCCGACGAGTTCTGCCAGATCAAGCTCGGCGGCGACCTCGCGTTCTTCCAGGCGCTGGGCCACCTCGTGCTCGCGGCGGAGGAGGCCGCGCCCGGCACCGTGCTGGACCACGCGTTCATCGACGCGCACACCCACGACTTTGCGGCATACGCCAAACAGGTCCGGGAACTCGACTGGGACGCCGTGGACGCCGCGACCGGTGTGCCGCGCGAGCAGATCGCCAAGGTCTCGCGGATGCTGATCGACTCCGAACGGACGATCATCTGCTGGGCCATGGGGCTCACCCAGCACAAGCACTCCGTTCCGACGATCCGCGAGATCGTGAACGTGTTGTTGCTGCGCGGAATGATCGGCAAGCCGGGCGCGGGCGTGTGCCCGGTGCGCGGCCACTCCAACGTGCAGGGCGACCGCACGATGGGCATCTGGGAGAAGATGCCGGAGGAGTTCATGTCCGCGCTGGAGAAGGAGTTCTCCATCTCCGTGCCGCGCAAGCACGGCTACGACACCGTGGACTCGTTGCGCGCGATGCGCGACGGCCGCGCTTCGGTCTTCTTCGCGATGGGCGGCAACTTCGTCTCCGCGACGCCGGACACCAAGCTCACCGAGCGCGCGCTGTCCTCGTGCGCGCTGACCGTCAACGTCTCGACGAAGCTCAACCGCTCGCACGTCGTGCCCGGCGAGGTTTCCCTCGTCCTGCCGACACTCGGGCGCACCGAGCGCGATGTGCAGCAGAGCGGCGAGCAGTTCGTCAGCGTCGAGGACTCGATGTCGGTCGTGCACAGCTCCCGTGGCCGCAACGCTCCGGCCAGCGAGCACCTGATCTCCGAGGTCGCGATCGTCGCGCGCCTGGCACGCGCGGTCCTCGGCTCGGCACACCCGATCCCGTGGGAGGACTTCGAGTCCGACTACGACCGCGTCCGCGACCGCATCGAGCGCGTGATCCCCGGCTTCGCCAACTACAACGAGCGCGTGCGCGACAAGGACGGCTTCGTCCTGCCGCACCCGCCGCGCGACAGCCGCGAATTCCGCACCACCACAGGAAAAGCGAACTTCACCGCGAACACCTTCGAGGCGCCGCACATCCCGGAAGGCCGTCTGCTGCTGCAAACCCTGCGCAGCCACGACCAGTTCAACACGACGATCTACGGCTTGGACGACCGCTATCGGGGCGTGAAGGACGCGCGGCGCGTGGTCTTCGTCAACCCCAACGACCTTGTCGATCTGGGCATCGCCGACGGCGCACTGGTCGACCTGGTCAGCGAGTGGGCGGGCGACGAGGACCGCACGGCGGAGCGCTTCCGGGTCGTGTCCTACCCCACGGCGCGGGGCTGCGCGGCGGCCTACTTCCCGGAGGCGAACGCGTTGGTGCCGCTGGACTCCACGGCGGAGATCTCCAACACCCCGACGTCGAAGTCCATCGTGATCCGGCTGGTTCCCAGGAACTAGGGCGCGGCGACGGGCTCGTGGTGGCGCGGGTGCACCGGCCGCACGAGCTCGTTCGCGACGAAAGCGATCACCAGCAGGACGATCACGATGGAGAACGACGCCGTGTACAGCTCCGGCCCCGACCTGCCCGCGGCCTTCTGCGCGTCGGCGACGGCGTTGATGATCAGCGGACCGAGCACTCCGGCCAGCGACCACGCCGTGAGCAGCCGTCCGTGGATCGCGCCGACCTGGTAGCTCCCGAAGAGGTCCTTGAGGTAGGCCGGGATCGTGGCGAACCCACCGCCGTAGAAGGACAGGACCGCCATCGCGCAGACGGTGAACAGCAGCTGGGAAGTGTTGCCCAGCAAGGCAATTGCCAGGTAGAAGAGCGCTCCGACGCCGAGGTACACGCGGTAGACGTTCTTGCGGCCGATGATGTCCGAAGTGGACGACCACACGAACCGGCCGAGCATGTTCGCCAGTGACAGCAACGCGACGAAGCCCGCCGCCGCGCCGGCGCTCACCGGCGCGGAGCTGCCCGCGAAGAAGTCGCGGATCATCGGCGCGGCCTTCTCCAGGATGCCGATGCCCGCGGTCACGTTGAAGCACAGGACGATCCACAGGCACCAGAACTGCGGGGTGCGGATCGCGTTGCGCGCCGACACGTTCACCACGGCGACGGGCTCCGCCGAAGCGACCGAGCCCGGCGGGCGCCAGTCGTCAGCGGGCACGCGCACCAGCAGCACGCCGATCGTCATGAACACCGCGTAGACCAGGCCGTGCACCAGGAACGTGGCGGCGATGCCCGAGGTGTCCTTGCCGAAGCCCTCCAGCATCGCGGCCGACCACGGTGAGGCGATCAGCGCTCCGCCACCGAAGCCCATGATCGCGATGCCGGTGGCCATGCCCGGCCGGTCGGGGAACCACTTGATCAGCGTGGACACCGGTGAGATGTAGCCGATGCCGAGCCCGACCCCGCCGATCACGCCGTAGCCCAGCACCACCAACCAGTACTGCGAGACGGCCACCCCGAGCGCTGACACCAGGAAGCCGGAGCAGAAGCACGCGGCGGAGACGAACATCGCCCAGCGTGGTCCGTTGCGCTCAACCGTCGTTCCGCCGAACGCCGCCGACAGGCCGAGCATCACGATGCCGATCTGGAACGGCAGCGCGCTCTGGGTTCCGCTGAGCCTGAGCGCGCCCTCCAGCGGCGGCTTGAACACGCTCCACGCGTACACCTGGCCGATCGCGAGGTGCACGGACAATGCGGCCGGTGGCACCAACCACCGGCTCCATCCGGGCGGTGCGACGATGCGGGCACGACTCAGAAACTCCACAGAGCGCCTCCCGTCGCCAGAAACGCAACATAAACTCACAATTGGGATCTGTCACCCGGAACCGAGGAAGGAGGCCCTCATGGGCAGGGTCACCGTCCGCCGCCAGGTGCTGCGGATCTCCGGCGGCCGCGAGGTGCGTCGACCGGACGCGCTGGCCGCCGAGGAACCGTTGGAGCTGCGCGTGAACGGCCGAGCTCTCACGGTCACGATGCGCACGCCCGGCCAGGACGTCGAACTGGCGCACGGGTTCCTGCTCTCCGAGGGCGTGATCACCGCCGTCGAGGACGTGCGGACCGCGCGCTACTGCGACGGCACGGACGAGGACGGCAGGAACACCTACAACGTCCTCGACCTCGCGCTGGCCGCGCACGTCCCACCCGTTCAGGTCGGCGTCGAGCGGAACTTCCACACCACGTCCTCCTGCGGGGTCTGCGGCAAGGCGGCGCTGGACTCGGTGCGCGTGAAGGGCCACCACGACCTCACGAAGGACGGCGTCAAGGTCGGCGTCGACACGCTGCTCTCCTTGCCCGACAAGCTCCGCGCCGCTCAGCGCGTCTTCGACAGCACAGGCGGCCTGCACGCGGCAGGGCTGTTCACCGCCGACGGAGAACTGCTCGTCGCGCGGGAGGACGTGGGCAGGCACAACGCCGTGGACAAGGTCCTCGGCTGGGCACTTCTCAGTGGCCGAGTGCCACTGCACGGCTGCGTGCTGATGGTGTCGGGACGGGCGTCCTTCGAGCTCGTGCAGAAGGCGACGATGGCCGGTATCCCCGTTCTGGCAGCGGTCTCCGCACCCTCCTCGCTCGCCGCCGACCTCGCGGAGGAGCAGGGCATGACCCTCGTCGGCTTTCTCAGGGAGGCGTCGATGAACGTCTACTCAGGACAGTCCAGAGTGGACAGATGACCGGTCCGCTCACCGGCGTCGTGGTGCTCAGTCTCGAGCAGGCCGTCGCGGTGCCCTACGCCTCCCGCCTGCTCGCCGACCTCGGCGCCCGCGTGATCAAGGTCGAGCGCGTCGACGGCGGCGACTTCGCGCGGCACTACGACAGCGCGTGCGGCGAGGTCTCCTCGTACTTCGCGTGGGCCAACGTCGGCAAGGAGTCGATCACCCTCGACTTCAAGCTGCCCGAGGGCCGCGAGGTCCTGACCAAGCTCGTCGAGCGCGCCGACGTGGTGCTGTGCAACCTCTCCCCCGCCGCGGCCCGTCGTCTCGGCGTGGACGCGGAAACGCTGCGCGCCGACCGCCCGGAGCTGATCGTCGGCGAGCTCTCCGGCTACGGCGACGGCGGCCCCTACGCGGAGCGCAAGGCCTACGACGCGCTCGTGCAGTCCGAGGCCGGGCTGATCGAGCTGACCGGCGAGGGCGAGGTGACCGCGCGCACGGGCATCTCCGTCGCCGACATCTCCGGCGGAGTCCACCTGCACTCCGCCGTGCTGGCCGCGCTCTACCACCGCGAACGGACCGGCGAGGGCACCGCGCTGCGCCTGTCACTGCTGGAGTCGCTGGCGGAGTGGGTGCAGCAGCCGCTGCTCTACGCGACGGGCACCGGCAGGATTCCGCCGCGCTCGGGCGCCCACCACGCCAGCATCGCGCCGTACGGGCCGTTCCGGTGCGGCGACGACGGGACCGTGCACCTCGCCGTGCAGAACGAGCCGCAGTGGACGCGCCTGTGCGCCCGCGTGCTCAACCGCCCGGAGCTGGCGACCGATCCCCGCTTCACCTCGGTGGCATCGCGCGTGGAGCACCGCGAAGCGCTGCACGCCGAACTGCTCTCGGTCTTCGCGGGGATGACCGCGGAGGACGTGCTGGCCGCGCTCGACGCCGCCGACGTGCCCGCCTCCCGCACCCGGGACGTCCTGGGCCTGGCCGAGCACCCCCAGCTCGCGGCGCGCGAGCGGTGGCACGAGGTGCCCGCTCCCGGCGCGAACCCCCGCATGCTCCGGCCGCCCGTCGACGCCACGCAGTGGAGCTGGTCACCGACCGCCATCCCCCGGTTGGGGCAGCACACCGACGCGATCTTGAGCTGGCTGGGCTACGACGAACGGAGCGCCCGTAAACTCCGCGAAAAGGGAGCCGTCTGACAACCCTCTTTCGAGTGTGAGGCGGATCACTCAGGATAAATTCCGTGTGATCGGTAACGAGAATGGCCTGAGGTGCGTCAAGTGAGTGCGGGGATGATTCGGTCGCCGCGCTCGCAGGGGAGGTTCAGCGTGCAGGGGGGCAACAGTCACCGCCGCGTCGTCAGGCGCACGGTGCTGATGGGAGCGGCCGCGGGGGCGGCCGCCACGGTCACTCTCGGGGTGACCGCGGGCAGCGGGGCGTTGCGCCACGCCGAGAAGGGGGTCAAGCCCCCCGCTCCGGCACCGAGCAGCACACCCGTGCTCGCGTCCGCGCCCTCGCGCGGGGTGATGCGGGTGGAGCAGGTCCGCTCCGCCTACCGCAGGCAGAGCGTGGAGATCGCCACCTTCCTGCCCAGCAACACCAGCAAGGACCTGCCCGTCTGCCTGCTGCTGCACGGCCGCTTCGGCAACGCCCGCTCCGCGCCCGGAGGCGACCTCGCGGGCGCGCTCGCCTCCGCCGTCGCCAAGGGCCACGTCAAGCCGTTCGCCTTCGTGGCCGTCGACGGTGGCGCCAACACCTACTGGCACCAGCAGCAGAACGACAACCCGCTGGCGATGCTGCTGGAGGAGATCCCGACCTGGCTCGCCGAGCGCGGCCTCGGCGGTCCCGAGGGCAAGCCCTTCGCCGTCTCCGGCATCTCCATGGGCGGCTTCGGCGCGTTCCTCTACGCCCGGCGCAGGCAGGAGCGCCGCGACCCGGTGCGCGCCATCGCCGCGATCTCGCCCGCGCTCATCACCTCGTGGACCGAGATGAGCAAGCGCAAGGCCTTCCGCGACCAGGCCGAGTGGGCCTCCATGGACCCGCTGCGCAACCTCGACAAGCACGGCGGCGCCAAGGTCGGCATGTGGTGCGGCACCGAGGACAGCTTCATCACCGGCGTCCGCCAGTACATCCAGCGCGCCCGCCCCGTCGTCGCCGCCACCGGCCCCGGCGGCCACAACCAGGTCTTCTACAACCGCGTCCTGCCCGACGTGGTCCGCTTCGTCGGCCGCCACATCCCCTGACCGCCGCGCCCTCCCGCTCAAGCACGCTCAAGCGCGCTCACCGGCGGGGGAAGCGGTCGAGGCCCTACTGGCTGAACGTCGCGCAGAAGCGGAACGCGAGCAGCTGGGGGTCGGGGTGTCTTCAAGACCACCAAACCCCCCTGTCGATCATCGTTAACCGCCGCAAACCCAGCAGCCTCGCGAGGTTTGCCGTCGTTGAAGACGGTGGGGGCGGGGGTTGGGTGGTCTTGAAGACCGGCAAACCCGATGACGCGCAGGACCGGCCCTAGGTGGTGGGGGCGGGGGCGTGGGCCTGGAGGGTGGGGCGGGTGCCGAGGGCCCATTCGAGGGCGGCGGGCCAGCGGTGGAAGCCGGAGTCGGCGTTGAGGTGCTCGCCGCCGGGGATCACGTCGAGGTCCACGCCCAGCTCCGAGGCCATCGCGCGGGACTCCGCCTGCGAGCAGTACGGGTCTCCCTGACCGGCGACCATGCGTGTGATGCTGGCCGCGAGGCGCACTCCGCGCGGGTCGCGGGCCACGGCGCGGAAGCCGTTCCAGCCGGGGTGGACGGCGCTCGCGGAGGGCGGGGCGACCAGCAGGACGCGGTGCGCGCGCCGGGTTCGGCCGCTCAGCGTCGCGGCGTGGTGCAGCCAGAGGATTCCGCCGAGCGAGTGCGCGAGGACCACGAGGTCGGCGTCCGGTGGGACGGTGCCGAGGCGGTGGCGCAGCACGGGCAGCCACGCGTCGAGGTCCGGGTGCGCGGGGTCGGGGAAGCGGGGTTGGTCGACAGCGACGCCGTACTTGGGCAGTTCGGCGGCGAGCCAGCTCTGCCAGTGGTCAGTGCCTGATCCGGTCCAGCCGTGCAGCAAGAGCACATACCCCCGACGCATGCGTCCGCTCCCTTCCAGAGGTAGTCAAGTACTACCGCTGGAGGGAGCGGGATCGCATCAGCTGGCCGGGAGAGATAGCCCGATCAGGCGGACTTCTCGCGGCGCTCGCGGCGCGTGGGCTGGCGGGCGACGATGGTCGGGTTCACGTTCTCGCGCACCGTCTGCTCGGTGATCACGACCTTGGCGACGTCGGTGCGGCTGGGGATGTCGTACATCACCGGCTGGAGCACCTCCTCCATGATCGCGCGCAGGCCGCGTGCCCCGGTTCCGCGCAGGATCGCCTGGTCGGCGACGGCCTCCAGGGCCGACTTGGTGAACTCCAGTTCGACGCCGTCCATCTCGAACAGCCGCTGGTACTGCTTGGAGAGCGCGTTGCGCGGCTCGGTGAGGATCTTCACCAGCGACGGCTTGTCCAGGTTCTCCACGGTCGCCACGATCGGCAACCGGCCGATGAACTCGGGGATCAGGCCGAACTTGATCAGGTCCTCCGGCATGACGTCGCCGAAGACGTCGGCGGTGTCGGTCTCGGCCTTGGACCGGATCTCCGCGCCGAAGCCCAGGCCGCGCTTGCCGACCCGGTCCTGCACGATCCGCTCCAGGCCCGCGAAGGCGCCGGCCACGATGAACAGCACGTTCGTCGTGTCGATCTGGATGAACTCCTGGTGCGGGTGCTTGCGACCGCCCTGCGGCGGCACGCTCGCGGTGGTGCCCTCCAGGATCTTCAGCAGCGCCTGCTGCACGCCCTCGCCGGAGACGTCCCTGGTGATCGAGGGGTTCTCGCTCTTGCGAGCGATCTTGTCCACCTCGTCGATGTAGATGATGCCGGTCTCGGCGCGCTTGACGTCGTAGTCGGCGGCCTGGATCAGCTTGAGCAGGATGTTCTCGACGTCCTCGCCCACGTAGCCCGCCTCGGTGAGGGCGGTGGCGTCGGCGATGGCGAACGGGACGTTCAGCAGCTTCGCCAACGTCTGGGCGAGGTAGGTCTTGCCGCAGCCCGTCGGGCCGAGCAGCAGGATGTTGGACTTGCCCAGCTCGATGTCGTTCTGGCCGTCCTTGAGCCGGTCGCCCGCCTGGATCCGCTTGTAGTGGTTGTAGACCGCCACCGACAGCGTGCGCTTGGCGTCGCCCTGCCCGATCACGTACTGGTCGAGGAAGTCGTGGATCTCGGCGGGCTTGGGCAGCTCGTCGAGCTTGACGTCGCCGGCCTCGGCCAGCTCCTCTTCGATGATCTCGTTGCAGAGGTCGATGCACTCGTCGCAGATGTAGACGCCGGGACCGGCGATGAGCTTCTTCACCTGCTTCTGACTCTTCCCGCAGAAAGAGCATTTCAGCAGGTCGCCGCCGTCACCGATACGTGCCATGGCCGTTGACCTCTGTCCCCTCCGGCGCACGGGTGCGCGCGCCTGGCCGTCTACGTCCTCGACGGTACCCGTCCCACCCGGAAAAGCGAGAGTGGTAGGACACGTCTGCCGAACTGTCGTGCTCCGAACGTGTCCTCGGTAAGTGAGTCACAAGCCTCTCTCGAACACGCCGAGCGCGCAACGGAAACCGCGCCGCTCGGCGTGTCGAGGCAGGACCACTTGTCTACTGCGGGTGCTTCTCGCGCGCCGAGATCAGTTCGCGGAGAGCTTCCGGTACGGCATGACCTCGTCGATGATGCCGTACTCCTTGGCCTCGTCGGCCGTGAGGATCTTGTCACGGTCGATGTCGGCGCGGACCTGCGCGGGGGTGCGCTTGGTGTGCCGTGCCAGCGTGGTCTCCAGCAGCTGGCGGACCCGCTGGATCTCGTTCGCCTGGATCTCCAGGTCGGAGACCTGGCCGTACACGCCCTCGGTGGCGGGCTGGTGGATGAGCACCCGGGTGTTGGGCAGCGCGGAGCGCTTGCCGGGGGTGCCCGCGGCCAGCAGCACGGCGGCCGCGGAGGCGGCCTGGCCGAGGCAGACGGTGCGGATGTCCGGGCGGACGTACTGCATGGTGTCGTAGACGGCCATCAACGAGGTGAAGGAGCCACCGGGGGAGTTGATGTACATCTCGATGTCGCGGTCCGGGTCGGCGGACTCCAGGTACAGCAGCTGCGCCATGACGTCGTTGGCGGAGACGTCGTCGAGCTGGCTGCCGACGAAGATGATCCGCTCTTCGAACAGCTTGTTGTAGGGGTTGGACTCCTTGACCCCGTAGTTCGTCCGCTCGACGAAGGACGGGAGGATGTACCTGGACTGCGGGGAGCGTGATTCGCTCATCATGTTCCTGCTCTCCTATCCGGTTCGGCGGTTCAGCGGGTCTGGGCGGCGCGGCTGATCACGGAGTCGATGAAGCCGTAGTCCTTGGCCTCTTCGGCGGTGAACCAGCGGTCGCGGTCGGAGTCGGCCACGATCTTCTCGACCGTCTGACCGGTCTGCGACGCGATCAGCTCGGCCATCTCGCGCTTGTGCTTGACCAGCATCTGGGCCTGGATCTCGATGTCGGCCGCCGTGCCACCGACGCCGGCGGAGGGCTGGTGCATCATGATCCGCGCGTGCGGGAGGGCGTAGCGCTTGCCCCTGGTGCCCGCGGAGAGCAGGAACTGGCCCATGGAGGCGGCCAGGCCCATGCCGTAGGTGGCCACGTCCGGCTCGATGAACTCCATCGTGTCGTAGATGGCCATGCCCGCGGTGACGGAGCCGCCGGGCGAGTTGATGTAGAGCTTGATGTCCTCGTCCGGGTTCTCCGCGGCAAGCAGCAGCATCTGCGCGCAGATCTGGTTGGCGATGTTGTCGTCCACCTGCGAGCCCAGGACGATGATGCGCTCGCGGAGCAGGCGCTCGTACACCGAGTCGTTGAGGTTCAGTCCGCTGCTGCTCGCCCGCATCATGGGCGTCGGGACGGTCTCGTGCTGCGTCACGTCTGCCTGCCTTTTCCAACGATGTTCGGTGGCCTTGGAAGATCTCGTGTCGCCACCGGGGCGCCACGGCGGATTCCGCCGGCTGCTGGGAGGATCTTGTTGTATCCGACCCTAACGAAAGCGGGCGGCGTCGTAGTCCCGACACCGCCCGCGTTCGCTCAGAGCGTGTTTCGGGGGTGAACCCCGGCACACCTGGAGGGTTCAGTCGTCACTCGGCTGCCGCGGCGACGGGCTCTTCGGTGCCGAACAGCTCGTCCATGTCGACGGCCGCGCCGGAGGCGTCGGTCACCGTGGCCTTGCGGACGATCCCGGCGAGGGCCTTGCCCCGGCGCACGTCGGCGTAGATCGCGCCGAGCTGGCCGGACTGCTGGGCCCGCTGGACGTACTCGTCCGGGCTGATGCCGAAGCGCTGCGCCTGGTAGACGATGCGCTCGGTCAGCTCGTTGTCGCTGACCTCGACCTGCTCGGCGTCGGCGACGGCGTCCAGCACGAGCTGGGTCTTCACCGTCTCCTCGGCGGCTTCGCGCAGCTCGGTGTCGAACTGCTCGCGGGTCTTGTCCTGACCCTCGAGCCACTGCGCCAGGCGGTCCTCGTCCTGGCCGAAGTTGTAGAGCGCGTCGTACTTGCGCACGTCGACCTCGGCGTCGACCGCGGTCTCCGGCAGCGGGACCTCGACGACGGCCAGCAGCGCCTCAAGGACCTTGTCCCTGGCCTGCATGCCCTGCTGCATGTTCTTGACCCGGCCGAGCCGGGTGCGCAGGTCGGCCTTCAGCTCGTCCAGGGTGTCGAACTCGCTGGCCATCTGGGCGAACTCGTCGTCGGCGTCGGGGAGCTGGCGCTCCTTGATCGACTGGACGACCGCGGTGACCTCGGCGTCCTTGCCGACGTGCTCGCCCGCCACCAGCTTCGTGGTGAAGGTGCGGGTCTCGCCCTGCGCGGCACCGATCAGCGCGTCGTCGATGCCCTCGATGAGCTGGCCGGAGCCGATCTCGTAGGACAGGCCGGAGGTCTTGGCGTCCTCGACGTCCTCGCCGTCGACGGTGGCGGAGAGGTCCAGGACGACGAAGTCGCCCTTCTCGGCCGCGCGCTCGACGCCGACCAGGCTGCCGAAGCGGGCCCGCAGCTCGTCGAGCTGGGTGTCGACCTCTTCGTCGGCGAGTTCGACGTCGTCGACGGTGACGGCGAGCTCACCGAAGGCGGGGACGGTGATCTCCGGGCGGACGTCGACCTCGGCGGTGAAGGCGAGCAGGTCGCCGTCCTCCAGCTTGGTCAGCTCGATGTCCGGGCGGCCGAGGGTGCGCACCTCGCCGGTGTTCACCGCTTCCAGGTACTTGGCCGGGATCGCCTCGTTGACCACCTCGTCGAGGACGACGCCCCGACCAAGGCGGTTCTCCAGGACGCGCGCGGGGGCCTTGCCGGGGCGGAAGCCCGGGATGCGGACCTGCTTGGCGAGCTTCCGGTACGCCCGGTCGAAGTTCGCCTTCAGCTCGTCGAACGGCACCTCGACGTTGATCCGGACGCGCGTCGGGCTCAGCTGCTCGACGGTGCTCTTCACGTATTTCTCCTCGTGCGGACAACAAGCGTGCGCAAACCCCGGCAAACCGGATCCGGCCCCGGGTAACAGCCGCCGAGTCTATGTGGACCCCACCGAGACCTTTCGGTGGCCCCCATCAACCACCGGGCGGACGGAACCAACGCGAGCAGGCCGGGTCGACGAGACGACGCACCGTGGGGGGTCTCGGGGGGCTCGGCCCCCCGGCGATACGAAGACGACCCGGTCCGCGCATTCCTGCGGACACGGGTCGCCCATCGTCGGGGTGACAGGATTTGAACCTGCGACCCCCCGCTCCCAAAGCGGGTGCGCTACCAAGCTGCGCCACACCCCGGTACTGCCTCGCACGAGCCTAGCCGGAGCCTGTAGGCTTCCCAGCGTCGCCTCTGACGAGGCGTCGTGCGGGTGTAGCTCAATGGTAGAGCCCCAGCCTTCCAAGCTGGCCACGCGGGTTCGATTCCCGTCACCCGCTCGTCCAAAGGCCGACCCTGCTCAGTGGCTTCGCCGCTTTCGCCGGGTCGGCCTTTGTGATGTCGGGGGACCGAGTCCCCCAAACCTCCTGCGGTGCGGGGTCCTTCCGAACCAGCGTGGTCCGGTGGGGGCGGGGGCCAACGTCGCCCTCGGGTGGCGGTTCGCCGCGGAGATCGTCCTTTGTGGACGGTCTTTCGTCTTTTCCGGCTCGTTTACAGTCGGGGCATGAGCGAGCCTCGGTGGTTGTCACCGCAGGAGATGCGTGCGTGGCTCGGGTACCTGGAGGCCACGAACCTGCTGGAGCGCCAGCTGGAGCGGCAGTTGCAGGACGAGGCCGGGATCTCGCACGCGCAGTACGACATCCTGTCGACGTTGTCCGCGAGCCCGGAGCGGCGGATGCGGATGACGGAGCTGGCGGCGGCGGTGATCGTCTCCAAGAGCGGCCTGACCTACCAGGTCGGCAAGCTGGAGAAGGCGGGTCTGGTGCGCAGGGTGGCGCACCCGCTGGACGAGCGCGGGGTGCTGGCGGTGCTCACCGACGCGGGGATCGCGCTGCTGGAGCGGATCGCGCCGGGGCACGTGCGCACGGTGCGGACGTTCCTGATCGACGCGCTCTCCCCCGACCAGCTCGGTCAGCTCGCCGAGATCACCTCGGCGATGCGGGAGAGGTTGCGCGCTAGTCCTGGCTGAACTGGGCTTCCAGCACGGCGATGCGCTGCTCGACGGTGACGGCGTCGGCGGCCAGTTCCCTGGTGCGCTGGGCGGCGAGGGCGAGGCGCCAGCCGTCGTCGACGAGGTGTTCTCCGGCCTCGGCGGGGATGTCCCACTCGCGCACGGCGCGGGCCAGTTCGTCGGCGATCCGGTCGGCCCGGTCGGCGAGGTCGAGAAGGGACTGCCTGCCCGCTTCGGACATCAACGTTGATGACTCCGGCAGATTCATGTCAATGAAGTTATCCCCGCCGGTCTGATTGTTTGCGCAAGGTTGACCACCGTCACACAGTGCGTGATCGCACTTCCTGGCGGAAAACCGGTGGCCGCGCGGACACACCCCGGCTACACAGTGACGATGACCACATTCACCCCGCGTGTCAGGTTGCTCGACGACTCCGATTTCGTGGCCTTCCACAGGGTCGTGAACTCGGCGTTCCTGAAGACGGCCACCGAGGCCGAGGTGGAGCGGGACCGGGTGCAGTTCGCCAACGGGCGCTTCCACGGCGCATTCGACGGGGACGAACTGATCGGTGGGGCGGGAATCCTTTCGAAAAGGATGACAATCCCCGGAACCGGACCGCGCGCGGTGGCAGGCGTGACTGCGGTCGCGACCGCAGTCGACAGCCGTCGGCGGGGTGTTCTGACGAGCCTGATGCGCGCTCAGCTCGAAGGCCTGCGCGACGAGGCGGCGCAGCCGATCGCCGCGCTGTGGTGCTCCGAGGCGGGCATCTACGGGCGTTTCGGGTACGGCCTCGCGACGATGCGCTTGTTCACCGGGGTCCCGCGAGGAGCGGCGTTTCTGTCCACTGTGGACTGCGGATCCGAGCGCGTGCGCGAGCTGCCGCGCGAGGACGCTTTCGTTGCCATGAAAGAGATCTACGAGCGGGTCGCTCCTTCGCGCATCGGCTGGCTCGCCCGCACCGATGACGACTGGCAGCACTGGTACCACGACGACGGTCCGACCGCGCTCCGGTTCGCCGTGCTCTCCGAGGCCTACGCGGCGTACCGGGTGCGCAAGGAGTGGACGCTGCGCGGACCTCAGCACAAGGTGGAGGTGCACGAGATCGCCTCGGTGAACCCGGTCGCGCACTCGGCGATCTGGCGCTACCTGCTCGACCTCGACCTGACCGGCGAGGTCATCTACGAGAACCTGGCCGTGGACGATCCCCTGCCGCACATGCTCGTCGACCACCGCGCGGCCACGCGCAAGGTCGGCGACGCGCTGTGGCTCCGACTTGTCGACGTGGACCGTGCGCTGGTGGAACGCCATTACAGCGCGCCCGCCGACCTCGTTCTGGAACTGGAGGACGCTTTCTGTCCCTGGAACGCGGGGCGCTGGCGGTTCACCGTGGACTCCGACGGCGTGGCGCGGGTTCAGCGCAGTGACGACGACGCCGACCTTGTGCTGAGCACGACGGAGCTGGGCTCGCTGTTCCTCGGCGGCGTCGGTGTGGCGGGCCTGGCCGGGGCCGCGCGGATCAGGGAGCTGCGACCAGGCGCGCTGGCCGCGCTCGGCCTGGCGTTCTCGACCGAGCACCAGCCGCACTCCCCCGACTTGTTCTGAGCGGGAACCAGCGCGGTGGTCTCGGCCGTTGAACTGACGAGTCGAGTCCCGTGATCGAAAGGCCCGTGATGGAGTTCCTCTTGCTGGTGCTGGTCATCGCGCTGATCGGCGGGATGGTGGTGATGTCCCGGCAGCGCGCGGCCGCTCAGCGCCGGGAGCTGGACGACGCGAAGGCCGAGGCCCGCCGCTGGGTGGAGCGCCTCGGCGGCCAGGTGGTCAACCTGATCGGCACGAACGAGGCCGCCAAGCAGGCGCTGGCCGACGCGTCCGAGCGCTACACCGCTGCGGGCTCGCAGATGGAGCAGGCGAACACCGCCGCGCAGTGCCGCCTCGCCATGCAGACCGCGATGGAGGGCCTCTACTACGTCCGCGCGGCGCGCGTGGCCATGGACATGGACCCCGGTCCCGAGCTGCCGGACCTGAACGGGCAGCGGCACGCGGGCTCGGTGACCGAGGAGCGCGACGTCGAGGTGCAGGGCCACAACTACACGGCCTCACCGCGCCCGGACAACCGCACTCCGCACTACTACCCCGGCGGCATGGTGGCCGGGCGGCCGGTGCCGCAGGGCTGGTACAGCGAGCCCTGGTGGAAGCCCGCGCTGGTCGCGGGTGCCTGGGGCGTCGGGACCGCGCTGCTGTTCGGCGCGATGTTCTCCGGCATGGCCGGGGTCGCCGCGGCGGCGGCCGTCAGCGACATGGGCGGTCTGGACGGCGTCGGCGACCTGGCCGGGGCGAGCGACATGGACAGCATCGGCGACATCGGCACCGACTTCGGCGGTGACATGGGCGGCTTCGACTTCGGCGGGAGCGACTTCGACTTCTGAGAAGTTCCCGAGGATGTTTCGGGAAAGAGTGCTCGAAGCCGTCTAGGCCCGCGCGTTCCCCGGTGGTGTAGTTGCCCGCCTGCACCCCTGGACCGCGGGAGACGTCATGGACTTCCGGATGTTCGGGCCCGTCGAGCTGTGGGTGGGCGGGCGGCTGGTCGAGCTGGGCCCTGCGAAGCAGCGGTGCGTCGCCGCGGCCCTGCTCTGGGCGCCCGGCCAGGTCGTTCCGCTGGAGACGCTGACCGATCGGATCTGGGGCGCGCACCCGCCGCGCGAGGCCCGGAGCACCGTCTACGCGCACGTGAACCGGCTGCGCGGCGTGCTGAAGCCGCACTTCGGCGGACGTGCCGCGATCGAGCGGCGCTCCGGGGGCTACGCGCTGAACGTCGCGCCCGAGGCCGTGGACTGGTGCCGGTTCCGCGCCGCGCTCGCCTCCGCGCGCACGAGCACGGCCGGGCGCAAGGAGCTGTTGCGGGAGGCGTTGGCGCAGTGGCGCGGCGCTCCGCTGGCCGGAGTCGCTGGAGCATGGGCGGCCGACGTGCGCGGCGGCTTGGAGCAGCAGCGGATCGGCGCGGCGGTCCAGTGGGCCGACTTGGAGCTGGCCGACGGTGCGTGGGAGCCGGTCGTCGGCGAGCTGCGGCACCTGCTCGATGAGCACCCGCTGGCGGAGGCGGTGGCTGAGCGGCTGATCCGGGCGTTGGTCTCGGCGGGACGCAGCGCGGAGGCCGTCGCCTGTTACGCCGAGGTCCGCCGCCGCATCGTCGACGAGCTGGGCGTGGAGCCGGACAGTCGCTTGCGCGCGCTCTACCAGGAAATCCTCGCTGAAGAGCCGCGCGTCGCGGTGGCGGCAGCACCGAAGTGGCGAGGGCCCCGCGCGCACCTGGACCGGCTGATCGGGCGCGAGGCGGAGCTGGGCGCGGTGTCTGACGCGCTCGCGCGGAGCAGGCTGGTGACGATCACCGGCGCGGGCGGCTCCGGCAAGACCACGCTCGCCCTGCACGCCGCGGCAGAGGTCGCTCGTGCGCGGTGGTTGGACGTGCTGGCGGTGGCGCTCGCACCGCTGCGGAGCGCCGCGCAGGCCGCTGATGCCTTGCTGGAGCTGCTCGAAGCTCGTGCGCCCGTCGACGCCGATCACTGGCTCGCCGTGGAAGAGGCCTTTCCCGACGGCGCGCGGCTGCTCGTGCTGGACAACTGCGAGCACCTCGCGGCTGAGCTGGCCGGGCCGATTCGCGGGCTGCTCGCCGCACGGCCACGGCTGTCGGTGCTGGTCACCTCGCGGCAGCCGCTGGGCATCGCGGGCGAGGCTCTGCTGCCGCTCGCTCCCCTGCCGGAGCCCCACGCGGTGGAGTTGTTCGCCGAGCGCGCCGCCCAAGCCGATCCCGAACTGCGCGTGGACGCGGATTTCCTCGATGTGGCGGGAGAGATCTGTCGCAGGCTGGACGGGCTCCCGCTGGCGCTTGAGCTGGCGGCGAGCCGGGTTCGCACGTTCCCGGTCGCTGAGCTGGCCGCGCGGTTGGGCACGGACATGGACCTGCTGCTGCGCACCACCGGCTCCGACGACGACCGGCACGCGACCCTCACGGCAGCGGTCGACTGGTCCTACCGCGACCTCGACGAGGCCGAAAAGGTACTGCTGGCAAGGCTTTCCACCTTCCCCGGCGGGTTCCGGCCAGCCGACGCGGAGGCGGTGTGCGCGGCCCCTCCCCTGTGCGGCAAGGAGATCGCCGGGCTGCTCACCACGCTGGTCGATCGCTCCCTCGTGCAGCCGTACCAGGCCGAGCGAGGCAGGCGGCTGCGACTGCTGGAGATGATCAGGGCGTTCGCGCACCGCAGGCTGCTGGCGTTCGGCGACGCGGAGGCAACGGCGCACCGGCACGTCGACCACTGGCTCACCGTGGCCCGGCGCATCGACGCGTTGGACGCCTACTGGGACCGGGTCGACGAGCTGCGCGGACTGGCTCCGGACATCGAGAACCTGTTCCGCTGCTTGGAGTTCGGCGACGCCAACGGGCGAGCAGCCGAGGTCGCGGAGATCGTCGCGCTCACCTTCGAGCTGTGGTACCTGCTCCCCGCCCACCTCACGCGGGGGCAGCTGTGGCTCGATCGCGCGCTGCGCACCACGGCCACGGAACCGGCGACGCGGGCGCTGCTGCGGTTCCACCACGCGCTGCGATTGGGCTTCGACGGGGCCAACGAGGCGAACATCGCGGTGATGTCGGAGGTCGTCGCGGATCTGCGGCGCTACCGGCCGCGCGAGCTCTGGGAGGCGCGCGCCAACATGATCACCGCGCGGAGCCTGCTGTTGGACCCCGTTGTGCTGGAGGAGATCCCGGAGGTGGTGGTGGAAGCGCTGGTGTCCGATCGGGAGGAGTCCCTGATCGTGCTCAGCGCCGCGAGCAGCGCGTTGCTCGGCTGGGGGTACTACGACGAGGCGAACGAGCTGTGCGACAGCTACGTGCGCCGCGCGATCGTGCTCGATCGGCCGGAATCCCCTGTGCAGCAATCGATCCGGATCGAAGCGCTGCTCGGCCGGGGCGACTGGGAGACGGCTCGGTCGCTGGCCACGCGGCTGCACGGAGAGCTGCCCGACGTGCCGCACGCGGCCGAGCACCAGGGGCCGCTGCGCGCGCTGGCGTTCACCTACCTGGCGGGCGGCGAGGTCGAGCGGGCGGCGCGGTTGGTGTCGGAGACCATGGCGTGGCTGGCCACCGTGCCGCGCGCGGTTGCTTCCCGGTACTCGGTGCTGGAGGTCCTGCACGCGGATCTGCTGCGCAGGCGGGGCGAACTGAAGTCCGCGGTGGAGGTGCTGCGCGCGGTCCTCGATCGCGACGACGGGCAGGACCGCTCACGGTTGACCGGGGTGCTCGTCGCCGCCCTGATCGCGCGCGACCGCGGCGACACGCGCGACGCTGACCGGCTGGCGCGGCTGTGGGACGGGTTGCGGCACGGCCGGGGACTGCCCGAGCCGCTGGGCTTCACCGGGCAGCTCGACGGACTCGGCCTCGGCGGACCGCCGCTGGAACCGTTGCCGACCGACGTGCGCGCGGGCATCGCGGAAGCGGCGGCCTACTGCGCGCAAGGTTCTCGCAAGATTTCTGCTCACTGAGCCTGCGACGCTTTCCTTTCCCTCCCTCCCTGCGGGAAAGGAAACACATGAACAAAAGCATCAGGCATGCCGTCGCCGGCATCGCCTTGGCGCTGACGGCGGGACTTCTCGGTTCCCCGTCCGCGCTGGCCGACAAACCACAGCAAGAACCTTCTGCAATGGCGGTCCCGAAATTCCAACTGCCCTTCCCCTGCGGGCAGACGTGGGCGCTCACCACCTATCGGGGCCACAGTCCCGATGACAAGAAGATCGATTTCTTCCGGGTCGGTGGAGTCACTCGCGGCTCGGCCGTCGTCGCGTCCGCGGCGGGCGTGGTGAACGAGGTGCACCCGGGTGTCGGCGGCGTCGAGATCAACCACGGTGGCGGCTACTTCAGCCTCTACCTGCACATGAGCTCGCGCAACGTCAACGTCGGCACCCGCGTGGCCGCCGGGCAGCGGATCGGGACGGTCGGCAGCGTCAACACCGGCGTCGCGCACCTGCACTACGAGCTGCTCTACGACTTCAACGGCAACAACAACGGCGAGAACGGCGAATGGGTGCGCCCGATCTTCAACGGCGTCACCTACCAGCTCGTCCCCGGAAGGCCGTTCAACCTGACCAGCCGGAACAAGTGCTGATACTCCTTCCCCTGCAAAGGAAACAGCCATGAAAGCACGAGTCGTCACATTACTTTTCGGCCTGATCGCCGCATTGTTCGTCGCCCCGGCCGCACAGGCATCCCCCGACGCGCGACCGGTGTTCCAGATGCCCTTCGGCTGCGACCAGATCTGGCGGGCGTACACGCACACCGGGCACGCCTTCCCGAACGCCCAGATCGACATGGGGCAGCCGCCGTCGGCGGGCAAGATCGTGCGCGCCAGCTACGCGGGGCGCGTCACCGGCAGCGGCATCTACAACGACGGCGTGTCCTTCGTGATCATCGACCACGGCGGCGGCTGGTCCACCCGCTACCTGCACATGCAGCGCGGATCGCTGATCAAGGCGGGCACCACGGTCGCCAGGGGCGCGAAGGTCGGCCTGGTCGGTGACGTCGGCAGCCCCGGCCAGTTCCACCTGCACTACGAGCAGCGGCTCAACGCGAGGCCCGTGCCGATCCTGTGGAACAACTCCGCGATCCGCTACGTGAACTTCCCGAACTACCTCACCTACCGGAGCCGCAACTGCTGATCCCCTGAACTGGGAGCCGGGCCCTTCCCTCAGCCCCCAGTGGGCCCGGCTCCCTTCCTACGCCTGGCAGGTGGGACACCAGTAGAGGTTGCGGGAGACGAGCTTCGCGATCGCCACTGGTGTCCCGCAGACGAGACACGGCTGGGAATCCCTGCGGTAGACGTAGACCTCGCCGCCGTGCCGGTCCTCGCGCGGGGCGCGGCCCATCGCCTCGGGCTCGTGCTCCGGGCGGACGGTGTCGATGCGGCCGACGCGGACGCCGTACTCCATCAGCTCCTTGAGGTCATCCCAGATCGCCTTCCACGTGGCCTCGTCGATGTCGCGGCCGGGAGTCAGCGGCGGGATGCCCAGCCGGTAGAGGACCTCGGCGCGGAAGATGTTGCCCGCGCCCGCCACGATCCGCTGGTCCATCAGCAGGGCCGCGATCGAGGTGCGCGAGTTCTGGATGCGCCGCCACGCCTTGTCGGAGTCCGCGTCCGCGCGCAGCGGGTCCGGCCCGAGGCGCTCGCGCAGCACCTCGACCTCTTCCTCCGTGAGCACCTCGCACGCGGTCGGACCGCGCAGGTCCGTCCAGTGGGTCGGCCCGATGATGCGCATCCGCACGAGCCCCTGAGGCGGCGTGACGGGCCGGGGCTCCTCGGCGAATTTTCCGTACAGGCCAAGGTGGACGTGCACCGTGCGGTCGGGGCCGTAGTGGTGCAACAGGTGCTTGCCGACGGCCTCCGCGCTCTCGAAGACGTGCCCGTTGACGAGCGAGGCGCCGATCGCGAAGCGGCCCTGCGGACTGTCCACGGCCACCTCGTGGCCCGCGTAGCGCTTGTGGTGCAGCCGGGCGAGCCGGTGCAGCGTGTGACCTTCAGGCATCTGCGCTCATTCGGTTCAGCTGGGCCACCACGCGGGGCCCCATGCGATCACGGAGAGGCCAACGTAGCCGAGCAGGCACCAAGCAGCGATCAGCAGGCCGGAGCGGACCGCGCTGCCCACGACGAGCTCCGCGCGACGGCGCCGCGCGTGCACCACTCCGGCGACGAGCGCGATGAGGGGCACCACGAAGGCGCTGACGATCAGCCACACACCGATGCCGAGGCCGCAGTCGGGTGGGCCGCACGGGGGCTGACCGTCGAAGGAGTTGATGATGACCGTGCTCTGCGCGAAGTACAGCGCCAGCACACCGACCACGGTCACGCCGAAGGCGACCGCGGCTGACACCAGCCACGTCGCCGTTCCGAACTCACGCACACGAGCCATGCGCTCCCGGGTACCCACCGGGAGCGCACGGCAACCGGCGTCAGGGCAGGACGGGCGCTTCCTTGGTCTTCTCGTACTCCGAGATGAGGCCGATGCGGCGGATGTGCCGATCGTCGTCGGAGAACGGGGTCCCGACGAAGGCGTCCACGATCGCCGCAGCCTCCTCCTCGGTGTGCTGGCGGGCGCCGACGCCGATCACCTGGGCGTTGTTGTGCTCCCGGGCGAGCTGGGCGATCTCGGTGCTCCAGGCCAGCGCGGCCCGGCAGCCCTCGACCTTGTTCGCGGCGATCTGCTCGCCGTTGCCGGAGCCGCCGATGACGACGCCGAGGCTGCCGGAGTCCGCGACGACGCGGCGGGCGGTCTCGATGCAGAAGGGCGGGTAGTCGTCCAGGGCGTCGTAGGCGTGCGGGCCGACGTCGACGACGTCGTGACCGCGGCCGGTGAGGTGCTCGACGAGGTAGGACTTCAACTCGAAGCCCGCGTGGTCCGATCCAAGATAAACGCGCACGGAAACGGAGTCTGTCATCCGCCGTCCGGGTATTCACTGGCCGCCCCTGCTCTGCCTTGCCAGGATGCTCCGGTGGACGCGTGGTTCCGGCAGGACGGCTACCAGGTAAGACTCGAATGGGGACCCGACGGGGTGACCGCGCTCGGCGCCGACTGCGCTGTGCTCGTCATCGTCGATGTGTTGTCCTTCACGACTTCCGTGGACATCGCGGTCAGCAGGGGCGCCCGGATCATGCCGCTGCGCTGGAAGGACGAGGCCGCCGCCGCGCAGGCCCGCCTCGCCGGTCTGCCCGTGGGTGAGGCTTTCGGTGGGACCTTGTCCCTGCGGCCGTCGTCGCTGACCTCGATCGAGGCTGGCACCACGCTGGCGTTGCCGTCGGCGAACGGGGCGACGCTGTGCGACCTGGCGTCGAAGACCGGCGCGCACGTGCTGACCGGCTGCCTCCGCAACGCCGACGCCGTCGCCGCACGAGCGCGTGAACTCGCCGGTGACCGCCCGATCGGGGTCATCGCGGGCGGAGAGCGCTGGCGGCTGCCCGGCGACCCGCTGCGGCCGTGCTGGGAGGACCTGCTCGGCGCGGGCGCGATCATCTCGGCGTTGCGTGGTGGGCGCTCGCCCGAGGCGGAGATGGCCGCGCTGACCTATGCGGCGACCGGGGCTTCGCTGCTGCACGAGTGCGTCGGGGCCAAGGAGCTGATCGCGGCCGGCTACCCCGATGATGTTCGCCTGGCCACCGAGGTCAACGTCAGCACCGTGACGCCGCAGCTACGCGATGGAGTTCTTTCGTGACTTCCTGGATCGAGATCGCCGACCGCGTGTACGTGCGGCGCTACGCCGAACTCGACCTCACCGTCGGGCTCGTGGTCGGCGATGACGGCTGCCTGGTGATCGACACACGCGGTGATCTGGAGCAGGGCGCTGAGCTGGCCGCCGCCGTGCGTTCGCTCACTCCGCTCCCGTGGACGGTCGTGTACACGCACGCCCATTTCGACCACTGCTTCGGCACTTCGGCGTTCCCCGGAGCTTCGGTGTGGGCACATCGGTTGTGCCACAAGGACATGGCCGAGCACGGTGCTTCCGAGCTGCGGAAGTGGAGTGCCCACTACCTCGCCGAGGGCAAGCCTTCGATCGCTGCCGCGTTGGACCGCACGTCTTTGGTGCTGCCCACCGATCTCGTCGACGACCACGCTTCGCTTTCCCTTGGCGGGCGGGAGGTTTCGCTGGTGTACGCGGGTTTGGCGCACTCCAGCGGCGACCTGCTCGTGCACGTTCCGGACGCCCGCGTTCTCTTCGTCGGCGACCTCGTGGAGAACGGCGCTCCGCCCCAGTTCGGCGACGCGCACCCGCTGAGCTGGCCGACCGCACTGACCACGATCCTGGAGTACGACGTCGACGTTGTCGTTGCGGGACACGGAGATCCCGTCGACCTGTCGTTTGTCGCCGCCCAACGCGAAGAGCTGCGTGCCGTCGCCCAGCTCTGCCGCGCCGTCGCGTCCGGCGAACTGTCCACTTCGGACGCTTTGGCCGCTTCCCCCTACCCCGCCGAGTTCACCCGCGAGGCGTTGGAACGCACGCTCAGCACTCGATGACGTTGACGGCGAGGCCGCCGCGCGCGGTCTCCTTGTACTTGACCTTCATGTCGGCGCCGGTCTCGCGCATCGTCTTGATGGCCTTGTCCAGCGACACGAAGTGCGTGCCGTCGCCCCGGATCGCCATGCGCGAAGCGGTGATCGCCTTGATGGACGCGACGGCGTTGCGCTCGATGCACGGGATCTGCACGAGCCCGCCGATGGGGTCGCAGGTGAGGCCGAGGTTGTGCTCCAGCGCGATCTCGGCGGCGTTCTCGACCTGCTCCGGGGTGCCACCGAGGACCTCGGTCAGCCCGGCAGCGGCCATGGAGCACGCGGAGCCGACCTCGCCCTGGCACCCGACCTCGGCGCCGGAGATGGACGCGTTCTCCTTGTACAGCACGCCGATCGCGGCGGCGGTGAGCAAGAACCTGACGATCGCGTCGTCGTTGGCGCCGGGCACGAAGCGCGCGTAGTAGTGCAGCACGGCGGGGATGATCCCGGCGGCGCCGTTGGTGGGGGCGGTGACGACGCGGCCACCGGAGGCGTTCTGCTCGTTGACGGCGAGGGCGAACAGGGTCACCCAGTCCATGACGCGCAACGGGTCGGTCGTGTAGTGCTCGGTGGACAGCGTCTGGAACAGGGTGGCGGCGCGGCGCTGGACCTTGAGGCCGCCGGGCAGCACGCCCTGGGTCTGGCAGCCCTCGCTGACGCAGTCCTGCATGACCTGCCAGATGTGCAGCAGCCCGGAGCGGATCTCGGCCTCGGAGCGCCACACCTGCTCGTTGGCGAGCATGATGTCGCTGATCGACATGCCGGTGCGCTTGGTCTGCTCCAGCAGCTCGACGCCGTTGAGGAACGGGTACGGCAGCGCGGTGTCGTCTTCCTTGATCCGGTCGGCGCCCGCGGCGTTCTCGTCGACGACGAAGCCACCGCCGACGGAGTAGTAGGTCCGCGCGCGCAGCTCGGCGCCCTTGGCGTCGAAGGCCGCGAAGGTCATGCCGTTGGGGTGGTACGGGAGGGACTTGCGGCGGTGCAGCGCCAGGTCCTCGCGCTCGGCGAAGGCGATCTCGTGCGTGCCGATCAGGTTGAGCCGCCCGGTCGCGCGGATCTGGGCCACCCGGGGCTCGACGGAGTCGGTGTCGACCGACTCGGGGTCCTCGCCTTCGAGGCCGAGCAGCACGGCCTTGTCACTGCCGTGGCCGTGGCCGGTGGCGCCGAGCGAGCCGAACAGCTCCGAGCGCACGCGGACGACATCGGCGAGCAGGCCGTCAGCCTTCAGACCTGCGACGAACGTGTGCGCTGCCCGCATCGGACCGACCGTGTGCGAACTGGACGGACCGATGCCGATCTTGAAGAGCTCGAACACGCTGATCGCCATCTGCGCCTACCACTTCCCTGCCGATCGTGGCCGCCCCGTTGCGGCCATGTCCGAGTCTGACACAGCCGGGTGAACATGAGCCCCACGCAGTGAAAACGGCGCCACCGCTGAGGTGACGCCGTTCACTTCGTGCACCGATTCAGGAGAACTCGGGGTCCTCGGTGCGCGTCCGCTTCAGCTCGAAGAAGTGCGGGAAGCCCGCCAGCAGCCGGGCGCCGTCGAAGACCTTGCCCGCGTCCTCGCCGCGCGGGATGCGCGAGAGCACCGGGCCGAAGAACGCCACGCCGTCGACGTGGATGACCGGGGTGCCGACGTCCATGCCCACCGGGTCCATGCCGCGGTGGTGGCTGACCTTCAGCTCGTCGTCGTAGTCGGTCGAGGTCGCGGCCTCGGCCAGCTCGGCGGGCAGGCCCAGCTCGGCGAGGGCCTCCGCGATCACGTTGTCCCAGTCCTGCCGACCGTCGTTGTGGATGCGCGTGCCCAGCGCGGTGTAGAGCGGGCGCAGCACCTCCTGGCCGTGCTTCTGGGCGGCGGCGATGGCCACGCGCACGGGGCCCCAGCCCTTGGTGAGCAGCGCCTTGTACTGCTCGGGGAGGTCGCGGCCGGAGTTGAGCACGGAGAGGCTCATCACGTGGAAGTCCAGCTCCACGTCACGGACCTTCTCGACCTCCAGCATCCAGCGGGAAGTGATCCAGGCCCACGGGCACAGCGGGTCGAACCAGAAGTCGACGCGGGTCTTGCCAGGCTCAACAGCGGTCATGTCGATGCCAACCCCTGAAGGCTCCTGACCATTCCCCCGCGCAGGTAGTAAAAAGTTCTTTGGGGGTCCGTGATTGGATGCCCAGCAGTCGACGTCTACGAACCAGGACAGGGGTGAACACGTGGCAGCACCGAACCTCACGTGGGAGCAGGCGCGGGAGCGCGCCGCGCTGCTGAAGGTGGAGTCCTACGACATCTCCTTGGACCTCACCGATGGTGCCGCCGGGCCTGGTGAGACCACCTTCCGCTCCACCACGACGGCCCGCTTCACCTGCTCGGAGCCGGGCGCGTCCACGTGGGTGGACATCGTCGCGGCCGGGGTGCGGCGCGCGGTGCTCAACGGTGTGGAGCTGGACGTCACCGGCTACCGCGAGGAGGACGGCATCGCGTTGCCCGGCCTCGCCGCGACCAACGAGCTGGTCGTGGAGGCGGAATGCCGCTACATGAACACCGGCGAGGGCGTGCACCGCTTCGTCGACCCGGTGGACAAGTCGGTCTACCTGTACACCCAGTTCGAGACGGCGGACGCGAAGCGGATGTTCGCCTGCTTCGACCAGCCGGACCTGAAGTCGGTCTACACGCTCACGGTGACCGCGGCCAACGACTGGCGGGTCATCTCCAACGCGGCGGCCACCGGCACCGAGAGCACCGAACTGGGCGCGGTGACCCACCACTTCCCCACCACCAAGCCGATGTCGACCTACCTCGTCGCGCTGGTGGCCGGTCCCTACGCGGAGTGGCGCGACGTCTACACCGACGACGAGGGAGACATCCCGCTCGGCCTGTACGTGCGCGCCTCGCTGGCCGAGCACATGGACCACGAGCGCCTGTTCACCGAGACCAAGCAGGGCTTCGAGTTCTTCAACAAGGCGTTCGGGGTGCGCTACCCCTTCGGCAAGTACGACCAGTGCTTCGTGCCGGAGTTCAACGCGGGCGCCATGGAGAACGCGGGCTGCGTGACCTTCCGCGACGAGTACATCTTCCGCTCGCGCGTCACCCGCTACGTCTACGAGCGCCGCGCCGAGACCGTGCTGCACGAGATGGCGCACATGTGGTTCGGCGACCTGGTCACCATGCGCTGGTGGGACGACCTGTGGCTGAACGAGTCCTTCGCGACCTGGGCCAGCGTCTACGCGCAGTCCGAGGCCACCGAGTACAAGAGCGCGTGGACCACCTTCGCCAACGTGGAGAAGTCGTGGGCCTACCGGCAGGACATGCTGCCGTCGACGCACCCGATCGCGTGCGAGATCAGCGACGTGGAGGCCGTCGAGGTCAACTTCGACGGCATCACCTACGCGAAGGGCGCCAGCGTCCTCAAGCAGCTCGTCGCGTACGTGGGCATCGAGCACTTCCTCTCCGGCCTGCGGATGTACTTCGACAAGCACGCGTGGGGCAACGCCACGCTCGCCGACCTGCTCAGCTCGCTGGAGCAGGCCTCCGGCCGCGACCTGTCGTGGTGGAGCGCGCAGTGGTTGCAGACCACGGGCATGAACACGCTGCGCCCGCGCTTCGAGGTCGACGCGAGCGACCGGTTCACCTCCTTCGCGGTGCTGCAGAGCGGTGCCAAGCCGGGTGCCGGTGAGCTGCGCACGCACCGCACCGCGATCGGCGTCTACGACCGCGACGAGACCACGGGCAAGCTGGTGCGGATCAACCGCATCGAGCTCGACGTGGACGGCGAGGTCACGGAGGTGCCCGAGCTGGTCGGCACTCCGCGCGGCAAGCTCGTGCTGGTCAACGACGACGACCTGACCTACTGCGCGATGCGCCTGGACCCGGCCTCGCTGGCGACGCTGATCGACAGCATCGGCGACGTCGAGGAGTCCCTGCCGCGCACGCTGTGCTGGTCCGCGGCGTGGGAGATGACCCGCGAGGCCGAGCTGAAGGCCCGCGACTTCATCACCCTGGTGCTCAACGGCATCGACGCGGAGTCCGAGATCGGCGTCGTGATGCGCCTGCTGATGCAGGTCCAGGCGGCGCTGAACTCCTACGCCGACCCGTCGTGGCGCTCCGAGGGCTGGTTCCGCTTCACCTCCAAGCTCTTCGAGCTGGTGGAGACCGCGGAGGAGGGCTCCGACCAGCAGCTGACCTACGTCAACACGCTGTGCGGCTCCGTGCTGCGGCCGGAGCAGACCGAGGTGCTGCGCGGCTGGCTGGACGGCTCCCGCGAGCTGCGCGGGCTCACCGTGGACACCGACCTGCGCTGGCGGCTGCTGCACGCGCTGGTCTCGCACGGCGCCGCCGGTGAGGACGAGATCGAGGCGGAGCTGGCCGCCGACCAGACCGCGACCGGTCAGCGCGCCGCCGAGCGCGCCCGTGCCGCCCGTCCGCTGGCCGAGGCCAAGGCGGAGGCGTGGGAGCGGGCCATGCGCGACGACGAGCTGCCCAACGCGATCAACGAGGCGATCGTCGGCGGCTTCTACCACCCGGCGCAGATCGAGCTGCTCGCGCCGTACGTGCCGCGCTACTTCGCCGAGGTGGCGGAGATGTGGTCGCGCCGCTCCACCGAGCAGGCCCAGCCGTGCGTCGAGGGCCTGTTCCCGAGCTGGGCGATCGAGCAGGCCACGGTGGACGCCGCGGACAAGTGGCTGGAGGGTGAGGCCTCCCCAGCGCTGCGCCGGCTGATCACCGAGGGCCGCGCGGGCGTCGTCCGCGCGCTCCGGGCCCGCGAGTTCGACCGCTCGTAGCCCCTGACGCGACAACGCCCGCCCACTGCGACAGTGGGCGGGCGTTGTGCGTTGAGCGGGATCAGTGCTTGGGGGCGGGGCCCGCCTGGTCGGAGAGCATGCGCAGGGCGCTGACCAGACCGCCGGAGAGGTCGCCCTCCTTGAAGGAGGCGACCATGCTCATGACGGCGAGCTTGCAGCTGCGGTCGGAGATGCGGCGCGAGGACTCCTCGCCGGTCACCACCTCCAGCACGCGCGCGCCCGGGGACACCGCGATCAGCACGGCGTCGGAGGCGCGCGGGCCGATCTGGGCGTGCAGCGACTCGGCGGTCGCCCGGCTGTCCTCGCCGAGCCCGCCGAGGTAGACGCTGAAGTCCAGCCCGGTGAGCCTGCTCGCCAGCGTCAGCGCCTCGTCGAGGGACGCGAGCTGCGACGGCGAGAACGGGACGGTGGGCGGCTGCGGCGACACCATCCTGGCCACCGAGACGCGGCCGCTGATGGTCAGCGCCTCACCGATACCGAGCTCACGGTCGAGCTCCTTCTTGACGACCTCACCAGCTACCACGGGCACCTCCCCGAGCGGTACGAACGGACTGCGCGTCCACGGCGGTGGCACCGGAGGCGGGGCGCGCGCCCACACCGGCCGGGTTGGCCGTCCACCACACCGGCTCGTAGTCCCAGTCCTGCCCCGGGCTGTACCTCGGGGTACGGGCGAACTTGGGCCACAGCGTCAGGAGCGCGATCACGCCGTAGATGGCCAGCGGGATCAGCGCAAAGACGAGGAGGGTCTCCGCGACGTTCACGGCTCGTACTCTAGATGCCCGAAGAGCGCGGGGCGTGGCCAGGTCCACCGGTGCGCAGCAGCGGCCCACCGAGCACCACCGCGGTCGTGGCGACGATCACTGCGGCGCCGAAGAGCACCGTCCCGAGCGTGGTCGCACCCGCGATCGGCCCGGCCAGCGCGGCCCCCACGGGCATCAGCCCCCAGGCGAGCACGCGGTAACCGCTGGAGATCCTGCCCATCAGGTGCCCCGGGGTCAGCCGCTGCCGCCGGGTCGCCGAGAGCACGTTCCAGCAGCCGCTGCCCAGGCCCGTGACGAAGTACGCCACCCACGCCAGCGCGGGCACCACGGCGGCGGCCAGCAGCGCGAAGCCCCCGGCCACGAGCAGCAGCGAGATGATCATCAGCACGCCCTCGCCGACGCGGGCGCCCAGCGCCGGTGTCACTCGCGCGGCGAGCAGGATGCCCAGCGCCATCGTGACCATCAGCGTCGGCACCAGCTCGGGCGCGAAGCCGAGCACCTGGATCGCGAACAGCGCGCTCACCACGTTCACCGCCGCCGCCGACATCGCGCACAGGACGACGGCCAGCACGAGCACGCGCAGCGAGCGATCGGTCAGCAGGTAGCGCACGCCCTCGACGACCTGGCGCACCAACGACTCGCCGTCATGCTTCTCACGGTGCGGGACCACGTCCGGCACCCGTGCGACGTACCAGGCGGCCACTGCGAAGGACACCGCGTCGAGCGCGAAGCACGCGGCGGGCTCCCACACGAACAGCAGGCTCGCCGCGAGCGGGCCGGCCAGGTCGACGCCGATCGTCTCCGCGGTGACGAAACGGCTGTTGGCGCGATCCAGATCCGCAGGCCCGGCGATCTCCACGAGAAGCAGCTGCGAGGCGGAGTCGGCGAAGGTCTCCACGGTCGTCAGCAGGAATGCGAGGAGCGCGAGAACGATCACCGGATCGTTCCCGGTGAACACCACGGCGGCCAGCACGGCGGTCAGCACCGCGCGGATGGCGTAGGCCGTCAGGACGACGGTTCTCGGGCGCCAGCGGTCCACGAGCGCACCGGCTGGGAGCGCGACCAACAGCCACGGCAGCAGCTCGGCCGCGACGACCGCCGAGGCGGCCAGCGGGTCCCCCGTGCTGACCGCGACGTAGAGGGGCAGGGCCGCCGCGCGGACGCCGTCGCCGACGAGGGAGACCGACCAGGCGAGAAAAAGTCTGCGAAAGCCGGGTCCGCGCACGCCGGAGCCCTCTGCCACCTTCTCGTCGGGGCGACTCACCGTGCTCGCGTCCTCCCTGCGGCCCCTCGTCCGGCCGCCCCTCGCCGAAGACCGGCGGACCTGCGGCGATGCCGCATTGTCCGATACCGCCGGAGCGCTCGCGACCGCGTCCTGGGAGCGGTTGCCGAAGATCACTCGACGAGACCACGAGCTGCGGCCGAATGGCCCCGGTCCGGACGGCGGCGAATGGCGGTCAGCTTGGCGGCTTGTTCTCCGAGCGCCGTAGCTCTACTTTTTCACCTATCCGGGTCTTGCATAGAAATCCGATCTCCCCTTATCCGAACGATGATCGCCGGAGGGCACTCATGTTCACGTCCGCCATCACCTCGCAGAGCAACAACGTCACCCGTCCGGGTAAGGGTCTGTTTACCTCAGCGTGCTCTTCGTACCAGGGCGTGCGGATCAGCGCACGCGATGGCGTCAGAATCAGCTCGCAGCGCGACGGCGTGCGCATCAGCTCCCAGTGCGAGGGCGTGCGCATCAGTGCTCGCGAAGGCGTTCGGATCAGCTCGCAGCGCGACGGCGTTCGCATCAGTGCTCGCGAAGGCGTGCGCATCAGCGGCCGCGAGGGCGTGCGCATCAGCCGAGACGGCGTCCGGATCTCGGCTCTCGCGGCAGCGGCTTAGGCTTAAAGCACGTCAGAAGCACTCGTGGCGGACGGGGCTGAGACAGCCCCTCACGCCGCTTCATCGAGGTAGGGCAGCCACAACGGGTCCGCCTCGGAAATGCTCGCGAGCAGCCTCCAGTAGCGACCGCGCGGAGCGCGCGGAACCACTCGGAGCCTCCAGCCCAGCTCGGCCAACTGCTTGTCCGCCTTGCGGTGGTTGCACTTGGCGCAGCAGGCGACGCAGTTCTCCCACGTGTGCGGCCCGCCCCGACTGCGCGGAACCACGTGGTCGATCGTCTCGGCCCTGCTCCCGCAGTACGCGCAGCGGTAGCGGTCGCGGTACATCAACGCGGCCCTCGTCATGGGAACGCGCCCCCGGTAGGGGACGCGCACGAAGGTGCTCAGCCGGATCACCGATGGGACCAGCACCACCTCGCTCGCGGAGTGCAGCACCAGCCCGGCGGGGTCCCCGTGGACGACCTCGGCCTTGCCGCAGATCAGCAGGACGATGGCCCTGCGCAGCGGGAGCGCCGTGAGCGGCTCGTAGGTGGCGTTGAGCAGCAGAACCCGGCGTCTGCCCCAGATCGGCTTACCGTCCGCGGTGGCCTTGTCGACCCCTCGCAGATCACCGGATTCGGCATGGGATGATCTTGTCGCCACCCCTGTCGGACACGGCCTTACCCGGGGTGCCACCCGCAGGGGCGCACCCTTGGTAGTCGGTTGTCGGTCTGGCACGCGACCACCTCCACCGGTTCAGTTCTTAGTCGACCACACAACCGGCCCGGAACGCACGTGTGATTCATGACGTGTCGATGAAGAATCAGCCAATGCCCGCGCCTGGCACGACCTCTGAGCAGGCCAGCGGCGTCGGGCGTGTCGGCGGGAGCCTCTATCGTCGGGGCCGTGACCCACTCGCGACCTCCCGCTCCGCTCACCTCCTACCCCGCCGCCGAGCGCCTCGACCTCGTCGAGGACCTGCACGGCCACCTCGTCGCCGACCCCTACCGCTGGCTTGAGGACGTCACCGACGAGCGCACCACGGACTGGGCCGCCGCCCAGGACGAGCTGGCGAAAGCGCAGCTCACGGCACTGCCGGGCCGGGACCGGATCGCGAGCAGACTCGACGGCCTGATGCGCACCGGCTCGGTGGCCGCGCCGCGCTGGCGCGGTGGCCGGGCCTTCTTCACCAGGCGGCTGCCGGACCAGGAGCACCCGGTGCTCTACGTGCGCGAGGCCGATGGCACCGAGCGCGTGCTGGTGGACGTCACCGCGATGGACCCGACCGGGCTGACCACGCTCGACGGCTGGGCGCCGAGCATCGAGGGCACGCGGCTGTCCTACAAGGTCTCCTCCAGCGGTGACGAGGAGTCGCGGCTGACCGTCATCGACGTGGCCTCCGGTGAGGTGCTGGACGGCCCGATCGACCGGATGCGGTTCAGCGCGATGACCTGGCTGCCCGGCGGCGAGGAGATGATCTACGTGCGGCGGCTGCCGCCGGAGGCGGTCCCGGACGGCGAGGAGCTCTTCCACCGGCGGGTGTGGCGGCACCGCGTCGGCGCGGACACCTCCACCGACGTGCTGCTGCACGGCGACGGCCTCGACATGACCCTCTACTACGGCACCCGGGTATCCGAGGACGGCCGCTGGCTGATCGTCGACGCCACCCCCGGCACCGCGCCGAGGCAGACGGTGTGGCTGGCCGACCTGCACGGCGACGGCGAGCTGCGCAAGATCGTGGACGGCGACGCCGAGGGCGGCTACTGCTCCGCCTGGTTCGAGGACGACAACCGGCTCTACCTGATGACCACGCTGGACTCGCCCCGGTGGCGGCTGTGCGTCGCTGATCCGGAGCACCCCGAGCGGGCGAACTGGACCGAGCTGATCGCCGAGGAGGCCGACTCGGTGCTGGAGGGCGTGCACCGGGTGGCCGCGACCGCCGACCGGCCCGCCCGGCTGCTGGTGCTGCGGACCCGGCACGCGGTCTCCGAGCTGCACCTGCACGACGACGTGACCGGTGAGCACATCAACCAGGTCCAGCTGCCCGGCATGGGTTCGGTGCACGCTCTGTCCACTGTGGACGCTCTGACCGACGTGCACGCCGACGACGTGTGGCTGGGCTGGGCGGACTTCGTCACGCCGCCGTGCGTCTACCGCTTCTCGCTGGCCACCGGCGAGGTCGAGCTGGAGTCCTCGGCGCCCGGCGCCACCACCGCGCCCTCCGTGCACACGAGCCAGCTCACCTACACCTCGAAGGACGGGACCGCCGTCCGGATGTTCGTGATCGCGCCGACCGAGCGCCCGGAGCAGCCGCTCCCCGTGCTGCTCAACGGCTACGGCGGCTTCTCCAACAGCTCCTCGCCCGGGTACCGCGCGGCGGCGCTGGCGTGGGCCGAGGCCGGTGGCGTGTACGCGATCGCCTCGCTGCGCGGTGGCGGCGAGGAGGGCGAGACGTGGCACCAAGCGGGCATGCGGGCGAACAAGCAGAACACCTTCGACGACCTGCACGCCGCGGCCGAGCACCTGATCGCGGGCGGCTGGACGACCTCGGAGCAGCTGTCGATCATGGGCGGCTCCAACGGCGGGCTGCTCGTCGGCGCCGCGCTCACCCAGCGGCCGGAGCTCTACCGCGCGGTGGTCTGCTCGGCGCCGCTGCTGGACATGGTGCGCTACGAGAAGTTCCTCATCGGGCGCACCTGGAACGACGAGTACGGCAGCGCGGACAAGCCCGAGGAGCTGGCCTGGCTGCTGTCCTACTCGCCGTACCACCACGTGCGCGAGGGCGTGCGCTACCCGTCGGTGCTGTTCTCCGTGTTCGAGTCGGACAGCCGTGTCGACCCTTGCCACGCAAGGAAAATGTGCGCCGCGCTACAGCACTCCACCACTGGGTCGGACAGTGATCGCCCGATAGTGTTCCGCCGCGAGACTGAGGTCGGCCACTCAACACGGTCGGTGTCCAGGATGGTCGACCTCCTCACGGACGAGTTGGCGTTCCTGGCCTCGGCCACCGGATTGGACCTGGAGAGTCGGTAAGTGGAGCAGCTCCCCATAGACGTGACCGCGATGACCGACACGGTGCTGGACCCGGGCGCGCTGGTGAAGCAGCTCGGCCAGGTGCAGTGGCACGCGGTGCTGGTGGGCACGGGCCAGGTCCTGCTCATCATCCTGCTGGCGTTCGTGGCCCGGTTCCTCGCGCACCGCGCGATCCGCAAGCTCACCAGCGGCGGCGACGGCAGCGTGCCGAAACTGCTGCGGCCGTTGAAGGAGCGGGCGCCGGAGTCGCTCGGGCCGCTGCTGTCGGAGCGCCGCAAGCAGCGCGCCCAGACCATGGGCTCGGTGCTGCGCTCGGCGTTCTCGATCGTGATCTTCGCCGTGGCGTTCATGATGGTGCTGGGCGTGCTCGGCATCAACCTCACGCCGATCCTGGCCTCGGCCAGCGTGCTCGGCGTCGCGATCGGTTTCGGCGCGCAGAACCTGGTCAAGGACTTCCTGTCCGGCATGTTCATGCTGATGGAGGACCAGTACGGGGTCGGTGACGTCGTCGACCTGGGCGATGCCAGCGGCACCGTCGAGGCGGTCGGCTTGCGCATCACCACGCTGCGGGACGGCAACGGCACGGTCTGGTACGTCCGCAACGGCATCGTGCAGCGGGTGGGCAACTCCACCCAGGGTTTCGCGGTGGCCGTCGTCGACGTGCCGCTGGCCTACACCGTGGACATCAACAAGGCGATCGAGCTGATCGGCACCACCACGGCGGAGGCCACCCAGGTCGCTCCGCTGGCCGACGACGTGCTGGAGGCGCCCGAGGTCCTGGGCGTGGAGAAGGTCACCTCGGAGACCGTCACCGTGCGCGTCACCGTCAAGGTCAGGCCGAGCAGGCAGTGGGCCGTGCAGCGCGCGCTGCGGGCCAAGGTCAAGGCGGCGGTGGACGAGGCGGGCATCGAGGCCCCGCCCGCCACGACCGCCGACTCCTGACACGCTGAAGTCCTGACGCTCTGAAGTCCTGATGCTCACCGCGGCCGGGCGCTCGTCGAAGCGCCCGGCCGCGGCGTGTCAGGATGGGGACGTGGGCACACCCGAGACTTTCTACGAGGCCGTGGGCGGCGAAGAGACCTTCCGGCGCATCGTCGCGCGCTTCTACGCCGAGGTGGCCACCGACCCGCTGCTGCGCCCGATGTACCCGGAGGAGGACCTCGGACCCGCCGAGGACCGCTTCCGGATGTTCCTGATGCAGTACTGGGGCGGGCCGCACGACTACTCCGACCAGCGCGGACACCCCCGGCTGCGGATGCGCCACATGCCGTTCAAGGTCGGGCCGCTCGAACGCGACGCCTGGCTGCGCTGCGCGCGGATCGCGGTGGACGAGGCGGGGCTGTCGGAGGCGCACCGCAAGCAGCTCTGGGACTACCTGGAGATGGCGGCGAACAGCCTGATGAACTCGCCCGTCTGAGCGTCGGGTGTAGGCCACCCGACTGTGAATCGGGGGTGGTTGTCAGTGTCGGATGGCAGGATGGACCCCCGTGCGACCTTCCCCCGAAGCAGCCGCCACGCCGTGGTGGAACAACACCGTGTTCTACCAGGTCTACGTCCGCTCCTTCGCCGACGCGAACGGTGACGGGGTCGGCGACTTGGACGGCATCCGGGCGCGGCTCGGCTACCTGGAACTGCTCGGTGTCGACGCCCTGTGGCTGACCCCGTTCTTCCGCTCGCCGATGGCCGACCACGGCTACGACGTCGCCGACCCGAGGGACGTCGACCCGCTCTTCGGCGACCTGGCCGCCTTCGACCGGTTGGTCGCCGACGCGCACGCCCGGGGCATCAAGGTCACCGTCGACCTCGTGCCCAACCACAGCAGCGACCAGCACGAGTGGTTCCAGGCCGCCCTGCGCGCTGGCCCCGGCAGCCCCGAGCGCGAGCGCTACGTCTTCCGCGAGGGTCGCGGCGCCGACGGCTCGCAGCCGCCGAACAACTGGCCGAGCATCTTCGGCGGGCCCGCGTGGACCCGCGTCGCCGACGGCCAGTGGTACCTGCACCTGTTCGCCCCCGAGCAGCCGGACCTGAACTGGGCCAACCCCGAGGTGGTCGAGGACCTCGACACCACGCTGCGGTTCTGGCTGGACCGCGACGTCGACGGCTTCCGGATCGACGTGGCGCACGGCATGGCCAAGCCCGCAGGTCTGCCGGACGTCGCGGAGGGCTTCGTCGACGGCAGCGGTGTCTTGCACGACAACGCCAACGACCCGCGCTTCGACAACGACGAGGTGCACGAGATCCACCGCCGCATCCGCAAGGTGCTCGACGAGTACCAGGACCGGATGGCCGTCGGCGAGATCTGGGTGAAGGGCGACGAGCGCTTCGCGGCCTACGTCCGCCCCGACGAGCTGCACCTGGGCTTCAACTTCCGCCTGGTGGAGACCGACTTCGACGCGGCGTCCGTGCGCTCGGCGATCGAGCACTCCGTCGCGGCCGTGCGCACCGTCGGCGCGCTGCCGACGTGGACGCTGTCCAACCACGACGTCGTGCGGCACACCACCCGCTACGGCGGCGGCGAGCTGGGCCGGGCGCGGGCGCGCGCGATGGCGCTGGTCGAGCTGGCCCTGCCCGGCGTCGTCTACCTGTACAACGGCGAAGAGCTGGGCCTGCCCAACGTGGACCTGCCGGACTGGGCGTTGCAGGACCCCGTCTGGGAGCGCTCCGGGCACACCGAGCGCGGGCGTGACGGCTGCCGCGTGCCGATGCCGTGGGAGGGCTCCGGGCCGGTGTTCGGCTTCACCTCCGGCGAGAGCACCTGGCTGCCCATGCCGCAGGACTGGGCTCCGCTGACCGTGGAGGCGCAGCTGGAGGACCCGGGTTCGATGCTCTCGCTCTACCGGCAGGCCATCGAGCTGCGGCGCACGCATCCGGGCTTCGCGGGCCAGGACGTCGAGTGGTACGGCGCGCCGGAGGGCTGCTTCGCCTTCAGGCGCGGGTCGGGCGGCCTCATCTGCGCGCTCAACACCTCGCCCGTCGCAGTCCCGCTCCCGCCCGGCGAGGTCATCCTCTCCAGCGCGGAGCTCACCTCCGACGGCCAACTCCCGCCCAACACCGCCGCCTGGCTCGGCTAGGGCGTGTTTCATAGGTCTCGTTCGATGAGAGCCGGGATCGAGGTCGTTCCCGGCAAGACGGCGGGAAGTCCGCGTACCGGTGTTGTACGTGGGCTTTCCGGCGGCGCGGCCAGGGGCGGGCTCGGCCCGGCTATCGCGAACACGGACCTGTGAAACACGCCCTAGTCCCCTTCTCTCGCCTGCCCCTTCTCAGACGAGGAGGGGCAGGAGGGAGTGGCGCCGGCGGACCACGGCGCCGAAGCGCGCGTCCATGCGCAGCCACGAGTCGGTGGCGGTGACGCGGACCTTGTCGCCCTCGTGCCTGCTGGTCAGGAATCCCATGCCGGAGAGCGCGAAGAGGCAGCGCAGCGGGATCTTCACGTCCAGCCCCGAGCCGCTGACCGTGAGCACCGACTGGTCGAGCAGCGACGCGGGCGGTGTGCCGCGCGGACCCGGGTTCTCCTTGGCGACCGCGACGCCCTGGTCGGCCAGGTCGGCGACCATCTCGGCGGGCAGGTCGTCCACGGGCAGCCAGCCCACGGCGGGCGGCAGCGCGGAGCGCCACAGGATGTCCTGCGGCGGCCCGGGATCGACCCGCGCACCACCGACGACGGCGAGCGAGGCCAGCAGTTCGTTGCCGTTGACCGTGAGGTCGCCCGGCTCCACCTGACCGCGAACGGTGCGGGTGACCAGGGTGTCGAACGGGGTCGACGCCCACGCCTCCAGCAGGTGTTCGCCGTCGGCGCTGGGCCGGGTGCGCAGGCGCACCAGGACCCCGGTGTCGAGCCGGACCGCGCGCGCCACGAAGGCGCCGAGGTCGTCGCGCTCGTCCTTGTCGGCGATGAGCAGCTCAGGCATGAACGTCCTCCACCACGTACTCCGCGAGGAACTCGCGCTCTTCCTCGGCGAGCCTGCGCGGCCGCGTCGTCGTCACGTGGAAACCCGCGACGAGCACCTCACCGACCGCAGCGACCCTGTCCTCCTCGGACGGTCCACAGTGGACGGTGTGGCGCATGACGAACGTGGCCGGGCGCAGGTCGCTGACGTCGACCCGGACGCGGACGGGCTTGCCCGTCCAGTCCAGCGGGGCGCGGAAGTCGACGGTCAGCTTCGCGACCACCAGGCCCCGGGCCGGGTCCGAGAACCCGGCCCAGGGCGAGGAGTCGGTGAACAGCATGTGCCCGCGCGCTTCCTCCATCAGCGTCACGATCACCGCGTGGTTGACGTGGCGGTTGAGGTCTATGTCCGCCCAACGCGGGTGGACATGGGTCACGAACGGACTCACTGCTGCTGTTTCCCCTTATCGCACGATGCTGCGGACCTGCCGGGCCGCAACCGACAGCGTAGGCAGGTCGAGCCGCCCGGCTTCCTTGATCTCCTGCATCGCCGCCCGCATCCTGCCGAGCCGGGAGGCGTTGGCCTCCTCCCACTTCGCGATCTTGGAGTCCGCGGAGTCGTCCGGGTCGCTGGTGCGCAGCACGTCCAGGGTGATCGCCCGCATCGTGGAGTACAGGTCGTCCCGCAGCGCCAGCCTGGCCAGCGCGTGCCAGCGGTTGCCCCGCTCCAGCGCGCTCACCGAGACCAGCATCCGGTCGACGTCCAGGTGCTCCGACAGCGCGTAGTACAGCTCCGCCGTCTGGCGCGGGCTGTGCTCGCCGTGCACCAGGCCGCCCTCGCGCTCGGCCAGCTCCGCCACCTCGGTGACGTCGAGCAGGCAGTAGGTGTAGAGCAGCGAGGCGACCCGGCAGGCCAGCTTCTCCGGGACCCCCGAGGCCATCAGCCGGTCGGCGTGCGCCTGCACGGTCTCCAGCTCACGACCGCGCAGCATCTCCATCGCCTTCGGCGCGAGATCGCCGACCACGCGCTGGAAGCGGGTGATGTCGGCGCCGACGGCGAGCGGCTGCGGGCGGTTGGACAGCAGCCACCTGGCCGCGCGGTCGAGCAGGCGCCGCGACTCCAGCACCATGTCGTCGGCCACGTCGGTCGGGATGACGTTGTCCAGCGCCTCGATCTCCCGCCACAGCGACGGCAGGTCGTAGACCTTGGTCACCACCGCGAAGGCGCGCACCGCGTCGGTGGGCGATGCGGTCATCTCCTCGGCGAGGCGGAAGGCGTAGGAGATGCCGCCGCCGTCGACGACCTCGTTGACCAGCAGTGTCGCGATGATCTCGCGGCGCAGCGGGTGCGAGGGGATCGCGTCGCCGAAGCGCTCGCGCAGCGGGTGCGGGAAGTACTCCGGCAACCGGCTCGCGAACGTGCCCAGCTCGGGCAGGTCGCTGGCCAGCACGTCGTCCTTGAGCGCCAGCTTCACGTGCGCCAGCAGCGTGGCCAGCTCCGGCGAGGTCAGCCCCTCGCCCGCCTGCTCCATGGCCTTGAACTGGCCCCTGGTCGGCAGCGCCTCCAGCGCCCGGTCCAGGCCGCGCTTCTTCTCCAGGTCGGTGACCAGGCGCGCGTGCACCGACAGCATCGGCGCGGCGTGCGCGCGGCTGACGCCGAGCACCCCGTTCTGCCGGTAGTTGTCGGTCAGCACCAGGTCCGCGACCTCGTCGGTCATCTGGACCAGCAGCTCATCGCGCTGCGCGCCGTCCAGCTTGCCGTCGGCCACCAGGCGGTCGAGCAGGATCTTGATGTTGACCTCGTGGTCGGAGCAGTCCACCCCGGCGGAGTTGTCCAGCGCGTCGGTGTTGACCTTGCCGCCCGCCTTGGCGAACTCGATCCGGCCGAGCTGGGTCAGCCCCAGGTTGCCGCCCTCGCCGACCACCTTGACCCGCAGCGCGGAGCCGTCGACGCGGACCGCGTCGTTGGCCTTGTCGCCGACCTCGGCGTGGCTCTCGGTGCTGGCCTTGACGTAGGTGCCGATGCCACCGTTCCACAGCAGGTCCACCGGGGAGAGCAGGATCGCCTTGATCAGCTCGGCCGGGGACAGCTTCTCCACGCCCTCGTCGACGCCCAGCGCCGCGCGGACCTGCTCGGAGAGCGGGATGGACTTCGCGGTGCGCGGCCAGACCCCGCCGCCCTCGCTGATCAGACCCCGGTCGTAGTCGTCCCACGAGGAGCGCGGCAGCGCGAACAGCCTGGCGCGCTCGGCGAACCCGCGCGCGGCGTCGGGCTCCGGGTCGATGAAGACGTGCCGGTGGTCGAAGGCCGCGACGAGGCGGATGTGCTCGGAGAGCAGCATGCCGTTGCCGAAGACGTCGCCGGACATGTCACCGACGCCGACGACGGTGAACTCCTGCGTCTGCGTGTCGGTGCCCAGCTCGCGGAAGGCGCGCTTGACGGCCTCCCACGCGCCGCGGGCGGTGATGCCCATGGCCTTGTGGTCGTAGCCGATGGAGCCGCCGGAGGCGAAGGCGTCGCCCAGCCAGAAGCCGTAGCTGGCCGCGACCTCGTTGGCGATGTCGGAGAAGGTCGCCGTGCCCTTGTCCGCCGCGACGACCAGGTAGGTGTCGTCGCCGTCGTGCCGCACCACCTGCGGCGCCGGGACGACGACGTTGCCGTCGGCGGTGGCGCGCAGGTTGTCGGTGAGGTCGAGCAGGCCGGAGATGAACATCCGGTAGCAGGCGATGCCCTCGGCCAGGTTCGCCTCGCGGTCAAGGCCGGGGTCGCCGGTGGGCGTCGGCGGGCGCTTCACCACGAAGCCGCCCTTGGAGCCGACGGGCACGATCACCGCGTTCTTCACGGCCTGCGCCTTGACCAGGCCCAGCACCTCCGTGCGGAAGTCCTCGCGCCGGTCGGACCAGCGCAGACCGCCGCGCGCCACCGGGCCGAAGCGCAGGTGCACGCCCTCGACGCGCGGCGAGTACACGAAGATCTCGAACGCCGGGCGCGGCTGGGGCAGGTCCGGGATGGCCTTCGGCTCCAGCTTGAAGGACAGGTACGGCTTGGCCTCGCCGGCCTCGTCGCGGAAGAAGTAGTTCGTCCGCAGCGTGGCGTTGATCAGGGTGAGGTAGGAGCGCAGGATGCGGTCCGAGTCCAGGCTGGTGACCTCGTCGATCATCCTGGTCACCTCGGCCACCAGGGTGTCGGTCTGCGCTTGGCGGCCCTCGTCGGCCAGCCTCGGGTCGAAGCGGACCTCGAACAGCCGCACCAGCGCCGCGATCACGTCGGTGTGCGCCAGGACGGCGTCCTCGATGTAGTCCTGGCTGTACGGGGTGCGGGCCTGGCGCAGGTACTTGGCGTAGGCGCGCAGCAGCGCGGCCTGCTGCCAGTCCAGCCCGGCGCGCAGCACCAGCGAGTTGAACCGGTCGACCTCGGCCTCACCCCGCCACGCGGCGGCGAAGGCGTCCTGGAAGCGCTTGCGCAGCGCGTCCAGGTTCTCGGTGCCGATCTGCTCCAGCACCGACGGCTCCAGGCGCAGGCCGAAGTCGAAGATCCAGCACTGGGTGCCGTCCTCGCGCATGACCTCGTAGGGGTGCTCGTCGACGACCTCGACGCCCATGCCCTGCAACACCGGCAGCACCTGGGACAGCGTGATCCGGCGACCGGCGAGGTAGAGCTTGAAGCGGCGCTCCCCCGGCTCGGCCTGCTCGGGAACGTAGAAGCACATGTCCGCATCGCCGGGGCCGGAGAGCCGTTGCAGCCTGCGCAGGTCGGAGAGGCCCTCGGTGGCCGGGAAGTCCTCCTTGTAGGACTCCGGGAACATCGTGGCGTAGCGCTGGCCCAGCTCCGTCGCGGACTCGGTGCCCGCGGTGACCGCCGTCTGCTCGGCGAGCACGGCGTCCACCATGAGGTCGTCCCAGCTGCGCGCGGCGTCGGTCAGGCGCTGCTGGATGCTCGCGGTGTCCGGCTCGATGTCGCTCTGCGGGTCCGTGTGCACCATGAAGTGCACGCGCGCCAGGGCCGACTCGCCGATGCGCGCGCTGTACTCCAGGCCGGTGCCGTTCAGCTCCGCGAGCAGCACCTCCTGCATGGCCAGCCGCGAGGTCGTCGTGTAGCGGTCGCGCGGCAGGTAGACCAGGCAGGAGAAGAAGCGGCGGTACGGGTCGCGGCGCAGGAACAGCCGCAGCTTGCGGCGCTCCGCCAGCGCCAGCACCTTCGTGGTGGTCTGGAACAGCGACTCGGGGTCGGTGGAGAACAGCTCGGTGCGCGGGTAGTTCTGGATCACCTCGAGCATCCGCTGCCCCGAGTAGGAGGCCAGCGGGAAGCCCGCGCGGTGGATCACCTGGCGCACGCGGCGCTCCATCACCGGGATGTCGAGCACGTTCTCGTGCAGCGCCGTGGTGGTGAAGACGCCGAGGAAGCGGTGCTCGCCGTTGACCCGGCCGTCGGCGTCGAAGGTCTTCACGCCGACGTAGTACGGGTAGACCGAGCGGTGCACCGTGGACGGCGCGCTGGCCTGCGTGAGCACCAGCAGTTCCTTCGCCAGCGCCTGCGCGGCGGCGTCGGGACCCGCGGTGAAGCTGCGCGCGGCGAGGCTGTCCTGGCGCAGCACGCCCAGCCCGGAGGCGAGGACGGCGCGCAGTGCGGGCTCGTTGTCTGTGGTCTCGTCCTGGACCAGCTCGTAGTGCCGGTAACCGAGGAAGGTGAAGTGCCCGTCGGCCAGCCAGCGCAGCAGGCCGGCGCCGTCGACGACCTCCTCGCTCGGCAGCGGCGGCGGCGCGGTCTCCAGCTGACCGGCCAGCTCAAGGGCGGTGCCCGCCATCTTCGCGCTGTCCTCGACGACCTCGCGGACGTCGTTGAGCACCGACAGCAGGCGCTGTTCCAGGTCGCGGGCGCGCTCGGCGTCGGTGATGTAGTCGACCTCGAGGTGCATCCACGACTCGGCGAGCGCGTCCGCGGGCGGGTCGCTGGGGTCCGCGTCGTCGAGGACCTCCAGCAGGGCGCCGGTGACGTCCCTGCGCACCACCAGGATCGGGTGCACCACCCGCTGAACTTGGACGCCGCTGCGGGTCAGCTCGGCGACGACCGAGTCGACCAGGTAGGGCATGTCGTCGGTGACCAGCTGGACGACGGTGGCCGGGCAGGACCAGCCGTCGTGGGCGCGCTCCGGGTTCAGCGCGCGGACCGCCGGGCGGCCGGGCACCCGGTTCTCGGCGAGCTGGTAGTGCGAGCGGACCGCCCCGACCAGGTCGACGGGCTCGTCCTCGACGACCTCCTCGGCCGGCACGTGCCGGTAGTAGAGGCGGAGCAGCTCGGCGAGGTCGGGAGCGGCGTGCACCGCTCGGTCAAGCAGCTCGTCGCGGACCGACTCGGGACTGCCCGGGGCGTCGTCGACGGGGTTGCGGGTGGACTCGGGACGGGACGTTGCGGTACCCAACGGTTCTCCGGTCGAAGTCATGGTCAGCAGGCTCCACGCGCTCTCCGGCACGCCGCTGTGCCGGGACCTCGCGAGGGTAACTCCCCTAATGCGGTAACCGGGAAGCGGGCACACCCGCTTTCAGACGCGACGAGCGACACACCGTCAGTCGTTCGGGTGACCCCGATCCAGCGCTCACCAGTGCTGGTCAGGCGTGGTGCGGCTCACCCAGGGTGGTGATCCGTCCGGCCCGTCCTCCCAGCCCGTGGGACGGTCGGCCGAGCCGGGTTCGCCGGGACCCGCTGCGACGGCTGGTGGTCGCGGTGCGGCGGCCGGTGGTGGCTCCGGTGGGACCCTGTGCCGGGCAGATGGATCTTGGTGGCCGGACGTGCCCTCACCCGCGCCGAACGGCGCCCAGTGCTCGCCCGTGCCGTACTCGCCCGGCGCCGGCGGTGTGCTCGTCGGACCCGGTGGCAGCCCCATCGGCAGCGACGGCATGGACAGCGGTGCCCGCTGCGTGCGCGCCAGCCAGCCGGTGTCGTAGGCCGGAGTCGAGTGCTCGCCGCCGTGCCTCGGCTCCGGGCGGTGCCGGGGATCCGTGGACGGGTTGAGCTGGCTGGAGGACACGTAGGGCGCGGTCCTGGGCGTGTCCCATTGCTGCGTGCGCTGGTCCTGCGGCTCCGCGCGGCGGTGGCCGGGTTCCTGCGGCCTCAGGAAGGTCGTCTCCTGCGCCTTGTCGCGATGGGCGGCGGCGTGGCCGGTGGGCAGCACCGTCGTGTGCTGTCCGGCGGTGTGCTGGCTGGCGGTGTGCTGGCTGGCGGTGTGCTGGCCGGTCGCGTGGTGCCCAGCGGTGTGCTGGCTGACCGTCTGCTGGCCGGTCGGGTGGTGGCCGGTCGGGTGGTGGCCGGGGCGAGGGACGACCGTGGTCGGCTGGCCGGGCAGCGGCAGCGCGGCGGAGTTGCCCGGGGCGGGCATCAGCGTCGTCGCGGAGTCCGGCGCTCGCACGATCGTCGTCGGCGGCGCGCCGTTGGCCTGCGCCTGCTGTTCGAGCATGCCGTCAAGAGCGATCGCATCGGGCACGACGGTGGTGTTCTGGTTCTCGTGCTTGGTGCTCTCGTAGGCGACCATCGCCTCGGCGAGCAGTTCGGCCAGGCCGATCCCCGCCTTGCGGCGTCGCGACGACGGTCCGCCCGGCGGACGCTTCCGTTCCTGTTCCGGCTGGTCCTGCGCCTGCTCCCCGGACGGCCGCTCGGGTCGTCCGGCGGCCTGATCGGCGGCGTCCTGGTTCGGCTCTGTCGGCTGTTCCCCGGCCGGCTTCGGCTCGGCGACCTCGTCGAGGGTGCGGCGCTGGACGACGCGGTGGATGGCGAGCGAGGGGTTGCTCAGGTGGACGACGGGCTGTTCCGCCGGAGGCTCGCTCGGGCTCCGCCCGCCGCCGTTGTCGGGTTGATCACCGTTGTTGGCATGATCACCGTTGTTGGCGTGGTCACCGTTGTTGGCATGATCACTGTGCGGTTGCTCGCCCTCGGCCTCGGGGCTGTTGGCCCAACTGGCGAACTCGGCGGCGAGTGACCGTCTGCGGACGAAGCGGGACGGCCTGGCGACCGGCGGGTCCTCAGGATCTCCGGAGGGCTCGGAGGCCGGGGGCGCGCCCGCCGCCTGCTCAGGACCGGCCTGGTCAGCGCCCACGCGATCCCGACCGGCCGCGGTTTCCGGGGTGGCGGCGGTTTCCGGGGTGGCCGTGTGATCAGCAGTGGCTGAGTGTTCGGAAGTGGTCGCGTGTTCAGGAGCCACCGCTCGATCCGAGGTGGTCTCACGATCCGGCGCGGCAAGGCGGTTCGGCGCGGCGGCCTGTTCGGGAGCGATCACGCGTGGCGGGGCCACCGCGTGATCCGAAGCGGCCACGTGTCCCGACGCACTCGCCGATTCCGAAGCGGCCACGCGTTCTTCCGGAGCAGCGGCGTGTTCCGCAGTGGCCACGTGTGCTGGGGCAACCGGGTGCGCCGGCGTGGGTTCTTGAACGGTCGCACTCGCCGGAGCGGCGATGTGTCCCGGAGTGGCCGCATGATCCGGAGCGGGCACGTGTTCCTGAGCGCCTGTCATCGCTGAGGCGGCGTGCTCTGGGGCAGCCGTGGGCACGTAGGAGGTGTGCTCGGGGGCTTGTGGCGCGCTTTCGCGGTGAACGACCTCCGGCTGCGGGGGTGTCACCGGGCGAGGCGGCGCGGGGATGGCATCGGGGCCGGGCTCGTCCGGGATGGGCTGCGGCTCCGGCACGTCCGGGATCGGACTGGGTTCGCGGCGCTCGGGGTCCTCGTCGGGCTCCGGCAGCTTCGGCGCGGGAGGCGGCTCGGGGACGGTGTTCGCCGACGGCGCGGCAGCAGGGGCGGCGGTGGGGGCGGGCCACGCGGGGAAGCCGCTCGACCAGCCGTTGCGCGGAGCCTCCTCGGCCGGGGTGGTCTCGGGCCCGTGGGCTAAGGGAACGGGGCGCACGGCGCTCGGCAGCTGAACGTCGCGCGAGGTCAGCATCGGCGGCCAGTCGGCGGGCGCTTCGAGGGCCTCGTGGTCGTCCTCGACGGGCTGCGGGGCGCTCACGGGGAGCCCGACGGAGAAGCTCAGCCCGTCGAAGGAGGAGTCCTGCTCGTCCTCGGAGTCCTCGACCAGGTCGTCGTGTTCCTGTTCCGCGGCGGGGACCTCGACCTGGTGCATCTCGGCGAGGAAATCGTGCGCCATCACGCGGTCGTACGCCGAGGAGTCGTCGTCCTGGGCGGGCGCGGGATCAGCGGGCCGCGCTTCGACGGGCTCGGTCCAGCCGTTGTTGTGCACCGGCCCGGGATCGGACAGCTCCGGCTCGTCCTCGGCTGGGGTCACCGGCAGGCTCTCGGCGCCATCCTTGGACATGGCCATCACCTGCGCGAGGAGTTCGGCCACCGAGTCCTTGCGCGCCTGGTCGGCCTCGGGTTCCGGCTCGCTGAAGCCGGACTGCGCGGACAGTTCCAGCTCGTCCGGCTCCGACCAGCGGTCGCGGTGGTAGGAGTCGACGACCGGCTCCGGCAGTGCGTCCGGCTCGGCGGCCAAGCGCACGTCGGTGATCTCCACCAGCTCGTCGTCGAGGTCGGTGGTGTCCGCCTCGGCCTCCGGCGCCGCGGTGTGCGAGTCCGGCAGCGCGGTGAAGCCCACCACCGAGGGCAGCAGGCCGCTCGGCAGGTCGTACTCGTCGTCCGTCTCCGACTCGATCCCGTGCGCCGCAAGGGTTTCCAAGTCCTCGGCGGAGAACGAGGTCTCCGGCTCGGGGTGGTCGGAGCCGTCGGCGAACCCGTCCGCGGCGAGCCGGGCTTCCGGGCGGCTGACCTCGATGTGACCGAACTCGATGTGACCGTCTTCGGTGTGCCCGTCTTCGGTGATCACCGGGAACTGCGTGGTCGGCGCCTCGAAGAACGCGGGCTCCGGCGACTCGTCGAGCGCCGGATCCTCGTCTGCGACGGCCTCGTCCTCGAACTCGTCGACGACGTCGCGGCGCGACTCAGGGGCGGGGTCGATGACCGACCAGGAGCTGTCGTCGTCCTCCGCTTCATGTGAGTCCTCAAGGCGATAGCCGAAGTCCTCGGGCACCACACCGCTCGGCAGCGGGGTGATCGCGACGGGTTCGGCCAGCTCGTCCTCGACCGGTTCGGGCCGGTCTTGGACGAACCGGTGACTGGTGGCGTGGACCTCGCGAACCGGTTCTTCCTGGACGGGTTCGTCCAGGCGCGGGTCGCCCAGGAACGGCGCGTCCAGCAGCGGGTCGGCCTCGAAGGAGTCGTCGGTCAGGTAGTCGTCCGTCGGGTGCCTGTCGGCCGGGTGGCTGTCGGCCGGTTGTTCGGCGGAGTGCGGGTCTTCGAAGTGCGAGTCGACGAACGGCGGCTCGATCGGCGGCTCTTCAGCGGCGAGCGGTTCGACGGGCACCGGTTCGATGAACAACGGCTCGACGGGCGCTTGGTTGACGAACGGCGGCTCGTCGTCGAAACCGATGGCGGTGTCGAAGTCCGCGCTGAGGTCGGCACCGAAGCTGCGGTCGAGTTCGGCGCCGACATCCACGTGCCCGAAATCCGCGACAGTGCCGAAGTCGGAACTGGAGTTCACGTCCGCGACGGTGCCGAAGTCGGAGCTGGCACTGAGGTCCGCGCGGGAGTCGAAGTCGGCGCGGGAGTCGAAGTCAGTGCTGGGGCTGACCTCCGTGCTGGGGCCGAAATCAACGCTGGAGCTGAGAGTTGTGCCGGGGTCGAGGTCAGCGACCACGCTGAAATCCTCAGTAGGACTGAAGTCCGCGGTGGGACCGAAATCCGCAGCAGAGCGGTGGTCCGCGCTGGGAGTGAGATCCGCGCTGGAGCTGAAGTGCCTGCTGGCGGCGAAGTCGGCGACGGTGTCGGGCACGGCGACCGGCGCGGGGCGCTTGGCCTCGGCGAGCGCACGGTCCGCCTGGCTGAACAGGTCCTCGGGGTGGGCGCCGGGACGGTGCTCGACGATGCCCGCGTTGACGGTGACCGGGAACCCGATGGCCGAGCGCAGCTCCGCGACCCAGCGCTCCGCCTCGTCCCGGGTGGTGCCGGGCAGCAGCACGGCGAGCTCGTCGCCGTCCACCCTGGCCAGGGTGGCCTCGCCGGGCACGCTGCTGCGCACGCGCTCCACCAGCGAGTTGAGCATCTCCTCCGGCCGGGGCTCGGCGTCAGCGGGGTCGGAGGCTCCGAGGTCGAGCAGCACCAGTGCGAGCGTGCCCGCCGTGGCGCCGTCGTTGACCACCGCGTCCAGCCTGCGGCGGAACCCGCTCTGGCTGAGCAGGCCGGGCACCACGTCCATGTCGATCTCGGCGGACCCGCGCTCGACGTCGCGGCGGACCCTGCCCCGGCGCAGCGTGGCCGCGACCTGGTCGCGCAGGGAGGTGCCGGTGTCAGCGGCGTCGTGACCGGGCGCCTGGATGCTGCTGAGCCGCTCGATCAGCATCATCCGCACGCCGTGCACCGCGCGCTGGCGGCGGCGTTCAGCGGCGTGCGCGTCGCGCAGGCAGCCGAGCGCCTCGGTCAGCTCGCCGGTCAGCTCGTAGACGTGCGCCAGCGACTGGAGGCTCTGCGTGAGCAGCGCCTCCGAACGGTGCCTGCGGGCGAGGTGAGCGGTGCCGCGCAACAACTCCGCGGCCGTCTCGACGTTGCCCTTGGGCAGGTGCAACCGCGTGGCGAGGGCGAGCTTGAGCCAGCCGACGCTGTTCGCCAGCGGGGAGCGCACGGGGCGCTCCATGAAGTCCAGCGCGATCCGCTCGGCCTCGCGGCCCCGGTCCAGGTCGAAGAGCGCGCAGACCTGTTGCAGGACAAGCCTTCCGCCGGCGTAGCCGCTGTCGGCGGCCGGATCGGAGAGCTCGGAGAGCATGGCGATGCCCTCCTCCGCGGCGTGCACCGCGGCGGGCAGGTCGCCCCAGCGGCGGTGGTTGCCCGCGGCCGCCGCGCGCAGCAGGGACCGCAGGATGACCACGGTATCGGCTTCGAGCTGCCGATCCTGCTGGTAGAGCTGGTCGGCGTCGCTGAGGGCGTCGGTCAGCTCGGGCACGCTGCCGAGCCTCGCCAGGCAGTCCACGAGCTGGACCATCGCCGCGCCGCGCAGACCGGACGGAGCGTCACCCGCCTCCAGCAGCGGGCGCAGCAGGGCGAAACCGGTGAGCGGCGTGCCGACCACCCTGGCGGAGTTCGCCAGTTCGATCCGCAGCCGCCAGCCCAGCTCGACCTCGCCGACCGCCTCCGCCGCGGCCATGGCGGCGACGGCGCGCTCGGCGACGGCGACACCCTGGCCGAGCCGGTTCAGCGCGAACAGGGCCAGCATCTCGCCGCGCAGCCGGGCCCACTCGTCGGAGTGGGCGAGCGCGATCTCCGCTGCGCGCTCGCCCAGCACCAGCGTCAGCTCGGGCGCGCGCCAGCGAAGCCGCCAGGCGGAGGTGACCAGCAACCCCGCCTCGCCGCTTCCCTGGTTCGCTCCACCAGCCGCCACGATCGTCAGTCCCCGCTCAGCCTCTGGTCAGCTTGCGGTAGGTGACCCGGTGCGGACGCGCGGCCTCCGCGCCGAGCCGCTGGACCTTGTTCTTCTCGTAGCCCTCGAAGTTGCCCTCGAACCAGAACCACTGGGACGGGTTCTCGTCGGTGCCCTCCCACGCCAGGATGTGCGTGGCGACCCGGTCGAGGAACCAGCGATCGTGCGAGATGACCACCGCGCAGCCCGGGAACTGCTCCAGCGCGTTCTCCAGCGAACCCAGGGTCTCGACGTCGAGGTCGTTGGTGGGCTCGTCGAGCAGGATCAGGTTTCCGCCCTGCTTGAGGGTGAGCGCGAGGTTGAGCCGGTTGCGCTCACCACCGGAGAGCACGCCCGCGGCCTTCTGCTGGTCGGTGCCCTTGAAGCCGAACGCGCCGACGTAGGCGCGCGAGGGCATCTCGACGTTGCCGACCTGGATGTAGTCCAGCCCGCCGGAGACCGTCTGCCAGACGCTCTTCTTCGGGTCGATGCCCGCGCGGTTCTGGTCGACGTAGGACAGCTTGACCGTCTCGCCGATCTTGACGTTGCCCTCGTCGGCCTTCTCCAGACCCACGATCGTCTTGAACAGCGTGGTCTTGCCGACGCCGTTGGGCCCGATCACACCGACGATGCCGTTGCGCGGCAGGTCGAAGCTGAGCCCGTCGATCAGGACCCGGTCCTCGAAGCCCTTCCGCAGCTTGTCGACCTCGACCACGATGTTGCCCAGGCGCGGGCCCGGCGGGATCTGGATCTCCTCGAAGTCCAGCTTCCTGGTCTTCTCGGCCTCGGCGGCCATCTCCTCGTAGCGGTCGAGGCGGGCGCGGGACTTGGTCTGCTTGGCCTTGGCGTTGGAGCGGACCCAGGCCAGCTCCTCCTTGAGGCGCTTCTGCAGCTTGGCGTCCTTCTTGCCCTCCACGGCCAAGCGCTCGGCCTTCTTCTCCAAGTACGTGGAGTAGTTGCCCTCGTAGGGGTGGGTGCGGCCGCGGTCGATCTCCAGGATCCACTGGGCCACGTTGTCCAGGAAGTACCGGTCGTGCGTGACGGCGAGGACGGCGCCCGCGTAGCCCGCGAGGTGCTGCTCCAGCCAGAGCACGCTCTCGGCGTCCAGGTGGTTGGTGGGCTCGTCGAGCAGCAGCAGGTCCGGCTTGGACAGCAGCAGCTTGCAGAGCGCGACGCGGCGGCGCTCACCACCGGAGAGGATGTCGACGGGGGAGTCCGGCGGCGGGCAGCGCAGCGCGTCCATCGCCTGCTCCAGCTGGGAGTCCAGGTCCCACGCGTCGGCGTGGTCCAGCTCCTCCTGGAGCTTGCCCATCTCCTCCATCAGCTCGTCGGAGTAGTCGGTGGCCATCTGCTCGGCGATCGCGTTGAAGCGGTCGAGCTTGACCTTGATCTCGCCGACGCCCTCCTCGACGTTGCCGAGGACGGTCTTCTCCTCGTTCAGCGGCGGCTCCTGCTGGAGGATGCCGACCGTGTAGCCCGGGGCGAGGTAGGCCTCGCCGTTGTTGGGCTGATCAAGGCCGGCCATGATCTTCAGCACGCTCGACTTGCCGGCGCCGTTCGGGCCGACGACGCCGATCTTGGCACCGGGCAGGAACTGGATGTAGACGTCATCGAGGATGACCTTGTCCCCGTGTGCCTTGCGCACCTTTTTCATGGTGTAGATGTACTCGGCCATAACCGCGATCGTATCCGTCCTGTCGGTGCCTGATTGACGCGCGACCCCGCCGTGGCGGAATGGTGCGCGAACACCAGTGTGGTTGACGCCCTCGCCGTCCTCGGGCCGGGGTGATCCCCAGGCGCGATCACACGGGGTACAGGGAACCTGACGCCTCGCGAAGGCCGCTGTCCTCCTCGGGCTCCCTCGGTTCCGGCGCAGCGCCGCTGCTCTGGCCCCGGTGCACGCGCTGCACCCGCGCCAGGCTGCGCGCGAGGTCGGGGCCGACCGCGTCGGCGTCCAGTTCCACCACGGAGCGGCGCTGCCCCTCGGCCTCCCACTCCCTGGTGCGCAGGCGACCGGTGACCACGACCGGATCGCCCTTGCGCAGCGAGTAGGCCACGCCCGCGCCGAGCTCGCCCCAGCACTGCACCGCCAGGAACAGCGGGTCGGCGTCGATCCACTCCCCGGTCGCCCTGTCCAGGCGGCGCCGGTTGCTGGCGACGCGGAAGGACACCACGCAGGCGCCGGACTTCACTGTGCGGCTCTGCGGATCGTTGACCACGTTCCCGATCACGGTCGTCTTCGAGTCGTGCATCTGCACCTCCGGTCGGACTGGGCTGACGGGTTCCACTGTGCTGCTCCCGCCTGCGCCGTGGACCACCTCGAAGCGGATCTGTGGACAACCACCCGCGATGTGGACAACCCAGCCGCACCTGGTCGGTCCCTCGGAGTGGGGACGCGCGGGCCGGGGTGGTGCGAAAATGTTGAGGTCCGGTTGACTGAGTGAGGACTCACTCAGATAGGTTGGCGCGCATGCCAGTGGCCAGCCAGCGCCGTCGACGCGCCCCGGCGATGAGCCCGGAGGACCGCAGGGAGTCGATCGTGCGCGCGACGCTTCCGCTGCTGGCCGAGCACGGCGGCAACGTCACGACCGGCCAGATCGCCAGGGCGGCGGGGATCGCCGAGGGCACCGTCTTCCGGGTCTTCGCCGACAAGAAGGAGCTGATCGGCGCCTGCCTGGAGGAGGCCTTCCGCCCCGACGGGCTCGTCGCCGAGCTGACCGCGATCCCGGCGGCCGAGGGCCTGCGCGAGATCCTGGTGCGGGCGGCGCGGGCGATCGGCTCGTACGTGGACCGGCTGGGCGCGCTGATGCAGGGGCTGGCCGCCTCCGGCTACCGCCAGGACGACGGGAAGAATGCCGACGGCGGCGACGGGCCCATGCGCCACCTGGGCCCGATCAGCCGGGCGCTCTCCACCCTGCTCGCCCCGCACGACGAGCGGCTGCGGCTGGGTGCCGAGCGCTCGACCGGCTACCTGATCGGCCTGGTCTTCGTCGACCGGCTGGCGGGCAGGTTCGGTGGCAGCACCGCAGACCCCGAGGAACTCGTCGACCTCTTCCTGCGCGGAGCAGGCAGCAGCACCGAGGAAGGACCGCTGGCATGACCGAGCTGATGATCGACGCCGTCCGGATCACCAAGAAGTTCGGCAAGATGACAGCCCTGGACGGCGTGGACCTGCAGGTCCCCAAGGGCACGGTGATGGGACTGCTCGGGCACAACGGCGCGGGCAAGACCACGCTGGTCAACATCCTGTCGACGCTGACGGCGGCGACCTCGGGGACCGCGCGGGTGGCGGGCTACGACGTGATCACCCACGGGCACGACGTGCGCGGCCGGATCGGGCTGACCGGGCAGTTCGCCTCGGTGGACGAGCAGATCACCGGGCTGGACAACCTGCTGCTGATCGCCAGGCTGCTCGGCGCGAGCCCGAAGCAGGCGCGGCGCAGGGCCAAGGAGCTGCTGGAGGTCTTCGACCTGACCGCGGCGGGCGGGCGCAAGGCGCAGACCTACTCCGGCGGCATGCGCAGGCGGCTGGACCTGGCCTCCAGCCTGGTCGGCCACCCCGACGTGATCTTCCTGGACGAGCCGACGACGGGGCTGGACCCCTCCAGCCGCAACAGCCTGTGGGAGATCGTCGAGCGGCTGGTCCGCGAGGGCACCACGGTGCTGCTGACCACGCAGTACCTGGAGGAGGCCGACCGGCTGGCCGACCGGATCACGGTGCTGGCCTCCGGGCGGATCGTGGCCGCGGGCACCGCCGACCAGCTCAAGGGCGACATCGGCACGCGGACGATCCTGCTGACGCTGGCCCACCCCGGTGACGTCACGGTGGCGATGGACGCGTTGAAGCGGGCCGGGCTGCACCCCTCGCACGACGTGACCAGGCGCAAGATCTCCTCCCCCGCCGGGGCCTCCACGGATCTGATCCTGGCCGTGCGGGCGCTGGACCGGGCCGGGGTGATGGTGACCGAGCTCGGCATCTCCGAGCCCTCGCTGGACGACGTCTACCTGGCGCTCAACCACGACCCGAAGGCCGACGCGGACAACGCCAACGCCGTCACCCAGATCATCAAAGCCATCTCCGCGGCGTGAGTAGGAGTCCCCAGATGAGTTCGTCCCTCGCTCCCGCGACCCAGGGCGCCGCCTGGCGGGGCAGCTCCCTCTACACGCAGGTCATGGTGCTGACCGGGCGGTCGCTGCGCAGTGTGCTGCTGGACCCGAAGAACCTGCTGTTCACCCTGCTGACGCCGTTGATGATGCTGCTGCTGTTCAGCCAGGTGTTCGCCAACGTCGCCAACACCCCCGCCTTCCCCAAGGGCGTCAGCTACATCAACTTCCTGATGCCCGCGACGCTGGTCACCACGGCGCTGTCGGCGGCGATGACCGCGGGCGTCGGCTTCGTCAACGACCTGCGCAACGGCGTGCTGGCCCGCTTCCGCGCGCTGCCGATCAACGGCGGTTCGGTGCTGGCCGCGCGCAGCCTCGCCGACCTGGTGCGCAGCGCGGTGCAGCTGACCATCATGATCATCGCGGCGGTCGCGCTGTTCGGCTTCACCCCCAAGGGCTTCGGCGTGGTGGGCGCGTTGCTGCTGGCGCTGGTCGTTGGCTGGGGGCTCGGCTGGCTCTTCCTGGCCGTGGCGACCTGGATGCGCAACCCCGAGACCCTGCAGATGTTCACCTTCCTGGCGATGTTCCCGCTGATGTTCGGCTCCAGCGCGTACATGCCGCTGGAGGGCCTGCCGACCTGGATGCGGTTCCTGGCCTCGGTCAACCCGCTGACCTACGCGATCGACGCCTCCCGCGAGCTGACCCTGCAGGGCACGATCAGCTCGACCGCGTTCACCTCGATCGGCATCAGCCTGGTGATCGCGGCGGCCGGGATGGTGTTCGCGGCCAGGGGTTTCCGCAGGCAGTAGCCGTTGCTCACCGGTCGCGCTCGGCCAGGCGGGCGAGCATCTCGTTGTAGGCGTTGAGGTCGGCGTCGCCGTCGGTCTCCGCCTTGCGGTCGCCGCGCTTGGCCTCGCGCTCGTCGTCGCGGGCCCACTGCACGAGCAGCGCGATCACCACGACGAGCAGCGGGATCTCGCCGGAGGCCCAGGTGAGGCCGCCGCCGAGGCGCTGGTCGACGAGCAGGTCGGTGACCCACGGCAGCGCGAGCTGGGAGTAGAACTGCTGGCCGATCACGTACTGCGCGCTCATCAGCGCGATGCCGAAGAACGCGTGGAACGGGATCGCGGCGAAGAGCAGGCCCAGGCGTCCCAACGGCGGCAGCCTGCGCGGCGCCGGGTCGATGCCGACGACGGGCCAGTAGAAGACGTAGCCCGCGACGATGAAGTGCAGGTTCATCGCCAGGTGCGCCCAGTGCTCCGGCAGCGCCGCGTCGAACAGGCCGGAGAAGTACAGGCCGTAGAAGGAGCCGACGAACAGCACGAGCGCGACGATCGGGTGCGTGAGGAACCGGCTCACCGGTGAGTTCACGAAGGCCAGCAGCCACTCGCGCGGCCCGGGAGGACCTTCCTTGCCCGCGGGCGGGATCGCGCGCAGCGCCAGCGTCATCGGACCGCCGAGCACGAGCAGGATCGGCACGAGCATGGACAGCAGCATGTGGCTGCCCATGTGCACGCTGAACATGGCGGGCGCGTACCGGCCGATACCGGTCGAGGTCGCGATGAGCAGCGTCGCGCAGCCGCACAGCCAGGCGACCGTGCGCCCCACGGGCCACTTGTCCCCGCGCAGGCGCAAGCGGCGGACACCGGCGACGTAGAGCACCGCGAGCACCACGGCCGCCGTGCCGAAGACGAGGTCGAAACGCCAGTCCAGCACCAGGTTGAGCAGCGTGGGCGGACCGTTGAGCTTGTAGCCGATCATGACCTCGTCGGTGCCGAGAACAGGTGCCTCGTTGGGCGGCGGAGTGCTGCCGAGCGCCACGCCGATCGCGATGGTCGCCAGCATCAACAGCACTTCGGGGCCACCGATGCGCAGCAGCACACCACGGGACTCACCGTCGGAGATCGCCTTCACGCCGCGTTGGCGCTGAAGCTGGCCGAAGACGCCGAGCAGGCCGAGCGCGACGATCTTCGCCACCAGGAGCAGGCCGTAAGTCGTGGTGAAGAGGTCTTCGATCGGCAGGCGCACCAAGCCGTTGAGCACGCCGGAGACCGCCATGACGATCCAGCAGACCAGTGCGACCTTGGAGAAGCGGGAGTACGCGAGCCCGAGGTTGCCGCCACCGCGCCGCGCGTGCGCCACGAGCGCGATGAGACCGCCGACCCACAGCGACATCGCCACGAGGTGGTAGATGAGGCTGTTGGTGCCCACGTCGTGCGAACCGCCCGTGGCGGAGTGACCGGTCACCGCGACCGGAAGAAGCGACACGAGCGCCAGCGCGAGACAGGCGACCGTCCAGCCCCACGAGAGGACAACGCGGCTCACGATCGCCACGACGCCCGCGAGCAACGCCGTGAGCACCCATGCCTTCGCCTGCTCCAGCTGTCCTACAAGCACGAAGAGCGACCCCGACGACATCAGCTCGGAGACGGGCTTGCCCACCGCGTTGGCCGTGAAGAACGGCACTGTCAGTGCGGCGCCCGCGAACCACGCGAACGCGCCCCACGAGCCGAGGCGCAGCGCGGCCCAACCGTCAGCTGACAGCCTGCCGTTGCGCTGCTGCGCGACCATGAACGCCGCGAACATCAGCGAACCGACGCAGAGCACCGCGCCCGCTTCGGCGAGCGTGCGAACCATCGGCAGACCGAGGCGCGTGAGCTGGCCGGGGTCGGGCAACCCGAACCGGATCAGCTCCTCACCGGGAGAGAGCGCGGTGAGCGCCGCGGCCACGACGAGCGCCAGCAGGACGCCGGGCAGCACCAGAGCGGCGATACCGGCGGCGCGACCACGGGCCGGGGTGGGGGCTTCAGGCACCCTCCGAGCCTAAGCCGTGACCTGGATCGCTCTGCTTCGCGTGCCCGGGTTTGCGGATCAAGCGCGAACCACGCGGAAACAACAGTTACTCTTCTTCCGGCGCGCGAGCGCTCAGCCTCTGTAGCTCAGCTGGATAGAGCAACAGACTTCTAATCTGTCGGTCGCAGGTTCGAGTCCTGCCAGGGGCGCACATAGAGGAGGAGCGGTCGGCATGGGTGACGGGGCGAGCACGCGCCGGAGCTACGACTTGGTCGCCGACCGCTACGCCTCGGAACTCCGCGACGAGCTGCGGCGCAAACCGTTGGACCGCGCGATGTTGGACGCGTTCACCGAGCTGACGATGAGCGGAACCGTCCTGGACGTGGGGTGCGGCCCCGGCCATGTCGCGGAGTACCTGTCCGCACGAGGAGTCCGCGCGCTCGGCACCGATCTGTCCCCCGCGATGTGCGCGAACGCGTCCGTGCCAACGTTCGCGGCGGACATGACCGCGTTGCCCGTTCGAGCCGATGCGCTGACGGGCTTGGTGAGCCTCTACGCGGTCATCCACCTCGACGCCGTGCAGCGCGCCGCTGCTTATAAGGAGTTCGCCCGCGTGCTTCGCTCCGGCGGGCACGCGCTCATCTCGTTCCACATCAGCGACTCCGATGTGCCCGTGGGCGGCGAGAAGCGGCTCAGCGACTGGTGGGGACACGGCGTCGACCTGACGTTCCGGTTCCTCGACCCCGTGGAGGAGTCGCGGATGCTGGCCGAGGCCGGGCTCGAAGTCATCGCCCGCCTCGACCGTGGCCCGCACCCCGACGTCGAGCACCCCAGCCAACGGTGCTCGCTGCTCGTCCTACGCCCCTAGCTCGACCAAATCGCGCACGGCCACGTCCAGGCTCGGTAGGGCCAACATCGCGCGCTTCGCCTGCTTGGCCCGCGCGGCGAAACTCGGCTCTGACAGCGCACGTGCGCACGCCGCGCGCACTTGTTCAGGACCGTCCACGCGGAGCCCGAGGCCGAGTTCTTCAACTCGCGCGGCGTTCGACGGCTGATCGGCGACGCCCGGCCAGACGACCATCGGCACCCCGGCACGGAGTGCTTCGCGGACGCCGTTGTAGCCGCCGTGGGTGAGGAAGAGGTCTGCGACTTCCAGAACCAGCGGTTGCGGCACGGTCGGAGCCACGTGCACGTTCGGCGGCAGCGGCACGGAAGCAACGTCCAGGCCCGCGGTGACGACCACGGCCGAACAGTCCACTTCGGACAGTGCATCGGCCATCGCACGCAGACGGGACGTGGGGTCGATCGTGCCCAGCCTGCCGGGCAGCGGGACCGTCAACGCCGTGCCCATGGACACGAGCACCAACGGGCCGTCCGGCAGCCATCCCGGCAACTGCTCCCCCGGACGCGCCAACACCGGCTGCCTATAAGCGCGCGCAATAGGCGCCGGTGTGACAGTGAACGAGAACTCCGTTGGTACGTAGTCGATCCGCCCGTCCGGGAACAGGGTTGGCAGGTCGATCTGCACGTGCTCGCTCAGCGCTGAGCGCACGAGCTCCGGATCGACCGCGTTGACCAGACCGCCGGGCAGCGTCACACAGGGGACGCCGAGCGTCCTGGCCACCAGGATCGCGCCCAGCTCCGCGTCGTCGCGCAGGATAAGGTCCGGGGCGAAATCGCGCGCGAGCGGCAGGACGCGCTGCGCTTCGTCGGCCGGGATCGACGTGACGGACAGGCGCAGCAACGTGGTCATGGGGTCGAGCGAGGGATCGTCGGCGAGTGCCGCGCGCAATCCGGTCATGATGCCGCCGAGCACGCCCTCAGCACGCACAGGCTCTTCTGCGAGGAGTGCGGCCAGGTTGGGTGGCGCGGCGACCAGGACCTCATGGCCGCGCGCGGCGAGGGCTCTGGCGATGGGTACGAGGGATCGGGTGTGCGACGGCGTACCGGTGACGGTGCACAGCACTCGCAAGGCGGGCTCCTCACAGCACGAAGGCGACTCTCCAGTCTCTCGGGAACCCTTGGCGCACAACGACAACCTTGCCCCAAGGTGCAGTGTGGCGCACATCACAACGCAGTCGCGATGAGTTCCCGGAACCGCGCCTGTCCATCAACGTGACACCACCTCGGGAGGCAAGCCATGAGCAGGATCGTCCACTTCGTGCACCAGTCCGCCGACGGGTTCATCCACGGGCCGAACGGCGAGTTCGACTGGCCGGTGATGGGGCCGGAACTGTCGGCGCACTCGGAGGGACTGAGCAACTCAGCGGAGGCGTTCCTCTACGGGCGCGTCGTGTGGGAACTGATGTCGAGCTACTGGCCGAAGGCTGAGGAGTATTCCGACCACGAGCACGATCTGGCATTCGCGCCGATTTGGCGGGACAAGCCGAAAGTGGTGGTGTCGCGCACGCTCACCGCGGCGGAGTGGAACACCCGCGTCGTCGGAGATGTCGCCGAGCTGGCGGGCCTGGGGCAGGACATGGTGCTGTTCGGCGGCTCCGACCTGGCCGCGAGCCTGACCGAACGGGATCTCATCGACGAGTACCAGGTGTTCGTGCACCCGGTCGTGCTCGGCGGCGGCAAGCCGGTGTTCCGCGATCCCGGCAAGCGGTTCGCGCTGCGCCTGGTCGAGTCGCGGGTGTTCGACTCCCAGGTCGTATTGCTGCGCTACCAGCGATAGCCGTTACACCCGTGCGTCGATCGTGACTTCTCCGGCGGAGGTTTCACTCTTTCCACTTAGCCTTTCCGGAAAAGCGAAACGCGCATTCGGCGGGATTCGACGTCCTCGGCGACACCACCGCGCTGAGGGAGAGAACATGACCGTCATCCAGCTCAGGCCGACCCCCACCAGGTTCGGCGGTCTCGCGATCGCCTCGCTCGTGCTCGGGATCGTCGGGGTCTGCGGTTCCCCTGTGCTGCTGCTCAACAACGTGACCGCCGTCGCCGCCGCGGTCGGAGCGGTGCTCGGTGCGATCGCGCTGTCCGGCTCGCACAAGGTCATGGCGGGGTTCGGCGTGGGACTGTCAGTGCTCGGGATCGTTTTCACGCTCGTGGCGCAGAACGCCGCGGTGCGCGCCCTTGAAGGAACTGACCAGCGCGTCGAGACGCTGAGCTGGGGCAAGCGGCACACGTGGGGCGACGGGCTCGCCGTGGAGGTCTCGGCCCCCACGGAGTGCAAGCCCGGCCCCGCTTCCTCCCCCAGCACCGTCGCGCGTGCGGTGCGGTTCACGGTGACCGTCACCAACGGCACCGACAAGCCGTTCGAGGCCGTCGTGCTGAGCGCGAGCAGTGACGCGCAGTTCAACGGCAAGGCGGCCGAGGCGGTCTACGACCACGGCGGCGGCTGCGGGAACAACGGCGGTTTCAGCTCGGCGACCGTGCTGCCCGGCAAGACCTACACCTACGACGTCTCCTATTCGGTCGGGACCGACCCCGGCGAGATGCAGTTGACGCTGCGCCCCTCCTTCGTCGCGGACAAGGCGGTCTTCACCGGGCGGGTCTGAGGTTGATCGTCGAGGCACGGGCAGTCCTTCGGGCAGGACCGCAACTCGGTGATCAGCACGCTGGGCAGCGCGACGCCGACGGCGACCGCGGTCGCCACCAGCAGGAGGTCGAAGGCCATCGGGGAGCTCCCTCCGTCACCCCGACAGGCGTGCCGTCCGACTGAACGATGTTCACCCCGCCCCGGGCGGCACCGGGTCGGGCGCGAGATCATAGGGTGGGACCCACCCCAGAAAACTTGATCAACTTCTCGCGCAACGACCCGGTGTCCGCAGCGTCCTCCTTGTGTGGTCCGCGAGTTTCACCAGCAAGGGGGCACGGCATGACCAGTGAGCCGACGGGGCAGGACCGGGTGGAACTCGACCTCGGTGCCGTCGCGGGGGTCAGCGACCGAGGCCTGCGGCACCACCGCAACGAGGACTCGATGGCGGTGCGCCGCGTCACCCGCTCGGCCGAGGTGATCGCCGTCGTCTGCGACGGGGTGTCCACTTCGGACAACCCCGACCTCGCCTCGCGCACTGCCGCCACCACCGCCGCGGACACGCTGCTGGAGGCGCGGGAGACCGGGGCCGATCCGATCACCGCGACGCGCCACGCGATCACCGCGGCCGCTGAGGCGGTCTCGGCGCTGGAGCGCCCCAAGGAGGAGAGCGAGACCGGGCGCCCGCCCGCATGCACGTTCGTCTCCGCCGTGGTCACCGACGAGACCATCACTGTCGGCTGGGTCGGCGACAGCCGCGCGTACTGGCTGACCGCGCCGCCCGAGAAGTCCGCGTGCATGACCCTCGACGACGCGTGGGCCGCGCAGATGGTCGCCGCGGGCCACCTCACCGAGGAGGAGGCGCACAACCACCGCATGGCGCACGTGCTGATGGCGTGGCTCGGCGCGAACGCGGGCAAGATCGAACCGCACGTCGCCACGTTCCGCCCCGAGGGCCCCGGCGTGGTCGTGGTGTGCAGCGACGGGCTGTGGAACTACGTGCCGTCGGCGGAGGAGCTGGCGCAGATCACGCTCTCCGACACCCTGGAGTCCCCCGTGGACGCCGCGCGGGTGCTGACGCAGCGCGCGCTCGATGACGGCGGGCGCGACAACATCACCGTCGTGATCGTGCCCTTCCCGCAGGGGCACGCCGGTCAGCGCCCTTGATCAACACGTGGAACTAAAGTTTTCTTTTAGTATGATGTAGGCGTGGGCAGTCCTTCGCGTGATCTCCTGTGGCAGGTGGCCGCCGAGCAGCAGGGGTACTTCACCGCCGCCCAGGCGACCGAAGCGGGCTTCTCCCACCAGTCCCAGTACTTCCACGTGCAGCGCGGGAACTGGACCAAGGTCAGTCGAGGGATCTACCGGTTCAAGGAGTACCTGGACCTGCCCGACGACGGGAACGCTCACTTCGTCCGGTGGGCACTGTGGAGCCGGCAGCGCGCTGTTGTGTCGCACACCTCCGCACTGGCCGTCCACGATCTGGGCGTAGCCAATCCCGACCGGGTCCACCTCAGCGTGCCTCCGAGCTTTCGACAGTCGAGCCGCGAGGTCGTGCTGCACAGGGTCGCCCTGGACAAGGCTGACATCGAGGACCACCAGGGGTTTCGCGTGACCAAGCCGTACAGAGCCATCGCCGAGACCGCTGATCTCGGTGTGCCACAAGACGTTCTGGACTCCGCGGTGACCGAGCTGCTCACACGCGGAAGTTCGACGAAGCGCCAGCTGCTGCACGCGGCGCAGCGCATGAGTCCCCGAGCCGAACTCGCTGTCGAGCGAGCACTTCAGACAGAAAGCACATGAGCACCTACAAGAACTCCGCCGCACTTCGACGCGCACTTGAAGTCCGGTTGAAACAGAGTCCGACGACACGGGAACCGATCTGGGACGCCTGCGCCGACGTGTCGTGTTCGAACGCCTTGCCGTCCGCCTCGCTGAGGCAGGAGCTGGCGAGTGGGTGTTGAAGGGCGGGGCGGCACTGGAGTTCCGCCTGCTCGACAAGGCGCGCAGCACCAAGGACATCGACCTCGCAGTGCGGATCGACGACGCGGACGGCGAGGTTCTGCGCGAAGCCCTCGTCGAGAGTCTCTCCGCTGACCCCGACGAGGACGGTTTCAGCTTCCAAACGTCATCTCCGGTCCCGCTGGCAGCGGATGCGGCAGGGCGAGGGGCCTGGCGGTTCTCCGTGGAAGCGCGGTTGGCGGGCAAGCCGTTCGCATCGGTCCGGCTCGACGCCGCGGCGCGAGGCGTCGAGCTGACCAGCACCGAACAACTACGGATGCCCGGAGCGCTCTCCTTCGCGGAGATCCCCGCGCGCACGGTGGAGGCCGTGACCACCCGACAGCACTTCGCCGAGAAGCTCCATGCCCTGACCAGGGACTACGAGGGCAGGCCGAACACGCGCACGAAGGACCTCGCCGATCTCGTGCTGCTGATCGAACTCGGCCTCAGCCCCGATCGGGAACTCGTCGACGCGGTGCGGCACGTCTTCGCTGTCAGGGACACCCATCCCGTCCCCGACACGATCCCGGATCCGCCTCCCGCGTGGGAATCCGGCTATCCGGCGATCGCCACGAACCTGACCGAGACACCTCCGGACCTCGCTGTCGCCATGCGAGTGCTCCGCGAGTTCTGGGCGACCGCGATGGTCAGCGACATCTGATCAACGGCGCTCTTGACCTCAACTAATGTTGGGGTTGCACGGTGGGTGCATGACAACCACCGAAGCCGCGAGCGCGGTGAGCCAGCGGCGGGTCAGGGCCGTGGTCATCGGCCTGCTCATCGGCACCTTCCTCGGCGCGCTGGACACGATGGTCATGGTGACCGCGATCCGGACCATCGCCGACGAGCTGCACGGCCTCACCATGCAGGCGTCCGTGACCACGGCCTACCTGATCGCCTCGATGATCGCGATGCCGTTGTACGGCAAGCTCTCCGACATCTACGGCCGCAAGCGGCTCTACCTGGCCGCGATCGCGGTGTTCCTGCTCGGGTCGGTGCTGTGCGCGCTCGCGCAGAGCATGGGCCAGCTCGCGGTCTTCCGCGCCGTGCAAGGACTCGGCGGCGGCGGGCTGATGGCCCTGGCGCTGGCGGCGATCGCGGACATGGTGCCCGCGGAGCAGCGCACGAAGTGGCAGGCGCTGTTCGGGTTCTCCTTCGCGGGAGCCAGCATCAGCGGCCCGGTGCTCGGCGGACTGCTGGCGGGACTGGACAGCGTGCTGGGCATCGCGGGCTGGCGCTGGTTGTTCCTGATCAACGTGCCGATCGGCCTGATCACGATGGTCGTGGTCGGGAAGTTCTTCACCGTGCGGACGCCGCGCACCCCGCAGCCGGTCGACTTCGCGGGCGCGATCTCGCTGGCGGTGGGCCTGGTTCCGTTGCTGCTACTGGCAGAACAGGGCCGTGACGCCACGCCGGTGACGGCTCTGGTGCTGGCGGCGATCGGGGTGCTCGGCCTCGCGGTGTTCGTCCGCGTGCAGATCCGCAGGCAGGACTCGGCGCTGCTGCCGCCGAAGTTGTTCCGCGACAAGGCTTTCACGCTGATCAACGTGGTGAACTTCCTCGGCGGGGTCGGCGTGTTCACCGCGCTCGCGTTCGTGCCGCTGTACCTCCAGCTCGTCCAGGGGCTGAGCCCGACCAACGCCGGACTGCTGCTGCTCCCCCAGTCCCTCGCCACGATCACCGGCTCCAGGCTCGTAGGACCGTTGCTGAACAAGGGAGTCCACTACAAGCACGTGCTGACCGCCGGGCTGGGCCTGTCCGGCATCGCGTACCTGGTGCTCGCGTTCGCGGGGCCGACGACGCCGATGGCGCTGATCACCGCGGTGGTGCTGGCCAACGGGATCGGCGGCGGCATGTTCTTCCAGGTCGTGCTGGTGACGTTGCAGGACGCGGTCGAACCGCGGGACCTCGGCGTCGCGAGCAGCCTGTCCGGATTCTCCCGTCAGCTCGGCGGGGTCGCGGGGACCGCGGTGTTCCTGTCACTGGTGTTCACCCTCGCCGCTGACCGGATCGGTGGCGCCGTCGACCTCGACGACACCTCGTTCCTCGCTCGGCTCGCCCCGCACGAGGCCGCCCCGATCGTCGCCGGTCTCTCGGGCGCGATGAACACGGTCTTCCTCAGCATCGGCCTGGTCATGGTCCTCGCCTCCGCTCTCGCCCTGTCCATCACTCCGTCCAGAAAGGACACCCCATGAGCACCGTCAAGCTGGCCGTCATCATCGGCAGCACCCGTGAAGGCCGTCTCGCCGACGTCGTCGCGAACTGGTTCCTCAAGCGCGCCAAGCAGAACGCGGACTTCGAGATCGACGTGATCGACCTCGCGGACCCCCTGCTCGGCGAGCGCCACCCGAAGCGGACCACGCCCGAGCTGGCCCGCTTCAACGAGCGGGTGGCCGACGCGGACGCGTTCGTGGTGCTGACGCCGGAGTACAACCACGGCTACCCGGCCTCGCTGAAGTTCGCGATCGACTCCTGCTACCACGGCTGGCAGGCCAAGCCGGTCGGCTTCGTCTCCTACGGCGGGATCTCCGGCGGGCTCAGGGCGGTCGAGCAGCTGCGCCAGGTCTTCGCGGAGCTGCACGCGGTCTCGGTGCGAGACACGGTGAGCTTCCACAACGTCTTCGGCGCCTTCGACGGCGAGGGCGAGCCGGTGCGCCCCGTCGAGGTGAACGCGGCGGCGAAGACGATGCTGGACCAGATCAGGTGGTGGGCCGAGACCTTGCGCGAGGGCAAGGAGAAGCGGGCCTACACCACCTGATCCGGCGCGGGATCACGCGGCGTTGAACTCGTCCGGGTCGGGTCCGATCCGCCCGTTCTTGTTCAACGCCGCGATCCGCTCGACGTCTGCGGTGTCCAGTTCGAAGCCGAACACGTCGAAGTTCTCCGCGATCCGCTTGGGCGTGACGGACTTGGGGATCACCACGTTGCCGAGCTGGAGGTGCCAGCGCAGCACGACCTGAGCGGTCGAGCGCCCGTGCTTGGCGGCGATCTCGGCGAGCACCGGGTCCTTGAGCAGGTCGCCGCCCTGGCCGAGCGGGCTCCACGCCTCGGTGTGGATGCCCAGCTCCGCGTGCACGGCGCGCAGCTCTTCCTGCTGCAGCAACGGGTGCAGCTCGATCTGGTTGACCGACGGCACCACGCCGATCGCGCGAACCCGGCCGTCGCCGAGCAGCTTGTTGAGCGCCTTCCAGGTGTCGACGTAGAGATCGCGCGCCGGGGTCGGCCAGTGGATGAGGTACAGGTCGATCCGGTCCAGCCGCAGCTTCTCCAGGCTGGCGTCGAAGGCCGCGAGGGTCTTGTCGTAGCCCTGGTCGGCGTTCCACACCTTGGTGGTGACGAACAGCTCGTCGTGCGGGACGCCGGACTTCTCCAGCGCGATGCCGACCCCGGCCTCGTTGCCGTAGATGGCCGCGGTGTCGATGCTGCGGTAGCCGGTCTCCAGCGCCGAGGTGACCGCGGCGACGGTCTCGTCCTCGGGCACCTGGAAGACGCCGAAGCCCAGCTGCGGCATGGCCACTCCGTTGTTCAGGGTGACCGTGGGAACGCCGCTCATGATGTGTCCTTTCGGGTAGCTCACGGGATGATGGAGGTGGCGACGCCGCCGTCGACGCGGAGCGCGCCGCCGGTGGTGGCCGACGCCAGGTCGGAGGCGACGTAGGTGATCATGTTCGCCACCTCCTGCGGGCGGATCAGCCTGCGCAGCAACGAGGTCGGCCGGTCCTTGGCCATGAACTCGCGCTCGGCCTCCTCGAACGGCACGTCGGAACCGTTGAGGTCGCGGATGAACTCCTCGACGCCGGGGGTGAGCGTCGGGCCGGGCAGCACGCTGTTCACGGTGACACCGGTACCCGCGACGGACTGCGCCATGCCTCGCGAGACCGCGAGCTGCGCGGTCTTGGTCATGCCGTAGTGCACCATCTCGGTCGGGGTCTGCACGGCGGACTCGCTGCTGACGAAGATCACCCGGCCCCAGCCGCGCTCGACCATCCTCGGGGCGTGGTGCCTGGCGAGGCGGACGCCGGAGAGCACGTTGACCTCGAAGAAGCGCAGCCACTCCGCGTCGGGGATCTCGAAGACGTCCTGCGGGGCGAAGATCCCGGCGTTGTTGACCAGGATGTCGACCTCGGGCTCAGCGGCGAGCAGCGCGCTCGCGCCCTCCTCCGTGCCGACGTCGGCGGCGACGCCCCTGACGGTGGCACCACCGGCGGCGAGTTTGTCCACAGTGGACTTCACGCGCCCTTCGTCGCGACCGTTGACGATGACCGTCGCGCCCGCGCGGGCCAGGGTTTCCGCGGTGGTGTAGCCGATTCCCGACGTGGACCCGGTGACGAGCGCGGTCCGGCCAGTGAGGTCGATGTTCATCGGAGGAGGACTCCTTGCTTGGTTTCCGAGCGCCGGTCCAGCGCTCCGGAGTACAGGGCGACGGCCAGTCCGGCCGCCGCGAGGACCGCCCCGATCCAGTTCGGCGCGGTGAGCCCGAGCCCGCCCTCGATCGCGACGCCGCCCAGCCAGGCGCCGAGCGCGTTGCCGAGGTTGAAGGCGGCGATGTTGGCGGCGGAGGCGAGCGCCGGAGCGCCTTCGGCCTTGCGCATCACCCTCATCTGCAACGACGGCACCGTGGCGAAGCCGACCGCGCCCAGCACGGCGATGGTGATCGCGGCGGGCACCTGCGAGTGCGCGGTGAACACGAAGACCACCAGCACCACGACGAGCGCGGCGAGGAAGGCGTACAGGCTGGGCATCAAGGAGCGGTCGGCGGCGCGGCCTCCGACGAGGTTGCCCGCGAACAGCCCCGCGCCAAACAACACCAGCAGCCACGTCACCGCACCGGGCGAGAACCCGGCGACGTCGGTCATCATCGGCGCGATGTAGGTGAAGGAGGCGAACACGGCGCCGAAGCCGAGCGCGGTCGTGGCCAGCGCGAGCCACACCTGCCGGTCGCGGAACACGGCCAGCTCGCCGCGAAGGCCGCCGTTGTCCTCGACCGGCTGGCGCGGCACCAGGGTGAGGATGCCGACGAGGCCGATGACGCCGAGCGCGGTGACCGCCCAGAAGGTGGAGCGCCAGCCGAGCTGCTGGCCGAGCGCGGTGCCCATCGGCACACCGAGCACGTTGGCGACGGTGAGGCCGGTGAACATCAGCGCGATGGCGCTGGCCTTGCGCTCCGGGGCGACGAGCCCGGCCGCGACGACCGAGCCGACGCCGAAGAACGCGCCGTGCGAGAGGGCTGCGACGACGCGGCCGGTCATCAGCAGGCCGTAGCTGTCCGCGACCGCCGACACCAGGTTGCCGACGATGAACAGGCCCATCAGCGCGACGAGGATGGTCTTGCGGGGCAGTCGCGCTCCGATGGCGGTGAGCAGGGGCGCGCCGACGACGACGCCGAGCGCGTAGCCGGAGATCAGCAGCCCGGCGGCGGGGATGCTGACCCCGAAGTCGGCCGCGACCTCGGGCAACAGGCCCATGATGACGAACTCGGTTGTTCCGATGCCGAAGGCGCTGATCGCCAGTGCGAGCAGGGCAGCGGGCATGTCAGGTCTTCTTCCTGCGTAGTCTGTTACCTAGCGCACTCAACAACCCGCGTCCGAGATAGTTGCACACGCTTTCTATTGACGACGCCTGATGCTGCCCTATGCAACGACCGTGCGCAAGTCGTACGCTCGACCTACACAGCCGCCGACTTCAGGGGTGAACCGTGGGACTGTCCGACGACGCGGTCGAGGCGCGCGCCCAAGGTTGGCGCGCGCTGGCGGCGCTGCACGCGCGCATCGAGGACGGCCTGGAGCGCGCGCTCCAGCAGGAGCACCGGCTCTCCGTCAGCGAGTACAGCGTTCTCGACGTGCTGGCCAGGCAGGACGGCTGGCACATGCGGATGAACCAGCTCTCGCGCGCGGTCGTGCTCAGCCAGTCGGCCACCACGCGCCTGGTCAGCCGCCTCGAAGACCGCGGGCTCTTGCAGCGGTACCTGTGCGCTGACGACCGGCGCGGCATCTACACCGAGGTGACCGCCGAGGGCCACGAGCTGCTCGAAGCGGCGCGACCGACGCACGACCGCGTGCTGGACGAGGCGCTCACCGAGGCCGCGAAGCTGCCCGAGCAGGCGCCCCTGGTGCGCGCACTGGAATCGCTGACAGCTCCGGCGAGCTAGATCAACCGATTGGTGGATGCAGCGGTCCACCGCGTGTCGGCAGGGCGGGGCCGCGTGGTCGAGGCGCGGGGGCATCGCGCGGCGACACGCTGCCTTGGTGACTCCTTTCGCCAAGAAACCGGTCCTGGTCATCGCCGGGGTGGCCGCGCTGCTGATGCTGATCGCCAGCGCGGTGGACGGCTACTTCTTCGACGAGCTGTACTTCCTGAGCGCGGGCAAGCACCACCTCGACTGGGGCTACGCCGACCAACCGCCGCTGGTGCCGTTGCTGGCGCGCGCGATGGACTTCCTCTTCCCCGGCTCAGTGGTGGGGCTGCGCCTGCCCGCGACGCTCGTCATGGCGGCGACCGTCGTGGTGGCGGCGCTGACGGCGCGCGAGCTGGGCGGCGCGAAGCGGGCGCAGGTCATGGCGGCGGGCGCGGCGGCGATCTCGCTGCACGCGGTGACGATCAACCACTGGCTCGCGACCTACATGCTCGACCCGCTGTGGTGGTCGCTCGCGCTGCTGCTCGTGACGCGGTGGGTCCGCACGCGGGAGGACCGCCTGCTGCTGGGCGCGGGCGTCGTGACGGCGTTGGCCTTGCAGACGAAGTTCCTCATTCCCGTGCTGTGGGTGGCGCTCGGGTTGAGCGTGCTCGTGGTCGGACCGCGTGAGCTGCTGCGGCGCCCGATGCTGTGGCTCGGTGCGGGGTTGGCGGTGCTGGCGACGGTTCCCGGGCTGGTGTGGCAGGCGGCGAACGGGTGGCCGCAGGCGGAGATGACGCAGGTCGTCGCGCGCGAGGCCGCGATGCAGGGCGGACGACCGGCGCTGCTCATCGGCGGGCTCGTCTCGGCCGGAGTGCTCGCCGGCGTACTGCTGTGTCTCTACGGCGGCTGGTTCCTGTTGCAGCACAAGGAACTGCGCTTCCTGGGCTGGACGGTCGTCGGTGTGGTCGCACTGCTGTTGATCACCAACGGTCAGCCCAGGTACGTCGCGGGGCTCTACCCGTTGCTGTTCGCGGCGGGCGCGGTGCGCTTCGAACGGGCGCAGCCCGCGCGCTGGTGGAGCTGGAGCCTGCGGTGGCCCGGCTACGTGCTCTCGACCGTGGTGGCGCTCGGCGTCGGCGGGTTCGTGATCGCCGCCCAGGCACCGTTCGCCGAGTCGGGTCCGGCCGAGACGGCGAAGGTGGCGGCGGAGTTCCACCGGCTCCCGGCTGAGCAGCGGGAACGCACCGCGGTGGTGGCGGCGATCTACCCGACCGCGGCGACGCTCGACCGGTTCGGCCCCGAGCTGGGGCTTCCGCTGACTCAAAGCCCGCATCGCGGGTACTGGTACTTCGGCGCGCCGGACGAGCACAAGGACACCGTCCTCTACATCGGCGAGGACGTGGACCGCGTCCGGCCCTACTTCGACTCGGCCCGGGAGGTGGCACCGCAGATCTGGTTGTGTCTCGGGAAGAGATTTCCGTGGAAGTGGATGTGGTCGCGCATTAGGTACGCCTGAACCGCTTCCAGGTTGCTTCGCGATGGGAAATTTTCGCCCCCCATCCGGATCGGCTCGGTAAATGGCTCCCGGAACAGCGAGATGCACCGGCCAAAAAGGGCCCGTGGACCGTAACGCGCACCCCGGGAGCAACGAGGAGGCTCCCCCACCACGGTGGCCACCCGGAAAGGTCATGTGATCTCAACATCAGCACCAGCCGTTACATCTGGAACGAACGTCACCCGTTCAGGTGGTCCCCTTGTGGGGCGGACTACCTGGGGAAATGCCCTAATGCTGCTGGTTACGTGTCCCTGGCGTGATGTCGCCGGGCATTGACCGAGCCTTTTCGCTGAAGTAGGAAGTTGCCGCACAGTCTTGGTTTCACGACCAGCGGTTGTTCTTCCCCCGACAACGCCCGGTCACGCTTTCCGGCTCGCCCGAATCCTGGCTCCGCCAACCGAGAGGCCCACCCGGCCCGGTGCTCGGTTCCCGCGTGGACGCCTTCGGGCAGAGCCGAAACACCGTCGCATTCGCGACGACCCGGTGCGGCACAACCGCGTCCCCCGCCCGCAACCAGACATTCCCGGAGTCAAGGTTTCCGATGGCAACAACCGCCTCCTCCCGCACGGTGCTGTCCGCCCTGATCGGCCTCGTGAGCCTCTCCCTTCTCACCACCGGCTGCTCCGCTGAGGCCCCGGCCCAGGCCGCCCCTGCCGAACTGGGCACCGCCGAGACGGCCGTGCTGCCCGACCTGAACACCTTCGGCAAGATCGAGAACGCGCCGCTGGACCCGGCTCCGGCCGCCAAGGCCACCACCAAGGTCTTCAAGGTCACCAAGGAGCTGCCGGTCTACGACAAGCCCGGCGGCAAGCCCTTCGGCAAGCTCCCGACCGTCCAGGTCGGCTCGCCGACGTGGGTCCCCGCCATCGCCGAGCAGGGCGACTGGGCCCAGGTGCTGCTGCCCGCGCGGCCCAACGGCCTGGCCGGGTGGATCCACACCCCCGGCGCCACCGAGTCCGCGACCAACCCCTACACCGTCACCGTGAACCTGGCCGGCTACACGCTGGAGATCTTCAAGGACGGCAAGTCGCAGGGCACCCACAAGGTGGGCATCGGCAAGGCCGAGTTCCCCACGCCCAAGGGCAGGCACTACCTGATGGCCTCCATCGAGGAGACCAAGAACACCTACAGCAAGTACGTGCTGCCGCTGTCCGCGCACTCCGACTCGCACGAGACCTTCGGCGGCGGGCCCGGCACCGTCGCGCTGCACACCTGGCCGACCAACGAGCACATCGGCAAGAGCACCAGCGACGGTTGCATCCGGGTCACCCCGGAGACGCTGACCAAGCTGATGGACCTGCCCCTGGGCACGGTCATCTCCATCACCTGAGCCTCTCCCCTCCCGGTCGGTGGCCGGGTCGCGTCGGGGACGCACCGCCAGCACCCGGCCCTGGCCACACCGCACCCTCCTCCCTTTGAAAGGTTTTTCCTTGTCCAGCAAGAAGATCCTGGGCGCGCTCGCCGCGCTCGCCGCAGCAGGACTCGTCGCCGCCCCCGCCGCGTCCGCGACCCCCTCCGTCGCGGGCGAGGCGTTCGCGCTCTCCGCGAAGGGCCTCATCAACATCGACCCGCTGCCGCAGGTGAACGGCAAGAACGGCTACGACCACAAGAAGGTCGTCGAGATCCCCGCGAAGTCTGTTCAGGTCAAGGCGCTGGAGGCGGAGGCGGGCAAGCACAACGCCAAGGCCACCGTCGTCAACCTGTCCGTCGACCTGGGCTTGGACCTGCTCAAGGAGCTCAAGCTCGGCGGCAGCCAGCTGCTCAACGCGCAGGTCATCACCGCCAAGTGCGACAAGACCGGCGTGTCCTCCTCGCTGGTCGGCGCCAAGCTGCTCGGCAAGCCGCTCGACGTCGCGGTGCCCGCCAACACCGGCATCGAGGTGCCCGGCCTGGCCAAGGTCATGCTCAACGAGCAGGTGAAGAACAAGAACGGGACCACCACGGTCAACGCGATCTCGATCAAGATCTCCGAGCTGCAGAAGATCACCGTGGCGTCCGCGACCTGCGCGGCCGGCAAGGACGGCGGCGACGGTGGCACCTCCACCACCAAGCCCTCCACCTCCACCAGCAAGCCCGGCACCCCCACCTCCACCTCGCCCGGCTCCGGTACCTCGACCACCACGGCGAGCTCCGGCGGCAACGGCGGCGTGGCCCCGCGCCCGGTCCCGGCTCCGGCCCAGCTCGACGTGACCGGCTGATCTCCCAGCCTCATCCCCGGTGCCCCCGGCCTCCTCGGCCGGGGGCACCGGCACGTCCCGAGCACGCCGTGGTCGAACGCGCTGAATGACTCATTGAGGTACTTGAGCGTCCTGAATGAGTCATTCAGGGAGTTGAGCGGACCAAACGCGGCATTGGCGGGCGGGGAGGGCCTCGGTCAGCGGCGCGTGGTGCGGGCGAGGGTGGCTTTCGCCCGGTTCCGGGGTCCCCCGATGTCCCAGTGTGGTGGGCAGGGGTGGCGGAGTGCCAGGCGCTGGGGTGGGTTGGGGGGTTCTCTGCTCAGCAGGCGCGCACGCTCATCGGCCGCACCGCTCGCCCCCGTGCCCCTCAACGTCCGCCGGGCACGGCGTACCCGTTCCGTGCTCAACTCAGGAAACGGGAAGGCCGTGCGCGATGGGATGCGGGGGTGGATGGGTTGTGGGGCAACAGAAAAGGGGCCGGGCGGGGACCGACTGGAACGGTCCCCGCCCGGCGGCTGGTGGTCCGGCGACGCAGGGCGTCGTCGCCGGACCGGGTGCCGGGGCCGCCCGCGCTGGGGGTTCGGGGCGGCTCCGGCTGCCGACGGTCAGGTCTTGCTGTTGACCATCGGCAGGCTGACGGCGATGCCGATCACGACACCGATCGGGATGAGGATGCCCGGGTTGAGCACGAACAGCCCGCAGAGCCCGCCGATGACGCCACCGATGATCGCGGCGATCGACATGACCAGAATCTGCTTGTTCTTGTCCGGCTTCGACATTGTTCCTCCTCGGTGCTGGCGCTCGATATTCCGATCCCGGAGTGTTCGAGCCTTTTACCCATTGACCGGGGTGGCCTTCGGGCAATTCGGGCGATGACCGTTCCCCGCCGGGGCGGGGGCTGCCGTGGTCATGGCACCAGACTGCCCCTGAGCCCGGCTGACCACCTAGGCCTCCTGTCACGAGCTGCCCGTGACAACTGTCAGGAGGCAGAATCGGACATCCGGGCGGAGTGGGATAAAAGATAGTGGGTATGACTCACCGTCACGGCCCGTCCCGCCCCGTGTTTAGGGGTTGCGGGGCATTCCTCGAATAGTAGCTTCATGAGTGCCGAGCGAGCAGTCGGCTTCTCACGCTAGAAGGGTCGCCCGCCACAATGGCTCACATCGCCTTCTTCCCGCCGTCCGCCGCGGGGCACATCAACCCCACCCTGGGCATGGTCGCCGAGCTGACGGCTCGTGGCCACCGGGTCACCTACGCCACCACCACGACCTACGCGGACCGGGTGGCCGAGGCCGGCGCCGAGGTCGTGCTGTTCGAGACCACCGTGGCGCCGCCGCCGGACAAGCCGTTCAAGCTGACCGGCGTCGACCTCTCGCGCGGGCTGATGGCGAACCTCAACGAGACCCGCCAGCAGGTGCCGAAGCTGCTGCCGTTCTACCGCGAGAACAAGCCCGACCTGGTCGTCTTCGACGGGATCGCCGGGTGGTGGGGGCGGTTGATCGCCAAGGAGCTCGACGTCCCGTGCATGCCGGACTGGACGACCTTCGTCTCCAACGACACCTGGGCGCTGACCAACAACTACATCAAGCCGAACCCGCTCGACCTGCGGTTGTGGCGGTTCGCGGCGGGCATGCACCGGATGGCGAAGAAGGCCGGGCTGACCATGGCCGAGCTGGCCGACGGCACCGGCACCGGCGTGGTCGGGCAGCTGGTGTTCATGCCGCGCTCGTTCCAGTTCGCGCAGGAGAGCTTCGGCGAGGACTTCCACTTCATCGGCCCGTGCCTGGCCGAGCGCTCCAGCCAGGGCGAGTGGCAGCCGCCCGCCTCGGGCAAGCCGGTGTGCCTGGTGTCCCTCGGCACGATCTACACGGCGCGGCCGGAGTTCTTCGTCGACGTGATCAAGGCGTTCAGCGGGACCGACTGGCACGTCGTGCTGGTGGTCAGCGAGCGCGTCGACCGCTCGCTGCTCGGTGAGATCCCGGAGAACTTCGAGGTCCACAACGCGGTGCCGCAGATGGCGATCCTCCCGCACACCGATCTGTTCATCAACCACGCGGGCATCACCAGCGTCATGGAGGCCGTGCACTTCGGCGTCCCGATGATCGCGGTGCCGCAGATGGTGGAGCAGAGCGCGACCGCCGACCGCATGGAGGCGGTGAACATCGGCCGTCACCTGCCCGCCGACAAGGTCACCGTGGACGCGCTGAAGAAGCTCATCGACGAGGTGCCCAAGGACCAGAGCGTCAAGGACAGCCTGGTGACCTTCAAGAAGGAGCTCGACGAGGCCGGGGGCACCATCGCCGCCGTCAAGATCATCGAAGAGATCGTCGGCACCCCCTAGCTCGCGCCCCACAGGGGTTCGCCAGTCTTCAAGACCCGCGAACCCCGCTGCTGATCATCGCTAACCGCCGCAAACCCCGAAGCCACCACGGGTTTGCGGCGGTTACTGACCTCCGTGACGGGGGGTTCGCCGTACTTGAAGACCAGCACACTCCCCTGCGCCCATGCGGTCGGCTTCACGAGACGCCCCACGCCGGAGGCCCACCACCGCCGCAATCCCCAACGGCCCGTTTGGTGCGCTGAGCGCGCTGAACGGGTCGTTTGGTGCGTTCAACTCACTGAACGGGTCGTTCAGGGCTTAAGGGCGGGGGTGAGGAGGTGGGTGCGGATTTCGGTGGCCAGGGGGGTGGGGGTGTCGCCGAAGTAGAAGTGGCCGCCGGGGAAGGTCTGCGCGGTGTAGGGGGCGGTGGTGTGGGTGGCCCAGCCGTCCAGGTCGGCGGGGGAGACGCGCGGGTCGGAGTCGCCGCAGAGGCCGACGATGGGGGAACTCAAGGGCTCGCCGGGGCGGTAGGCGTAGGTCTCGGCGGCCTTGTAGTCGTTGCGGATGGACGGGAGCACCATGCGCAGCAGCTCTTCGTCGCCGAGCAGGGCGGACTCGGTGCCGCTGAGCCGCGCGATCTCGGCGATGATGCCGTCGTCGTCGCGCTTGTGGATGTCGGCGCTGCGGTGCAACGACGGCGCGCACCGGGCGGAGACGAGGAACCGCTCGATGGGCAGGCCGCGCGAGTGCTCAAGGCGGCGCGCGACCTCGAAGCCGACGGTGGCGCCCATGCTGTGGCCGAAGAAGGTCAACGGGCGCTGATCGCGCAGCGGCAGGATCGCTGAGACGACCTGTTCGGCGAGCGTCACCACGTTGTCGACGCAGCGTTCCGCGCGCCGGTCCTGGCGGCCGGGGTACTGCACCGCCAAGACGTCGATCTCGGGCGCGAGCGCCTCGGAGAGCTTGTAGAAGTAGCTCGCCGATCCACCCGCGTGCGGGAAGCACACCAGCACCGGCGCACCGTCCGCGGGCTGGTGGAACCTGCGGAACCACAGCGACAGTTCCGGAGAAAGCTCCAGCATTGCTCGTCCCTTCAGAGGCCGTCGATCCAGTCGCTGATCGCCGACGCGGTCTGGCTGGAGTACTCCTCCAGCATCGAGAAGTGGTTGCCCGGCACGTCGACCACGTCGTGCGGGTACTCCCAGAAGGAGCGCCAGTCCTCACCGAGCGCGCGCATCGAACCCTGCGACAGCGGTTCGGTCGCGCGCACCAAGAGCGTACGCGTGTCGATCTCGTCCGGACCCCACTTGCCGAAAAGTGTGAGATACCAACCCATTGCCGACAGTCGGGCGTCGTCCATGGTGACGAAGACGCCTTCGCGCTCGACCATTCCGTCCATAAGGGACAGTCCGAACTGGTTGATGAGGTTGCTCTTCGGCGTGTAGGTGTCGACGAGCACGACACCGGCGGGCCGCTCCCCCACGCTTTCCAGGTAGCCGGCCGCGGCGTGCGCGAACCAGCCGCCCGCCGACGAGCCCAGGAGCACGATCGGAGCGCCGTCGGCGTCGCGGCGGACGGCCTCGGCCTGCGCCTGGATCACGGCGGCGATGTCGACCGGGAGGCTCTCGCCGCGGTTGAAGCCGGGCACGGCGAGCGCGGAAACGTTGCGCTGGCCCCGGAAACTCGCGGCGAAGCGCGCGTACTGGTGGATACCGGCGACCGCGAGGCAGGAGGAGAAGCAGTAGATCTTCTTCTCGGCCTCACCGCGCGAGAGCAGCACGGGCTTGGGCATCTGCTGGAGCTTGTCCAGGTCGTCGGAGCCGGTGAAGCTCGGGCGCAGCGCGGCGGCGGCGCGGAGCAGTTCGAAGATCTCCGCCCACTTGCCGGTCTGGAAAGCCTCAAGGTAGAGCGACATCAGCGTCGTCCCGCCCGTGTCCTTAGTGGACGGTGCGGCGACGGCGTCCGAGGTCGGAGCCACGTTCCCCAGCTCTCCCAGCAAATGTGCGGCCAGGGCGGCAGGGTCGGCGTGGTCGAAGACGAGCGTCGCGGGCAGCCGCAGGCCGGTCGCGGTGGCCAGGCGGTTGCGCAGCTCCACGGCGGTCAGCGAGTCGAAGCCGGAGTCGACGAACGCGTGGTCCGCGCTGATCGCCGAAGCGTCGGCGTGGCCGAGCACCGTGGCGACGTGCTCTCGCACCACGTCCAAGACGGTACTGAGGCGCTGCTCCTCAGGGAGAGAAGCCAGCTTCTGCGCGAGGCCACCACCGGAGGCAGCACGGGCCTTCGCAGCACGGCGAGCCGGAACCTTCACCAAGCCGCGCAACAGCAACGGCGCGGAGCCCGAAGCCGCGTTGGCGCGCAACGAGTTCATGTCCAGGCGCATCGGGATGACGACGCCTTCGCCCAGCGAGAGCGCGGTGTCGAACAGCGAAAGCCCTTGTGTGGTGGACAACGGAGCGATGCCGGAGCGGTTGCTTCGGCCCGTGTCCGCCATGCTGCCTTCGCTCGCCCACACGCCCCACGCCAGCGAGATCACGGGGCGCCCCTGCTTGCGCAGACTCTGCGCGAAAGTGTCGAGGAAGGTGTTCGCCGCCGCGTAGTTGCCCTGCCCCGCGCCGCCGAGCACACCAGCGGCGGAGGAGAACAGCACGAACGCGGCGAGGTCCATGTCCTTGGTCAGCTCGTGCAGGTTGACCACGGCGTCGACCTTCGGCTTCAGCACCGTGTCGATGCGCTCCGGGGTCAGCGACGCCATCGTGCCGTCGTCGAGCACGCCAGCGGTGTGCACGACCGCCGCCAACGGCCTGTCCAAGCCGTTGATCAGTGCGGCCAAAGCATCCCGATCAGCTGCGTCGCACGCCTCAACGGAAACCGAGACACCTTGAGCAGCAAGGGAATCCCGGAACTGCTCGGCGCCTTCGGCGGCGAGACCCCTGCGACTGGTGAGCACGAGGTGCTTCACGCCGTGCTCGGTGACGAGGTGCTTCGCGAGCGCCTTGCCGAGCGAGCCGGTCGCACCGGTGATCAGCACCGTGCCGTCGGCCGGAAACTCAACCGCAGACAGGTTGTCGGGGACCGCGATGCGAGCCAGACGCGGCGTGTGAGGGACGGCCGCGCGCACGGCGAGCTGCGGTTCGGCGATCGCGAGGATCGTGGCGAGCGAGTTGTGGCTCGTGGGGTCGTCGTCGATGTCCACGAGGCCGATGCGGTCCGGCATCTCCGACTGCGCGGACCGCAAGAGGCCCCACAGAGCGGAGTTCGCCAGGTCGGTGACCTCGTCGTCCTCGGTGGCTTGAACAGCGCCCTGGGTGACGAAGACCAGCCGCGAGTCGCTGTAGCGGTCATCGGCGAACCACTGCTGCACAAGCTCCAGAGCAGCCGCAGTGGTCGTACGCGCGGCTGCGGGGACGCTCCCGGAGATCTGTCCACAAGGGACAAGGACCACGCCGGGCGGAGAGGTGCCGGTGGAGATCGCTCCGGCGAGGGAATCGAGGTCCGCGTAGGACTCGACGTGCACGCCCGCGCTGTCCAGGGCTTCGGTGATCTTCAGCTCGTCCAGGCCGACGAGACCTGCGCGGCGAAGCGGCGTGGAGCCGACCGGGATCGCGTTCCAGTCGAGCCGGAACAGCGACTCGTGCAGGTTGGTCGGCGCGGCGGCCGGAGTGGTGGTCGCCGCCGCCATCTGCCGCAGCACCAACGCTTCCACGTCAGCGACGGGGTTGCCCTCGGCGTCGGCGATGGTCAGCGTGACCGAGTCACCGCTGGCGCGTGCGAGGCGCACGCGGACCTCCTCGGCGCCGGACGCGTGCAGGCTCACTCCGGTCCACGAGAACGGAAGGCGTCCACGGGTCGGGTCCTCGCCCGGGTCGAGCAGCGAAGCCCCGAGCGCAATCGGGTGCAGGGCCGCGTCGAGCAACGCCGGGTGCAGGCCGAAGGACGCGGCGTCCTCGCGCTGCTTCGTCGGCAGAGCGACTTCGGCGTACACCTCGTCGCCCTTCGCCCAGGCGGCGCGCACGCCTTGGAAAGCCGGGCCGTACGCGAAACCGTTGCTGGCGAAGCGCTCGTACAGGTCTTCGACCTCAAGCTCTTCGGCGTCGGCGGGCGGCCATGCGGTCAGCGTCGGCGTGGGTTCAGTCGCACCAACGGAAAGCGTGCCGGTGGCGTGGCAGACCCACTCCTCACCGTTGTGGGAGTAGACGTTCAGCTCGCGCGCGCCGGAGTCGTCCGGAGCGCCGACGCTGACCTGGAACGACACACCGCCCTTTGTGGACAGTGTGAGGGGCGCCTGCAACGTCAGGTCTTCGACGCGGTCGCAACCGACCTCATCGCCAGCGCGGATGGCCAGCTCCAGGAAACCTGTTCCGGGGAACAGGATCGTGCCGCCGACCGCGTGGTCGACCAGCCAGGGGTGGGTCTGCGCGGACAGGCGACCGGTGAACACCATGCCGTCGGAGTCGGGCAGGTCCACGATCGCACCGAGCAGCGGGTGTTCGGCGCCGCGCTGGCCAGCGCTCTCGACATCGCCAGCTTCGGCGACCGCGTCGAGCCAGTACTTCTCGCGCTGGAAAGCGTAGGTCGGCAGGTCGATGCGCGAACCGCCGGTTCCCGCGAGGTACTCCGTCCACTTCACCTGGCCGCCGGAGGTGTAGATCCCGGCGACGGCGGCGAGCAGCGTGTCCACTTCATCGCGGTCGCGGCGCTGCGCGGACACCAGGGTCGTGGTGTCGGCAAGGGACTCGGCAGCGGCGGCGGTCAGCACACCGTCCGGGCCGAGTTCCAGGAACCGCATCACACCAAGGCTTTCCAGGGTGCTGATGCCGTCTCGGAAACGCACGGCCCCGCGGATGTGGTCGACCCAGTAGTCGGCGGTGTAGGCGCTCACGCGCTGGCCATCGAGGTTGGAGATCACCGGGATCTTCGGCGCTGCGTAGGAGATCGAGGACGCGACCTTGCGGAACTCCTCCAAGATCCCGGCCATGTGCGGGGAGTGGAAGGCATGGCTGACCTTGAGCTGCTTGGTCTTGACGCCCTCGGCTTCCAGGGCCGCCGCGATCTTCAGGACCTCGTCGGCGTCACCGGCGATGACCGTGGCCTCGGGCCCGTTGACGGCCGCGATGTCGACGCGGTCGTTGAGGTGCGGCGTGACCACGTCCTCGGCGGCGCGGACTGAGACCATCGCACCACCTGAAGGCGCGGACTGCATCAGCCTGGCGCGTGCGGTGACCAGCGCGGCAGCGTCCTCAAGGGACAGTGCTCCGGCGACGTGGGCGGCGGCCAGCTCGCCGATGGAGTGGCCGATCAGGAAGTCCGGCTTCACGCCCCAGCTGGTGACCAGGCGGAACAGCGCGACCTCGACAGCGAACAGCGCGGGCTGCGTGTACTCGGTGCGGTCCAGGCCATCGCCGTCGGCGATCACGTCGGCGATGGGCCGGGCAAGGTGCTTGTCGAGCTTGGCCGCGACCTCGTCGAAAGCCTTGGCGTAGGCGGGGAAAGCCTTGTGGAGCTGCTGGCCCATGCCGATGCGCTGAGCACCCTGGCCGGTGAACTGGAAGGCTGTCTTGCCGCCGGTGGCACGGCCGGTGACGCGGTTCGAGCCGAGGAGCACCGAGCGGTACTCGAAGGCCGAGCGCGTGGTCACCAGCGAGTGCGCGATGTCCACAGTAGACGCTTCAACGGACTCCACCCGGGAGACCTGAGCCTCCAAGGCGTCGGGCGTCTTGCCGGAGACCACCAGGGGCACGACCGGAACCGAGGCGGTGACCTCGACCGGCGCGGGCTCAACGGGAGGAGCTTCCTCCAAGATCACGTGCGCGTTGGTGCCGGAGAAGCCGAAGGACGAGATCGCACCACGGCGGGGGTTCTCGCCGCGCGGCCAGTCACGGGCTTCGGTGAGCAGGGAGACGGCACCGACCGTCCAGTCCACATTGGACGAAGCGGTGTCGGCGTGCAGGGTCTTGGGCATCACGCCGTTGCGCAGCGCCATGACCATCTTGATCACGCCACCGACGCCCGCAGCCGCCTGGGTGTGACCGATGTTGGACTTCAGCGAGCCCAGCCACAACGGTGTGTCCCGCTCCTGGCCGTAGGTGTTCAGCAGCGCCTGAGCCTCAATGGGGTCGCCGAGCGAAGTGCCGGTGCCGTGGCCCTCGACAAGGTCGACCTCATCGGCCTGGAGGCGCGCGTTGGCCAGCGCGGCGCGGATGACGCGCTCCTGCGACGGGCCGTTGGGCGCGGTGAGACCACTGGAAGCGCCGTCCTGGTTCATCGCGGAACCCTTGACGATCGCGAGGACCTTGTGGCCGTTGCGCTGCGCGTCGGAGAGGCGCTCGACGGCGATCATGCCGACGCCCTCGCCCCAACCCGTGCCGTCGGCCGAGTCGGCGTAGGCCTTGCAGCGGCCGTCAGGGGCGAGGCCGCGCTGCCGGGCGAAGTCCACGAACGCGACCGGGGTCGACATGACCATCGAGCCGCCGACCAGCGCGAGGTCGCACTCGTTGTGCCGCAGGGAACGCGCGGCCAGGTGCAGAGCGACCAAGGACGACGAACACGCCGTGTCAACGGTGACCGCAGGGCCTTCGAGGCCGAGGATGTAGGCGATCCGGCCGGAGGCGATGCTGCCGGAGTTCCCCGCGCCGAGGTAGCCCTCGACGTCGTCGGGGACGGTGGTCAGGCGGCGGCTGTAGTCCTGGTACATGACGCCCGCGAAGACACCGGTGCGGCTGCCCTTGAGCGAACTCGGGTCGATTCCCGTGCGCTCCAAGGCCTCCCACGCGGTCTCCAGCAGCAGGCGTTGCTGCGGGTCCATCGCGACGGCCTCGCGCGGGGAGATCCCGAAGAACGCCGCGTCGAAGTGGTCGGCGTCGTCGATGAAGCCGCCCTCGCGGGCGTAGGAGGTGCCCGGCACGTCGGGATCGGGGTTGTACAGGGCTTCCAGGTCCCAACCCCGGTCGTCGGGGAAGTCGTTGATCGCGTCGGTGCCCGAGGCGACCAGCTCCCAGAGCTGTTCCGGCGTGCTCACCCCGCCGGGGTAACGGCAGGCCATGCCCACGATCGCCACCGGCTCCTCGAAGGACTGGAGCCGCTGCCGAGTGCGGTGCAGGTCGGCCGTGACCCGCTTCAAGTAATCCCGGAGCTTGTCCTCACTCACCGCGCTACCGCCTCACAGACCCAGCTCGTTGTCGATGAAGTCAAAGATGTCGTCGTCGCTGGCCTCGGACAGCCGCGTGGACACCGCGTCGGTCTCCACCCCGAGCACACCGAGGAGTTCCTGCAACCGCGCCGCCACCTTGGCTTTCGCCTTGTCGTCCGAGGCGATCCGGCCCAACCCACGCGCGACCTTGTCCAGCTCGGCGAGGCTCTGCTGGGCCGGGTCGACCTCGGTGGTCTTGATCTGCGTACCGAGGTAACCCGCGATCGCCGTCGAAGTCGGGTAGTCGAAGAGCAGCGTCACCGGCAGGCGCAGCGAAGTGGCTTTGCTGAGCCGGTTGCGCAGTTCGACGGCGGTCAGCGAGTCGAAGCCCAGCTCCAGCAGGCCGCGTTCGGCGTCGATGCCGTTCGCGTCGGAGTAGCCGAGCACCGCCGCCGCCGTGTTCTGCACCAGGTCGAGCAGCACCTGGGCCTTCTCGTCACTGTCCAAACCGGACAGTCGCTCGGCGAGCCCGGCCGACGTGGTCGCGGTGGAAGCCGCCGCGCGCTTCGCCGGGGTCCGCACCAGGCCCCGGAACACCGGCTGGATGGAGCCGCTGGCGGCTTCGGCCTTGAGCGCGGTCGGGTCGAGCCGGGCCGGGATCACCGCGCCGTGGCCGGAGCGCAGGGCGGCGTCGAACAGCCCGAGCGCTTCGTCCGTGGTCATCGGCGCGATGCCGGAACGCGCGGCGCGCTGCATGTCGGCGGAGTCGAGCTTGCCGGTCATGCCGCTGCGCTCCGCCCACAGGCCCCACGCGTGCGACTGGGCCGGGAAACCCTTGGCGCGCAAGCTCTGCGCGTAGGCGTCCAGGAATCCGTTGGCGGCGGCGTAGTTCGCCTGGCCGGCACCACCGACCACGCCCGCGATCGAGGAGAACAGCACGAACGCGGCGAGGTCGATGTCCTTGACCAGCTCGTAGAGGTTCACGGCCGCGTCGACCTTGGCGCGGAACACGGTGTCGATCCGCTCCGGCGTCAGCGAGTCGAACACGCCGTCGTCGAGCACTCCGGCGGTGTGGATCACTGCCGTGAGCGGGTGGTCGGCCGAAACTTCCTTCAGCACAACGGCGACGGCTTCGGGGTCGGAGACATCGCAGGCCACGACTGAGACTTCGGCGCCGAGGTCGGTCAGTTCGTCCCGGAGTTCGGTCGCGCCAGGTGCGTTGAGCCCGCGACGGCCCACCAGCACGAGGTGCTTGACCTGCTGCACAGTGACCAGGTTCCGCGCGACCAGCTGGCCGAGCATGCCCGTCGCGCCGGTGACGAGAACGGTCCCGTTGGAGTCGATCTCCCTCGTGGCAGGGACCTCTGCGGCCCTGGCCACCCGCGCCGCGAAGATCTTGCCGTCGCGCACCCGCAACTGCGGTTCGTCGGCAGCCAAGGCGATCGGCAGCGCGGAGTGCGAGGCGTCCGTGCCGTCGGTGTCGACGAGCGCGAAGCGGTCCGGGTTCTCGTTGCTGGCCGAGCGGATCAGACCCCATACCGCGGCCTGGGCCAGCGAGTCGGCGTCCTCGGTGAGGAACACGAGCTTCGATCCGGCGAAACGGTCCTCGCGCAGCCATTCCTGGGCCAGGGCGAGCGCCGCGTGCGCCTCGGCGCGCACCTGCTCCGGAAGGTTCCCGGTGGCGGAGACGGCGCGCGGGGCCAGCACGACCTCGGGGATCGTGGTGAGCGCGGAGATGCTGGGACTCGCGGTGATCTTGACGCCGCTGGTGCGCAGCGCCTGGACCGCCGGGTGCGCCTCGTCGCCGAGGAAGACCCATTCGCCGGTGGTCACATCGTCCGAAGTGGACAGTTCGGTCCAGCCCACGGTGTACAGGGCCGAGCCGTCACCGGCCGAAGCCGCCTTGATGCTGTCCTTGGAGACCGGGCGGAGCACGAGGGACTCCACCGAAGCAACCGGCTGCCCGGTCTGGTCGGTGACCTCGACGCGCACGGATTCCTTGCCGTTGGGCGTGATCCGCACGCGCAGCTCGCGGGCTCCAACGGCGTGCAGCGAGACTCCGGTCCAGGAGAACGGCATCAGGCCGCCCTCCAGTCCTTCGAGCCCACCGAACGCGAGCGTGTGCAGGGCCGCGTCGAGCAGCGCCGGGTGCAGGCCGAACTTCGCCGCCGCCGAGCGCTGGTCCTCGGGAAGCGCGACCTCGCCGACGATGTCGGAGCCGTCCCGCCACGCCGCCTTGAGGCCCTGGAAGGTCGGCCCGTAGCCGAAGCCGCCTTCAAGCATCCGGTCGTAGAGGCCGTCGGTGTCGAGCTTCTCCGCGTTCGCCGGGGGCCACGCGCCGGTCATCCGCTCGGCTTCCTCGGAGGACCCGGTCAATGTCCCGGTGCCGTGGCGAAGCCAGGTGTCGCCGGACTGCGAGTGCACAGCCAGCGAGCGGTTGCCGTTCTCGTCCGACGCGCTCACAGAGAGCTGGAGGGTCACAGAACCCTTGTCCAGCAGCACAAGCGGTGCTTCGAGGGTCAGCTCGTCGACGACCGGGCTGCCGACCTCGGCCGCCACGTGAAGGGCCAGCTCCAGGAAACCCGTGCCGGGGAAGAGAACCGAGCCCGCGACCGCGTGATCGAGCAGCCAAGGATGCGTCTTCGCGGAGATCGTGCCGGTGAAGAGGTAGCCCTCACTGTCCGCGAGCTCGGTGACCGCGCCGAGCAATGGGTGCTCGGTCGTGTTGAGGCCGACGCTGGCCACATCGGCGGTCTGCTGCGACGCGTCCAGCCAGTAGCGCTGACGCTGGAAGGCGTAGGTCGGCAGGTCGACGCGGCGTGCGCCTTCGAAGAGCGGGGTCCAATCGATCGCGGCACCGCGCACGTGCAGCTCCGCGAGCGCGGTCAGGAACGACTCCGTTTCCGGGCGGTCCTTGCGCAGGCACGGAGCCAGAACCGCTTCGCGCTCAAGGCAGTCCCGCGCCATCGACGCGAGCACTCCGCCGGGGCCCAGCTCCACGAAGGTGCCGACGCCGTTGTTCTCCAGCCAGCGGATGCCGTCCTGGAAACGCACCGCCTCGCGCACGTGGCGGACCCAGTAGTCGGCGTCGATCTCTTCGACCAACCCGCCGGTCAGATTGGACACAATGGACAGTCTCGGCTTCTCGTAGCTGATCGACTCGGCGACCTTGCGGAATTCCGCGAGCATCGGCTCCATCAGCGGCGAGTGGAACGCGTGCGACACCGCGAGGCGCTTGGTCTTCACACCGCTGGCCTCGGCGACCGCGAGCACGGCCTCTTCAGCTCCGGCGATGACCGTCGACAGTGGACCGTTGAGCGCCGCGATGGAGACCTCGGAGTTCAGCAGCGGCAGCACATCGGCTTCAGCGGCCTGGAGCGACACCATCGCGCCGCCGGTGGGCAGCGCCTGCATGAGGCGACCGCGCGCGGCGACGAGCTTGGCGGCGTCGGCCAGCGACAGCACTCCGGCGACGTGCGCGGCGGCCAGCTCGCCGATCGAGTGGCCGACGAGGTAGTCGGGGCGGACGCCGAAGCTCTCCGCGAGCCGGTACAGCGCGACCTCGACCGCGAACAGCGCGGGCTGCGTGTAGCCGGTCTCGTCGAGCCCCTCGCCGTCGAAGATCACGTCGCGGATCGGGCGGTCCAAGTGGGCTTCGAGGTGCGCGCACACCGCGTCGAAAGCCGAGGCGTAGACCGGGAACGCTTCGTACAGCTCGCGTCCCATGCCCTCGCGCTGCGAGCCCTGGCCGGTGAACATCACGGCACTGCGGCTGTTCCCCGCGAGGCCGCTCACGACTCCACGGGCTTCACTGCCCTCCGCGAGGGAGGCCAGGCCAGCACGCATCGCCGCGAGGTCCTGGCCGACGATCACCGCGCGATAGTCCGAAGTGGACCGACTGGTCACCAGCGAGAAGGCTGTGTCGACCAGCGGAGCGTCGACGTGAGCCAGGAGCTGTTCGGCCTGGCCGCGCAGTGCCGCGCTGCTCCGGGCGGAGAGAACCCACGGCGTAGCAGGGAGTTCGGGCGCGACACGGTCTTCCTCCACCACCTCAGGGGCTTCCTGGAGAATCACGTGGGCGTTGGTACCGCTGACACCGAAGGCGGAGATGCCGGCGGCGCGGGGGTGGCCGTTGCGCTCCCACTCCACGGCTTCGGTCAGCAACGCGACCTCACCGGCGGACCAGTCGATGTGCGGCGACGGCGTCTCCGCGTGCAGGGTTCGCGGCAGGAGGCCGTTCTGCAACGAGAGCACCATCTTGATCACACCGGCGATGCCCGAGGCCGCCTGCGTGTGACCGATGTTGGACTTCAGAGCGCCGAGCCACAACGGCTTCTCGCGACTCTGACCGTAAGTGGCGAACAGCGCCTGCGCTTCGATCGGGTCGCCGAGCGAGGTGCCGGTGCCGTGCGCCTCAACAGCGTCGACTTCCTGCGGCGTCAGGCCCGCGTCGGCCAGTGCGGCGCGGATGACCCGCTGCTGAGCCGGGCCGTTCGGGGCGGTGAGGCCGTTGGAGGCGCCGTCTTGGTTGATCGCGGTGCCCTTGAGCACGGCGAGGACGGGGTGGCCGTCGCGCTGCGCGTCGGAGAGCCGCATCAGCAGGAGCATGCCGACGCCCTCGGACCACCCTGCGCCGTCGGCCTTGTCGGAGAACGCCTTGCAGCGACCGTCCGGCGACATCGCGCGCTGGCGGGAGAACTCGATGAAGCTGTCCATTGTGGACATGACGACGACGCCGCCCGCGAGCGCGGAGTCGCACTCGTTGTTGCGCAGCGCCTTCGCGGCGAGGTGCAGCGCCACCAGCGAGGACGAGCACGCGGTGTCCACGGTGACCGCCGGGCCTTCTAGCCCGAAGGTGTAGGAGAGGCGGCCCGACGCGACGCTGCTGGAGCTGCCGAGGGCGAGGTAGCCCTCGAACTCCGGGGGCGCCGTGTCGAAGCGCGAGCCGTAGTCGTTGTAGCTGGCGCCGATGAACACGCCGCCCCGGCTGCCCTTGACCGACGTCGGGTCGATGCCCGCGCGCTCGAAGCTCTCCCAGGCGGTTTCGAGCAGGAGCCGCTGCTGCGGGTCGATCGCCAGCGCCTCGCGGGGGCTGATGCCGAAGAACGCCGGGTCGAAGTTCGCCGCGTCGTGCAGGAATCCGCCGCCGGTGGCGTAGAAGGTGCCGGGCTTGTCGGCGTCCGGGTCGTAGCGGCCTTCGAGGTCCCAACCACGGTCGCTCGGGTACTCGCCCACGGCGTCACGGCCTTCGACCAGCAGCTCCCAGAACTTCTCGGGAGTGCTCGCGCCACCGGGGTAACGGCAGCTCAGCGCCACGATCGCGATCGGCTCGTCGGTGTTCCCGACGGCGACAGGAGCCGCGGTCTCGACGGTGGTCCCGCCGAGCTGCGAAGCCAGGTGCTCGGCCAGCACCGTGACGGTCGGATAGTCGAAGACCAGCGTGACCGGCAGGCGCAGCCCGGTGGCCTCGGCGATCCGGTTGCGCAGGTCCACGGCGGTCAGCGAGTCGAACCCGAGGTCTCGGAACGCCTTCGCGGGCTCGATCTGGTCGCCGCCCGCGTAGCCGAGCACGGCGGCCACCTGCCCGGCGACCACGTCGATCAGTGCCTTGCGACGGTCCTCTTCGGACAGTCCGCCCCAACCCTCAGCGCTTGGCGCGTCGGCGGCCTGCGGGACTGCCTTGATCTCGGCCAGGTCGCCGAAGACGGGGTTGGTTTTCACGGCCGGGGAGTTCTGCGCGAGCGTCGGCCAGTCGATGTCCACGACCGCGACGCAGGTGCCGTCCTCGTCCAGAGTGCGCTGCATCGCCGCGATCGCGATCTCCGGCTGCATCGCGGGGATTCCGCCGCGCCGCAACCGCTCTGCGGTGGCCGCGTCGACAAGTCCTCCGCCAGCCCAAGCGCCCCAGGCGATCGAGGTCGCGGGCAGGCCGTCGGAGCGCCGCTGAAGTGCGAGCGCATCGAGGTAGGCGTTAGCCGCTGCGTAGCTTCCCTGGCCAGAACCGCCTGCCGTACCGGCGAAGGAGGAGAACAGCACGAACGCGTCGAGGCCCGAGGTCAGCTCGTGCAGGTTCTGCGCGGCGGCGACCTTGGGCGCGAACACGGTGTCCGTGCGATCCGGCGTGAGCGTGTCGATCAGGCCGTCGTCCAGCACGCCAGCGGTGTGCACCACGGCGCGCAGGTCGGCCAGGCCGTCGATGAGGGTCTTCAGCGCGTCCCGGTCGGACACGTCGCACGCGGCGATCGTGACCTCAACGCCGAGTTCGCGCAGCTCGTCGGCCAGCTCAGCGGCTCCGGGCGCATCGGCGCCACGACGGCTGGTCAGCACCAAGTGCTCGGCGCCGTTGCCCGCGAGCCAGCGGCCCACGTGCTTCGCGAGACCGCCCGTGCCGCCTGTGACCAGGACTGTCCCGCGCGCGGTCCACTGCTCTCCGCCAGTGCCCGCGTGGCGGACCAGCCGGCGAGCGAAGGTGCCGGACGACCGGACCGCGCACTCCGGCTCGGCGCCGGTGGTGACGAGCGAGGTGACGCGGCGAAGTGCCCGTGCGTCAAGGCTTTCCGGGAGGTCGACGACGCCGCCGAAGCGGTGCGGGTACTCCAGCGCGGCGATGCGGCCGAGGCCCCAGATCGCGGCTTGGCCGGGGTTGGCGACGCGGTCAGCACGCGAGACCGCAACGGCTCCACGAGTCGCCAGCCACAGTGGCGCTTCCACTCCAGCGTCACCGAGAGCCTGCGTCAATGCGACGGTGAGCGCCATGCCAACGGTCTGGCCAGAGGCGGAGTGCGGGCGCTCGTCCAACGCCAGCAGGGAGATCACGCCGTCCACTTCGGACAGCTCGGACAGCTCGGCGATCCGCGAGGTCAGGCGCGCGCGGTCGATGTCGGCGGTGTCGAGTTCGAGGGTGATCACCGTGGCGTCGAGCACGTCGCTGCGGTGTCCGGCCGGAACGACCGCCAGCCAGGTGCCAGTCGGCGCGGGCGTGGTGTCGGCCACCGGTTCCCAGGTCACCTTGTAGCGAAGCGCGTCCACAGTGGACGATTCCTGCTTCGCCTTGCGCCACTTCGCCAGCACCGGGAGCAGTGCGCCCAGCGAGTCCTCGGCCTCGATGCCCAAAGTGGAGGCGAGAGCATGCAGGTCTTCGGTCTCCACAGCGGACCAGAAGTCATCATCCGGAGCTGAGGACACTGCGGAAACAGTGGCGGAGGACTCCATCCAGTAGTTCTGCCGCTGGAAGGCGTAGGTCGGCAGCTCCACCTTGCGCGCGAGGCTGCCCTCGAAGATCGGGTCGAAGTCCACCGAGCCGCCGCGCACGTACAGCTCGCTCAGCGACGTCAGGAACCGGTCGAAGCCGCCCTCATCACGGCGCAACGAACCGACGACGACCGACGAGGAGCCCTTGTCCGTGGTGAACAGGGTCTCCTGGATCGCAGGCAGGAGCACGGGGTGGGCGCTGGTCTCGACGAACGCCTCGTGACCGTGCTCGATGAGCAGGCGGGTGATGTCCTCCAGCTCCACGGTCTGGCGGAGGCTGCGGTACCAGTAGTCCGCGCCCATCTCCGGCCCGGCGATCACCTCGCGGGTCACCGTGGAGTAGACGGGGATCTCCGGCGTGCGCGGGGAGACCGGCGCTAGGACCTCAAGAATCTGGTCGCGGATCTCTTCGACGTGGGCGGAGTGCGACGCGTAGTCCACGTTCACTCGGCGAACGCGGATGTCAGCAGCCTCAAGGGCAGCCTGAAGCTCGTCCAGCGCGGAGGTTTCGCCCGACACCACAACGGAGTTCGCGCCGTTGACTGCGGCGAGTGAGATGCCCGGCCGGTCCAACCACGGCTGCACATCGGTGCGCGACAGGGCAACCGACATCATGCCGCCGCGACCCGCGATGGCGCTGATGGTCTTGCTGCGCAGAGCCACGACACGAGCACCGTCCTCAATGGACAGTGCGCCCGCGACGACGGCCGCCGCGATCTCGCCCTGCGAGTGGCCGACGACTGCCGAGGGCTGGACGCCGTGGGACTGCCACAGCGCGGCGAGAGAGATCATAACCGCCCAGAGCACCGGCTGAACGATGTCGACGCGCTCCATCCACGAAGCGTCGTCACCGTCCAAAGTGTCCAGCAGGCGCCAGTCGGTGAACGGCGCGAGCGCGTCGTGGCACTCCCGCATCCGCGCGGCGAACACCGGCGAAGTGCTCAGCAGCGAGTTGGCCATGCCAGCCCACTGCGAACCCTGGCCGGGGAAGACGAAGACCGTGCGGTTGATGTCGGTGACCGCGCCGCGCACCACGGACCCGGCGGGCTCACCCTTGGCCAGAGCGTCCAAAGAGGACAGTAGATCGGCCTCGGTCTTGCCCAGCACTACCGCGCGATTCTCGAAGCGAGCGCGGGTGGTCGCGAGCGAGAACGCGATGTCCAGGGGCTTGATTCCCGGGTTGTTCTCGATGTGCTCGCGGAGGCGCTGAGCTTGCTCGCGCAGAGCCGCCTCGCTGCGCGCCGAGAGCAGCCACGGCGTGTGCGAGGGCTCATTCCGCTCGTGCGATTCCTCAGGAGCCGCAGGCGCCTGCTCCAAGATCACGTGCGCGTTGGTGCCGCTGAGACCGAAGGACGAAACGGCCGCGCGGCGAGGCGCACCGGTTGCGGGCCACTCGCGCTGCTCACGCAGGACCTCGACGTTACCGGTCTCCCAGTCGATGAACGGGGACAGCTCCTCGGCATGCAGGGTCTTCGGCAGAACACCGTGCCGCAAGGCCATCACCGTCTTGATCACGCCGGCCACACCAGAGGCGGCCTGCGCGTGCGCGATGTTGGTCTTGACCGATCCGATCCACAGTGGACGGTCGTCGGCGCGGGCCTGGCCGTAGGTCTCCAGCAGCGCGTGGGCTTCGATCGGGTCGCCGAGCTTGGTGCCGGTGCCGTGCGTCTCGACCATGTCGATCTGCTCGTGCTTCAGCTGTGCGTTGGCCAGCGCCGCGTTGATCACCTTGCGTTGCGCGGGACCGCTCGGCGCGGCGAGGCCGTTGGAGGCGCCGTCCTGGTTGAGCGCGCTGCCCTTGATGACCGCGAGCACCTTGTGCCCGTTGCGCTCGGCGTCGGAAAGGCGCTCCAGCAGGATGACCGCCGCGCCCTCGCCGAGGCCCATGCCGTCCGCGCCCGCGCCGAAAGCCTTGCCGCGGCCGTCTTCGGCGAGCCCGCGCTGCCGTGCGAAGCCGACGAGCGAGATGGGCGCGGAGATGATCGCGGCACCACCGGCGACCGCGAGCGAGCAATCTCCTTGGCGCAGAGCCTGAATCGCCATGTGGATCGCGACGAGCGAGGACGAGCAGGCGGTGTCGATGGTGACCGCCGGGCCTTCAAGTCCCAGTGTGTAAGCGATCCGGCCGGAAATGATGCTCGTGGACATGCCGGTGACGAGGTGCCCCTGGAGGCCGTCGGGCGCGTCGCGCCAGCTCTCACCGTAGCCCTGGTAGGCCGCGCCGACGAACACGCCGGTCGGGGTTCCCTTGAGCGCCTGGGGAGTCAGGCCCGCGCGCTCGAAGACCTCCCACGAGGTCTCCAGCAGCAACCGCTGCTGCGGGTCCATGGTCGCGGCCTCGCGCGGGGAGATCCCGAAGAACGCCGGGTCGAAGCGGTCCGCCTCGTAGAGGAAACCGCCCTGCGTCGTGTAGCAGGTGCCCTGCACGTCCGGGTCCGGGTCGTACATGGCGTCCAGGTCCCAGCCGCGGTTGGCCGGGAAGGAGCCCACCACGTCGCGGCCCTCGGCGACGACGTCCCACAGGTCCTCCGGCGAGGCGACCCCGCCCGGGTACCGGCAGCTCATCGCCACGATCGCGATCGGCTCGCGGGAGGCGGCGGTGAGCTGCTGGTTGGCCTTGCGCAGCCGCTCGGTCTCCTTGAGGGAGGCGCGCAGCGCGTTGACGACCTGCTGGTTCGAGTCCGACATCATCCGCTCCGAACTAGTTGTCGGTTTCGAGGGCCATGGCGACCAGGGCGCTGACGTCCATGTCGTCGATGTCGTTCTCCGGCTCGTCCTCGGTGCCGTTCGCCAAGCGCAGCAACGTGTCCAGCAACCCGGCCTCGCGCAGCTTGTCCATCGGGATCTTGGAGAACAGCGCCGACGTCTCGCTGACTGCTGAGGACGCCGCTCCTGAGCCAATGCTCGACCCCGCAAGCGGGTCTTCGGCGGCCGGGACCAGCTGCTTCTCCACGTGCTTCGCGAGTTCGACCACGTTGGGGTGGTCGAAGACGATCGTCACCGGCAGGCGCAGGCCCGTTGCCTCACCGAGGCGGTTGCGCAGATCGACGGCGGTCAGCGAGTCGAAGCCCAGCTCACGGAACGCCCGCGAGGTCTCCACGGCCTCCGGCCCCGGGTACTTCAGCGAGGCCGCGACCTGTGTGCGCACAACGGATGCGATGGTCAGCGACCGCTCGGCGGGGCTGAGCGCGGCGAGCTTGTCCTTGAGCGAAGCCTCGCCGTCGCTGACCTTCGCGGCGGCGGCCTGTTCCTTCTGCAAGGCCGCGCGGACCTCGGGAACGGTCTCCAGCAAGGGGCTCGGTCGCCCGGCGGTGAACACCGGAACGAACTTCGACCAGTCGACTTCGGCAACAACCTCGACCGCGCGCGTGGAATCGCTGAGCACGCGGTGGAATCCATCGATCGCCAGGCGGGGGTTCATGAACGGGATGCCTCGGTCGCGCAGTGCCTGCTCGACGAGGTTGGCCGCCATGCCGCCGCCCTCCTCCGGGTCCCAGATGCCCCAGACGAGCGACAGCGCCGGGCGCCCGCGACCGCGCCGCGACTCCGCGAGGCCGTCGAGGTAGGCGTTGGCCGCCGCGTAGGCGCCGTGGTCGCCGGAGCCCCACACGGCGGAGATCGAGGAGAACAGGATGAACTCGGCGACCTCGTCGGTGTCGAAGACCGCGTCGAGCACGGCGGCTCCGGCGATCTTCGCGTAGGCGGTGTCGGCGAACTCGTCCAGGTCGGTGGCGGACAGTCCGTTGAGGACACCCGCCCCGGCGATGTGCATGACCGAGGTGATCGGCCAGCCGTCGGTCTCCATGCGGCGCTTGAGTTCGATCAGCGCCTGCTCGTCGCCGACGTCGCACGCCACGACGATGGCTTCGGTGCCCAGCTCGGCCAGCTCCGCGACGAGTTCGCGGGCGCCGGGGGCGTCCATGCCGCGACGGCTGGTCAGCACGAGGCGGCGGGCGCGGTTCTTGGCCAGCCAGCGGGCGATCTGCGCGCCGACGCCGCCGGTGCCGCCGGTCAGCAGCACGCAGCTCTGCGGCTTCCAGGTCGGCTGCACGTTCTCGCTCGCCACCCGCACGAGCCTGCGCGCGAACAGCCCGCTCGTGCGGATGGCGACCTGGTCCTCATCACCGTGTCCCGCAAGGACTCCGGCAAGGCGGTTGACGGCGGCCTCATCGAGGTTCTGCGGCACGTCGACCATGCCGCCCCACCGCTGCGAGAACTCCAGCGCCGCGACGCGGCCGAGACCCCAGACCGCCGCCTGCGCGGGGCTCTGCTCGCTGCCGCTGGTGATCAGCCACAGTGGAGCGTCGATCTCCGCGTCGCCCAAGGCTTGGATCAGCGCGAGCGTGGAGGCGAGCCCGTTCGGCAGGCCGCGGTGCTCGACGTGCCACCGCTGGTCGAGGCCGAGCAGCGACAGGACTCCGCGCAGCGGGCCGTTGATGTCCCGCAGCCGCTTGGCCAGCAGCTCGCGGTCGGTGTCACCTTCGGCCAGCTCCAACACAACGGGCTTGCCGCCGTGCTGCTCAACGGTCGCGCGGACGCGAGCACGGAGTGCGTCGTAGCCCGCGTCGACCGGGACGATGACGAGCCACGTGCCGTCGAGCTTCGCCGGAGCGGGCTCGTCGATCGGCGCCCAGTCCACGCGGTAGCGCCAGGAGTCCACAATGGACTGTTCGCGTCGCTTCGAGCGCCAGCCCGCGAGGTCGGGCAGCAGCGCGCTCAGCGGCTTGTCGGTGTCGAAGCCGACGGTGCTGGCCAGCGCGGACACGTCGCCCTGCTCGATGGCCCGCCAGAAGTCGTTGTCCAGCCCGGAATCCGCGGCAACGGCCTGCTCGACCGGCTTCTCCGGGGCTTCGAGCCAGTAGCGGCGGCGCTGAAAGGCGTAGGTCGGCAGGTCGATCACGGTCGCGCCGAGCCCCGCGAAGACCGAGGTCCACGCGACGGTGCCACCCTTGGTGTGCAGCTCGGCGGCCGAGGCGAGGAAGCGGTCCATGCCGCCCTGGTCGCGGCGCAGTGAGCCGACCGTCGCACCGTCGCGGCCGAGCGCGTCCAGGGTCTCCCCCAGCGCGGGCAGCAACACGGAGTGCGGGCTGACCTCGATGAAGACGTCGTGGCCGTGCTCGACGAGCAGGCGCGTGGTCTTCTCCAGCTCCACGGTCTGACGCAGGTTGCGGTACCAGTACTCGGCGTCCACCGTCGTGGTGTCGATCTGCTCGCCGAGAACGGTGGAGTAGAACGGGATCCCGCTGGCCTTCGGCGCGATCGGGCCGAGCACGTCGAGCAGCTCGGCGTGGATCTTCTCCACGTGCGCGGAGTGCGAGGCGTAGTCCACCGGCACCCGGCGAACGCGGACGTCCTGGCCTTCGAGCTTGGCCTGGAGCGCGTCCAGAGCCTGGTTGTCGCCGGAGATCACCACGGAGCCGGAGCCGTTGACGGCCGCGAGCGACAGGCCTTCGGTCACGTGCGCGAGAGCCTGCTCGCGGGGCAGCTGGACCGACATCATCCCGCCGACACCGGCGATGGCGCGGATCGCCTTGCTGCGCAGAGCCACGACGCGCGCGCCGTCCTCAATGGACAGTGCTCCGGCGACGACCGCGGCGGCGATCTCGCCCTGGGAGTGGCCGATCACGGCGGACGGCTCGACGCCCGAGGCCCGCCACAACGACGCGAGGGAGACCATGACCGCCCACAGCGCGGGCTGAACCATGTCGACGCGCTCAAGCCATGCGGTGTCGTTGCCCTGCAACACATCCAGCAGCGACCAGTCGGTGTGTGAAGCCAACGCGTCGTGGCACTCCTGGATGCGCGCCGCGAACACCGGCGAGGTCTCCAGCAGCTCCACGGCCATTCCCGCCCACTGAGCGCCCTGACCGGGGAAGACGAAGACCGACTTGCCGAGGTCGGAGGAAAGGCCGCGCACCACGTTGTCCCGCTCCTCGCCGAGCGCCACCGCGTCGAGCCCGGCCAGCATCTCCTCGCGGTCCGATCCGATGATCACCGCGCGGTGCTCGAAGGTGGAGCGGGTCTTGGCCAGCGAGTACCCGACCTCAGGCACTTCTCCGTCCACAGTGGATCTCAGTCTGCGGGCCTGAGCGCGGAGTGCGTCGGCGGTGCGCGCGGACAGGACCCACGGCAGGGCGCCAGTGCTCACCTTCACCTCCGGCGCGGTTTCCTCGACGGCGTCCTCCGGCTCAGGGGCTTCGGGAGTCTCTTCGAGGATGACGTGTGCGTTGGTGCCACTCGCGCCGAACGCGGAGACACCGGCTCGGCGGGGGTGACCGTTGCGGGCCCAGTCGCGGGCCTCGGTCAGCAGCGACACGGCGCCCGCCGACCAGTCGATCTTCGGCGAGGGCTCGTCGACGTGCAGCGTCTTGGGCAGCAGGCCGTTCTGGAGAGCCATGACCATCTTGATCACACCGGCGACCCCGGCAGCGGCGGCGGCGTGCCCGAGGTTGGACTTCAGGGAGCCCAGCCACAGCGGGGTTTCGCGCTTCTGGCCGTAGGTGGCGAGCAGCGCGTGCGCCTCGATGGGGTCGCCGAGCGTGGTGCCGGTGCCGTGCGCTTCGACGGCGTCGACCTCGTCGGCGGAGATGCGCGCGTTGGTCAGCGCCTGCTGGATGACCTTGCGCTGCGCGGTGCCGTTGGGGGCGGTGAGGCCGTTGGACGCGCCGTCCTGGTTGATCGCCGAGCCGCGCACGACCGCGAGGACGTTGTGCCCGTTGCGCTGCGCGTCGGAGAGGCGCTCCACGACGAGCACGCCGACGCCCTCGGCCCAGCCGGTCCCGTCGGCGGCGGCGGAGAACGCCTTGCAGCGCCCGTCCTTGGCCAGCGCGCCCTGACGGCTGAACTCGGTGTACCCCTCTGGGGTTGACAAGACCGTGGTGCCGCCCGTGACCGCCATCGAGCAGTCGCCGCGGCGCAGGCCCTCGCAGGCCATGTGCAGCGCCACCAACGACGACGAGCACATGGTGTCGATCGTGACGGCGGGCCCGTGCAGGCCGAGGAAGTAGGCGATGCGGCCGGAGGAGATCGCGCCGGAGCGGCCGATCATCACATTGCCTTCGAGCTCCTCGGGCAGCTCGGTCATGCCGCGGCCGTAGTCGTGGTCGGTGGCGCCGAGGTAGACGCCGGTCTGGCTGCCGCGAAGCGAGGCGGGGTCGATGCCCGCGCGCTCGAAGCCCTCCCAGGCGGTCTCCAGCAGCAGTCGCTGCTGCGGGTCCATCGCGAGCGCTTCACGCGGGGAGATGCCGAAGAACCCGGCGTCGAAGAGCGCCACGCCCTCCAGGAACGCGCCTTCGTTGACGTAGCTGCTGTTGCGGCGCTCGCCGGTGGGGTCGTAGAGGGAGTCCAGGTCCCAGCCGCGGTCGCCCGGGAACGGGCCCATCAGGTCGCGCCCCTCGGCTACGGCGGCCCACAGGTCGTCGGGCCCGCGCACACCGCCGGGGAACCGGCAGGCCATGCCCACGATGGCGATCGGCTCCGCCGCCTGCTCCTCGACCTCGCGCAACCTGCGCTTCACCGCGCGCAGGTCCGTCGTGGCCCGCTTGAGGTAGTCGCGGAGCTTCGCCTCGTTGTTGTCCACAGCCCGCAGCTCCTTCCGTCCGGCCTCTCGACCGCACCCCCATCCGACCGCCTGGCCCCCGCGCACCGCTATAGGGCGAACCGAAGTGAGGGGTGGACTCAGGGGTGCCTGGGGGTTCGCTCAGACTTTTGAACCCAATGTGGCATTTGTTACGTCAGATGAAACAAATGCCACATTGGGTACGTCCCCCGGCCGTGCACCAGCTGAGGTGAAGAACTCGTATACGGCCTTGCACACGTCGTCCAAGGGGGCTTCATGAGCCGCTGGGCCGTGTCCTGTGAGGCTGAGTTCGCTGGTCTTCAAGTCCCGCACACCCTCGCCTCCGCTGTCTCCAACGACGGCGAACGTCATCGAGCACCGGGTTTGCGGCGATTAACGATGATCGAGAAGGGGGTTCGGTGGTCTTGAAGACCGGCGCACCCCTGGGCGGCGCTGCGACCGGGGCGTGCACCTCAACACGTGGAGGACAGACCTCGGGGGAACGGTCGTTTCGTACTCATAGCGGGGTCGAGGGCCGCTATGAGTACGAAACGGAGTAAACCGATCCGGCTCAGGCGAATCCGAGTTCTTTATCCAGCAGATCGAACACTTCGTCGTCGGTCGCGGTGTCGAGGTTGTCGGCCTCCGCCGAGACAGCGGCGTCGGCGCCCTCCCACTTCCACATCAGCGAGCGCAGGCGCGCGGTGATGGCTTCGCGGGCTGCGGCGTCGTCGCTGGGCACGGAGGTCAGGGTGGCCTCCAGCTTGTCCAGCTCCTCGCGGACCAGGTCGGCGACGCCGGATGCGCTCGGGGCCAGCTCCTCGTAGAGGTGCTCGGCGAGCGACGCGGCGTTGGGGTGGTCGAAGGCCAGGGTCACCGGCAGGCGGAGCCCGGTGGCCTCGGAGAGCCGGTTGCGCAGCTGCACGGCGGTCAGCGAGTCCACGCCCAGCTCCTTAAAGGAGCGCTGCGCGGGCAGGGAAGCGCCGTCGTAGCCGAGCACCGATCCCGCCTGCGCGATCACCACGTCCTGCAAGAGACGCAGACCCGCCACCTTGTCCACAGTGGACAGTTTGCCGCGGAGTTCGCCCGTGTCCTCGGCCTCCACCGCGACGGCGGGGATCACCTCGGTGAGCAGCGGAGTGGCCGTGACGGCGCCGCTGTCCAGGAACTTGTCCCACGTGATGTCGGCGACGACGAGGAAGGTCTCGTCGACGTCCAGCGCGCGCTGCAAGGCGGTCATCGCCAGCTCGCGCGGCATCGCGGGAATGCCACGTCCGCGAAGCACCTCGGCCGTGGCCGCGTCGACCATGCCGGAGTCCTCCCAGGCGCTCCACGCCACGGTGGTCGCGGGCAGCCCCTGCGAACGTCGGTGCTGCGCGAGCGCGTCCAAGTAGGCATTCGCCGCCGCGTAGTTCCCTTGCCCCGCAACACCGATCGTGCCCGCGACGGCGGAGAACATGACGAACGCGTCGAGGTCCGAGGTCAGCTCGTGCAGATTGTGCGCGGCGGTGGCCTTGTTGCGCACAACCGCGTCGAGCTGAGCAGTGGTGAGCGAGTCCAGCGGGGAGTCGTCGAGCACTCCGGCCGCGTGGAACACCGCCTTGATCGGAGTCGGAGCCTGCGCCAGCGCTGCCGCGAGCTGGTCGCGGTCGGCGGCGTCGCACGCCACGACGGTCGCGCCCAGCTCATCGCGCAGCGCCTCAGCACCAGGGGTGTCCAGACCACGGCGACCGAGCAGCAGCACGTGCTCGGCGCCGTTCGCGGTCACCCAGCGCGCGAGGTGGCTGCCGAGAGCACCGAGGCCGCCAGTGATGACAACGGTTCCGCTCGGCTTCCAGTCGCGACGGGCTCGGCGAGGAACCGCGTTGGCCAGGCGCCGCGTGAACACGCCGGACGGGCGGACCGCGTACTGCTCCCCCGCCTCGGAGCCGCTGAGCGCCGCGACGAGCTGGCTGAGCGAACGCTCGTCGGCCTGCACGGGCAGGTCCACCAGGCCGCCCCAGCGCTGCGGGCGCTCGGCGCCGTAGGAACCGGCGAGGCCCCACACCATGGCCTGGTCGGGGTTGACGAGGGTTTCCGCCGAGTTCAACGCGATCGCGCTCTGCGTGACACACCACAGCGGAGCGTCGATGCCAGCGTCACCCAACGCCTGCGTCAGCGTCAGCGTGCCGGTCAAGCCAGCAGTGCGCGCCGAATCATCCAGCGCCAGCAGGGAAAGCACGCCGTCGTAGTAGCCGTCGAGGCGAGAAGCCAAGTCCGCGCGCTCAGCGATGTCGGTGGCGTCGACGTCGATGCGGGTGATCTCCGCGCCAGCAGCCGTCATCAGGCTGAGCACGTCCTTCACCGACTCCGCACCGCTGGCCGGGGTGACGACGAGCCACTCCCCGCTGAGCGCCTTCTGGGACAGGTTGACCGAGCGCCAACCGATCTCGTAGCACCAATCGTCCACAGCGGACACTTCGATGCTGCGCCTGCGCCAACCGGACAGGCTGCTCACGACCTCGCTGAGCGGAGCTTCGGCGCCGAGGCCGAGCGTGGCCGCGACCGAGGTCAGGTCCTCGGAGTCGACGGCGTCCCAGAAGCGCGTCTCCGCCGGGCTGGCCGCCGAAGGCACGGGCGGGGTGTACCAGAAGCGCTGCCGCTGGAAGGCGTAGGTCGGCAGAGCGATCTTGCGCGCGGGCAGCTCGGCGAACGCGGCCTCCCACTTCACCGGAGCGCCGTTGACGTAAGCCTCGGCCGCCGAGCGGAGGAACCGCGCGGGCCCACCCTCGTTGCGGCGCAGAGAACCCACGACGACGGCCTCAACGGAGGCGGACTCGGCGGTGGACTGCAAAGCCATGCCCAGCACGGGATGCGGACTCGCCTCGATGAACAGGCGGTGGCGGCGCTCAAGGGCAGCGCGGGTCGCGGCCTCCAGCTGCACGGTCTGGCGGAGGTTGGTGACCCAGTACTCCGCGTCGAGCTTCACCGTGTCGATCGGCTCGCCGGTCACCGTGGAGATGAAGGAGATCTCCGACGAGCGCGGCTTGATCGGCGCGAGCACGTCGAGCAGCTCAGCACGCAGTTCCTCCACCTGGGCGGAGTGCGACGCGTAGTTCACGTCGATCATCCGAGCGCGCACGTCCTGCGCCTCGGCGGCCTGCTGGACCTCGACGAGCGCCTGCGGCTCACCGGAGACCACCACCGACGACGGCCCGTTCACCGCCGCGATGGAGACCTTCGAGCCCCACTCGGCGATGAGCTGCGAGGCGTCCGCGAGCGGCATCGTCAGCGACAACATGCCACCACGGTCGGAGAGCGCGATGATCGAGCGGCTCCGCAGCGCGCACACCCTTGCCGCGTCGGAAAGCGACAGGGCGCCCGAGACGGCGGCGGCGGCGATCTCGCCCTGGGAGTGGCCGATCACCGCGGCGGGCTCGACGCCGAAGGAGCGCCACAGCTCGGCGAGCGACACCATGACCGCCCACAGCAGTGGCTGGATCACGTCGACCCGCTCGGTGGACGGCGTGCCGGGCTTGCCGCGCAGCACGTCCACGACCGAGAAGTCGACGAACTCCGACAGCGCCTCGTCGCACTCCTTGATGCGCTTGGCGAAGACCGGCGAGGAGTCGATCAGCTCTACCGCCATGCCCGCCCACTGCGAACCCTGGCCGGGGAACACGAAGACCGGGCGCGGGTCCTTAACAGCCTCGCCCACCACGACGTTCTCGCCCGTCAACCCGAGCGAAGCCTTGAACTCCGCGTTGGAGCCCGCGAGCACGACCGCGCGGTTCTCGAAGGCCGAGCGCGTGGTGGCCAGCGAGTACGCCAGGTCCACCGGCTCCTGACCGTCCACAAAGGACGCGAGGCGGGCGGCCTGAGCCTTCAGAGCGTCCGCGCCACGACCGGCGAGCACCCACGGCATGACGGCCGGAGCCTCAACGACCCGCTCGGCCGAATCAGCGGCAGGCGCCTCTTCGAGGATCAGGTGCGCATTGGTGCCGCTGACACCGAACGCGGAAACACCGGCGCGGCGAACGCGATCACCGGCGTGCCACGGCACGGCTTCGGTCAGCAGCGACACCGCGCCGTCCGACCAGTTGATCTCCGAGGACGGCGCGTCGACGTGCAGGGTCTTCGGCAACAGCCCGTGCTGCAAGGCCATCACCATCTTGATGACCGAGCCCGAGCCCGCAGCCGCCTGAGTGTGCGCGATGTTGGACTTCAGCGAGCCCAGCCACAGCGGGCGGTCAGCCGGGCGCTCCTTGCCGTAGGTGTTGATCAGCGCGTTGGCCTCGATCGGGTCGCCGAGCGTGGTGCCGGTGCCGTGCGCCTCGACGACGTCGACGTCCTCGGACTTGAGGCCCGCGTTGGCCAGCGCCTGCTTGATCACTCGCTGCTGGGCGCGGCCGTTGGGGGCGGTGAGGCCGTTGGACGCGCCGTCCTGGTTCCACGCCGATCCGCGCAGCACGGCCAGAACGGGGTGTCCGTTGCGGCGCGCGTCGGAGAGCTTTTCGAGCAGGATCAGGCCGACGCCCTCACCCCAGCCGGTGCCGTCGGCGGCCTCGGCGAAGGACTTGCAGCGCCCGTCGGCCGCGAGCCCGCGCTGGCGGCTGAACTCCACGAACACGCCGGCGGTGGACATGATCGCCGCGCCACCGGCCAGCGCGAGAGAGCATTCACCGCGCCGAAGTGCTTGTGCGGCAAGGTGCATCGCGACCAGCGAGGACGAGCACGCGGTGTCGAAGGTCATCGACGGGCCTTCGAGGCCGAGCGTGTAGTTGACCCGGCCGGAGAGCACGCTCGTCACGTTGCCGGTGATCAGGTGGCCGCCCAGCTCCTCGGGCGCGCCGAGGTAGTCGCCGCCGTAGTTGAACGACGTGGCACCGACGAACATGCCCGCCTTGCTGCCGCGCAAGGAAAGCGGGTCGATGCGGGCGCGCTCGATCGCCTCCCACGCGACCTCAAGCACGAGCCGCTGCTGCGGGTCCATCGCGAGCGCCTCGCGCGGGCTGATGCCGAAGAACGCCGGGTCGAAGTCGCCCGCGTCGTAGATGAACGCACCCTGCTGCGTGCTCGAACCCTTGACGTCACTGTCACCGGCGTCCAGGACAGCCGGGTCCCAACCGCGATCGGTCGGGAAGCCGCCGACCGCGTCGCGGCCTTCGACGACGAGATCCCACAGGTCCTCAGGAGAGCGCACACCACCGGCGAAACGGCAGCCCATCGAGACGATCGCGATCGGCTCGCTCTCGGCGGCTTCCTTCTCTTTCAGCTGCTCACGGGCCGTGGCCAGATCGCCAGCGACCTTTTTGAGGTACGTGAGAAGTTTCTCGTCGTCGCTCATGGTGGCTCCCTATGACCCCAGCTCATCGATGAACCTGAACACGTCCTCCGCACTCGCCTCGTCGCCCAAACGATCGTCCACCTTGGACACTGCACCAAGACGGCTCGCCAGGTCCGCGAACCTGGCAGCGAGTTCGGCACGCAGCACCGGATCTGCCTCGACACCGGGCAACGCGGACTCGATGCGCTCAAGTTCCGCGAAGACCGACGGCGTGGCCTCGGGCTGCTCCGGCAGCAGTTCCCCTCGGATGAACTCCGAGAGCGCCTGCGAATCCGGGTAATCGAAGATCATCATCGCGCTGAGCCGCAGTCCGACCGCCTTGTGCAGCCGGTCGCGCAGCTCGACCGCCATCAGCGAGTCAAAGCCCAGCTCCTTGAACGCGCGGTCCGCCGCGACGGAGTCCGCCGACGCGTGCCCCAGCACTGCCGCAGCCTGCGCGCGCACCATGTCCAGCAGCTCGCGCGCCTGCTCGGACTTGGGCAGCCCGGCCAGGTGCTTGGCGAAGTCGAAGGCGTCCGGAGCCGGTTCCGGCTGAGCGGCCTCGGCCTGCATCGCCTTCACCGCAGGCAGTTCGTCGAGCATGGGCCGCGCCCGCCCTGCGGTGTAACCGGGAACGAAGCGCTCCCAGTTCATGTCCGCGACGGCCAGGCACGTGTCGTCGTTGTCCAGAGCCACCTTCAGCGACGTGACCGCCAGCTCGGGCGCCATGGGAACGAGGCCGCGCCGGGCCAGGTGCTCCTCAACGCCCTCGCCGCGGATCATGCCGTCATCGGCCCACGGACCCCACGCGATCGACATCGCGGTCTGTCCGCGTGCACGACGCCGCTCGGCCAAGGAGTCCAGGAACGCGTTGGCCGCCGCGTAGCCGCCCTGCCCACCGCTGCCCCAGACGGCGGCGACGGAGGAGAAGAGCACGAAGGCGTCCAGCTCGCGGTCGGCGAACAGATCGTCGAGGTGCGCGGCGCCGATCACCTTGCCCACAGCCACTTCCGCGACCTCGTCCAGCGAAGTCTCGGCCAGCGGCGCGAAGCGCACGACACCGGCGGTGTGGAAGACCGAGCGGATCGGCCCGTCCTGCTCCACGTCAGCCACGAGCGCGGCGAGCTGGTCGCGGTCGGAGGTGTCGCACGACGCCACGGTCACCCAGGCTCCGAGCGCCTCCAGCTCCGCGACGAGCTCGGCGGCTCCGGGGGCGTCCGGACCGCGACGGCTGGTCAGCACGAGCCGGTCCGCGCCGTTGCCCGCGAGCCAGCGCGCGACGTGCCCGGCCAGGCCACCGGTTCCGCCAGTGATCAGCACCGTGCCACGCGGCCGGAACTCGGTGCCCGGCGAGCTGTCGGCGTGCACGAGTCGCTGGGCGAAGGTGCCAGAGGCACGGATCGCCAGCTGGTCGTCGTCGGTCGGAGCCGACAGAGCGGACGCAAAGCGGTACATCGCGCGCTCGTCCAGGTCCTGCGGCAGGTCGATCAGGGCGCCGAGGCGTTGCGGCTGCTCAAGGCCGAGAACCCTGCCCAGACCCCAGACGCTCGTCTGCCCGGGGTTGATCGCGCCGTCCGCGTCGCCGGTGACGACCGCGCCGCAGGTGACCAGCCAGAGCCGGGCCTTGGCGTCCATGTCGTGCATCGCCTGCACCACACCGATCGTGGCCGCGAGCCCGATCGACAGGGCCGAGTGCTCCGGGTGCGGGCGCTCGTCCAGCGCCAGCAAGGACAGCACGCCGCTGATCGGCTCGCTGGCCGTCGCTTCCTTGAGCTTGGTGGCAGCCAGTTCGCGGTCGGCTTCGGCCGCGCCGAGCTCCACGGTGGTCACTCGGGCGCCGAAGGTCTCCAGCGCCTTGACCGTCGCGGAGACCGCGTGGCCGCCGATGCCGGGCTCGGGCGTCAGGACGACCCAGGCTCCGGGCAGGGCGGGCTCGTGCACCTCGGGCTGTGCGCGCCAGACGGCGTGGTAGCGCCAACCGTCCACAGTGGACCGCTCCTGGTTGCGGCGGCGCCACTCCGACAGCGCGGGCAGCAGCTCCGACAGTGGGCGGTCGGCGTCAATGTCCAAAGTGGACCGGATCGCATCGGGATCACCGTTCTCCACGATCTCCCAGAACTCCGCGTCGGTGGACCCGGCGGAGAGGGAGATCTCGTCCTTCGGCGGCTGGTACCAGAAGCGGTCGTGCTGGAAGGCGTAGGTCGGCAGCTCCGTCCAGCGCGCGCCCGTGCCCGCGAAGAACTTCTCCCAGTCCAGCTCGGCACCGCGCCCGTACAGCTCCGTCACACCGGTGAGCAGCGTCTGCTCCTCGGGGCGGTTGCGGCGCAGAGCGGCCACCACGACGACCTTGTCGCTGTCGTTGACCAGGCAGTCGCGCGCGGCGGCAGTGAGGATCGAGTCCGGGCCCAGCTCCAGGTAGCGCGTGACCCCGCGCTTCTCCAAGAACCGCACCGCGTCGAGGAAACGGACCTCGTTGCGGACGTGGGTGACCCAGTACTCCGGGTCGGCCAGCCGCGCGATCTCGCCGGTCACCGCCGAGACGATCGGGATGCTCGGCTCGGCGTACTCCAGTGACGTCACGAGATCGCGGAACTCGGCGATCATCGGCTCCATCAGCGGCGAGTGGAACGCGTGGGAGACGTTGAGGCGCTTGGACTTCGCACCGGTGGCCTCCGCGACCGCGAGCACCGACTCCTCGGCCCCGGCGATCACCGTCGAGCGCGGGCCGTTGACGGCGGCCACGCTGACGTCGGCGCGGGCTTCCAGCAGCGGCAGCACATCGGCCTCAGCCGCCTGGAGCGAGACCATCGCGCCACCCGACGGCAGAGCCTGCATCAGCCTGCCGCGCGAGGTGACCAGCTTCGCCGCGTCGGTCAGCGACAGCACTCCGGCGACGTGCGCGGCGGCGATCTCGCCGATGGAGTGCCCGGCGAGGTAGTCCGGCGTCAGGCCCCATTCGGAGACCAGGCGGAACAGCGCGACCTCGATCGCGAAGAGCGCGGGCTGCGTGAACTCGGTGCGGCTCAGTTCCTCGGTGTCGAGCACGGCGGCGAGCGGCTTGGCCATGTACTTGTCCAGCTCGGCGACGACCTCGTCGAAAGCCTTGGCGTAGAACGGGAACGCGTTGTACAGCGCGCGCCCCATCCCGGCCCGCTGAGCACCCTGACCGGTGAACAGGAAGGCCGTCTTGCCCTCGTTCACCACGCTGATCGCGCCGTCGCCGTCGGCCAGCGCGGAGAGCGCGTTGAGCAGCCCCTCGCGCTCCGAGCCGACGATCGTAGCCCGGTACTCGAAGGCCGTCCGCGTGGTGGCCAGCGAGTAGGACAGGTCCAGCAGCGAGCCGGTCGAAGCGCGCTCGCGGAGCAGGGAAGCCTGATCGCGCAACGCCTTCTCCGAGCGCGCCGACAGGGTCCACGGCAGCACAGGCAGTTCGCGCTCGGTCGTGACCTCCGGCTCCTCAACAGAGGGCGCCTGCTCGATGATCGCGTGCGCGTTGGTGCCGCTGATGCCGAAGGCGGAGATGCCCGCGAGGCGCGGCCCCTCGCGCTCCGGCCACTCCACCTGCTCGGTCAGCAGTGACACCTCGCCCGCCGACCAGTCCACGTGGGTGGAGGGAACGTCGGCGTTGAGCGTCTTCGGCATGATCCCGTGCTGCATCGCGAGCACGAGCTTGATCACGCCCGCAACACCGGAGGCGGCCTGGGTGTGGCCGATGTTGGACTTCAGCGCGCCGAGCTGCACCGGGCGGTCGCGGTCCTGGCCGTAGGTGGCGAGCAGTGCCTGCGCCTCGATCGGGTCGCCCAGAACGGTTCCGGTGCCGTGCGCTTCGATCAGGTCCACATCGGACGGTGCGACTCCGGCGTTGGCCAGCGCCTGCCGGATGACGCGCTGCTGCGAGGGGCCGTTGGGCGCGGCGAGCCCGTTGGACGCGCCGTCCTGGTTGACCGCCGAACCCCGCACCACCGCGAGCACCTTGTGCCCACGGGCGCGAGCGTCGGAAAGGCGCTCCAGCAACAGCATTCCGGCGCCTTCGGACCAGCTCGTGCCGTCGGCGGCGTCGGAGAACGCCTTCACCCGGCCGTCGCGGGCGAGGCCGCGCTGGCGGGAGAACTCGATGAACAGGCTCGGCATGGACATCACGGTCACGCCACCGGCCAGCGCGAGGTCGCACTCGCCCTGGCGGAGTGCCTGGCACGCGAGGTGGATCGCGACCAGCGAGGACGAGCACGCGGTGTCGAGCGTGATCGACGGGCCCTCGGTGCCGAGGATGTAGGAGATCCGGCCGGACACCACGCTCGCGGCCTTGCCGGTGAGCAGGTAGCCCTCCAGGTCGGCAGGCATCTTCGTCAGGTGCCCGGCGTAGTCCTGGCCGTTGGTGCCGACGTAGACGCCGACCTGCTCGCCGCTGACCGAGGACGGGGCGACCCCGCCGCGCTCAAGGGCTTCCCACGCGGTCTCAAGGAGAACTCGCTGCTGCGGGTCCATCGCGAGCGCTTCACGCGGGCTGATCCCGAAGAACGCCGGGTCGAACTCGCCCGCGTCGTAAAGGAATCCGCCGACGCGGGAGTAGGTCTTGCCGTGGCTCTCCGGGTTCGGGTCGTACAGGTCCTCGTCCCAGCCACGGTCGGTCGGCAGCAGACCCATCGCGTCGCGGCCGTCGGTGAGCATCTCCCACAGCTGCTCCGGGGTGCGCACACCACCGGGCAGGCGGCAGCTCATCGACACGATGGCGATCGGGTCGTCGTCCTGCACCACCCGCGTGAGGGTCGCGGCGGCGGCCTTGCGGTCGCCCAAAGCCTGGCTGCGCAGGAACTCCGCGAGCACGGCGGGAGTCGGGTAGTCGAACAGCAACGTGGTCGGCAGCTTGAGACCGGACGCCTCGCTGAGCCGGTTGCGCAGCTCGACGGCGGTCAGCGAGTCGAAGCCGACCTCCTTGAACGCACGCTTGGGCTCCAAGGCGTCCGGGTCCGGGTGCGCGATGACGGCCGCGGCCTGCGTGCGCACCAGGTCGAGCACGGCGCGGTCCTGGTCGGCGGGCGACAGACCGGCGAGGCGGTCGGCCAGCGCGGAGCCGCCGGTGGTGGGCTTGCTGACCGCAGTCGCGGCGCTGCGCCGCTGCGGCACCTTGACCAGGCCCCGCATCAGCGGCGACATCGCCGGGTCGCTGATGCGGTTGCGCAGCGTCGCGGTGTCCAGGCGGACCGGCAGCAGCGCCGCGTCCTCGGCACCGGCCGCCGCGTCGAACAGCGACAGACCTTCTTCTGAGGCAAGGGGAACGACACCCGAGCGGGCCATGCGCTGCACGTCGGCGTCGGTCAGGTGGTCGCTCATCCCGCTGCGCTGTGCCCAGAAACCCCAGCCGAGCGAGACACCGGAGAGCCCGTTGGCCCGACGGTGAGTTGCCAGAGCGTCAAGGAACGCGTTGGCCGCCGCGTAGTTCGCCTGCCCGGGGTTGCCGAAGGAGGCGACCATCGAGGAGTACAGCGCGAACAGCGGCAGATCCAGGTCCTTGGTCAGCTCGTGCAGGTTCATCACCGCGTCGACCTTGGGCCGGAGCACAGTGTCGAAACGTTGCGGCGTAAGGGCTCCGAGGATGCCGTCGTCCAGAACCCCCGCGGTGTGCACGACACCGGTCAGCGGGTGCTCGGGGTAGATCGAGTCCAGCAGCACCTCGACCGCGTCCCGGTCGGCGGCGTCGCAGGCCGCGAACCGGACTGTGGCACCGAGTTCGGCCAGCTCCAACGCCAGCTCGACCGCGCCCTCCGCGACCAAGCCGCTGCGGCTGGCCATGAGCAGGTGCTTGACGCCGTGCTCGGTGACGAGGTGGCTGGCGAGCAGGCCCGCGAGCACCCCGGTCGCGCCGGTGATGAGGACCGTGCCCTCGGGGTGGAGGTCGAGCTTCTGCGGCTTCGCCTCCACGCGCGCAAGCCTTGGTGCCAAAAGCTTTCCGCCGCGCAGAGCGAGCTGCGGCTCGTGCACCGCCATGACGCGGCGCAGCGCCTGCCGGGACTCCGCCGTGCTCGTCGTGCTGTCGAGGTCGACGATCACCACGCGACCGGGGTTCTCGGACTGCGCGGATCGCACGAGGCCCCACAGGGCACCGGCGGCGAGGTCGGTGACGTCCGCTCCGGCCTCGGTGGCCATCGCGCCCTTGGTGACGAGGAGCAGGCCGGAGTTCTCGAAGCGCTCGTCGGCGAGCCAGTGCTGCAACAGCTCCAGCGCGCGGTAGGTCACCGTGCGCACGGCCGTCGGCAGGTCGCCCTCGTCCAGCGGGTCGGGGCCGAACTGGACCACGACCACGTCCGGAACGTCGCCACCCGCGTCCATCAGCAGCTGGAGATCGTCCAAAGTGGATGGACGGCCGGTGGTGCCGAGCACCGCGTCCAAGCCGAAGCAGTCCGCGCCGACCCGGGTCCAGCGACCACCCGCAGGCTCCGACGGAAGCGCAACGGGCTGCCACGCGGTGCGGAACAGCGCGTCGTCGGCGGGCGAACCGGCAGTGCGCAGGAGGTCGATGTCCAGCGCTGCAAAGCGAACCGTGCGCGCGGTGATCACCGGCATGCCAGTCGGGTTCGCAACCGTCATCGAGTAGCAGTTCTCGCCGGTCGGCACGAGGCGCACGCGCAGCGCGGTCGCCGCGTTGGCGTGCACCACAACGCCTTGCCAGCCAACGGCGAGCATCGGCTCTCCGGGATCGGCGGGCATGTTGACCCCGGCCGCGTGCAGTGCGGCGCCGAGAAGCGCCGGGTGCAGCACGAACTCGGCGGCGTCGGCGTGATGTTCGGCGTCGATGGCGACCTCGGCGAAGACCTCCTCGCCGCGACGCCAGACCTTGCGCAGGCCCTTGAGCGCCGGGCCGCAACCGAGGCCGCGCGAGGTCAGATCGGCGTAGATCCCGCCGACGTCAACGGGGTTCGCCTCCTCCGGCGGCCACGCGGACAGATCGAAGTCGGCCTGCTCGGCGCCCGTCGCCACGACACCCGTCGCGTGCTGGGTCCACTGCTGGTCGTCGACCTCAACTTCGGTGTCCGGCCTGGAGAAGATGCTGATGCGGCGGCGACCGGAGTCATCAGGGCCGCCGAGCACGACCTGCACCATGCGCGCGCAGGAGGGCTGCACCACGAGCGGGTGGTCCAGCGTCAGCTCTTCGACCTCGTCACAGCCGAGCAGATCTCCTGCTGCGACAGCGAACTCCACGAGCAGCGACGGCGGAGCCACCACGAGCCCGGCGACCTGGTGGTCGGCCAGCCACGGCTCCTCACGCAGGGAAAGCCGCCCGGTGAACAGGTATCCGCCGTTGACGGGGAGCGCGGTCCCGGTGCCCAGCAACGGGTGCGCGGTACCGCTGAGGCCCGCCGCACCGAGGTCGCCTGCCGCCTGCTCGACCTCCAGCCAGTAGCGCTGCCGCTGGAAGGGGTAGGTCGGCAGGTCCACGACCGGGCCGGCGCCGAAGGTGTCGCTCCACGACACGGTCACACCGCGCACGTAGGCGTCGGCCAGCGAGAGCATCAACCGCGAGCGGTCGCCCTCCTCGCGGCGCAGCGTGCCGACCGTGACCGCGTCGGTTCCTGAGTCCTCAATGGTTTCCTGCATCGCCATGGCGAGCATGGGGTGCGGGCTGATCTCGATGAACGCGGTGTGCCCTGCGGCGAGCAGAGCCCGGGTCGCGCGCTCGAAGTCCACGGACTCGCGGATGTTGCGGTACCAGTAGTCGGTGTCCAGCTCCAGGCCGGGCAGCACGTCGCCGGTCACCGTGGAGTAGAAGGGAATGCTGTTCTTCAGCGGCTCGATGCCGTCCAGGTCGGCGTAGAGCTGCTCGCGCAGCGCGTCCACCTGCGGCGAGTGACCGGCGGTGTCCACACCGGGAACCCTGCGGCACTTCACGCCGAGCTGAGTCAGCTCCGCGGCCAGCGAGTCGAGTGCTTCCACCGCGCCGGAGATCGTCGCCGAGCTGTGGCTGTTCACCGCCGCGATGCCCAGCACGTCGCCCCACTGCTCCAGGTGCGGGCGGATCTCGTCGGCGGGCAGCAGCACGGAGAGCATGCCGCCCTTGCCGCTGAGCCGGAACCACGCCTGGCTGCGGCGGGCGATGATGCGGCACGCCTCGTCCAGGGTGAGCGCGCCCGCGATGAACGCGGCGGCGACCTCGCCCTGCGAGTGCCCGACCACGGCGGCGGGCTCGACGCCGTGCGCGCGCCAGAGCTGCGCGAGGCCGGTCATCATCGCGAAGAGCACCGGCTGGATCACATCGATGCGCTCGAGGGACGGAGCGCCGTCCTTCTTGAACAGAACGTCCACAATGGACCAGTCGATGTAGGAGCGCAGAGCTTCGTCGCACGCGAGGACCTGCGTGCGGAAGGACGGGTAGTGCTCCCACAGCGACAGCGCCATGTCGGGCCACTGCGAGCCCTGGCCCGGGAACACGAAGACCACCTTGCGGCCGTCCGCGCCATTGCCCCGGCTGACGTTCGCGGCGGGCTCCCCGTTGACCAGCGCGTCCAAGCCGCACAGCAGCTCCACGCGGTCCTTGGCCACCACTGCGGCGCGCTGGTCGAAGGAACTGCGCGTCGTCGCGAGCGAGCGCGCGAAGGCGACGAGGTCCAGGTCCTGCTCTTCGTCCACAAGGGACCAGAGCTGGTCGGCCTGAGCCTTCAGGGCCGCCTCGGACTTGCCGGAGAGCACGAACGGGAACGCGCCTTCGTTCTCATCGGCTTCCTTTTCGGCGGCCGCAGGAGCTTCCTCGATGATCGCGTGCGCGTTGGTCCCACTGATGCCAAAGGATGAGATGGCCGCACGACGCGGGCGGTCGCTCTCCCACGGTTGAGCCTGGGTGAGCAGCCGGACCGCGCCGGAAGACCAGTCCACATGGGACGTCGGCTCGGTCACGTGCAGCGTCTTCGGCAAAGTGTTGTGCCGCAACGCCATGACCATCTTGATGATGCCACCGACGCCTGCGGCGGCCTGCGTGTGACCGGTGTTGGACTTGAGAGAACCCAGCCACACCGGGGTTTCCCGGTCACGGCCGTAGGTGGCGATCAGCGCGTTGGCCTCGATCGGGTCACCGAGCTTGGTGCCGGTGCCGTGCGCCTCCACCGCGTCGACGTCGCCGAAGCCGAGGCCCGCGTTGGCCAGCGCCTGCCGGATGACCCGCTCCTGCGCCAAGCCGTTCGGCGCGGTGAGCCCGTTGGACGCGCCGTCCTGGTTCATCGCACTGCCCCGGATGACCGCGAGCACTTGGTGACCGTTGCGCTCGGCGTCGGAGAGCTTCTCCAGCACCAGCATGCCCGCGCCCTCGGCCCAGCCCGTGCCGTCCGCGTCGGCGGAGAACGCGCGGCAGCGGCCGGTCGGCGACAGCGCGCGCTGACGGGTCAGCTCGATGAAGATGCCCGGGTTCGGCATGACCGTGACACCACCGGCCAACGCCAGCGTGCACTCGCCGTTGCGCAGCGACTGCACGGCCATGTGCACTGCCACCAACGAGGACGAGCACGCGGTGTCCACCGTGACCGCAGGGCCTTCGAGGCCGAGCGTGTACGCGATGCGGCCGGACGCGACGCTCGTGGTCGTTCCGGTGAGCAGGTAGCCCTCGACGCCTTCGCCCGCCTCGTACATGCGGGGGCCGTAGTCCTGCGGCATCGCGCCGACGAACACCCCGGCCCGGCTCCCGCGCAGCTCCTTCGGCGTGATTCCCGCGCGCTCCAAGGACTCCCACGCGGTCTCCATGATCACCCGCTGCTGCGGGTCCATCGCCATGGCCTCGCGCGCGGAGATGCCGAAGAACGTCGGGTCGAACTCGTGGGCCTGCTTGAGGAAACCACCCTCGCGGACGTAGCTCTTGCCCGTCTTGTCGGGGTCCGGGTCGTAGATCGAGTCGATGTCCCACCCGCGCTCGGCCGGGAACTCCCCGACCAGGTCGCGGCCGTTGGCCAGGACCTCCCACAGCTGCTCCGGCGAGTTCACTCCGCCCGGGAAGCGGCACCCCATCGCCACGATCGCGATCGGCTCGCTGTGATCGGTGGCGCTCGTCTCGACGACGTCTTCCCCTGCACGCCCCAGGAACTCGTCCAGGGTGTGCTCGGCGAGGCGCTTCGGCGTGGGGTAGTTGAACAGCAGGGAGCTGGGCAGGTCGAGCCCGGTCGCGGTGGCGAGCCGGTCGCGCAGCTCGACGGCGGTCAGCGAGTCGAAGCCGAGGTCCTTGAACGGCAACTCCGGGTCGACGGCGGCGAGATCGGTGTAGCCGAGCACGGACGCCACGAGCGCGCGCACCATGTCCAGCGAGATCCGCCGCTGCTCGTCCTCGCCCAGGACCTCCGCGAGCTTCTGCCACAGGATCGGCCGATCCTCGGTCGCTGGCTCGGCTGCCCGTTCCGTGACCGCGGTGCTGACGGCGGCGTCGAGCCAGCAGCGCTGCCGCTGGAAGGCGTAAGTCGGCAGCGCGACGCGACGGGATCCGCTACCCGCGAAGAAGCTCGCCCAGTCGACCTCAACACCGTTGACGTGCAAGGAAACCAGGGCACTCAGCGCGGCCTCGTCCTCGGCGCGGTCCTTGCGCAGCAACGGAACGAGCGCGATGCCGTCCTTGACGGTCAACGAGTCCTTGGCGGCAGCGGTCAGCACGCCGTGCGGGCCCAGTTCCAGGTAGCGGGTGACGCCGTTGGCTTCGAGGCTCAGCACGCTGTCGTAAAAGCGAACGGTGCCGCGCACGTGCTGGACCCAGTAGTCCGCCGAGTACTGCTCGACCTCGGTCCCCGAGATGATCGGGATCGTCGGCGCCGAGTACGTCAGCGACTCCGCAACCGCGCGGAAGTCGTCGAGCATCGGGTCCATCAGCGGCGAGTGGAACGCGTGGGACACCGTGAGCCGCTTGGTCTTCGCGCCGGTCGCGGCGGCGATCTGGAGTACCGAGTCCTCGTCACCGGCGATGACCGTCGACTGTGGACCGTTGAGCGCCGCGATACTGACGCGATCGTTGAGCAGTGGCAGCACATCGGCTTCGCTGGCCTGGATCGACACCATCGCGCCACCGGTGGGCAGCGCCTGCATCAACCGACCGCGCGCCGTGACGAGCTTGGCGGCGTCCGCCAACGAAAGGACACCCGCGACGTGGGCCGCCGCGATCTCGCCGATGGAGTGCCCGGAGAGGTAGTCCGGCCGCAGGCCCCAGCTCTCCGCGAGGCGGAACAGCGCCACCTCGATCGCGAACAGCGCGGGCTGCGTGTACTGCGTCTGGTCAAGCTCGTCGCCACTCGCGATGATCTCGGCCAGCGGCATGTCGAACGCGGCCGCGACCTCATCGAAAGCCGTTGCGAACGCGGGGAAAGCTGCGTGCAGCTCGCGGCCCATACCAGCGCGCTGAGCGCCTTGGCCGGTGAACAGGAACGCGATCTTGCCCTCGCCCACGCGACCTTCGACGACCGCCGCGTGTGGCATGCCGTCCGCGTAGGCGCGCAGTCCGCTGATCAGCTCTTCGCGGTCGCGGCCGACGACTCCGACTCGGTGGTTCAGTGCGGCGCGCGTGGTGGCGAGCGAGTGCGCAACGTCCAACGCACTGTCCATAGTGGACAGAAGACGGGAAGCCTGTGCGCGCAACGCCTGCGGTGTCTTGGCCGAGAGCACCCATGGGAGGACGCTCGGCGCGGTGCCCGGCTGCACGGCTTCGCGCTGCGGAGCTTCGGTGAGCACGAGGTGGCAGTTGGTGCCGCCCATGCCGAAGGAGGAGACACCGGCAACGATCTCTTCGCCGGGCCACGCTCCGAGCTCGGTCTGCACGCGGAGGTTCAACGCGTCCAGGTCGATCGCGGGGTTGGGCGACTCGAAGTTCAGGCTCGGCGGCAGTTCCCGGTTGCGCACGGCGAGCGCGGCCTTGATGAGGCCGGTGACACCAGCGGCGCCTTCGAGGTGGCCGACGTTGGTCTTGGCCGAGCCGACCAGCAGCGGAGCGTCGCCGGAGCGGGCTGCGCCGAGCACCGCGCCGAGCGCTCCGGCCTCCACAGGGTCACCAACGCGAGTGCCCGTGCCGTGCAGCTCGACGTACTGGACCTTGGCGGGGTCGACGCCCGCGCGCCGATATGCGGCTCGCAGAAGGTCTTCCTGGCCCGCGCGGTCCGGCGTGGTCAGCGTGTCGCCACCACCGTCGTTGTTGACCGCGCCGCCCGCGATGACGCAGTAGATCGGGTCACCGTCGGCGAGCGCCTTGTGCAGCGGCTTCAGCACGACGACACCGCCGCCCTCACCACGGACGTAACCGTTGGCGCGGGCGTCGAAGGTGTAGCAGCGGCCGTCCGGGGACAGCGCGCCGAACGCGGCGGCGCCGAGCGTGCTCTCCGGAGCCAGGTTCAGGGTCACGCCACCGGCGAGGGCGATGTCCGCGTCCCCGCTGCGGATGCTCTCGCACGCCATGTGCACGGCGACCAGCGAGGACGACTGTCCACTGTCGACGACCATGCTGGGCCCGCGCAGGCCGAGCAGGTAGGACACGCGGTTGGCGATCATGCCGCGGTTGAGGCCGGTGAGCGTGTGCTGGCCGACGTCGGCGCCCGCGCGGTGCAGCAGCGTCGCGTAGTCGTCACCGATCGCGCCGACGAAGACACCCGCGCGCTGACCGGTCAGGGAGTCGGCGGGCAGCCCGGCGTCCTCCAGGGCCTCCCAGCTCAGCTCCAGCGCCAGCCGCTGCTGCGGGTCCATGGCCGCGGCCTCGCGCGGGGCGATGCCGAAGAAGGTGGGGTCGAACCCGTCGACCTCGGCGAGGCGACCGGCCCGGCCCTGCTCGGTCTCGGAGATCGCGTCGGTGCCCGAGCGCAGCAGTCCCCAGAAGGCACCCGGATCACCCGCCTCCGGCAACCGGCAGGCAATACCGATGACAGCGATACCCGTTCTCTGGTCCTTCTCGCCTTCAGCCACCATCGCCCCTAGTCCCCGCATACTCGGTTGATCGAGAAGGAGAACAACCTCGGTGTTGTCCCGCTCACGCCCTAAAGCGAGACCCGTATCAAAGAAATTGATTTCCCTGTTGTTCTTGCACCCACGCGCGGTTGGTTCCGAAACTAACTCCAGCCCCACCCCTAGCAACAACCCCTAACGTTCCGCCTGAGAGGCCAGTGACATGGCCCCCGACGAGGGAAAAGGTTCTTGACGTGATCCACCGGACGGTCGACGCCACCGGGCTCGCAAGGGGCCGTTCGGAGCAGTCCGAAGTGTCCCGTGAATTGTCCCGGTTTAGCTCGGCGACGCCGTGTCCAAACAGGCGTTTCGCGACCTCACGAAGCCGGGAAAATGCGCCGCCGCGCGCCGTCAAGGGCTGAAAAAACAGGTCAAGCACCCACCCCTGAACCCACCGGTACCGCCCCTCAATTCCTGGAAGGCGCTGGCTCGCGGTGTGCGCGGCGACATAGCTTGCTCCACGGGGCCGCCACCGGTCCCGGGAGGGGCTCAGGCATGAAGGGGATCGTGCTCGCGGGCGGGTCCGGGACCCGGCTGCACCCGGTGACGCTGTCGGTGTCCAAGCAGCTGCTGCCGGTCTACGACAAGCCGATGATCTACTACCCGCTGTCGGTGCTGATGCTCTCCGGCATCCGGGACATCCTGCTGATCTCCACTCCGCAGGACCTGCCGCTGTTCGAGCGGCTGCTCGGCGACGGCGCCCAGCTCGGGCTGAACATCACCTACGCCGAGCAGGCCGAGCCGCGCGGGCTCGCCGAGGCGTTCGTGATCGGCGCCGACCACGTCGGCAACGACACCGCCGCGCTCATCCTCGGCGACAACATCTTCCACGGGCAGCGGTTCTCCGAGATCCTCGAAGCGACCGCGCAGGACGTGAAGGGCTGCGTGCTCTTCGGCTACCCGGTGCACGACCCGCACCGCTACGGCGTCGGCGAGACCGACTCCGAGGGCAGGCTGATCTCCATCGAGGAGAAGCCGGAGAACCCGAAGTCCAACCGGGCGATCACCGGCCTGTACTTCTACGACAACGACGTGGTCGACATCGCCAAGAACATCCGGCCGTCGGCGCGCGGCGAACTGGAGATCACCGACGTGAACCGCGCGTACCTGGAGCGCGGCGACGCCAGGCTGATCGACCTCGGCCGGGGTTTCGCGTGGCTGGACACCGGCACCCACGACTCGCTGCTCCAGGCGGGGCAGTACCTCGCGACGCTGGAGAACCGGCAGGGCGTGCGCATCGCGTGCCTCGAAGAGATCGCGCTGCGCATGGGGTTCATCGACGCCGACGCCTGCCACGCGCTCGGCGCGAAGCTCTCCAAGACCGGCTACGGCCGCTACATCATGGACGTGGCCAAGGAATTCCGTCCCTAGACCCGTGCCGGGGTTCACCAGTCTTCAAGACCCGCAAACCCCCGCCCAAGGGGTCTCCAACGACGGCAAACCCTCGGCCTTATCCGGGTTTGGGGCGGTTAACGATGATCGACAGGGGGGTTCGGTGGTCTTGAAGACTGCCTAACCCCCGGCGCCACCGCCACGGCTCAACCACGTGCAGAACAGGTCCTAGAAAGGTCTCCAGCGTGCGCATCCTGGTCACCGGCGGTGCCGGCTTCATCGGCTCGCACTTCGTCCGCGAACTGCTCGCCGGGCGCTACCCCGCGCTCTCCGGCGCCGAAGTGCTCGTGCTCGACAAGCTGACCTACGCGGGCAACCTGGCCAACCTGGCGCCGGTCGCCGATCTGCCGGAGCTGCGCTTCGTGCACGGCGACATCTGCGACGCGGAGCTGGTGCGCTCGCTGATGGCGGGCGTCGACCTGGTGGTGCACTTCGCTGCCGAGTCCCACGTGGACAGATCCATCACCGGCTCGGCGGAGTTCATCCGCACCAACGTGCTCGGCACGCAAACCCTGTTGCAGGGCGCGATGGACGCGGCCGTCGGCAAGTTCGTGCACGTCTCCACCGACGAGGTCTACGGCTCCATCGACAGCGGCTCGTGGCCGGAGGACCACCCGCTGCTGCCGAACTCGCCGTACTCCGCGTCGAAGGCGTCCTCGGACCTGCTCGTGCGCTCCTACCACCGCACGCACGGCATGCACACGTGCATCACGCGCTGCTCCAACAACTACGGGCCGTACCAGTTCCCGGAGAAGGTCATTCCGCTGTTCGTCACGAACCTGTTGGAGGGCCTGAAGGTTCCGCTCTACGGGGACGGACGCAACGTCCGCGACTGGCTGCACGTCGACGACCACTGCCGGGGCATCGCGCTGGTCGCCGAGCGCGGCCGGGCCGGCGAGGTCTACAACCTCGGCGGGGGCACGGAGCTGAGCAACCGCGAGCTGACCGAGGAGCTGCTGCGGCTGATGGGCGCGGACTGGTCGATGGTGCGCACCGTGGCCGACCGCAAGGGCCACGACCTGCGCTACTCCGTGGACATCAGCAAGGCCGCGAGCGAACTGGGCTACGCGCCGCTGAAGGACTTCGCGACGGGCATCGCCGAGACGGCCGCCTGGTACCGGGAGAACCGCGACTGGTGGGCCCCGCTGCGGGACGGGGCCGCACAGCCGACGGGCTGAAAAAGCGTTTTCAACTACATTCTCCGGAGCCCGGGGAATAGGTAGTGTACGGGTATGCAGACACGTGAGCTGGCCGTCGAAGGCGCATTCGAATTCACCCCGACGGTCTACCCCGACAGCCGTGGGGTGTTTGTTTCCCCGTTCCAGGAGCCCGCTTTCGAGGCGGCCGTCGGGCGCAAGCACTCCGTGGCGCAGACCAACCACAACCGCTCCGCGAAGGGTGTCGTGCGCGGCATCCACTTCACCAGGACGCCCCCCGGCCAGGCGAAGTACGTCTACTGCGCGCGCGGCAGGGCGCTGGACGTCGTGGTCGACCTGCGGCTGGGCTCGCCGACCTTCGGCAAGTGGGACGTGGTGGAGATGGACGACGTGTCCTTCCGATCCATGTACTTCCCGGTCGGCGTCGGGCACGCGTTCGTGGCGCTCGAGGACAACACGGTGATGTCGTACGTGGTCACCAGCTTCTACGACCCGGCGAACGAGCTGTCGATCAACCCGCTGGACGCCGACCTCGCGCTGCCGTGGCCGAAGGACCTCGACTACCTGCTCTCCGACCGCGACACCGCGGCGCCGAGCTTCAAAGAGGCAGAGGCCCAGGGGCTGCTGCCCAAGTACTCCGACTGCCTCGAACTCTGAGTCCTTTCCGGGGTGCGCGAAGCCCTTGACCTGCACGTTAGGGGTTGTCGGGTGGTCTGGGCCGTGATTGCGTCGGTCCATGACCATCACCGACCGATTCGCCCGCCCCCGTGTGGCGGTGCTCGGCGCGACGGGCTGCGTCGGCAGGCAGGTCTGCGCGGCCTTCGCCGACGCCGACTACGAGGTGATCGCGGTGGCCAGGCGGTTCGCCCCGCAGATCGCCGGCTACCGCTACCGGTCGCTGGACGTGGGCGGCGCGGACGTGCCACGCCTGGCGCACATGCTCACGGCGGAGCGGGTGCGGGTGGTCGTCAACGCCACCGGCGGGTGGGGCAGCACGGAGCAGGAGATGACCTACTCCCACGTGGGCCTGGTGAAACGCCTGGTCGAGGCGGTGGCCGAGGTGCCGCAACGGCCTCGGCTGGTGCACGTGGGCACGATCCACGAGTACGGCCCGGCCGCCCCCGGCACGGTGATCGACGAGGACGTCGTGCCCGCCCCGACCACGATGTACGCGCGGACGAAGCTCGCCGGCTCCGAGGAGGTGCTGCGCGCGACCGCCGCCGGGGACGTGGACGGCGTGGTGCTGCGGGTGGTGAACGTCTTCGGCCCGCACCCCTCCCCTGCGAGCTTCCTCGGCGCGCTCTCCGCCAAGCTGCGCACGGTTTCACCTGGTCAGCCGCTTGAGCTGAGCATCGCGGAGGCTCGGCGGGACTACGTGGACGCCCGCGACGCGGCCGAGGCCGTGCTGCGCGCCGCACACGCCGGAGTGACCGGCGAGGTGATCAACATCGGTCGCGGCAGCGCGATCGACCTGCGGGATCTGGTGTACGGCCTGGTCGAGGCGGCCGGTCTCGACGCGGGTGCGGTGCGCGAGCTGGGCGCGCAGGTCACCAGCAAGGGCGGCGACTGGACGCTGTCGAGCACCGACAAGGCGCGCGAGCTGCTGGGCTGGCGGGCGGCGGTGCCCGTGGCGGAGTCCGTGCGGGCGATGCTCGGCGCGCTCCCGGTGTCCGCCTGATTGTTTTTGCTCCCCCTAACCCCACCCCTATTCTCCGGCGGGTGGGGCCGTTGATTTCGAATTCGCCATAGGGTGGGGTCACGAAATTGCCTTCCGGAGAACGGCGTTACTCCAGCGGACGAAGGACTATCCCGTGACCGAGACTTCGACCCACTCCGCCGTAGCGCTGCGCACCGCGGACGCCACCATCGCGCTGCGGATCGCCGAGTCCGCGCTGACCGTCGACGGCCGCACCTCCATGGCCGACTTCCGCACGTGGTTCACCGACTGCGGCACCCGCAACTACACCGAGGTGGACCGGGTCCCGCTGGACCGCCTCGCGAACTGGGCGGCCGATCCGGTCACGGGCAACATCGGCCACTCCAGCGGCAAGTTCTTCGTCGTGGAGGGCCTGGAGATCGAGCGGCCCGGGCACTGGGTCGAGCACTGGTCGCAGCCGATCATCAACCAGCCGGAGATCGGCATCCTGGGCATCGTCGTCAAGGAGTTCGACGGCGTGCTGCACTGCCTGATGCAGGGCAAGGTGGAGCCCGGCAACTGCAACGGCGTGCAGCTCTCGCCGACCGTGCAGGCCACGCGCAGCAACTACACCCGCGTGCACAAGGGCAAGCCCGTCCCCTACCTCGAATACTTCATGGAAACCAAGCAGCACAAGGTGATCGCCGATGTGCTCCAGTCCGAGCAGGGCTCGTGGTTCTTCCAGAAGCGCAACCGCAACATGGTCGTCGAGGTCACCGAGGACGTCGAGCTGCTCGAAGACTTCTGCTGGCTGACGCTCGGCCAGCTGCACCAGCTGCTCCGCGAGGACGACCTGGTGAACATGGACGCGCGCACCGTGCTGTCGTGCCTGCCGTTCTCCGGCACCGACCTCGCGACGCTGCTGCCCGACACCGAGCGCGACGCCTTCACCACCTCGATCATGCGCTCGTGCACCGAGAGCGAGGGCGCGGTCCACACCACCGACGAGATCCTGAGCTGGATCACCGGTGCGCGCACCCGCCACGACATCACCGCGAACCGCGTCCCCCTCAAGGGGATCGACCAGTGGAAGCACACCGACGCGGGCATCTCGCACGAGACCGGCCGCTTCTTCAACGTGATCGGCATCGACGTGCGCGCCGGTGGCCGCGAGGTGCTCCAGTGGTCGCAACCGATGCTGGAGCCCAGTGGCGACGGCCTCTCCGCGTTCCTGGTGAAGCGCTTCGGCGGGGTCCTGCACGCCCTGGTGCACGCCCGCGTCGAGCCCGGCTACCTCGACGTCGTCGAGCTGGCACCGACCGTGCAGTGCACCGTGGACAACTACATGCACATGCCGCCGAGCGACCGGCTACCGTTCCTCGACACGCTGCGCACCGCGCCCGAGTCGCAGATCCGTTACGACACAATGCTTTCCGAGGAAGGCGGTCGCTTCTACCACGCCAGGACCCGCTACCTGGTCGTGGAGACCGAGGAGGACGTCGACCTCGACGCCCACCCCGACCACCGCTGGCTCCCCCTGCACCAACTGGTCGGCCTGCTCCGCCACAGCCACTACGTCAACGTCCAGGCGCGCAGCCTCGTGGCCTGCATGCACTCCCTCTTCGCCCCGCACACCACCCCCTGATCCGTTTTCGCCGTGCGTGCGGACCGGGAGTCAGATCGGGCCCAGTAGCCAGTTGGTGGAGTCGCTCGGGTCGGTGCTGGTGAGGAACGCGCGCGCGTCGTCGATGAGTTCGTCGAGCGAGATCACGCCGTCGCCGTCCAGGTCGATCTTCGCGAGCACGGCGTCCGCCTGGTCGCCGTTGCCGACCGAGGCCTGGAAGCGGCGGAACTCCTTGGCGCTGACCGCGTCGCTGCCGTCGGTGTCCATGAGGGTGAACGCCGTCTGGACGAGCGGGCGCAGCACCTTGTCGAAGGTGGCCGGGTCGCCGAGCGCCAGCGCGCCGAAGCCGCTGAGGAACTCCTCCCTGCTGACCTGGCCGTCCTCGTCGTGGTCGAGCGAGCTGGTGAGCGCCTTCCAGAAGGAGTCCCAGCACTCGCCGACCGCCACCCCCTTCGCCGAGGCGGGATCGACCTCGAAGGCGTTGAGGTAGCGCCGCTTCATCCGCTGCACGTCGGCCTTCTCGACGTAGCCGTTGCGGTCGTTGTCGTACAGGCTGAAGATCTTGTTGTACTTCCTGGCCAGGATGTCGGCGACCATGGGTTCTCCTGCTGCTGGGCGTGGGTGCGGCCGATCCCCGACGCTAGGCCCAGAGCCCCCGCCATCGGATGATCATCACCCGAAATCCCATCAACACTGCCCGATCCGCGCAACCGGCTCCAGGCAACACCCACCTCTGGAGAACCCGCCGTCTCCGCACGTGCGCCGGCCCCCGCAGAGCTGCGGACGCCGAGGTACAGGGCGGTTAACGATGATCAACAAGGGGGTTTGGGGTACTTGAAGACACCCCAACCCCACCAGCGGCACCGACACGCCCTACGTGCGGTGGGTGGTGGTGAGGGTTTCGAGGGTGGAGATGATGTCGTTGGGGGTGGGCGTTTCGAGGATGCCCTGGCGGAGGTGCTTGGCGCCCTCGGCGAAGGTGGACTCCTCGGTCAGCCGCCGCACGCCCTCGCGCAGGCTCTCCGCGGTGGTCTGCGTGGGGTGCGAGTAGAGGCCCGCGCCTGCCTTCTCGGTGAGCTTGGCCTTGATCCACATGTCGGCCATGCGGATGGGCAGGATGAACTGCGGCACTCCGTAGAGCGCGGCGGTCGACCACGTGCCGAAACCACCGTGGTGCACCGCTGCGGAACACGTCGGCAGCACGGCGTGCATCGGCACGAAGTCGACGACGCGCGCGTTGGGCGGGAGCGTGCCCACCAAATCGCGCTCCTGGGAGCTCAGCGTCGCGACGATCTCGACGTCGAGGTCGGCGAGCGCCTCGAAGGACTCCTTCAGCGGCACGAAGGTGCCACCGAGCGCCTTGGCGAAGGACATGCCGGGGGTGAGCAGGACGCGGCGCCGCTCCTGGGGCTCGTTGAGCCACGAAGGGATCACCGAGCGGCCGTTGTACGGCGTGTACCGCATCGCGACCCTGTTGACGTTCAAGGGAAGCTGGATGCTGGACGGCACCTGGTCGATGGTGAACTGACCGCTGACGACGTCCTCGTGGAAGTCCGAGCCGAAGCGCGCGAGGTGCCCGCCGAGCCAGTCGGCCATGGGGTCGGTCTGCGCCTCAGCGGGCTGCTGGTCCTTGAGTTGCAGGAACACCTCGCGCATCGCGCCGTAGACGTCCACGGCCCAGTTGAGCCGCGCGTGCGCCGCCCCGACCACCCGCGCCGCGACACCGCCGGCGAAGGTGATCGGGTCCCACAGCACCAGATCCGGCTTCCAGAACCGCGAGAACTCGACGAGGTCGTCGAGCAACGTGTCGTTGTACGGCGTGAACGCGTACTCGACCGCGATCTGGTAGCGCAGCAACAGGGTCTCCCACTGCTGCTTGTCCAGGTACGGTTCGCTCCAGTCGGAGAACTCGTTCTCGATCGTCTCCTGCTCGGCGAGCATCTCGTGCACGGTGTGCTCGGTACCGATCGGCACCGCCGACAGCCCCGCGTTGGTGATGGTGTCGGTCACCCCAGGGGCGCTGGCCACGCGCACCTCGTGGCCGGCGTTGGTCAGCGCCCACGCCAGCGGCGCCATGGTCAGAACGTGCGACTTCTCCGAGACGGTCGCGAACAGTACGCGCATGACTGGACTTCTCCCACTGCTCAGACGGTGGCGAGAACTTCCCGCACCGCGGCGATGACCTTCTCCTGCGTGCCGATCGGCAGCGTCGGGTACATGGGGAGCGAGAAGATCTCCTTGGCGAGCTTCTCGGTCACCGGGAGCGACCCCTCCTCGTAGCCCAGCTTGTGGAAGCCGGTCTGCCGGTGGACCGGCCAGGGGTAGCTGATGTTGAGGTGGATGTCGTAGGCCTTCAACGCCTCGATGATCGCGTCCCGCTTGGGGTGGCGGACCACGTAGACGTAGTAGACGTGCTCGTTGCCCGGGTTCACCTTGGGCAGCACCAGATCGGTGTCGCCGAGCCCTTCGAGGTAGCGCTGAGCCACGTCGCGGCGGCCCTGCGCGTAGTCGTCGAGCCGGGTGAGCTTGCGGCGCAGGATCTCCGCGTGCAGCTCGTCCAGGCGCGCGTTGTGCCCGGGCGTGGAGACCACGAAGTAGGTCGTCTCCATGCCGTAGTAGCGCAGCCGCCGCAGGTTGCCCGCGATCTCCTCGTCGGAGGTGATCGTGGCGCCGCCGTCGCCGTAGGCGCCGAGGACCTTGGTGGGGTAGAAGGAGAACGCGGCCGCCTTGCCCATCGTGCCCGCGATCTTGCCGTGGTGGCGGGCGGCGTGGGACTGGGCGCAGTCCTCCAGGATCGGGATGCCGTGCCGGTCGGCGATCTCCTGCAAGGGCGCCATGTCGACGCACTGGCCGTACAGGTGCACCGGCAGCAGGGCCTTGGTCTTGGGCGTGATCTTGGCTTCCACCTGACCCACGTCCATCAGGTAGTCGTCCTCGTGCACGTCCACGAACACCGGGATCGCGCCGATCTGGTCGATCGCGATGACGGTGGGCGCGGCGGTGTTGGACACCGTGATGACCTCGTCACCCGGACCGACGCCCAGGGCGCGCAGCCCGAGCACGATCGCGTTGGTGCCGTTGTCCACGCTGATGGTGTGGTCGACGCCGTGGTAGGCCGAGTACTCCTCCTCGAAGCCGCGCACGCTGTTGCCCAGCACGAGCTGCCCGGACCGGAAGACCGTCTCCACCGCGTCGTGGATGTCTTCGCGCTCCTGCTCGTATTCGAGCATGTAGTCCCAGACACGAGTAACCATGGGTACGCAGAACCTCCAAGCCAGCGACCGCCGCCGTCCGGTCAGCCAATCTCAGCGACGTGGTGACAACAACCCCTAGGCACCCCAGAAACCCGCACCGGTCTTGCGGCCCAGGCGACCCAGCTCGACGAGCCTGGTCAGCAGGGTCGCGGGCTTCACGTCGGGGTCGTAGTTGATTTCGTGCAGGCGCCACTGGATCGCCTCGGAGATGTCCAGACCGATGGTGTCCAGCAACGTGAAGGGCCCCATCGGATATCCGAATCCGCTCTCGATCGCGGCGTCCAGCCCGGGTACCGTCGCCGCCCCCGACTCCACGAGCCTGATGGCGTCGTTGAGGTAGGGGAACAGCAGGTAGTTGACGATGAACCCGGCGCGGTCGGAACAGTCCACTGTGGTCTTGCGCAGCCGGGATGCCAAGGCGTGCACGGAAGTCAGCACGTCGTCACCGGTGAACTCGGTGCGCGAGACCTCGACCAGCTTCATCGCGGGCGCCGGGTTGAAGAAGTGCATGCCCACCACGTCGGCGCGCCGCGTCGTCGCCTCGGCGCACGCGGTCACCGACAGGCTGGAGGTGGTGGTCGCCAGGATCGCGCCCTTCTTGCAGATCCCGTCCAGCTCCGCGAAGACCGCGGTCTTGACCTCGATCTCCTCCGCCGTCGCCTCGATGACCAGGTCGCAGTCGGCGACCGCGGCCCGCGAGGCGCTGGGGATGAGCAGCGACAGCGCCGCGCGGCGCTGGTCCGGCGTGACCCGACCACGCCTGACCGCGCGCACCAGCGATTCGTCGACGGCCCGCACGGCGGCGTCGGCCTTGTGCTCGTCCCTGGCCACCAGCACCGTTTCCAGTCCGGCCTGGGTGATCACCTGGGCGATGCCGCGCGCCATCGTGCCGGAGCCGACAACGCCGACGCGCTTGATCTCGCGCGCCAGCGCGGCGCCGCCGCGGTCGGAGCGCTCGGGCTCCGAGTCGATCTCCCCCGCCGGGGAGTAGGTGTAGAAGCCCTGTCCCGCCTTGCGCCCGAGCAGCCCGCCCTCGACCATCCGGTTCAGCAGCCCGGTCGGCGCGTGCGTGGCGATGCCGGTGCGCTCGTGCAGGTCGGTGAGCGCGCGCTGCGCCACGTCGAGCCCGATGCGGTCGAGCAGCGCGAGCGGTCCGGTCGGCAGACCGCAGCCGAGCCGCATCGCGGTGTCGATGTCCTCCCGCGTGGCGTAGCCGACCTCGTACAGGGCGACCGAGCGGTTCAGGTACGCCAGCACGAGATCCCACGCGTGCCCGCGCGCCGCGCCCAGGTCCTTCTGCGCGATCGGCAGCAGTTCGAGCAGTTCCTTGGCCTTCGCCGCGGCCTCAGCGCTCGACATGGCCGTGACGACCAGCTCGACGCCGGTGCGCTCGGCGGGCGGAGCCAGGAAGGCGAGCCCGACGACCTGCCCGGGGCGGCCGGAGGCGACCGCGAGGGAGGCCAGCGACAGCGAGGCGGTGGTGCTGACCAGAACGGTGCCGGGCTGGCAGGTCTCAGCGATCGCGCGCAGCACCAGCGCCTTGCGCTCGTAGTGCTCCGGAACCGCCTCGATCACCACCTCGGCCGCGCTCAGCGCGGAGATGTCGTTGCCCAGCAACACAGATCCGGGTGCGCGGCCACGGGCGCGGGTCACCGCGCCGGGGTCGCAGTCCACGCCGAGGACGTCGATGCCCGCTCCGCTGAGCAGTTCGACGAGTGACTGGCCGACCGAGCCGAGGCCGACAACACCGACCGGGCCGAAACTGGCGTGCTGAGCTGTCATGGCGCCGATGCCTCTCAGTGGCTGTGCTGCTGGAATCGGGTGATCTGCGAGACGTGCCGCGCGCGCAGCTCCTGGTCGGTGACGCCGAGACCGGGCGACGGTGCGAGGCCGAGCACGCCGACCTTGCCGCTGTGCTGGTTCGCGTGGACCTCGCTGGTCGCACGCCCCGTCTCCGCCAACGGGTACACAGTGGACAGTGTCGGGTGGATCATTCCCTTGGCGATCAAGCGGTTCGCCTCCCACGCCTCGCGGTAGTTCGCGAAGTGCGAGCCGACGATCTTCTTCAGGTGCATCCACAGGTAGCGGTTGTCGTAGCTGTGCTCGAAGCCCGACGTGGACGCGCAGGTGACCACGGTCCCGCCGCGCCGGGTGACGAACACGCTGGCGCCGAAGGTCTCCCGGCCCGGGTGCTCGTAGACGACGTCGGGGTCCTCGCCACCGGTCAGCTCACGGATCTTGGCGCCGAAGCGCTTCCACTCGCGCGGGTCCTGCTCGCGCTCGTTCTTCCAGAACTTGTAGCCCTCGGCGGAGCGGTCGATCACCAGCTCCGCGCCCATGGAGCGCACCAGTTCGGCCTTCTCCGGGCTGGACACCACGCACACCGGGATGCCGCCGCCGTTGAGCACGATCTGCGTGGCGTAGGAGCCCAAACCACCCGCGGCGCCCCAGATCAGCACCACGTCGCCCTGCTTCATCCGCGCGCCGTTGGCGGAGACGAGCTGGCGGTAGGCGGTGGAGTTCACCAGCCCGGACGCCGCCGCCTCCTCCCACGTGAGGTGCGCGGGCTTGGGCATCAGCTGGTTGGCCTTCACGACGGTCAGCTGCGCGAGGCCGCCGTAGTTGGTCTCGAAGCCCCAGATCCGCTGCTCCGGGTCGAGCATCGAGTCGTCGTGGCCGTCCGGCGAGTTCAGCTGCACGTCGAGGCAGTGCGCGACCACGCGCGCACCGGGCTGCCACCCGCGCACGCCGGAGCCGGTGCGCAGCACGATCCCGGACAGGTCGGAGCCGACCACGTGGAAGGGCTGGTCGTGGTGCTCGGCGCCGGGAACGGCGCGGGCGTAGCGCTTGAGGAAGCCGAAGGTCGGCATCGGCTCGAAGATCGAGGTCCAGACGGTGTTGTAGTTGATCGCGCTGGCCATCACCGCGACCAGCACCTCGTCCGGGCCGATCTGCGGGGTGGGGACCGGCTGCACGTGCAGGGACTTCACCGGGTCCTTGTCCCGGGTGTCCATGCCGGCAAACATCTCGGACTCCTCGGCGAGCACCACCGCGCCGAGATAGCTCTCCGGGATCGGCACCGCGGCGAAGTCCGCGGCGTCGGCGTCCTCGGAGAGGACCGCGTCGACGATCTCCTGCACGACGGTTCCTCCGGGCTGTCGGAGGGTGCGTCGGCGCGACGTAACCGCAGGTCAGGCTATGACCGCGCTGAAGCCCCCAGTTTCATGCATACGCATACACGCGCCTGCCTCATCGACAGTAGCCAGCGCTCCGGCGCCGCCGTCACCCCTAGAACACGGGACTTCGCCCCTAACAAAAGGGGGTTCTCCTACACATTTCCCCTTATCCGCCACCGGCCGGTTCCGCAACCCCTCAAGGCGACACACGGGAGAACCGGACAAAAAGAACGGCGCGGGACGAGTCGGCCCGGGAGATTAGGGGGGCGTATCCCCCCGGGCGTCGCCGTCCCGCGCCGGGCCCCGCGAAGGGGCGTCCTTGCGGAGTGGCCGTCTACAACCAGCCGCGTTCCTCCGAGATCCGGTAGGCCTCGCCCCTGGTCCGGGCGCCGGTCTTGCCGATGGCCGAGGACAGGTGGTTGCGCACCGTGCCCTCGGTCAGGTGCAGCGCCTTGGCCACCTTCGCCACCGTGCTGCCGTCGGCGACCGCGCCGAGCACCTCGCGCTCCCGCACGGTCAACGGGTTCGGCCCGGTGGCCAGCGACTCCGCCGCGAGCACGGGGTCCACGACGCGCAGGCCGTTGTACACCCGGCGCACCGCGTCCACCAACTGCTCCGGCGGGGCGTCCTTGACGATGAAGCCGGACGCTCCCGCGGCCATGGCCCGCACGAGGTAGCCGGGCCTGCCGAAGGTGGTGCAGATGAGGATCTTGCAGTCGGGCAGCTCGGCGTGCAGCTCCTTCGCCGCGGCCAGGCCGTCCTTGCCCGGCATGTGCACGTCCAGCAGCACCACGTCGGGCGCGGACTGCCGCGCGGCGGGCAGCACGTCGTCACCGGAGCCGACCTGGGCCACGACGGTGATGTCCGGCTCCAGGTCCAGCATCGTCGCCAGTGCGCCGCGCACCAGCGCCTGGTCGTCGGCGACAAGAACCCGAATCACGCCTGTCCTCCCGTGCTCTCGACGGCATTCTCCGCCTCGGCGGGTGCCGGGGGGTGCTGGGGGTGTTCGGGAACGGGGGCGCTGGCCCTGAGCTGGAAGCCGCCCCTCGGCACGGCCCCGGCCTCCAGGGTGCCGCCGACCGCTTCCATCCGCTCGCTCAGTCCGCGCAGCCCGTTGCCGACCGCGTGGGCGGGGGCGCCGACCCCGTCGTCGGTGACGGTGATCCAGTCGTTGCCCAGCCGCACGCTCATCTTCTGCGCGCCCGAGTGCCGGACCACGTTGGTCACCGCTTCCCTGAGCACGTAACCGAAAACCTGCTGCAGTTCGGGCGCGACGTCGTCGACGGCGCGCGGCAGGTCGGCCTCGATGCCCGCGGCGCGCAACGTCTCGTTGGCCCCGGCCAGCTCACCGGAGAGTGTGACGACGCGGTACTCCGACACGGTCGCCCGCACGTCCGCGAGTGCTTGTCTGCCAAGCCTTTCCACGTCGCGGATCTCCGTCATGGCGCGGTCGAGGTCGTCCATCTCCAGCACGCGGCGGGCGAGCCCGGCCTTGAGGGTGATCGTGGTGAGGCTGTGCCCGAGGATGTCGTGCAGGTCCCTGGCGAAGCGGGCGCGCTCCTTGGCGACGGCGAACATCGCGATCTGGTCCCGCGCCTTCTTCAGCTCGACGTAGGCGTTCGCCAACCCCACCATCAGCGCCGCGGCCGCGGTCACCGAGAACAGCAGGACGAAATTGGGCAGCTGAGCCTCGAACTTGCCGAGGTGGATCGCGCTGACCGACAGCCCGACCAGCGTCACCAGGGTGACCACGATGGTGACCACCGGCGGCATCAGCGCGGCCACGATGCCCAGCGCGCAGATCAGCACCCAGGAGTTCTCCAGGCCGGTCAGCACCACGAAGGCGATGCCCATGGCCAGCAGCGCCAGGCACACCAGCACCTGGGAGGACCAGGAAACCTTGCGCGCCAGGGGAACCGCGAGAATGCAGGCGACGCTGTAGGAGACGCCGACGAAGGCCGCGAGCGCCCACAGCTGCGGGCGGGCCTCGCGGACCTGGCCGAGCGCGTCGATCCAGGCGGGGATCATCATCACGCTGAAGAGCACCGCGAGCGCCGGTGCGGCCTTCGACCCCTCGTCCGAATCCGGGGTGGTGGACCGCAACCCCGGTCCACCACCCCAGTCCAGCAGCTTGCGCATCATGACGGCGACACTAGATCAGGTGCGCGCGCTGTCGCGCTGGTAGCGCCACATGACACCGGCGCTGAGCACCACGGCCCAGCCGAGCAGCACCAGCGTGGGCGTCACCAGCGTGCCGTAGTTCGGCAGCACCCCGACCCGGCCGATCTCCGCCAGCCAGTAGCTGGGCACGAACTGCGCCAGGTCGTTCCACCACGGCGGCAGCATGTCCAGCGGCATGAACAGCCCGCCGAACATGGCCAGCAGCAACATGCCCACGATGACGAAGTTCTGCACGTTGTCCTTGTTGGACAGCTGGCCGATCAGCAGACCCATGATCGCGAACGGCAGCGAGCCGAGCCAGACGAACAGCGTGGCGTGCAGCCAGCCGACCGGGGTCAGCTGGACGTTCTCCACCAGCACCGCGACCACCGGCACCACGATCGCGGTCGGCAGCGCGACGGCCATGCCGACGGTGACCTTGCCGACCAGGAATCCCGCGCCGGACAAGGGGGTCAGCCGCAGCTGGCGCTGCCAGCCCGCCGTGCGCTCGTGCACCACGCGGGTGCCGATGAGCAGACCGGCGGTCATCACGCCCCACGCGCACAGGCCGACCATGATCGTCACCGGGTATTGCGCGGCGGCGGTTCCCGCACCGCCCTCCGCGCCCGCTCCGGCGACGTCCTTGAAGAGCATCATCTCCAGCAGGTAGAACATCGCCGGGAAGCCGATGGTGAACAGCAGCGTGCCTGGAGCGCGCAGCGCACGCCGGATCTCCAGACCGAGGTATCCGAGGTTCATGGCTGTCTCTACTCCCGCTCAGCTGTTGTTGAGGTTGCTGGTGAGCGTGATGAAAGCCTCGTCGAGGCTGACACCCGCGATCTCGATGTCCCGCGCGTTGGGGAACCGGGCCAGCAGCGCGCGCAGCGTGGTGTCGGAGCTGGAGCTGACGATCACCACCTTGTCGTGCCGGACGTCCACGTCGGCGACACCGGGCAGCGCCTCGATCTCGGCCTGGGTGGCGCCGGGGATCTTGGCGTGCAGGGTGCGACCTGCGGCCAGCGCCTGCACCTCGGCCACGGAGCCGTCCGCGACGATCTTGCCCGCCTTCATGAAGATGACCCGGTCGGCGAACTCCTCCGCCTCCTCCAGGTAGTGCGTCGCGAAGACCACGGTGCGACCGGCTGCGGTGAACTCCTGCATGGACAGCCAGAACTCGCGCCGGGTGCCCACGTCCATGGCGGCGGTCGGCTCGTCCAGGATCAGCAGGTCGGGGTCGCTGACCAGGGCGACGGCGTAGCGCACGCGCTGCTTCTGGCCGCCGGACAGGCGCGTGGAGCGGCGCTTGACCAGATCGGCGATGCCCGCGCGGCGCAGCGCCTCCTTGACCGGCATCGGCTTGCGGTGCAACGAGGCCACCATGCCGACCATCTCGCCGACCGTGGCGTCGTCCAGCAGCGCGCCGCTCTGCAGCATCGCGCCGATGGTGCCGTGGGAGACGGCCTCCTTCGGCGTCTTGCCGAAGATGGTCACCTCGCCGTGGTCCGGCTTGGTGAGCCCGAGGATCATGTCGACGGCGGTCGACTTGCCCGCCCCGTTGGGGCCGAGCAGCGCGACGACCTCGCCCGGGGCGATCGACAGATCGATGCCGTCGACCGCGCGGACCGCGCCGTAGTGCTTCTTCAGCCCGCTGATGTGGATCGCCGCACCGTTGCCGCCGGCCACACGCCGCCCGGTGCTCTCCGAAGCCAGAACCTCTTCCATGCCACTAACTATGGGCAAGGCACCGACAGTCCGCGTAGGCCGCCCGTCACGAGCTCCCGGTGACAGTTGTCATGCTCGTGCATGAATCCCTTTTCGCAGGTCAGGACCAGTGAAAGCAGCGTGGGACCCCCCGTCGCACGACAGGGGGTCCCACGATGGCCTGAACCTCTTCCGCTCAGCCCGGGTACACCGGTCTTCAAGTACGCCCAACCCCTCCGTGGTAGACGGAGGTAGGGGGCGGTTGAAGACCGTCGCGGGTGGGGTTTGCCGGTCTTGAAGACTGCTGAACCCGCTAGCTCGCCGCGGTGTCGGCCGTCTTCATGTCGAGCTGGAGCTCCCTCGGCAGCGCGGCGCGGCTGCCGACGTTGAGCTTGCGGTAGACCCGCGTCAGGTGCTGCTCCACCGTGCTCACCGTGATGTAGAGGTGCCGGGAGATCTCCCGGTTGGTGTAGCCGTGCGCGGCCAGCTCGGCGACCCTGCGCTCCGAGCTGGTCAGGCTGGACACCCGGGCCTGCGGCTCGTGCGCCTTCTCCTCGACCCGCTCGGCGCTGGGCCGCGACTCGGGCTCCAGCCGCTCCGCGTCCCCTCCCGAGGGGCGCAGCTGCATCGCGAGCTGTTCGGCGCGGTGCTTGAACATCCGCGCCTTCCCTGGCTCGTTCAGCGAGTGGTAGGTCTGCCCCAGCCCGTGCATGGCCTTGCTGAGCATGAACCGGTCGCCCGCCGCGTACAGCGAGTCGATGGCCTGCCGGAACACCGCGACCCGCTTGCCGACCTCCTTGGTCCTGGCGAGCAGGAACAGCGAGGTGCCGCGCGCGCGGTGGCTGGCGGCGCAGGTCAGGTCGAGCTGCTCGGTCAGCAGCTCCTGCGCCTTGGCCGCCTCGCCGAGCCGCAGGTGCACCTGTGCGGCGTCGGAGCGCCACGGCAGGAAGCTCGGCGAGTCCATCCCCCACTCCCGCATCAGCGCGCCGCAGAACTGGAAGTCCGCGAGCGCCGCCTGGAGCTGGTCGGTGGCCAGGTAGTAGTGACCGCGCGCCTGGAGGTACTGGAGCCCGAAACGGCTCTGGAACACCGAGTCCGGCACCTGGAACTCCAGCTGCTCGGCCGCCTTGTCGATCTCGCCCATGGCCAGCGTGGCCAGCGCGAGGGTCGCCAGCGGGCCGGCCGCCGCCACGCCCCAGCTCTGCCGGGGAATGCTGGCGAGCGCGCGCTCGGCGAACTGGCGAGCGGCGGGCAGATCTCCTTGCCGCAGAGCGATTTCCGCGCGAACACCGCTGAGCACGGCCTGCCAGGTGCGGACGCCGCGCGAGGCGGCCTCCTCCAGCAGTTCCTCGCACAGCGGCCCGGCCTTGTCCGTGCGCTCCCCGTAGACCAGGGCCAGCAGCGCCGACTCGACCGCCTCGATGGTGTTGTCGGAGAGCTTGGTGCGCTGGAGGAACTGCAACGCGCTCTCGGTGACCCGGTTGCCGGGGCCGTCGGTGAGCGCGCTGTGCAACGCGTTCGCCGCCTGCGCGCACCGGCTGACGTTCGCCGACGCGTACGGCTCGATGACCGGGAGCTGCTGCGCCCGCGCCACCACCGGCCGCAACGGCGGGTAGGAGTTGACCAGCAGCTGGCACGCGGAGCCGAACTGGAGCCCGACGCGCGAGCGGTCGGCGTGCGCCGTGCGCTCGATCGCCTCGGCGGCCCGGTCCACGCGGCCGTGCCACAGCAGGTAGCGCAGCAGCGTGCTGGCGTCGCCGTCGCCGAGCTGGTTGCGGGTGAACGCCTCGAACAGCGGCGTCAGATAGCGCAGCGCGGTTCCGGGGTTGAGCCGCCACTCCACCCTGGACAGCGCGGCCCTGATCCTGGCCAGCTGGTCGTCGTCGGTGCACCCGGCCTCGGCCAGCTCCAGGTAGCGCGACGCGTTCTCGGTGTCGTCCTCGACCAGCGCCCGCTCCGCCGCCTCCAGCAGCACCTCGGCCTCCCAGCTGGAGCCCGCCTGGCCGATCGCGACGAGGTGCGCCGCGATGCGCCCGGCCGGAGCGCCTTCCAGGTGGAGCAGTTGAGCCGCGCGGAAGTGCAAGTGCGCCCGGTGCTCGCGGTCGAGGTCGTCCAGCACCGCGGCGCGCCCCGCCGCGTGCCGGAAGGCCAGCGAACCGTCCAGCACGCCCATCGCGTCGAGCACGCCGAGCGCGGTGTCCACCGTCTCCGGGTCCGTGTCGAGAACCCTGCGCAGCAACACCTTCGCGTCCGCGACCGAGGAGGCCGCGAGCGTTCCGGAGGTCTCCAGGACGGCGGCTGCCCGCGCCACGTCCAGGGTCTGCTCCTCGCTGCGCTCAAGGCACGCGAGCACCGCCTGGCGGAACCCGTGGCCCGGCGCGCACTCCAAGGTCACACCCGCCGTCGTGGTCGCCACGACCGCCGTCTGCGCGTCGTCGATCAGCGCGCGCACGAGCAATGGATTACCGCCCGTGCAACGGAAGTAGTCCTCGGCGAGTCGGTCGGCCGCGTCGGCGCCCAGGTGCTCGGCGGTGACGGCGCGGACCGCGCTCTTCGAGAGGGTGCCGAGGCGGACCCTGCTGCAGATCCTGGAGCGCAGGGTCTCCGTGTGGAACACCGGGTGCACGGGGGCGGAGTGCGTGGACTCCGTGAGCACCATCATGATCCGCGAGCCCTGGAGGTGGTCCACCAGGTGCCGCAGGCAGTTCAGCGACGCGAAATCCGCGTACTGGATATCGTCGACGGTCACCAGGACCGGCGCGGTCCGCGCGAGTTCGGTGAGTGCGTCGGCCACATCCCGGACCAGGTTCAGCGGCAGGTGGTCAATCCCTTTGCCCATTCCCCCAGAATGGGCACCGGCACACCCGCCGACGCTTTTCGAACTGGCAAGGATGTTCTTGACGAGTGGCGCGTGCTCCTGATTCAGCGGAGCCCGCGACAATAGTTGGTGAAGCACCCCGAGCGGAATCGCCCGTTCCATCGGGGAGCCATTTGCGTTGAGGTGCAGAGCGCCCGAAGACGTCGAGTGCTCCACCATGCTGCGGAGTAGCTCGGTCTTACCGCTGGCGACACCGCCGCTCACGACCGCGACTCGCCCATTGCCGCGCATCGTGTCCGCGAACAGGCCTTTCAGGGTGCCCAGCTCCTGATCCCGCTCCACTAGTAACACGTACTCCACCTCCCCCAGCCACTCCCACCACGCGCCCTACGTGATGCTCGTCGAAGGCTGAAAATATGTTCCACCGAGCGGAGACACCGCGAGGTTACGTGATCGTCAACTAGCGCACTAGGGACTATCAATCTATCCACGGACAAACCTTGTGTAACACCTGGATGACGCGCGGGGAAGCATTTCCACTAGGTGCTGGACGACGTATCTGGCCCGACACCGGAGGTGGAGCGAGGGACCATTGCGACTGATGCACTCCAAAAGCCAACCAACAGCGTGCCTCACCCATGACAACTGTCACAGTGCCGGTTCAGCGTTTTCTATATAAAGGGATGCTTCTATAGTGGTTCCCCTAGCCCGGAAGGGTCTGCGGGACACGACACGGACACGATTTCACTGCGGACGGTGCCGAGCCGCCACCAGCGCGTCACCGCGCTCGGGGCCATTTCATCGCACTATTACGCCAGTTGGCCTACATCGTCATCCGGAAACGTCGTCCCAGGGGCCGCCAACCCTCGCCGGGGAGCGGGCCCCGCCGGACTGGAGGGCGGCCGTCAGGGGCGGGCGGGCCACCGCGCGGGGGCCGGGTGAATGCGGCGGCGCGGACAGTGGTAATAGCGCGGTCAATCACGAGGGTAAGAAAGCACGTTCCGGTAATCCGAACAGTCCTCGGATGGACCACCGTTCGTCGTCGCCGAAACGCACGTACCCGCTCACGGCGGGATCAACGCGAGCGCCGTGAGCGGGTACCGAGAGCGACCGAAATGAATGCACGGGACTGAGCTGAGCCGTTCGAGTGAACCCGTGCGCGGTTCACATGAGCGGGCGCATAACCGGGATATCGCGACACGCGCGCACCCCCGCCGACCGGCAGTGAATTACACAGGGGTCGCGCGCAGGGCCGACAACCTGGCGAACTGCTCTGGGCTCAGGCGCAGATCGGCGGCCGCCACGTTCTCCTCAAGGTGGGCGGCGGAGGAGGTCCCCGGGATCGGCACCACGACCGGCGAGCGGGCGAGCAGCCAGGCCAGCGCAACCTGCGTCGGCGTCACGGGCTTCCCCTCCGCGGCAAGGGAAATCTCCTCAGCAACGGCAGCGAGCGCGGCGTGGACGTCGGCATCGGCCGAGCCGTTGGCGATGGGCAGCCACGGCACGAACGCGATGCCTTCGCGCTCGCAGTGCTCCAGCACCTCCTCGTGCCGCCGATCCCCGACGTTGTAGAGGTTCTGCACGCTGGCGATGTCGACGAAGCGACGCGCGCGCTCGATCTGCCGCACCCCGACCTCGGAGAGCCCGACGTGCCGCACGGTGCCGTCCGCGCGCAGCTGGGCCAGCGCGTCGTACTGCTCGTCCTCGGGCACCTTCGGGTCGACGCGGTGCAGCTGGAAGAGGTCGATGCGCTCCACGCGCAACCTGCGCAGGCTCAGTTCCGCTTGCTGCACAAGGTATTCGGGCCGTCCGAGCGGCACCCACCGCCCCCGGCCCGGCCGCGACTGGCCCGCCTTGGTGGCGATGACCAGGCCGTCCGCGTACGGGTGCAGCGCCTCGGCCAGCAGTTCCTCGTTGGCGCCGAGACCGTAGGAGTCCGCGGTGTCGATGAAGCTCACGCCGAGCTCGACCGCCCTGCGCGCGACGGAGATCGGCCCGGCGCGGTCGGTGTCCGGCCGCCAGCCGGTGAGCCGCATGGCGCCGAATCCCAGGCGCCGCACGGGCAGCTCGCCGCCGAGGACGAAGGTGGGGCTGGAGTTGGTCATCACGCCGCCCACGGTCGCGCCGGCCGCGGCGACCCACCACGAATTCAGCTCCGGCTAAATCTCCGGTGAGCGCAGGTGCGGGAGGTTCTGTTCGAGCAGCCGCAGTTGGTCGTCGACGCGGCCGAGTTCCGGCTTCGCGGCCAGCTCACCGACAACGTCGGCGATCTTGCGCTCGGCGGCGGCGAACTCCTCGGCGGCTTCCTTGAGCCGCAGGTACACCGGCTGCGTGGTGATCGACGGAGTGCTCGGCGGGTACAGCTGCTTGCCGGTCTCGGCCAGTGCACGCGCCGCGGGCAGCTCCGCGCGCATGGCCTCGGTGATCTGTTCCAGCCACTCGCGGGCCGCCGACTCGGGCAGCGCGGCCGTGACGACCTCGGCCCTGCGCACCGGCTCCTCGCACTGGGCCAGCAGCCGGTCCCAGGCGTCCCGCCTCGGCCCCGGCTCCAACTCCGCCGTCGCCGGGGGAAGTCGTTGCGGCGCGGGCTTTCCCCGGCCGCGCACCAGGTCGACGACCACGCCGATCAGGAAGCCGGGCAGGCCACCGGCAACGGCAGGGGCCATCAGGAGGGTGAGGACCTGCACGGTCGTGCTCTTCGCCGGGTCCCACAGCTCCCCGGTCGCGACCATGAGCAGGTACAGCGCCAGCGCGAGGCCGTAGCCGATCAGGAAGCCGGTTCGCTTCGCCGGAGGTCGCTGTCGCGGTGCGGGGCCGTGTTCCACGCGCGCCAGCGTATTGGCTCACCGCACCCCTGGTCCCGTCTTCGACGTTTTGGTACCGCGAGAAGCCCCGCCTGACCACCCAGAAGCCCTCCCACCGCCCGAGGTTCGGCGGTCAGAAGGAGGAGGCCCCACTAGGGGGCGGGTCGCGCGAGGAATCAGGGCTTTCGGGGTGGTAGCACGGTGGGCCGCACGCCCGCGGCGCGTCCACCATGTAGCGATCCGCCAGATGACCTTGTCGCACCGGAACCGTGCCGCGTGCACGTCCGGCCCGAGAGGAACACATGCATCGCAGAACGCTGCCCAGCGCGCTCGTCGCCGCCGCGCTGATCGCGGGGAGCGCGGGCGTGCCCGCCTCAGCCGCTCCCGCGCCCACCCCTGCCGGTACGAGCCGCACGGTCACGCTGATCACCGGTGACCGGGTGCACCTCGACGCCGCCGGGGTCCCGGTGCACACCGAGGCCGCGCCGAAGCGGGCCGGGACGAAGTTCCTGAACTCGACCCGCAACGGCCACCACTACGTGATCCCGGAGGATGCCAAGGCCCCCTTGGAGTCCGGGCGCTTGGACCGCAGGCTCTTCAACATCTCGCTGCTGGTGAAGTACGGCTACGAGGACTCGAAGGTCAGCGAGATCCCACTGCTGCTGTCCCAGGGCGCGGCCCGCTCAGCACCGACCGCGCCGCAGGGCAGCAGGCGTGCGGGAGGGGTCCCCGCGCTCGGCATCACGTCGGTGAGCGCACCCAAGGCCAGCGCGACCGCGACGTGGGAGAGCCTGCGCGGGCCGAGCGGCGCGCGGTCGATCAACGGCGCGGATCGCGTGTGGCTCAACGGAAAGATGTCGTACTCGACGGACACGAGCGTCCCGCTGACCGGAGCGCCGGAGGCGTGGAAGGCCGGGCACACCGCCAAGGACGTCACCGTCGCGGTGCTGGACTCCGGCATCGACACCAAGCACCCCGACCTGGTCGGCGTAGTGGCGAAGGACTTCTCCGGCTCACGAGACGGCGTGCAGGACGTGAACGGCCACGGCACCCACGTGACCGGCACCGTCGCGGGCACCGGGGCGGCCAGCGGCGGCAAGTACGCGGGCATGACCAAGGGCGCCAAGGTGCTCATGGGCAAGGTCGGCGACTTCGAGATCGACGAGGAAGCCGTGCTCGGCGCGATGGCGTGGGCGTCGGTGGAGAACAAGGCCAAGGTCGTCAACATGAGCTTCGGCGGCGACCCCGAGGAGCAGAGCCCGGTGATGGCGGCGATCGACCGCCTGACCGAGGAGCAGGGCACGTTGTTCGTGGTCGCGGCGGGCAACACCGGCCCGGACGGCCAGATCGGCTCCCCCGGCACCGCCGAGTCCTCGCTCGCCGTCGCCAGCGCCACCAAGCAGAAGGAGCTGAGTTCCTTCTCTTCCAAAGGTCCCAGGTACTCCGACCACGCGGTCAAGCCCGACATCACCGGCCCCGGCTCGGAGATCGTCGCGGCGCGGGCGGCCGGAACCCGTGGCACCAGCGGGCTTCCGGAGCACTACGCGGTGCACAGCGGCACCTCGATGGCCGCGCCGCACCTGACCGGCGCCGCCGCGATCCTCGCCGGGCAGCACCCGGACTGGACCCCTGGCCGGATCAAGGCGACGCTGATGGGCACGGCCAGCCCGCTCAAGGGGGCGTCCGTCTACGGGCAGGGAACCGGGCTCGTCGACCTCGCGCGGGCCACCGCTCAGCGGGTCACCGCGGAGCAGGGAAGCCTGTCGCTGGGCTACTTCACCTGGCCGCACAACGGACAGCAACCGTCCACAAAGGACGTCACCTACCGCAACGACGGCGACAAGCCGGTGACCGCGAAGCTCGACATGTCCATTGTGGACAAAGAAGGCAGGCCAGCTGACGGCAACCAGTTCCGCTTGAGCGCCAACGAGATCACCATCCCGGCGAAGGGAACCGCCAAGATCTCCGTCACAGTGGACCCGGCCAGGCGCGCCGGGCTCTACGGCGGATGGCTGACCGCGACGGCGGGCTCCGATGTGATCAGGACCGCGATCGGTGCTCACGTCGAAGAACCCGTGCACACCCTCTCCGTGAAGGCGACCGGCCGGGATGGCAAGCCCGCCAAGCCTTCTGTGACCGTGGTCGACCTCGCCAAGGCCCGCCAGCGCGTCGAACCGATCGAGCTCGACGCGAACGGGACCGGCACGCTCCGACTGCCTGCCGGCGACTACATGGTGGTCAGCGAGCTGTACGAGCACGGGCCGCGCGGCGAGTACAACTCCGATCCGATCGCGCTGGTCAGCCAGGTCGCTCCGAAGGTCACCTTGGACTCCGACCGCACGCTGGACATCGACGCCCGGACCGCGAAGCCGATGAACGTGCGGCTGGACGACCCCGGGATGAAGGTCATCCGCCAGAGCCTGTCCGTGTTGCACGGCAAGGACGGCAGCGCGTCGCAGCGCGCGGGCACCTACGTCGACAGCGACGTCCCCGTCCTGATCGGATCGCTCGGCGGCAAGGCCGAGGGTTTCCGCCACGTCAACCACATCACGGCGGTCCGCCCCGAGGTGACCTCGGAGATCGTCGCACCGCAACGCTTCCCGCTCACCATGAGCCGCGAGCAGCAGTCACCCGCACTCGTCGGCGAGCACAGGATGGACGTGGTCGACGGCAAGCGCGGTCGTACCGAGGACCTGAAGGGCCTGGACGTCAAGGGAAAGCTCGTCCTGCTGACACCGGACCCGAAGGCCGACGACACCACCAAGGCCGTCATCGCCGTCGCCGACGCGGGCGCCAAGGCCGCGCTGATCGTCCAGCCCGCCAAGGAGGTGAGCGCGAACCCGCCGATCACGGTGTTCGCCGCCGCCGAGCACCGCATCGCCAAGCTCGCCGAGCTGCTCAAGGCCGGTCCGGTCGCCGTGCGCGTGGTCGGCGCCAAGGACAGTCCGGTCAGCTATGACGTCGCACTGACCTCCTCCGGCACGATGCCCGACGGCGGTGAGCACGTGATCCGCAAGGAGGACCTCGTCAAGGTCGACACGAGCTATCACCGCGACGGCCACTCCTTCGGCGCGCGCCCGCAGGTGCGGCCGGGCCTCGACGGCCAGAAGGAGACGCTGGTGCCGATCTCGCACCCGTTCCGCGCACCGGCTCCGCTGGTGGAGCTGGGCACGACCCGCACCGAGTACGTCAGCCCCGGCTGGTGGCGGCACGAGGTCGGCATCGCCAGGACGCCGACGACGAGCTTCTCCGGCAACAACAGGCTGGAACCGTTCAGCACCACCAGGTTCGCGAAGGGCGCGCCGCAGCGGCTGGAGCTCAACTCCGGTCCGTTCGGCCCGGCGTTCGACCCCCGCTCGTTCGCCAGGATGGGCAACGAGATCGCGCTCTCGCCCGACCTGTTCGGAGCGCGCGGTCGCGGTGGCTGGTCCAACGTGTTCTCCCCGCTCGGCGAAGCCACGCTGAGCAAGGACGGCGAGGTGATCGCCAGGTCCGCCGGAGGCGGCATCCACGCGCTGGTCCCGGCCGAGCGCGGTCGCTACGAAGCGCGCTTCACCGCGACTCGCGAGGCCAAGCCCGGAGCGCTCGGCACCTCCGCCGACGTCACGTGGGGCTTCACCTCCGGCTTCTCCGGCCAGGACATCGCGCCGATCAGCGCTGTGGTGCTCGACCCGAGGCTCCCGGTCGACGCCGACAACGCCGTGCCCGCCGCAACGGCGCAGCCGATCGAGATCACGGGCTCGTCGAAGTGGATCACTGGAGTGCGGTTGTCGGTGAGCTACGACGAGGGCGCCACGTGGGTCGATGTGCCGATGCGGCAGAACGGTGAGCGCTGGCAGGGCACCCTGCCAGCCGGGGGCAAGGCGGGCGGGTACGGGTCGCTGCGCGTGCAGGCCGAGGACAAGGACGGCAACACCGTGAAACAGACCGTCCTGCGCACGCATTCGCTGCGCTGACCTGAGCCTATTCATTTCGTGAAAGCGCGTCTTCATGTTCGGGGTACTCTCGCCCGGTTCGGTTCACGGGCGCGAGGGTGGGACACCGATGCCGAAAACCAATTCTCCGAGGGTTGCCGCGACCCTGGAATTCGGGTGAGCCGAGTGCTGTCCCCGATCGACAAGACCAGCACCGCCGCCGAGCTGAGCGCGCGCCGCAGCGCGGACGACAACCTCGCCGAGGCGCGCGCCGCGATCGACGAGGGCCGGGCGTGGGAGGCGTTGGAGTGGGCGGAGAAGGCGGCGGCCGGCTTCGCGTGGCTCGGCGATCCGGTCGGCGTCGCCTACTCCGCGATCGTGCAGGCGGTGACGCTGGCCAAGCGCGGGTTGTGGGCCCCGGCGCTGGACGCGCTGGCCGAGATCGAGCGCTTCGCCGTGCAGCGCAGGACGATCGAGCTCCAGGCGCGGATCAACCTCGCGCGCTCCTCGATCGAGGTCAAGGTCAACTCGACCGAACGTGCCCTGGCCACCCTGGCAAGGGCTCAGGGCTTCGCCGAGCTCTCCGGCGACGGCGGCCTGATCGGCGAGATGTTGTTGCACCAGGCGCAGATGGTGCGCGCGCAGTACTTCGGCAACTGCATGGTCAAGGTGCAGTCGCTGCGCTGCGGGGTCGAGGGCGACGCGTGCAAGCTCAAGCTGCTGCGCTCGGAGGAGCTGGCCAAGGCGTGCCGCGACAAGTGGAAGTCGCTCGACGACCCGGTCCGGCTCGCCAGGGTGAACATCATGATCGGCGACCTGCGCGCCGAACTCGGCGACAAGCTGCGCGCGCGGCGCTTCTGCGAGCGCGCGGGTTACCTGCTGCGCAGCTCCGACCGCGTGATCCCGCAGGCGGAGCTGAAGATGCTGCGCGGTCGGCTCTACGGCATGGACGGCCGCCACTCCGAGCAGATCAAGTGCCTCGAAGCCGCCGCCGAACTGGCCGAGAGCGCGCTGGCCAGGGAGTACACCGCGCGGGCGCACGAGCTGCTGAGCCAGGCGCACGAGCAGGCCGGGACGCTGGACCGCGCGCTCTACCACGCGCGCAAGCACCTGGAGCAGTACAAGCTCTGGGAAGCCCAGCAAGGCCGTGACCTGCTGCGCGTCCGGGAGAACAACATCGTCGGGCACTGGCTGGCCGGGCTCGGCCTGCACACGGACGACGGCGGTGGCCTGACCGAGCAGCGCCCCAAGGCCTCCGGCATCTCGCCGACCCCCGTGGCCACCACGCCCGAGCCCGATCCGCACGCGGAGGACCCGGTCCGCGTGGCGCTGCGGATGGGGCTGACCATGCGCCGCATCGAGATCCTGCAACGCCTGGTCGAGGGCCAGTCCGCGACGATGATCGCCGAGGACCTCGGCCTGTCGCCGAAGACCGTGCAGAACCACCTGCAACGCATCTACAAGACCCTCGGCGTCCAGCGACGCACCGGCGCGGTCGCCTGGTGGGCCGGACTCCTCGCCCACCGAGCCGCCCCCGCCGCGTTCCCCGACGAGGACTAGCACCGCTCCCCCGTTCCGTGCTCCTCCCAGGCCTGGAGAGCGCTCTCTCGGCTGCCAGGAGCACGGAACGGAAAAAGTCGGCTGGTGGGACGTGGTGGTCTAGCGCAGGGCGCCGCGGAGCAGGCCGAGGGAGATCGCGGTCGCCACCGCCGAGGCCCGGTCCGGCACGCTGAGCTTGTTGAACACCCGGTGCAGGTGCGTCTTGACGGTCGCCTCGCTGATGAACAGGTTGCGAGCGATCTCGGCGTTGGTGTTGCCGGTGGCGACCTGCTCCAGGATCTGCAGCTCACGGCTGGACAGGCGCTGCCTGGTCCGTCCGCCACCGCGCACCTCGGAGGCCAGCATCGGCAGCAGCGACCGGGAGACCGGGGTCTGGCCGTCGGCCGCCTTGAGGATGCCGCTGAGGATCTCGCCGAGCACCGCGGTCTTGAGCAGGAAGCCGTTGGCCCCCGCGTCCAGCGCAGCGCTGACGTAGTCGGTGTTGTCGCTGAGCACGAGCACCGCGAGGTTCGGGTACTCCCGCTGGAGCAGGCGCAGCAGCGCGATCGCGTCCGGCCCGGCGACCTGCGGGTCGACCACGAGCACGTGCGCCTCGCAGCGGCTCAGGCTGGCCAGCGCGTCGTTGACCCGGTAGAAGCGGCCGACCACGGAGACGCCCTGCTGCGCGGAGAGCAGCTGCGCCAGTCCCTCCACGGTCACCGGGTGGCGGTCGAGCAGGGCGACCCGGACGGGCCCGCGCCGTCGTTCCGCGGCGAGCATGCCTGGCGTGGGGGTCGCGGCCGGGGTGGCCGACCTGTGCGGCGGCCTGCATGCGGTCTGGATCTGTCTCATGACTCACTCCACGCCTACTCGGCGAAGCACTCCTGGATCGGCGCTGGGGGGCGCCGTGGTTCGTGCTGTGCGAGGCGAGGTGGCCCCTCACTCGTGCCGCGGTGGCGAGATCCGGCTGTTCGGCCGGGATGCGCTCCACCGGGGCGGCACAGACGCACTCTGACCAATCACCGAGGGCGGGGCAAGGAGGGAGAAATGCTCACGTCGACCATCCTTTTACCCGCTGAAGTGGGTATTTCGGAGGACGCTGATGGTCGTTACTTGCCAGTACGTCGAGTACACCGACCGAGTGTCGACAGTACGACCGAGAAGGAATTCATCTCGGACCATAGCGCGAGTGCACGTGGTTTTAGTCGTTTGAGCACAGATACGACCAACCGGATGCACCCAGAACACTCCGGCTCCGGGACGATGCAGGCGGTTTGGTTGGTTGGTGCAACCAGACCTGTCGCCCTGTTCCTGCTGAGGAGGCTCGCCTTGCGCGTGCTGTGCACCGTCACCGGTTCGCCGTCGCACACCCGTTCCCTCGTCCCGATCACCCGTGCGCTGGCCAAAGCCGGCCACGAGGTCGTGGTCGCCATGCCGGAGGACTTCCTCCCGCTGTTCGCCTCGGAGAAGGTGAGGCCCGCCGGCGTGCTGCACGGGATGCGCGACCGGCTCAAGGAGATGACCTCCGACCCGGACAAGCCGCTGCACCCGGCCTCGGAGCCCGGCAACATGTCGGTGATCATGGGCCTGATGGCCGGTCCGATGGCGCTGGACGCCTACCAGCGGATGCTCCCGCTGGCCGAGGAGTTCCGGCCCGACGTCGTGCTGCGCGACGACGCCGAGTACGGCGCGGTGCTGCTCGCGGAGAAGCTCGGCATCCCGCACGTCTGCCTGCCGGGCGGCTTCGTCAACATCGGTGACCCCGCGCTGGCCGAGCAGGTGCTGCTCGAACACGCGGCCATGGCCGACCCGGCGATCGATCTGGGCACGGACTTCGTCTACCGCTACGGCCGGATCGACTACGTGCCAACGGAGTTCTCCTACACCGCCGCGCCAGCTCCGGTCGCCACCGCCTACCGCCAGCCGGTGCTCGCGCGCCACGGCGAGCGGCTGCCCGGCTGGCTGGCCGACGCGCCGGCGGACCGGCCGCTCGTGCTCGCCGCGATCGGCACGGCGCTGCCGCTGACCACCGAGATGGACAAGACGAACCTGCCCGCCTCCTTCGCCGGGATCGACCCCGCCGCGCGGCTGCGCGTCGCCGTCGAGGCTCTGTCCACTTTGGACGTCACCGCGATCGTGGCCACCGGCGGCGTTCCGATCCCCGACTCGGTCGCCGCGCCGAACGTGCACCTGGTCAACCACGTGCCGCAGCCGCTCGTGCTGGAGTGCGCCGACCTGTTCCTGACGCACGGCGGCTACAACGGCATCCGCGAGTCGCTGCGCTCCGGCGTGCCGATGGTGGTCCAGCCCGCGTTCGGCGACCAGCCGTCCAACGCCGACCGCACGGTCGAACTGGGCCTGGGCCTGCGCGTGCACGAAGGCTCCGTCGAGGAGGTCCGCGAGGCGTGCTCCCGCGTGCTGGGCGAGCCGAGCTTCACCGCCCGCGCGCGCCAGGCCAGGCGCGCCGTGCTCGCGCTGCCCTGCCTCGACGAGGCCGTCGGCGACGTCGAAGCGATCGTCCGGGGCGCCGCGCTCACCCCTGCTCGATGACCTCCACCAGCCGCAGCAGCGCGGGCATGGCCCGTTCCAGATCGGCCCGGTCCCGCTCGCTCAGCCGCGCCGCGGCCTCGGCCACGCTGCGCCTGCGCTGGTCCTGGTAGTCCGCCATGGTGGTGTGGCCGTCCTCGGTGAGGGCGAGCCGCACCACCCTGCGGTTGCCGGGATCCCGTTCCCGCAGCAGCAACCCCGCGTCGGCCAGGTCGCCGACCAGCGTGCTGACGGTGTTGGCCGCAGCGCAGAGCACCGTCGCGACCTCCTTCACGCTGATCCCCGGCTGGCGCTTCACCGCGAGCAGCAGCTCGACCTTGGCGTTGGACAGCGCCGAATCCCCCGCCGCGCGAGCTGAGGCGCGGCGCAGTGCGCGCTGCAACCGGCCGACGGTGCAGCTGAGGTCCACGTCATGGGAAACAGGGGTCACGGGTCGGATCTTCCTCAATTACTCTGTCTCAGAGCTAACAGCTTCTGAGGGTACTTGGGGGACGGGTGCGGGAGAGTAACGGCAGGACACGGTTGGTGCTCGTGCTCGGGGGTCTCAGCGCGTTCGGGCCGCTGTGCCTGGACATGTACCTGCCCGCCTTCCCCGAGATCGCCGCCAGGCTCGGCGCGAGCCACTCCCAGGTCCAGCTCACGCTGACCGCGTGCATGATCGGCCTCGCCGTCGGCCAGCTGGTGATCGGTCCGCTCAGCGACATGTGGGGCCGCAAGCGCCCGCTGCTGTTCGGCATCGGCCTGTTCGTGCTGGCGTCGCTGGCCTGCGTGTTCACCGACGACATCGCGAGCTTCACCGTCGTCCGCTTCGTCCAGGGCTTCGCCGGGGCCGCCGGGATCGTCGTGGCCAGGGCCGTGGTGCGCGACCTGTACTCCGGCGCCGAGGCCGCGCGGTTCTTCTCCACCCTGATGCTCGTCTTCGGCCTCGCCCCGATCCTGGCCCCCGTCATCGGCGGCGAGCTGACCGCCTCCACCGGCTGGCGCGGGGTCTTCGCCGCCCTGTCGATCTTCGGCGGCCTGCTGCTCCTCGCGGTCGCGCTCGGCCTGCCCGAGTCGCTCCCCGCCGCGCGCCGCAACACCGGCGGCCTGCGCGCCGTTCTCCGCGCCGCAGGCACCCTCTCCGCCGACCGCGCTTTCGTCGGCCTGTCCTTGACCACCGCGTTCGCCGGCGCCGCGCTCTTCGCCTACATCTCCGGCTCGCCGTTCGTGATCCAGGACCTCCACCACGCCTCGCCCCAGCTCTACAGCATCATCTTCGGCGTCAACGCCCTCGGCTTCGTCATCGTCGGCCAGCTCAACGGCCGCCTCGTCTCCCGCTACGGCCCTCGGCGCCTGCTCGGCGTCGGCATCGGCGTGAACCTGGTGTCCGCCTTGGCCCTGCTGCTCACCACTGCCATCGGCACGCTCGGCATCTTCGGCCTGCTCGTGCCCCTGTTCACCCTCGTCGCCAGCATCGGCATGATCAGCCCCAACGCCCTCGCCCTCAGCATGGCCGACCACCCCCACATCGCCGGCAGCGCCAGCGCCCTCCTCGGCATGCTCCAATTCCTCGTGGCCGCCGCGACCGCCCCGCTCGTCGGCCTCGGCGGCCCCGGCACCGCCCTCCCCATGACCATCACCATCGCCGCCGTCTCCACCCTCTCCCTCCTGGCCCTCACCACCCTCGCCCGCCCCACCCCCACCCCCGTCACCCCCTGAACGACCCGTTCACGTGATTGAGCGCGCTGAATGAGTCATTGAGGTACTTGAGCGCCCCGAATGACCCCTTCAGGTACCTGAACTCCCCCAATGACCCCTTCGGGTACTCCAAGGCCCTGAACGCCCCCTTCGGGTACCTGGAACTGCCCCGAACGACCCGTTCAGTGCGTTGAGCGCACCCAACGGCCCGTTCAGGTACTCGGAAGGCGCCCTCAACGACCCGTTCAGTGCGTTAGGGACCCCCAACGGCCCGTTCAGGTACTCGGGGGGCGCCCTCAACGACCCGTTTGGTGCGTCGGAGCCCTGAACGACCCGTTCAGTGCGTTAGGGACCCTGAACGGCCCGTTCAGTGCGTTGGGAGCCCTCAACGACCCGTTTGGTGCGTCGGTCACTCCGAACGGCCCGTTTGGTGCGTTGAGCGCGCTGAACGGGTCGTTCAGGTACATGGGGGTGCCCCCAACGGCCCGTTCGGTGCGTCGGGGCGGTCCCGAAAGGGTCGTTCGGGTACTTGAAGTACCTCAATGACTCATTCAGTGCGTTGAGGTACCTCAATGAGTCATTCAGCACCCTCAACCACCTGAATGAGTCATTCAGGTCATGCCCACGGCGGCGGCCCACGCGGTGAGGTCGCGTTGGGCGGCGGCGAGGTCGGCGACGGGGACGCGGGCGTTGACGACGAGGGCCACGTGCACCCCGGCCCCCGCGTCGATCACGAGCTTGCGGGCGACCGAAGATCCCGCCTCGAAACCCACGCGCGCCACGGAGTCCGAAGTGGACAGTCCAGAGTGGACACCGAAGGACGCGGCGACCGAGGACTCCGAAGGGGAGAACGTGCGCGGCAGGTGGAGTTCGGTCGCGCCACGTGCACCGCCGCGCCACGCGAGGATGCCGAACTGGCGGTTCTCCACGACCTTGGCGAGCGCCGGGTACTGGGCGGGCACCTGAAGCCACCGCACGGACGGGGCGGTTGACGAAGCAAACCCGTCCTTGGCCATGTCCTCGTAAGCGAACGCGAGCGTGTCCCCCGCGACGACCCCAGGATACATCCGGTCGAGCACACGTTGATCAACGCGGAAACCGTTGGCGTCAATGACGGAATGGTCCTCGTCGTTCCACGCATCGCCTGCGGTCTGCACCTTGGAGGGGTTGCCGTTCATCAGCTCGCGGTGCTTGCCGTTGTAGATGTCCCAATGCCACTGGGTCGCGGACATCACCGCCCCCGCAGCCATCGGCCGAGCCCACCAATCGGAGTTCCCGGCGCCGCGATCGAGCCCCTGGTAAGCGCCCTTGAGGATCATCGGCGCCTTCTCGGAGGACCAACCGCTCATGCGGTGACCGAACTCGGAGAGAAAACCAACAGTGCCCAACTGCTCGGAGCGCTCGCGGATCTCGTTGGTCTGATTGGCATATCCGCCGTCACCGGGTTTGGTCGGATCGATCGAGAGGCGCAAAGTGTCGTAGAAGTGGGAGTTGAACACATAGCGCGGCCCCATGCTCCCGATGCTGCCGAACCCACCGCGCCGAATCCCGACAACGGCCAGGTTCCAGTTCACCAACGGCTCGGCGTAGAGCGGCTTGTCCTGCCACCCCACGGCGTCCATGCGCGCGCGAACACGTTGGTAGAACGGCCAGATCAGCTCCTTCTCGCGGTCAGTCAAGGAGATCGCGCCCTCACCGTCGGCGGGCTCGTTGAACGGGTCGAGCCCGAGCACGAGGCCGAACTCCTTGGCGGGCAAGGAATTCTTCACGTGCCGCATGGTCGCGGCGGCCTGGTCGAGGAAAGCGTCCTGCATGCCGATCTGCCCGGCGGGCGTCTCAAGCTTGCGGTTGAGCCAAAAATCGCGGAAGGCCGAGCGGACGGCGTCGTTCTGCCACTGGTTCTGGCCCCACGTCACACACGCGACGCAATGCTCCTTGGGGTACTTGGCCGCGTCGATCACCCACTTCGGAGCCCCATTGCCCGTGTACCAGCTATCGACGTTGAACAGATCGCGCGAGAACAGGTCCTGGTGGAAGTCGAGCAGCACGTGCACTCCGCGACGCGTGAACTCACGGATCTGCGCAGTAGCCCGGGAAAGGTAGGCGGTGTCGATGGTGTTCGGCGCGGGCTGCACTCCGTCCCACGCAACGAGAAAACGGACCGCGTTCGCCCCCGTCTCGTCGCGCATCGAAGTCGCGGAGCGCGCGGCATCGGCCACGGACGCGAAAGGCAGCCTGCCGTGCTCATTGAGCTTCGTGGTGCCGGAGACGTTGAAGCCGCGCAGCACCACCTCACGGCCGAGCTGATCGCGGAACACGTGAACCGTCCGCCCACCAACGGACTTGGTGCCGACAACGACCGTGCCGCTGTCATCCGAAGCCGAGGCCACGGGAGCCCCAGCCGCCAGCAGCGCGAGAACAAGTGTGACCGCGAACACCCTCATACATGAGAAAGTTCCACATTAAGCAGCCGCAAAGCTACCCGCAGCCGAGTGAACCAGCGGGAACTACGCGGGGATCGCGGCGGTGAGCAGATCGGCGCCGTTGTGCTGGGCGACCACGAGTTCGCCCGCCGCGCGCTCGGCCACCACGGCCACGGCACCGACGTGATCACGCGGAGCCTGGACGTCGGCCATGCGCATCTCGGCGGGGTAGCGGTCCGCGCCGGGCTCCTCCGCGGGCCAGCTGAGCAGGCGCGGAGCACTGGCCGGACCGGTGAGGACCACATCGGGCAGCGACACCATGAAGCCGACGCCGACCGCCTTGACCACGGCCTCCTTGCGGGTCCACATGCGCAGGAAAGGCTCCGAGCCGCCACCGGCCCGCGTGATGCCCGCGATCTCGTCAGGCCCGAACACCACGCTCAAGTCCTTCAACGGCGCGCGCCCGGACGACGGCTCCACGTCGAGCCCGACCAAGCCGTCCATCGACGCGGCGACGCCGACCAGCTCCCCAGCATGCGTGACGGAGAGCTTCGGAGCGCCCGGCAGAGGCGACGTCACAGGCCCGTGCGGCCCCTCGCAGCGGGAGCAGTGCCGCTCCAGCGGAACGTCGGCGGCGGCGACACCGAGCGAGCGCGCGACGATCGCCCTGGACAGCGAGGCGCCGAGGAGGAACCGCTGCTTGTCGTCGTCCTTGAGGTAGCGGGACCAGCGGTCGCGCTCCTCGTCGTTGAGCCAGGCCAGCATCGGCTCCAGTGGCACCGAGCCCAGCTCGACCCACCACACGTCCGCCTTGGGCACCTCAGCCGTCCTCTCGCAGCGCGTGAATGTGTTCCGGCAGCCGTTCCCAGACCTCGGGCACATAGAAGTGGCCGCCGGGCAGCCGGTCGATCCGCAGGTCTCCGGTGACGATCTCACCCCAACCGCGCACGGCCGCCTCGTCGACCTCGTCCAGCTCGCCGTAGAGGACCTGCGTCGGCGCACTGATCCGCACGGCGGGGTCGTACACCAGGTCGTGCAGGGCCGTGATGTCACCGCGCAGCATGGAGATCGCCATCTCGCGCAGCTCCGGGTGTTCGAGGACCTCGTCGGGGACCTGGGCCTTCTCCCTGATCCACTCGACGTACTCGTCGTCGGTGTCGTGCGGGCCGAGCGTGTACTTCAACCCCGACGTGGGCGAACGTGTCGCCGACAGCACGACCGAGGCGGCCTTGGCGGACCGCGTCGCGAGGCTCGCCGCGACGGCGCCGCCCATGCTGTGCCCGAAGAGCACGTAGGGGCGCCCGGCGGCGGCTTCCTCGACGGCGAGTTCGACGTCGGCGAGCAGTTGCGCCCAGGTCGGCGGCATCTCCTCGCGGGTGCGCCGCTCCCGGCCGGGGTAGCAGACCAGCGCCAGCTCGACGTCATGCGGCACGCGGTCGGCCCAGCCACGGAACGGCGCGGTGCCTCCGCCCGCGTAGCTCAGGCAGATCAGCACGCGCCGCGCGTCCGGCTTCGGCTTGGGGCGCACAACTCGGTTCGTCATCACCGATGAGGTCACTCGATCGGCGCAGGGGTGTCAAGTGGGCTTCGAAACGGCTCAGCGACCACGGGCCGGGTCGAGGCGATCGCCCACACCCCTACGCCGACGACCGCGATGACCTCGCACAGCGCGAGCAAGCGTTCAATCACGCCGAGCGGGAGCACCTGCCACCACGAACCGCCGACCGCCATCGCGTAGACCAGCACGTAGACGACGGGCGCGAAGGACAGCACGGCCAGCACGCCGAGCGCGCGGGTGCGCCTCGCGTGCACGCCCCACCGCTCGTCGCGCAGCCAGCGGCGGGCGATGAGCAGCACGGCGACGGGCAGGCTGAGGAACGCCACGAGGCTGCCGACGCGGTGGATGTCGCCGCTGAGGCTCGGCCCGACGGCCCAGTTGTGCTTGGGGAAGAGCACGACCACGGTCAGCCCGGCGCTCCACAGGGCGAGCAGGACCGCCCCGACCGAGCGGAGCCGGACCAGGCCGCCTCGCTCCAGTGCCGCGAGGATCGCCAGCGACCCGACCGCGAGCAGCAGCAACGCGATGTCGTAGACCACCCGGTTCGGGCCGAGCGCGTGTTCGCTGATCGTGCGCCGCACCGGGTTGATCATGCCGATGGCCGGGACCAGGTCGAGCACGGCGATGATCGCGACGGCGCTCAGCGCGGCGACCGTGCCGCCGATCGCGAGCGGGCGCGCGACACCGTTGCGCCTCGTCAGAGCAGGGGTGAGTTCGGGGGTGAGCACGGCGCCTCCTCAACACGTCGCCCACTCATATCAACCGGTGACCCGTGAAATGCCGGTTACCTCCCACTTCTGTCGCTTGACAAGACATAAGTCCGTGCGGCTAGGTATGCGCGTGCCCACAGTCGTGCAGTTCTCCGCGCCGCGTTCGGTCGAGCTGGTCGAGGAGCCCGCAGCGGTGCTGGCTCCCGGGCAGGTCCGGGTGCGCACGCTGTACTCGGGGATCTCGGCGGGGACCGAGCTGACCGCCTATCGCGGCTCGAACCCGTACCTGAGCAAGCACTGGGACGCTGAGCGCCGGTTGTTCGTGGACGGCACGCCCTCCTTCGGCTACCCCGTGGCCGGTTGGGGCTATCAGGAGGTCGGCGCGGTCACCGAGACCTCCGTGCCCGATCTCCAGGTGGGGCAACGGGTTTGGGGTATCTGGGGGCACCGCTCCGAGGCAGTGGTGGACGCCGCGAAGCTGGAAGGGCACGTGCTGCCGGAGTCCGTGCCGCCGATGGCCGGGGTGTTCGCGCGGCTCGGCGCGATCGCACTGAACGCGGTGCTGGACGCGGACATCCACCTCGGCGAGGACGTCGCCGTGTTCGGCCAGGGCGTGCTCGGCCTGATCACCACGCGGCTCGCGACGCTCAACGGCGCCCGCGTGATCGCCGTTGACGCGCTCCCCCAACGGCTGGGGCTCGCCGCGAAGCAGGGCGCCGTGCTCGCGCTCAACGCGGTCGACGACGCGGTCGCGGAGCGGATCACCACGCACACCGACGGGCGCGGTGCGGACACGTGCATCGAGATCAGCGGCTCGGTGAGGGCTTTGCACGAGGCGATCAGGTCCGTCGGCGTGGCTGGTCGCGTGGTCGCTTCCGGCTTCTACCAAGGGGATGCGATCGGCCTGCGGCTCGGCGAGGAGTTCCACCACAACCGCGTGCGCTTGGTCGCGTCGCAGATCGGCGGGGTGAATCCCGGGCTGGCGCAGCGGTGGTCGGTGGAGCGGTTGCAGCGCACTTTCATGGACCTCGTCGCCGCAGGCACGCTCGATCCGCTTCCGCTGGTGTCGCACGTGATGGGCGCGCGCGAGGTGGCGCGGGCCTTCGCCGAGATCGACGAGCGCCCCGCCGACACGTTGCAGGTAGTGCTCGATTTCGCCGATGTGGACGGGAGTTGACGATGTTGTTGTCCTGCCAGGAGCAGATGTTGCCCGGTGCCACCCTGCTGGCGAAGTGGGACTTCGCGCGACGCGCCGGTTTCGAGGCCATCGAGTTGCGAGGCAAGGGCGATCTCGCTTTCCGCGACCGCGTTCCCGAGCTGCGTCAGGCGAAGGCCGCCGGTGTCGTGATGCCGACCGTCTGCGTGGAGATGTCGCACTTCATCGGCGACTTCGACGCCGACCGCCGCCGTGATGCGATCACCAACATGGCAAGTCAGCTCTCGGTGATCGCCGAGCTTGAAGGTGTCGGCGCGATGACTCCGGCTTCGTGGGGCATGTTCTCGTACCGCCTGCCTCCGTTCGTCCCGCCGCGCAGCGCCGAGGAGGACCGCAAGGTGCTGTTGGAGGCGCTGAACGAACTGGGTGAGCACGCCGAGCGCGAGGGCGTTGTGCTGTTGTTGGAGCCGTTGAACCGCTACGAGGACCACATGGTCAACCGCCTCGACCACGCCATCGAACTGATCAAGGCAACGGACTGCGACGGTGTCCGGGTCGGCGCCGACACCTACCACATGAACATCGAGGAGGCCGAGCCCATGAATGCCCTCCGCGAGGCCGCGCCGTGGTTGGGCCACGTGCAGATCAGCGACTCCAACCGCTTGGAGCCCGGCGCCGGCCACCTCGATTGGAAGGTGTTGACCGCGACGCTGGCGGAGATCGGCTATACCGGTTCCCTCGCGGTGGAGTGCCGTCTCAGCGGCCCGCCCGAGGAGGTCCTGCCGACCGTGCCCCCGCTGTTCCACTGACCCATACATACGCCTCCGCACGTATAGGGTGGTGTCATGCGGAGAACGGCGGCCGAGGCCGCAGCGACCAGGGCTGATCTCGTGGACGCTGGCTTGCGCGTGTTCGCCGAATCCGGTTTCGCGGAGGCTTCTCTCGCTGACATCGCCGCTGCCGCTGGTGTGACGCGTGGCGCGGCCTACCACCATTTCAAGGACAAGGCCGAGCTGTATTTGGCTGTCGTCTCCGAGAAGTGGCCCGTGGCCTCCGTCGAGGTGTGGGAGCCCTTGACTTCCGAGGCGCCTGCCGAGTTCCGTCTCCGCGAACATCTGCGCCGCTACTTCGTCGCGTTGGAGCGCAACGACACCATGCGGTCGATCTTGAGTGTCACCATCTACAAGTCCGGCAACGCTCCCGGCTTGGATCTGAAGCGGGATGTCATGCGTTCCTGGGTGAGCCAGATCGCCGACGTCCTCGCCTCCGCGCCGGAGTACTTGCGCCCCGGTACCGATGTCGAGATCGCCGCGTTCGGCATTGTTTCCATCGTCAGCGGTGTCACGAGCACCTGGCTCGCCGATCCTGATCTTCTGTCGCCTGCGGCTCGCGCGACCGACCTCGCCGATCACGCGCTACGAGGCGCTTTCCCCAGCTAGCTCAACCCTGATGTTGCGCATCGGCTTCTGATCAGGATCGACCCAACGCGGCGGAATGAAGGTCGGGATGCCGTCGTGGAAGGTGATCTTCCAGCCTTCGTCGTGCATCACGTGATGGTGGTGTGAACACAACAGGACGAGGTTGTCGATCTTCGTGTCGCCGCCATGAAGCCAATGCACCACATGATGAGCCTCCGTCCACGCCGGAGGCCGATCACAACCAGGGAAGGCACATCCCTTGTCCCGCACCGCCAACGCCTTACGCATGGCCGGTGTCGCGGTCCGGTTGTTGCGTCCGACATCCAGCGGCCTTCCCTCACCACCCAGCAGAACCGGCAGAATGTTGGCATCACAAGCGATCTGCCGCACAAGGCGCGCGGTGATCGGGTCGCCCCACGCGGTGTAGCCGGTGCCGAGGCTGGCCATCAGGTCGGCGTAGGAGATCGTGACGATCACCTGAGGACGTTCGCCCCCGTTGGTCGGCAACACCTTCGTCGCCAACGCCAAATCGATCACTTCCGCGAAGGCGTCGGCGTACCGCTGTTCGGTGGTGCGGTCATCGCCCGGACGCTTCTTGGCCAGGGCATGCATCAGGGCCTGGATCTTCTGCCCGGTCAGGGTGTCGAAGCTACCGATCAAGTGCAGGTGGCCGTGTTCGTTGGTGCCCATCTTCACCGACCGCTGCGCCACACCTTCCTTCTCATCCCGATAAGTGCCTTCGGGGTCGCAGTGGGCCCGGGTCACCTTCGCCGCATACATCAACTGCCTGGGGTTGAGGCGGGGCGCGTGACGACACAGCTCCCTCTCCACCGCCTCCGCCTTCTTCACAGGCACCTTCGCGACGGTATCGGCGATGATCTGCGCATGCCGGGCACTGATCACCCCCGCATGCAACTTCTCCCTCACCCTCTCCAACGAGGGCAGTTGCTTCACCAACCGACTACGCCGACTCGCATCCTCCGGCGCGATCTTCACCGTGGCACGCAACAACACCGCCAGATCCTTACACCCTTCCCGCGCAGGCAACCCCTGAGACTCCGCCTCAGCAGCGACCTCGATCGCCGAAGCAGTCACCAAATTCAAGATCGTCTCATGCTCACGCAAATGCTCCAGCAGCGCATCACCAGTCAACTGATACACATCCCGCTGCCCCAGATGCACCTTCAAAGATTCGATCATTCCGTTGGCATCAAACAACTTTCTCCCCCTCGCTCCTCCTTTCTATTGTCTCAAATTCGAAGATCGAGATCCTGTCCCCATAGGGTGAATCACGTTGAGCCACAACAGCTTTCGCCCGTCGACTCCGTCGACATCACCCCAAAACCAGCCACCCACAACGAAACCGCCAGGCGCCCACGAAACGGTCGGCTTTACCTGAGGAGCGCGTGCCATACGCTTGCTGGCGTGGGCCGGTGATCCTTCACCGTGCCCGCCCGGCCCATGACGGCACGCGCAAGGGGCCCCCAGGTCAAGCCGACCCTGCGCTGGAACCGACGCGCACCCAACTCAACCGGGAAGCGCAGCCGCACCCCGCTGGAAAGAGCTAAAGGCTCCTGCTGTTCCCCCCGCTGGAAGTCCAGCCGTACCCCAGCTGGAAACCCAGCCGTCCCCCGCTGGAAGTTCAGCCGTCCCCGGCTTGGAAGCCCAGCCGTACCCCAACCGGAAGTCCAGCCGTCCCCCACCAGAAACCCAGCCGTTCCCAACCAGGAAGTTCAGCCGTCCCCCGCTGGAAGCCCAGCCGTCCCCGGCTTGGAAGCCCAGCCGTCCCCAACCAGGAAACCCAGCCGTACCCCACCAGAAAACCCAGCCCCCGCCCGGCATCAACGAGACAGGACCCGCATCCGCAACGACCGCGGCCGAGGCACGATCGCCAACGCCTCCCGCACCCGCTCCTCAACCCCGCGCAACGACCACCGCTGCACAACACCCACTACCGCGACCATCATCTCCGCCCAAGCGAAGTGCTCCCCCACACAACGATGCACGCCGAAGTTGAACGGAGAGAACAACTCCGGCATCGAACGATCCGGATCGAACCGCAGCGGCGACGGGAACAACTCCGGATCGCGGTGCAACGCATAAGGGCTGTACGCAACCTCCACCCCCGCCGGAAACGCATAACCCCCAAGGGAAACTTGCCGTGTGGGCCGCAAGGTGAACAGCAGCGTCGGATGCAATCGCAGGGCCTCAGTCACCACTCGACGCGTGTACTCCAACTCCCGCACGGACGACATCGTCACAGGCTGCCCACCAAGCACAGAATCCACTTCGGCCTGAACGCGCGACAAGACGGCCGGATTCGAAGACAGCTCGTGGAAGATCCACGCCAGAGTCGAACTCGGAGTCTCAGTGCCCGCCATCAGCAACGAAACGACCTCGTCGCAGATCTCCGCATCGGACATCCCCGCGGAAACCAGCATGCTCAACAGATCCTCACCCGAGCCGGAATCCGCGCGATAACTGGTGATCAACGACGAGACCAGGTGCCGCAACCGCGCCGACGCGGAGTCGAAGCGCGGGTGCAACGGCGTGACCATGCGCAGCGCGATGCCCTTCATGATCACGGGCATGAGGCGGTGGATCTCCTCGGCGGCGGCGCGGCCGATGTCGCGAGAGGTCAACGCGTTGACGACGATCTTCAGCATGAGCGAGCTCATCGCCTGGTCGACCGCCACAACCCTGCCGTGCTGCCAGGAGTCGGTGAGCGCGCGGGTCTGGGCGACCATCATGTCGAAGTAGGACTCGATGTGAGCGCGGTGGAAAAGTGGCTGCACGAGCCGGCGTTGCCGCAAGTGCAGCGCTCCGTCGGAGGTCGCGAGGCCGTCGCCGAACAGGGTTCGCGCGCGCTCGTAGATCTGACCGCGCGCGAAACCGTTGCTGGTCAACGCTTGCCGATGCAGAGCGGGCGAGGTGATGAAGTAGACCGGCTTCGGGCCGAGGTCGACGCGCACGATGTCGCCGGATTCGCGCAGCGACACCAGGAACGGCAGTGGGCCACGGGCCAGCGCGCCGAGGTGCCCGATGCCGGGTAGCCGTCCGGGGGCGACCGGAACGGCGCGCAGATCAGAGGACATTGTCGAAGATCCCCCGAATTCGAGGCCGGTCAAGGTCGTAGCGCTTGGTGTGCTCGATCCACACGAGGTTCGCGTACGCGTAGGCCCGCAGTTGCTGCGTCAGAGCGAGCGCCCGCGAAACAGCGTCCGGGCCGAGCCCCAACTCCGAGGCCAGCTCGGGTAACTCGCCCTCGATGTGCAGGAAGAGCCGTTGCCGTTCCTTGGCTCGCTCCACAACGCGTTCCACGGCGACTTCGGTCGGGCAGCCTTCGCTCGCCGACACCACGAGCACGGTGTTGCACAGCTGCTCGTCGTCGATGTCCTTCTCCAGGCCGTAAATGTCGTTGTGCCACGCGGTGATGTCGGCGAAGCACCACACGAGTTCGCGGAACATCCGGTGCGAGCGCAGCGCTTCCGGGATGTGCAGGCCGGACAGGGCTTCGAGCACGTCAGCCTGGAAGATCATCGCGATGGTGTGCCTGCGCAGGCCGAGGAACGTCGCCGCGTCGGGGACTTCTCCCTTGACGTGGAAGCGGTTCTGGAGCCGGACCGCTTCGAGGTAGTCGAGGAAGTTCCGCGCCACGCGAAGCCGAGCCGCCGGCGCCAGGTCCGCGATCAGCTCGGGCCAGAACTCCGCGAGCCCCCTGACGACCGGATCGGCACCCGGGACCGCGCCGCCGTCGAGGATCGTGCGGGCGGAGCGGATGACCGAGCACATCCGGCTGTCGCGCTCGCCCCAGTCGTAGTTGTCGTACTGGTCGTCGGCCAGCGAGCCCCAGCAGAACCACTTCATGCCGAGCACGAGCGCGTCCAGGCCGAGCGACGGCGTGGCGATCCCGTGGTAGAGCCCGAACCGGAAGGACCGAAGATGATCTTCCTGGGCCTCGTCGACGAGGAACCCGATGCGCCACAACCACGAGACGGCCTCGTCCTCGGCGCGCTCCGCCAAGGGGTTGACCGCCGAGCTCTGCGGCTCGGTGAACCCCGGCACCAGCGCGGACACGCTGAGTTGCGGCACGGCACCGCCTCCGCCCCAGAAAGACTCCATCCAGCGGATTGACGCTATAACACACTTTCCAGAGCGGAAACAGACTTCACGTACGGCTGCGCCAGCGCGACAACCGCCGTCCGCCAACGGTCACGGCTCCGGCCAGCACGGTCACCACGCACGCCACGACAGCCGTCTGGAGCATGCCCGGCCACACGACCAGCGTCAGCGTCCACAGCACCAGCAATGCCGTACCCAGCGCGAACAGGGCACATGCCGCCAGCAGCAGCTTGCGCGATCGCACCAGTCGCACCAGGCTCGGCCGCACCGCCGCGGGCACCTTGGACACGAATTGCCACACCACGGCGGCCATGGCCGCGATCAGGATCAGCCCGAACACCGCGTAGCCGGACGACGGCCGGGGAAGCCCGCCGATCACCAACGCCAGGCTGCCGATGCCCTGCAAGACCACCAGGCGCCACAACACGTCCCACAGCACCGGCTCCGCGTCGGGGACCACGGGTTCGGGGGCGGGCTCACCGCGCCGCACCTTCGCCAGCTCGTCGCGGAGGTGCTCGTTGTCCGGGTTGAGCTGCACTGCGGTCAGCAGCGCCTGTTCGGCCACGTCCCACCGGTGCGCGCGCGAAGCGATCTCGCTGAGCACCTCGAAGGGACGGGACTCGGTCGGCGCCAGCTCGGACGCGCGGTGCGCGGCGATGAGCGCGCGCTTGGCGTCGTCCTCCTCCTGGTTCACCCGCTCCACCGCTCCCGAAGCGATCAGGGCTTCGGCGAGCGCGATGTGGCAACGCCATTCGAAGGGGTCCGCGCGGACCGCGCTGTCGGCAGCCGCGACGGCCTCGGCCGAGCGGCCGAGCTGGGTGAGCGCGCAGCTGGCCAGCCGGTGCGGTCCCTCCCTGCCGGAACCGAGGACCATCGCGTGCTGGGCCGCCTCCAACGCCTTCTTGGGCTGGTCGTTCGCGAAGTAGGCGGCGGAGAGAGCGCACCAGGCGTCCACGTCGGTCGGGGCCTGCGCGGTCACCGGGCGCAGCAGCCGGACCGCCTTGGCGGCCTTGCCGGAGCGGCACAGTTCCGCGGCCTGCCGCACGGCAACCGCTACCGGATCGTCGGCCATCCGTGCGTCCTTCCAGGCAGAGGGCTCAGCGTGACCAGTCTGGCACGTCCGGTGATCACTACTGTCTGTCCCGAACTCGGAGGACGCCGTGAAGATTCTCATGATCACCGCAGGCAGCAGGGGCGACGTGCAGCCCTACGCGGCGCTCGCGGTCGCGCTGCGGGCCGCCGGGCACGAGCCGGTCCTGGCCGCGGCCACCCGTTCGGGCGAGGCCTTCGCCGGGCTCGGCTTCCCCTTCGCCGAGCTGGACGAGGGTCCGCTCGCGCTGGCCGAGAGCGCGGCGACGGAGAGCAAGCTCGCGCTCTACCGCAAGGCCAAGGGCATGATGGGCCGGATGTTCGACGACGCGTGGGCGGTCGCGGCCGACGGCGCGGACGTGGTCGTGCACCACCCGGGAGCGCTCGTCGGAGCGCACATCGCCGAGCGCCTCGGTGTCCCGGCGGTGATCGGCGCGCTGACCCCGCTTTACGTTCCCACACAAGCGTTTCCGCTGCCCTTGCTGCCCCCGTGGACGCCCCCGGCCTTCAACCGCGCGAGCTACCACCTTGTCGACGCCATCAGTCTGCCGTTCCGGAAGCTCGTGACGCGGTGGCGCTCCGACCGGCTAGGTCTGCCGCCCGGCCGGGGAAGGCGGGACGCGGTGCTGCACGCGATCAGCGAGCACGTCGTGCCCCGGCCTTCGGACTGGCCCGCGAGCGCGCACACCACGGGCTACTGGTTCCTCGAATCCCCAGAGGACACCGAGCTTCCCCGGATCACCGCGACGACTGTCTACATTGGATTCGGCAGCATGACGGGGGCCGATCCCGCGCGGACGACCGCGACCGTGCTCGAAGCCGTCAGGCTGGCCGGGGTCCACGCGATCCTCGCGCGCGGCTGGGGCGGGCTGACCCCGACGGACCTGCCGAAGAACGTGACGATGATCGACCAGATCCCGCACGAACGCCTCTTCCCGTTGGTGGATGCCGTTGTGCACCACGGCGGAGCCGGGACAGCGGCTGCGGCTGTCGCGTCCGGGCGGCCTCAAGTGCTGTGCCCGTTCATCGCGGACCAGCCGTACTGGGGCCGCCGGATGCACGAACTCGGCGTGGCCCCGCCTCCGCTGCCCGAGCGCGCGCTGGACGCCGGGGAGCTGGCCGCATCGATCAAGGAGGCGCTGAGCAGGTCACAGGAGGCCGCGCGGCTCGGCGCGCTGGTGCGCACGGAAAACGGTGTGGGCAAAGCGGTTCACGCACTCGAACAGCTCTGTCGTCCTTCCGGATGATGACCGGGCGCATCGCGGGCACTACGGTCGGCTACGCCGTCGCAGGTACTCCCTTCAAGGAGATCCAGCGATGAGACATGCCCTCGTCCCGGTCACCGCGCTGCTGCTGTTGGGGATCACCCCGATCGCCGATGCCGCGCCCGTGACCTCGTTGTCGGCGCTGCAGAGCGCGATCGACAAGGCCAAGTCCGGTGACCGCGTCGTGCTCGCGGCGGGCCGTTACGAGGCCAAGCAGCCGATCAAGATCGCCCGCAAGTCCGGTGTCACGATCGCCGCCGCCTCGGTCGGTGGCGCCGAGATCTTCGGTGCGAACGGCTTCACCTTCGAGTCCTCCGACCACGTCACGGTGGAGGGCTTCAGGTTCACCCACGCCGCGACCGTGTCCGTTCCGTCCAGTTCGCGCCACATCCGCTTGAGCCGCAACGTCTTCCAGCTGCGCTCCGAGGCGGGCAAGCACTGGGTGAACGTGGACGGCGACGACGTCGAGGTCGACCGGAACACCTTCACCGGCAAGAGCACCCAGGGCGTCTACCTGTCGATCTTCGGGCCGAGCAGCGGAATGGCGCAGCGGACGCACATCCACCGCAACTACTTCCACAACCACTCGTTCTCCGGCTCCAACGGCGGCGAGTCGATCAGGCTCGGGGTCAGTTCGAAGCAGCGGTTCTCCGCGCGCGCCCTGGTGGAGAACAACCTCTTCGAGAAGGCCAACGGCGATCCCGAGGCGATCTCGGTCAAGTCCTCCGACAACGTCGTGCGCAACAACACCATCCGTGACAGCAAGGGCCAGATCGTGTTGCGGCACGGCAACCGCACGCGCGTCGAGGGCAACATCATGCTCGGTGGAGCTTCCGGAATCCGCTTCTACGGCAACGACCACGTGATCGTGAACAACGTCGTGAACGGCAGCGGCGGCAACGGGATCACCGTCGGCAGTGGAACCGTCATCGATGACACGAGCAGCACCGGCAACGACCGCCCGGACCGAGTTCTGGTCGCTTTCAACACGGTCTCCGGCACGGCGACGGCCATCGCGGGCGAGAACAAGACCTACGGGCCGGACTCGTGCGTGATCGCCAACAACGTGCTCACCGGCAACGGCCAGCTCGTGCGGCAGACGCAGTTCTCCAAGTTCCGCTGGGAGGGCAACGTGCTCTGGGGCGGCAGCGCCGGTGACATCCCCTCCGGCGGCTACCGCCAGGCCGACCCCAAGCTCTCCGGAGAACTCAGGCGCCCGGCCTCGGACAGCCCGGTGCTCAACGCCTCCGTCGGCTCTTACCCGATGGTGGAGCTGGACGTGGACGGGCTGCGGCGCGACGACCGCAAGGACGTCGGTGCCGACGAGCGCGGTGGCCAGCGCGTCCCGCTGACCGTCGCCGATGTCGGCCCGGGAGCCCCTTCCGAGTAACCGCTGTTCAGAGCGCCGGCACCGTGCGCCCGTTCAGCCGATCGACTGAACGGGCTCAAGTACCGCGTCATGCCCCGCCGATCCGGGCGTCCCACCCCCGCATCGCCGAACGGACCAGGGCTGGAGGTCGGGGAACGTGGTTGTCCGGAGGGAGTGGATCGTGGGCTGCCGCGATGTCGCGGGCCGACGGCGGTCGTTGACGGTGCTGGTGAACCAGGGACAGGTCGTGGTGATCTCGCCGCCGGGCGAGGCGGCCGTGCTCGCGCCCTTGGAGGTCGGTGAACTGCGGTCCGCGCTGCGGCAGGCGGCGATGGCGGCAGTGGGTGCCGAACTGTGAGCGAGCAAGCAGGAGAACAGGCGTCTGAGCTGACCGTTCGGAGCGGGACGGTCAGCGACGCCGCAACGGTGCTCGGGCTTTTCGACGACGCGGTGCGCTGGTTGACGGTCAAGGGGCAGACCGGCCAGTGGGGCACCACCCCGTTCTCGGAGAGTCCGAAGCGCGTCCTGCAGGTGGAGCGGTGGTGCGGCTCCGGCGGGCTGCACATCGCCGAACGGTTCGGGGAGGCGGTCGGCGCGCTCGTGCTGCTGCCGGAAGCCCCGGACCACGTGCCCGCCTCCGACGAACCCGAGCTGTACGTCAGCGGCCTGGTCTCTGGGCGGCAGGCCGCTGCGCGCGGTGCGGGTCGGGCCTTGTTGGAGGCGGCACACCAGAAGGCGGTGGCGGCGGGGGTCTCCCGCCTGCGGGTCGATTGCTGGGCGGGTGGTGACGGCGCGCTCGTGGACTTCTACGTCTCGGCGGGTTTCACCAGGCTGCACGGCTTCGAGGTCGGGGACTGGCCGGGCCAGGTCCTCGAACGGCGCCTGCGCCGCCACCCCTGACGGGGGCTCGGCACGTTGGTCCCCTGCTTCCTGCGTGCCGAGCCCTCAGCTCTTCCTACTCACGGGTAGGTAGTGTCAGTATCGAGGGGTGACCTCCTACCTGGTGACCGGCGCGACCGGCTTCGTCGGCGTTCGGCTGGTCGAAAGACTGCTTCGGCGCGCGACGTGCGAGCGCGTGTTCGTGCTGGTCAGGCCCGGTTCCAGGGCGAAGTTCGACGAGCTCGCGCAACGCTGGCCGCAGGCGGAGCGCGTCTGGCCGGTGTCCGGCGACCTGATCAGCCCGGGTCTCGGGCTGGCCGAGGACGACCTCGCGCGGCTCTCCGGCGTCGAGCACGTCGTCCACCTCGGCGCGAGCTACGACCTCACGGCCGGTGAACCAGCCGCGCGGGCCGCGAACGTCGACGGCACGCGCCACGTCGTGGACCTCGCCACCCAACTGGGCGCGAAGCTGCACCACGTGTCCTCGGTCGCCGTCGCGGGCGAGCACAGCGGGCCGTTCACCGAGGACGACTTCGACCTGGGGCAGCGCTTCGGCTCGCCGTACCACTCGACGAAGTTCGAGGCGGAGCGCGTCGTCCGCGAGAGCGCGGGCGTCCACTGGCAGGTCTACCGGCCGGGCGCGATCGTCGGCGACTCGCGCACGGGTGAGATGGACAAGATCGACGGCCCGTACTACTTCTTCGGCGCGCTCGCGGAGCTGTCCCGGCTGCCCGCGGCACTCCCCCTCGCCGGGGCCGATCTGGGCACGACCAACCTCGTGCCGGTGGACTGGGTCGCTGACGCACTGGACCGCTTGGTGCACAACGACTTCTTACCCGGGAGGACCTTCCACCTCACCGCGCCCGGCGGGCAACCGCTGACCTCGGTCTACAACGCGCTCGCCGCTGCGGCCGGAGCGCCGAAGATCGCGGTGACCGCGCCCGTGCCCGTTCCGGTGCGAGCGCTGGCGAAGCTGCCCGGCTTGGGCAAGGTCCTCGGCGTGCCGCCGGAAGTGTTGCCGCACATGGCGTTCTCGGCGAGCTTCGACCGCTCGAACACCGACCGCGCGCTCAGCGACCTGCCGACGCCGGAGTTCGGGGAGTACGCGGACCGGTTGTGGCGCTTCTGGAAACGGCACCTCGACCCGGATCGCGCGCGGCGCCCCAGGGCGGGTCTGCGCGGGCGGCGGATCGTGATCACCGGTGCCTCCTCCGGGATCGGCCGGGCGACGGCGTTGCAGGTGGCGAAGCTCGGCGCGGTGCCGCTGCTGGTCGCCCGGCGCGCGGAGGAGCTGGAGTCGGTGCGCGAGGAGATCGTGCACGAGGGCGGCCAGGCGCACGTGTACCCCTGCGACCTGACCGACACGGAGTCGGTGCGCGCCACGGTGAAGCGGATGCTCAGCGACCACGAGGGCATCGACATGCTGGTCAACAACGCCGGGCGGTCGATCCGGCGCGGCGTGCTGAACTCGGTGGACCGCCTGCACGACTACGAGCGCACCATGGCGATCAACTACTTCGGAGCGGTGCGCCTGGTACTGGCCTTGTTGCCGCACATGACATCCCGCCGCTTCGGGCACGTGGTGAACGTGTCGACACAGGGCGTTCAGCTCGCCACGCCGAGGTATTCCGCTTACCTGGCCTCGAAAGCGGCGTTGGACATGTTCAGCCGGGTGGTCGCGAGCGAGACCGTCGCCGACGGGGTCACCTTCAGCACCGTCCACATGGGACTCGTCAGGACCCCGATGAGCCAGGCGACCTCGGCATACGACCGGCTGCCCGCCGCCACCCCGGAGGAGGGCGCCAGGTTGGTGGTGCGCGCGCTGACCCGACGGCCCAAGCGGGTCGGCTCCCCGATCGGAGCACTCGCCCAGGCCGCCTACGCCGTCACCCCCAAGGCGGTTGATCGCGCCATGCACCTGCTGTATCGCCTTATGCCGGAGGCACCACGGCGCACGCCCTGACCATCCACTGTGGAGGGACGCGAAGATGCGGTTCACCCGGTCAGCCCAGAGATTTGCCCAGAGACTCACCCAGCGCACGGCGAACCAGGCGAAGGGACTGCTGGTGCTGGCCAGGAGCCGCGTGCTCGTCCCTCGCAGCCCCGACCGGCTCATCAGGGCGGCGCAGGCGTTGCGCAAGTACGAGTACAGCATCGCGGCGGGCTACGCCTCCGGTGCGGCGCTGCACCCCGACAGGCCGGCGATCATCGACGAGCTGGGCTCGCTGACCTGGGCCGAGGTGCACGACCGGACGACGAGGCTCGCGCACGGCCTCGCCGAGCACGGGGTGCGCGCCGGGTCGCACGTGGGAGTGCTGTGCCGCAACCACCGCGGCTTCGCCGAGTCGATCGCCGCGCTGGCCAAGCTCGGCGCGCACGCCGTGCTGCTCAACACCGGCGCGAGCCCCGCGCAGCTCGGCGCGGTGCTGCGCGAGCAGGAGATCTGCCTCGTCGTCGCCGACACCGAGTTCCGGCCGATGCTGGTGAACGCGCCGCGCGGGGTGAAGCGCGTGACCGCGTGGACCGACGGACCGACCCGGAGCACCACCGTGGAGCAGCTGATCGCGTCCTCGCCCGCGACCGAGCTGCCCAAGCCGTCGGCGTCGCGGCTGGTCGTGCTGACCTCGGGCACGACCGGGACCCCGAAGGGTGCGCGCAGACCGCACCCCAAGGGGCTGCTGGGCTCGGCCGCGCCGTTCCTGTCGCGCATCCCGCTGCGCGCGGGCGAGCCGATGTTCATCCCCGCGCCGATGTTCCACAGCTGGGGCATCGGGGCGTTCCAGATCAGCCTCGTGCTCGGCTCGCCGATCGTGCTGCGGCGCAGGTTCGAGCCCGCCGACGCGCTCGCCACGATCCAGAAACACCGCTGCGCCAGCATGTTCGCCGCCCCGGTGATGTTGCAGCGGATCATGGAGCTGCCCGCCGAGCAACGGCGGCGGCACGACACGTCGTTCCTGCGCACGGTGGCGTGCACGGGTTCCGTCCTCCCCGGCGCGCTCGCCACCGACTTCCTCGACGCGTTCGGGCCCGTGCTCTACAACTTCTACGGCTCGACCGAGGCGTCGTGGGTCTCCGTCGCCTCGCCCGAGGAACTGCGGATCGCCCCTGGCACAGCCGGAAAACCTCCGCTCGGCACGCGCTTGGCGATCTTGGACGAGGACGGCCGCCCGGTCTCGCGCGGGCGCACCGGACGGATCTTCGTCGCCAACGAGATGCTCTTCGACGGCTACACCAACGGTTCCGGCAAGCAGGTCGTCGACGGCATGCTCTCCACCGGCGACATGGGCTACCTCGACAGGCACGGCCTGCTCTTCGTGGCGGGCCGCGACGACGACATGATCATCTCCGGCGGCGAGAACCTGTACCCGCGCGAGGTCGAGGACGTGCTCGCCGCGCTGCCCGACGTCCGAGAGGTCGCCGTGGTCGGCGTGCCAGACGAGGAGTTCGGCCAGCGCCTGGCCGCCTACGTGGTGCCCGCCAACGGCGTGCTCCTCGACGCCGACGAGCTGCGCAAGCACGTCCGCGCCACGCTCACCCGCTTCTGCGTGCCGCGCGAGGTGACCTTCCTCGACGCGCTCCCCCGCAACGCCACCGGCAAGGTCGTCAAACGCGACCTGACCTAGCGCCGGGTTCACCAGTCTTCAAGACCCGCAAACCCCCTCCCACACGGTCGCCAACCGCTACAAACCCTCGTGCGCGGGCGCGGTGGCGCACAGGAGGTTTGGGGCGGTTGAAGACCTCCGCGACGGGGGTTTGGTGGTCTTGAAGACTGCCCTACCTCCGGCAGCCCGCGAAGTGCGACCGGCTAGACGAAAGTAGCGAGCGGCGCTGACCAAAGGCGCGTTCTTCTGCCGAGTGCGCCGCGGGTGGGGCAGAGTGTGCGCGTGAACACTGCTGAACCGCGTCTCCAGCTGCGTCTGCGCCCGCCGGCCAACCAGGTCAGCCGCAAGGCGATCGCCTGGTGGGCGATCCAGGCGGGGATCGAGTGGCTGGTGCTCGTCGGCGCGCTCGTGGCGGCCCGCTTCTTCTTCGACTGGACCGGCCCGTGGCCGACGACCGCGCTGGTGCTGGCGATCGTGCTCGGCGGGGCGCACACGGCGGTGATGCCGTTGTGGCGCTACCGGGTGCACCGCTGGGAGACCACCGAGCAGGCCGTGTACGTGCAGTCGGGCTGGTTCTGGTTGGACGCGCGGGTCGCTCCGGTGTCGCGGGTGCAGACGGTGGACATGAAGCGCGGCCCGTTGCAGCAGTGGCTCGGGCTGGCGACCGTGGTGGTCACCACCGCTTCGGCGGCGGGCCCGCTGGAGATCGCCGGGGTGGACCACGACGTCGCCACCCGCATGGTCGACGAGCTGACCGCGGTGGCCGAGGCCGCGCAGGGTGATGCGACGTGAGCCAGCAGGCGAACGACTTCACCGACCTTCCCGCGGCGCCCCCGCTGGAGGAGCCGGACACGGAGTGGCACCGGCTCAACCCGAAGGTGATGATCGCCGACCCGCTCAACGAGATCGCCAGCGTGCTCGGCGTCCTCGTGCTGATCCTGGTGGTGCGCGGGCGGTTCGAGCTGGGCTTCTGGGAGACCGCGGTGGCGCTCGGCGTCTCCGGCAGCCTCATCGCCTACGCCATGGTGCGCTGGCTGACCACGCGCTACCGCGTCACCGCCAAGCACGTCGAGCTGCACACCGGCTGGCTGGTCAAGAAGCACCGGCAGGTGGCGCGGGACCGGCTGCGCACCGTGGACCTCAAGGCGTCGGTGCCGCACCGCCTCGTCGGGCTGTCCGTCGTCCGGCTCGGCACCGGCCGCCAGGACTCCGGCACCGAGGACGAGCTGACCCTCAACGCGATCACCAAGGCGCAGGCGGAGGCGCTCCGACTGACCTTGCTGCGCCGGGAACCCGCTCCCCAACAGGAGGAAAGCCCCGAAACGTCCACAATGGACACTTCGGACTCCCCGGTCACACTTCTGTCCAAGATGGACCCGAGGTGGCTGAGGTTCGCGCCGCTGACGCTCTTCGGCGTGATCGCGGTCGGCACGCTGTTCGGTGGTGCCGCGGCGGTCGCCCGGCAGATCAAGGTCGACCTGTTCCACATCGGGCCGGTGCAGGCCGTCGTCGACTGGTTCACCACGAACTCGTTGCTGACCACGATCCCGGTGGTCGTCGCGGCCGCGCTGGTGATCTCCAGCATCGCGGGCATCGCCCTGTACGTGATCTCCTACTGGAACTACGAACTGAGCCGGGAGGAGCACGGTTCGCTGCTGGTGCGCTACGGCCTGCTCGAAGTCCGTTCGGTCTCCATCGAGCAGAAGCGCATGCGCGGGGCCAAGGTCGAGGAACCGCTGCTGCTGCGCACGGGCAAGGGCGCCAAGTGCAGCGCCATCGCCACCGGCCTCGGCACCGGGGAAGGCAGCGGCATGCTGCTCCCCCAGGCTCCGCGCGCCGAGGCCCACCGCGTCGCGGCGGAAGCCCTCCAGCTCGCCGTGTCGCCGACGACCGCCGTGCTGACCAGCCACCCGCGCGCCGCGCTCGTCCGACGGCTTTTCCGTGCCACAGTGCCGGTTCTGGTGCTCGCGGCGATCCTGGGCGGACTGCGGATCTACCTGTCCTTCCCGGACTGGCCGTGGATCGTGGCCCTGTGCCTGCTGCCGGTGTCGCTGCTGCTGGGCGTCGACCGCTACCGCAACCTGGGGCACGCGTACACCCACGACGACTACCTCGTCAGCCGCTCAGGCTCGCTGGTCAGGCAGACCGTCGCGCTGCACCGCCACGGCATCATCGGCTGGAAGGTCACCAGGTCGATCTTCCAGCGACGGGCCGGACTGGTCACGCTGCACGCCACCACCGGCGCGAGCACCGGCCGCACGGAGGCCGAGTCCGGCGCCTACTCGGTGGAGGACCTCGGCGAGTCCGACGCGCTGGCGCTGGCGGAGACCGCTCTCCCTGGTCTGCTCACCCCGTTCCTGGTCTCGTTCACCGTTGACCGTTGAGCGCGGACGGTAAGGGATAGGCTCACCCGCGTGACGGAACGTCTAGTGTGGATCGACTGCGAGATGACCGGCCTGGACCTGGGCAAGGACGCGCTCATCGAGATCGCGGCCCTGGTGACCGACGCCGACCTGAACGTGCTCGGCGAGGGCGTGGACATCGTGATCCACGCCGATGACAAGGTGCTGGAGAGCATGCCGGACGTCGTGCGCGACATGCACGCCAAGTCCGGGCTGACCGAGGAGGTCCGCCGTTCCACGGTGACCATCGAGCAGGCCCAGCGCGCGGTGCTCGACTACGTGCGCGAGTGGGTCCCGGACAAGCGGACCGCTCCGCTGGCGGGCAACTCCATCGCCACCGACCGCGGCTTCATCGCCCGCGACATGCAGGAGCTGGACGCGCACCTGCACTACCGGATGGTCGACGTCTCCTCCATCAAGGAGCTGTGCCGCCGCTGGTACCCCAAGGTCTACTACGGCCAGCCCGCGAAGGGGCTCGCCCACCGTGCGCTTGCCGACATCCAGGAGTCGATCGTGGAGCTGGCCTACTACCGGCGCGCGCTCTTCGTCCCGCCGCCCGGCCCCAGCACCGAGAAAGCCCAGGCCATCGCCGCCGAGCTGGTCGCGGAGCAGGCCAAGGGGTAACCCGATTTCGCTCACGCGGGGCGGCACGCTACGCTGATGCGGCTGCCTCGGCGGCAACGAAATGCAGTGGGTACGAAACGCAGTGGGTACGAATACGGTGGGTGTAGCTCAGCTGGTAGAGCACCTGGTTGTGGTCCAGGAAGTCGCGGGTTCAAGTCCCGTCACTCACCCCAACGGAAGGGCCCCGCACATCACGTGCGGGGCCCTTCCGCTTTCCCCGCGCCCGCGGGTCCGTCCTCTGTGGACGATCAGGCACCGGAGATGTGCAGCCGCCACAAGGTCGCCGTCAGCGGCGGCCTGCCGACCTTCTCCGCCTCGCACCAGGCGCCGACCGAGCCCTGGCGGATCGAGGCGGCCCGCTTCTCGCACTTGGCGAAGGTCGGGTACAGCTCGGGGGTCGGGTTCGCGAACGCGCTGGCGGGCGCCACCGCGAGCGCGCCAGCCGCGACGGCCGCGACGGCGGCACCGGTGAGAAGGGACCTGAGAACTCTCGCCATGATTCGTCTCCTGCAATGGAACAAAGGGGTCGGGGCGGAACTGTATCCCACATACATCTGAGACGGACGGAAAACCGTCTTTCGCAAAGAAATACCACCTTCGACCCATGTAGCAGCGCCCCACCTGCTGTTTCGATGTGCGCCGTGCGCGGTCGACGCGCCACAAGAGCGAAGGGCGCACTCATGAGCAAGTCGAGCGCGGCATGCCTCACCTCGACCGCCACGGTTTCCTGGGGTGACATCTTCCGGCCCAGCGAAACAACACTCCACGTTCCAGAAAATGCAGAAGACATACGGAGTTATCTGTGCGCGCACGAACCCGGTTCGCCGTAGCCGCGGCGGCCGCCGCCGCCATGACGAGCCTCGCCACCACGACGGCGAACGCCTCCGCCACTGACGACCTCGCCCGCACGCGGTGCGGCGTTTCGGTGAAGGACGGCCATGCCGTCATTTACAACCACTGCGACGAGAACACCTCGGTCGTGATCCGGATCGACCCGTGGCTCGGCGATGCCTACACGAAGTGCGTTCGCCCGGGCATCACGACCCTCGGCACCATCTTCTCGGTTCGCGACGCCTGGTACGACGGCCACCTCTGCTAGCCGGTCCGGCCCACAAAGACAACGCCCGGTCCCTCGTGTGAGGAACCGGGCGTTTCTAGTTTGTGCGCCGCCAGGGACTCGAACCCCGAACCCGCTGATTAAGAGTCAGCTGCTCTACCACTTGAGCTAGCGGCGCTTGTTTTGTTGTTGTCCTTTCGGACGGGAGAAAACTTAGCACAGGGGGTCTCACGGTTCCCAATCGGCTGGTCAGAGGCGGTTTCGGGGCCTCAGCGGGGCCCGTCCCCGCAGGACGGGGACCCCGCGTGGCCGACCGGAGTGATCAAGGTTACGTTCGGCTCCCCCGGGGGCGCTCCCGCGAGCAACCTGCGGACTGATTTTTGCGTCAGAGGAGTGGTGAAGGCGACAGGAGCTACGCCCTGTTGCTTCACCCGGGGCACTCGCCTCGACCGGGTGGTGTAGCACACTGGATCGTGCACAGCCTGTGGGAACGAGCGGAACGGACGGTCGCCGATGTTGGTGCCAGGAAGCCCGAAAGATCGAGTCGTGCTGGGGCGGCGCCGCGCGCTCGCGGTGGGGACTCTTGGGCTGGTGGCCGCGTTCGTCTCCGGGTGCACCGGTGGTGGGGGCGGTCAGGGCGCGCCGGGGGGCGGCGGCCAGCCCGGCGGGGGCGGCTCCACGCCGACCACGCCGCCGGGCCCCGCGACGCTCGCGCTGGTGCCCGCCGAGGGCTCGCAGGGGGTGGCGCCGGGTGAGCCGGTGACCGTCACCGCGACCGGCGGCAAGCTCGGCGAGGTGAGCCTGCTCAACCCGGACGGCAAGCCCGTCGCGGGTCAGGTTTCGCAGGACGGTCTCAAGTGGACCTCCACGGAAACCTTGGGCTACAACAAGTCCTACACGCTCAACGCCACCGCGACCGGTACCGACGGCAAGCCCGTGACCGCGAAGTCGGCCTTCAGCACGGTGAAGCCGCGCAGGCAGGCGTTCGTGTCGATGAACCCGCTCGACGGTCAGACCGTGGGCGTCGGCCAGCCGCTGGCGTTCATCTTCGACGTCGCGCCGCCGAACAAGGAGGCCGCGCAGAAGGCCATCCAGGTCACTGCGGAGCCCAAGGCCGAGGGCGCCTTCTACTGGTTCTCCGACAAGGAGGTCCACTGGCGCCCGCGCGAGTACTGGAAGCCGGGCACGAAGGTCAGCATCGACGTCAAGGTCTACGGCAAGGACCTCGGCGGCGGCATCTACGGCCAGGAGGACCGCAAGGCCGCCATCACCATCGGCGACGCGGTCATCGCCGAGGCCGACGGCGGCTCGCACCAGATGGTCGTCAAGGTCAACGGCCAGGTGGTCAAGGAGATGCCGGTGTCCCTCGGCAGCGCCAAGTTCCCGTCGAACAACGGCATCCACGTGGTGACCGAGAAGCACCCGACCAAGGTCATGGACTCGACGAGCTACGGCCTGCCGCTGGACCGGGGCGGCTACCGCACCAAGGTCAACTGGGCGGTCCGGATCTCCAACGGCGGCGAGTTCACCCACGCCGCGCCGTGGTCCGTGCGCGACCAGGGGCGCCGCAACGTCAGCCACGGCTGCATCAACATGTCGACCGAGAACGCCAAGTGGTACTTCGACACGGTGAAGAAGGGCGACATCGTGGTGATCACCAACTCCGGCGGTCCGGACCTGAGGTCCTGGGACGGCTTCGGGGACTGGCAGATCCCGTGGGAGGAATGGCTCAAGGGCGGCAAGAAGTAGCCCTCGCGAGACAGCGGCGCCGGTGGATCACCACCGGCGCCGCTGTCGTTTCTGGGCGTGCTGTCAGTCCGTGAACACAAGGTCCGCGACGGCGAGCGCGCCGGTCGGGTTCACGTCGAGCGCGAGCGCCACGGTCGCGACCTTGGTGAGGTCGACCCCGGCGAACGCGGTCAGCGGCACGCGCACCTGGTTGAGGTGCAGCTTCGGCACCACGTCGCCCTGCGCACCGGACACCAGCGGGTAGTCCAGCGCCTTGCCGAACTCTGAGGCCTTCACCGACGCGGACTTGCCGGTGGTGTCGGTGAGCACGATCCGCAGGTCCTGCGGCTGGCCCGCGACGTTGGCCGCGTCGCTGAAGTCGACGCCGCCGCGGAACTGCAACGCCTTGTACTTCTTCACGTCACCGTGTTGCGCGGGGATCTCGTTGGTGACCGTGCCACCGGTCGCGGCCCACGCGGTCCTGCCCGCGATGACGCCGGAGAAACCCCATCCGCGGTGCGGCTCGGTCAACCGCGTGCCCGGCTTGCTCAGACACGATCCGGAGGCAGGTTCGACGCCAGAGCCACCACACCTGGTCTGGGTCGCTCCGGTCGCGGTGACCTTGCCCCCCAAGGTGTTGGTGTCCCGGAAGCCGTCCTGCCGGTTGACGTCCAAGCGCTGTCCCGACGCGGCGGGCGGGTGGTAGGAGACGTTGACCGTGGCCGGGGCGATCGACGCCGGGACACCGGTCTCGCCGCGCCACAACGGCCCCAGAGCTTTCTCGCCGCCGAGGTAGTGCCGGAAGAAGCCGCCGATGTAGCCGATGCCCACGTTGCGCTGCTGCTGCTCGGTGAGCCGGGTCGGCTTCGAGGGGTGGCAGGGCGAGCTCGCGTCGCCGCGCCAGTCGTCGACCGCGCCTTGCAGCCCGCTGCTCGGCGTCCAGTTGGTGTTGAAGTAGTTGTGGTTCGCGCCGAGCACGGTGACGTTGTTGCGCGTCGCGCGGTCGGTGTTCACGTAGTAGCGACTGTCGTCGTAGTAGTGCACGCCTTGGAGGTCCGAGACGTCGCCGTCGCAGTCCGGCTGGAGCGTGGCCATGGTGATGCCGACCGGGATGCGTCGCTCGAAGTCCGTCGCGGCGAGCGGCAGCAGCGCGCGCAACTTGTAGGGCTTTTCGCGCAACGCGTTCTGCGCGACGGCGTTGACCACACCCTCGCCGCCCCGCGAGTGGCCCATCAGGCCGATGCGGGTGAAGTCGAAGGAACGCGTCACCGTGATCGGCACGGGGCCGCCGGGCTTGGAGCGCCACTCGTTCCACAGGTCGAGGTGCTTGAGCACGAGTTCACCGCGCGCCCGCTGGCCGTACTGCGGGTCGAGCGAGTCGTTGCCGTTGATCCCGTTGGCGCTGAGGGAGATCACCGCGTAACCGTGGCTGGCGAGCTGCTTGGCGACGTAGTCGTAGCCGAGGTGGCTGGGGATCGGCTCGTAGCCGGTCGGGCACGGCCAGGCCAGCTTCGGCCTCGGCTCGGTCTTCGACATGCACGTGACGTGCCTGCCGTGCAGGAAGACCACGACCGGGTAGGCGGAGTCAGCCAGCTTCTCCGGGTGGTAGACCTGCCCGGCCAGCTCGACGGGCTTGGGGAAGCCGTTGGGCTGGAACGCCTCGTTCCCCAGGTCGTAGGAGGCCTCAGCGACCTTGTGCGGGCCCGGGGTGAGCGGGTCCACCTGCGGCGCGGCGCTCGCGGAGCCGGTGACCGTCCCGGCCAGCGAGGCGGCGAGGACGGCGGCAGTGGTGGCGGTGGTGGCAAAGAATCCGATGCGCTTCACTTGCCCTCCTCCTTCAACTGGCCGATCGGCCTCGCCTGCTCGGCGCCGTAGCGGACGGCCACCTCGGCGCCGGAGCGCGGCTGCGGCAGCGCGACGCGGATCGCGGTGAGGTCCTCGGTGGGGATGCCCCTGCCGACCGGCTGGCCGTCGACGAGGACGGTGTAGTCCAGCGCGCGCACCGGGAAGTCACCGGAGACGGTCAGCCGCAGCAGCGGGGCCCGGTCGGTGTGCGTGGTGATCTCGTCGGCGACCATCGACGGCCCGCGCGCGATGACACGGCCCTCGGGCGCGCTGCGCACCTTCTCCGCAACGCCCGCGTCGGGTGCGGGAACCGCCTGGCGCGCGGCGGGCTGCTCCGCGACCGGCGCGCGCGGCACCTCGAAGCCGGGCTCGGCGTCGGCCCGCCCCCGGGCGCTGATCCAGGACACGCTGGCGATCACGGCCACCAGCAGGGCGGCCACGACGACCACCTTCACGTTCCCCATCCGGGAACCCCGTAATACACGCACAGTTCTCCCCATGCTCCGAAATCGGACACATCCACTTCGAGGACGCCGTCCTCAGGAGCGGGGTTCGCGCGATCGGCTTCAGAGTCCCTGATATGCCGCCAGGAACTCGAAAACGAATACTTCGGACAGGGCCCTCTCGAACCGGCCGAAAGTTGATCACCGCAGCTCAGGTCCGCTAGGGGTGAGCACGGCTAGGGGTGCGGGGCAGGTTAGGGGTTGGCCGGTCCCTTGCCGCGACTTAGGTTGTGCGATATGGCTGATTGTCGTATCTGCGGCGGCGTTCTCACCGAATTCTACGATTTCGGACGCCAGCCCCTCTCCGATGCTTTCCTGGAGCCGGACAAGCTCGAAGGCGAGTTCTTCTTCCGCCTCGCCGTGGGTCTGTGCTCGGACTGCACCATGGTCCAGCTCATGGAGGAGGTCCCGAGGGACAAGATGTTCCACGAGGACTACCCGTACTTCTCCTCGGGCTCCTCGGTGATGCGCAAGCACTTCGAGCTGACCGCGCGGAAGTTCCTGGAGACCGAGCTCACCGGCCCGGACCCGTTCATCGTCGAGATCGGCTGCAACGACGGCATCATGCTGAAGACCGCGGCCGAGGCGGGCGTCAAGCACCTCGGTGTCGACCCCTCCGGCGGGGTCGGGGAAGTGGCTCGCGGCAAGGGGATCCGCGTGCGCACCGCCTTCTTCGAGGAGTCGACCGCGGTCGAGGTGGCCAAGGAGGAGGGGCACGCGGACGTCATCTTCGCCGCGAACACCATCTGCCACATCCCGTACATGGACTCGATCTTCCGCGGCATCGACGCGCTGCTGAAGCCGAACGGCGTGTTCGTCTTCGAGGACCCGTACCTGGGCGACATCAACCAGCGGACGTCCTTCGACCAGATCTACGACGAGCACTACTACCTGTTCACCGCGCGCTCGGTGCAGGCCATGGCGCGCAAGTTCGGCTTCGACCTCGTCGACGTCGAGCGCTACCCGGTGCACGGCGGCGAGGTGCGCTACACCATCGCGCGCGCCGGTGCCCGTGAGCCCAGCGCCGCCGTCGCCGAGCTGATCGCCGAGGAGACCGCGGCCGGCCTGGCAACGCTGCCGACCCTGGAGGCCTTCGGCGCCAAGGTCACCAAGATCAAGGAGGACCTCGTCGCGCTGCTCACGAAGCTGCGCGAGGAGGGCAAGACCGTCGTGGCCTACGGCGCCACCGCGAAGAGCGCGACCGTGGCGAACCTGTGCGGGCTGAGCTCCGAGCTGGTCTCCTTCGTCTGCGACACCACGCCGCAGAAGCAGAACCGCCTCACCCCGGGCACGCACATCCCCGTGCGCAGCCCCGAGGCGTTCAGCAACCCCTACCCGGACTACGCGCTGCTGTTCGCCTGGAACCACGCCGAGGAGATCATGGCGAAGGAGAAGGCGTTCCGCGAGGCCGGCGGCAAGTGGATCCTGTACGTCCCCGAGGTGCACGTCCTCTGACCCACCCGCTCGCCGCACGACGATCAGCGACAGCTGGGACCGGCCGCCCCCTGCACGCGGCCGGTCCCAGCCAGAAAGGCGAGCACCACCGCAGCGCCGCGTCGTCCGACGTGGCGCTCGTTCTTTTCTGCCCCTTCGCGCAAAAAGGCCCGACCACGGTGGCCGGGCCTTTCTCCGGGTTGGGTCAGCGCATGACCTCGATGACCTTGCCGAAAGCTTCCATTGCCGGTTCCATCACCGTCACATAGTTGATCCCGTACACCTCGCGGTTCTCCCTGAGCTGTTCCGCGATCTGCCCGGGAGTTCCGATGGACAATGTCGGAGCCGCGAGGATCTGCTCATCGTCGAGGTGCGGGGCGAAACGCCTGACCTGCTCCAGCGCGGACCGCCGGTCATCGGTGATGATGGTCGCCTTGGAAAGAATGTTGTATTCGAGCTCGTCGGCCCTGGCACCGGCGGCGCGGCGGGCGAACTCGGCCCGTTCCACCATTTCCTCCGCCGTCGCGATGACCATGCGGCCGTACTCCGGGCGGTACTGCGCGCCGACGAAGCTGACGATCTCGGCGTTGCGCGCCGCGAGCCGCAGAACCCGGTTTCCATGCCCTCCCACCAGCATCGGAGGGTGCGGCCGCTGCACGGTCTTCGGGTGCTCGGGGTCGTTCAGCAGGCGCTGGAGCTCGTCGATCGTGTTCTCCAGCTTGTCCACCCTGCTACCAGGAGTGCCGAAGGGAATGCCCGCCTTCTCGAATTCCCATTCGACGTAGCCGGTGCCCAGTCCGAGTTCGAGCCTGCCTTCCACGAACTGGTCCACCGTGACCACGTCCCTGGCCAACAGGGTCGGATTGTGGAAACTGGTGTTCAGCACGTAGATGCCGATCCTGGGCCGTTCCGTCGCTTCTGCGGCGAGGATCACCGAGGGGAACGGGGACGGCAGGTTCACGTGCTCGCAGGCGGAGACGACGTCATAGCCGAGTTCTTCCGCGCGGCGGCACTTCGCCACCCACTCCGCGCGCGAACACGCTTCGGACACCAGAACAACGCCGAAACGGAACGGCGCAACCATGTCGCTCTCCTGCCTGCCGATCACGCGTACAGCCGGATTGCCCCATCGTAACCGTCCATCACACCATTGCCGCCCCGCACAAGAAGAACTTTCAGCGATTTCCCACCCTCTGGCGCAGCGCACGCGCCGAGCAGGAGAATGCCCCCATGCCGACGCGCCTGCTCTGGATGGTCAACATCGCGCTCGTCGCGGTGGTGCTGGTGCTGCTCGCGGCCGAACAGTCCCTGGCCGCCACCTTCGCCGCACTCGCGTCAGTCGCCTTCTCCGCCTATGTGTCCACAGTGGACAGAAAACGGCGGCGCGCCGAGTTCGTCGCCGCGCACACCTCCGTCGACGCCATCCTGGAGACCGAGGACCTGAGCCGGTTCCGCGAGATCCGCGACCACGAGGGCCACGTCCGCGCGGTCCGCGAGGTGCGGCGCACCTACTCCGGCATGGAGCTGACCGAAGCCGTGAAGCTCGTCGAACAGCTCTGACCGCCACCTCGCCCGCCCGGAAGTCCTCCCGTCTTCAAGACCCACAAACCCCCGCTCCAGAGGTCTTCAACCGCCTCAAACCCGCGAGCCACCAAGGGTGTGAGGCGGTTGAAGACAAGCGCGAGCAGAGTTTGCCGGTCTTGAAGACTGGGGAACTTTGGCGCGCGCATAGTGGCGGGACAGCAGCGGAGTGCACGTGTGTGATGGCGGAGCATGCGGGTTGCGGTGGGCGGAGCGAAGGAGCGCGCGGGCGAGGTGGTGACTGCTAGGCCGTGTCCTGCCCGCCATCGGGTTTGCTGGTCTTCAAGTCCCACGAACCCCCACCTCGGCGGTCGTCAACGACGGCGAACCTCGGGGCGACGCTGGGTTTGCGGCGGTTAACGATGATCGACAGGGCGGTTTGCTGGTCTTGAAGACCCGCGAACCTCCACGCGCCGCGGTCGGGGCAGAGGAGGCTGTGGTTGCGCGGGGCGGTTAGGTGTCCACCGTTTGGGTAACAACCGGGTGGCTTCACCTGCGAGAAGCCGGAACCGGAGGGCCCCGATGATCACCGCTGACGCCGGATCGGCACGGTTGCACCACAAGTCCGAGAGTCACTGGGTGATGCGGGTCGGCGAGCTGGAGTTCCGGATTGAGCACGACCCCGACGTGCCGCCGCCGATGTGGGCGTTACGGGACACGTTGCTGTGCCACGGCTTCCACCCGTACCCGAGCGATCTCCGCGCGTGGGAGCTCGCGCCGGAGACGACTCGGATACGCGTGGTGCGCGACCCGGAGTCCTTGCCGTACAACGAGAAGCCGGTCAGGCATCGCGCCGTGGCACAACTGAGGAGCCGCTCGCTGCGCTCCCGCCGGCGCTAGCGGGTCGTGGTCGTCACGACCGGCCGACGGGTCGTCGTGGTCAGCACGGGCCTGAACGTGGTCGTGGGCCGGACCGTCGTGGTCGTCGGCCGGGGCCGCGTGGTTGGCAGCGCGCGGGTGATGCCCGGCTCGGGCGGACACGCCGTGCGGGCGTTCTCGGTGGCCGCGACCAGCCAGAACCGGCTCACCTGGGTCAGCAGCACCAGGGTGATCGTGTTGCCGGACACCCCGAGGTGGAACCGCCCGTTCAGGCAAGCGGCGAGGTTGCCCTCGATCCGCAGCGTGTAGAGGTCGCGGACGTCGCGGTTGGCGATGCGCTGCTGGATCACCAGCAGGTGCCCCTCCGCCTCGTCGACGACGGGCAGGTCGGCGCCGAGGGTGATCCGGCCGAGCGGTGTCACGAAGGTCTTGTCGTAGGAGAAGGTCACATCGCCCTTGCTGTTGATGCCGAAGGCGATCGGCAGGAACGGCGGCGCCAGCTTCAGCGTTCCGTCCGCACCGCACCCCGTCGTCATCACGAGCACGAGCAGGGCGATGACGCCCCGTATTCGCCAGTTCATGGCCACCCCTGTCAGCCCGGGAGTGACCCATGATCCGCGCGGCGGAGATCACCGAGGGCACGGCGGCATCACAGAACAACTCAGCGGATCAACTCAGCCGGAGCGCTGTTCGACGAGCGTCTTCAGCCGTGCCAAGGTTTGCTCGATCGAACGGGCGTTCCGCCTGGGGTAACCCAGCAGCTCCAACGCCTTCGGCGAGCGCGCGGTGCCCCAGTCGAAGCTCTCGGTGACCCTGGTGCCGTCCTCGGTCGGCTCCAGCGCGTAGCGCCAGCGGTGGTGGCCGGTGTGCCGCCAGGCGATGAGCCGGTCGGCCTCGAACTCCACGACCTCGTTCTCGATCCGGTACGGCAGCAGGACCCGCATCCGCATGCCGAACTTCGCGCCCAGCTCCAGGCGCTCCGGCCCGTGCAGCTGCCCGCGCACGCTGCCGGAGCCGTCGAAGTTGGCGTGCTCGTAGGGATTGGCCAACACCTCGAAGACGCGCTCCGGCGGGGCGTTGATGACCACAGTGCGCGAGACGACCTGGTTCGCTGCCATGAGACCAACCTAGTTCAGCGCGGCAGCTTGACCACCGTGACGAAGAAGTCGTCGATGCGCTGGACGATCTCCACGAAGCGGTGGAAGTCCACCGGCTTGGTGACGTAGGCGTTGGCGTGCAGGTCGTAGCTGCGCAGGATGTCCTCCTCCGCCTCCGAGGTGGTCAGCACCACAACGGGGATGGTGCGCAGCGACTCGTCCGCCTTGATCTCGGCGAGGACCTCGCGGCCGTCCTTCTTCGGCAGGTTCAGGTCGAGCAGGATCAGCCCCGGCCTCGGCGCGTTCGCGTGCGCGCCCTCGCGGCGCAGGAAGGCCAGCGCCTCGACGCCGTCGGGGACCACGTGCAGGCTGTTGCGGATCTTGTGCAGCTCGAAGGCTTCCTGGGTCATCAGCACATCGCCCGGGTCGTCCTCGACGAGCAGGACGTCGAAGGGGGTGAGCGGGGTCTGGTCAGTCATGGTCACCTTCGGTCGTCTGCTGTGCTTCTGTCTGTTCCGGGACGGCGGGCAGGGTGAACACGAAGCGCGTCCCGCCCCGGTACCCGGTGTCCAGCCGGATGGTGCCGCCGTGGTGCTCGACGATCTTGCGGCACAGGGCGAGGCCGATGCCCGTGCCCTCGTAGGCCTCCTTGGCGTGCAGCCGCTGGAAGATCACGAAGATGCGCTCGGCGTACTGCGATTCGATGCCGATCCCGTTGTCGGAGAAGGAGAACTCCCACATCTCACCGAAGCGCTCCGCCTCGATCCGCAGCCGGGGCGGTTGCTCGCCTCGGAACTTCACCGCGTTGCCGATCAGGTTCTGGAAGACCGTGGTCAGCAGCGACGCCTCACCGCGCACCACGGGCAGGTCCCCGGTGCGGATCTCCGCGCCGCTGTCCTCGATGACGGCGGCGAGGTTGCGCTCAGCCTGTGCGACCAGCTCGGCGCTGTCGAGTTCGCGCTGCTCGCCGCTGGTCCTGCCGACCCTGGAGAACGCCAGCAGGTCGTTGATCAGCACCTGCATCCGCTTGGCGCCGTCCACCGCGAAGTCGATGTACTGGTCCGCCCGGTCGTCGAGCTGCCCCCGGTAGCGGGTGGCCAGCAGCTGGCAGAACCCCGCGACCTTGCGCAGTGGTTCCTGCAGGTCGTGCGAGGCGACGTAGGCGAACTGCTCCAGCTCCGCGTTGGACCGCTGCAGCTCGCGGGCCTGTTCGTCGAGGGCGCGGTGGGCCTCCTGCAACGCCCCCAGCTCACGCAGGATGTGCCCGCGCATCTCGTCCACGTCACGCCCGAGGTCGACGATCTCGCGGGGGCCGCGCACTTCGAGCTGGTGGTGGAAGTCGCCGCCGGCCACGCGCCTGGCCTCGGCGCTCAGGTCGGCGAGCGGCCGCAGCACCACCCGCCGGGTGCCGAGGAACAGCGCGACGATCGCGAGCACCAGCAGCACCGCGACCGTGACGCAGACCGTGATCAGGGTCCGGGCCGCGCCGTCCACCAGCCGCTGCGAGTTCGCGCGCAGCAGGTCGTAGTGCTCGGTCTGCCGGTTCAGCGCGGCGCGCACCTCGTCGAAGAGGATCTTGCCGCGCGCGGAGTTCCCGATGTCGCCCGAGGCGCCCCGGGTGTGCACGATCTCCAGGGTCGGCTCGACGTAGCCGCTGAGCCACGCCCGGTTCGCCGCGTCGACCGTCAGCAGGTTCGCGCGCTCGACCGCGCCGCCGTTCTTGATCAGCTCGGTGAGCCTCGCGTACGCGTCCATCGCCTGGCGCTCACCGGTGCGGTACGGCTCCAGGAAGTCGGGGCGGCCGGTCAGCACGTAGCCCCGGACGCCGGTCTCCTGGTCGAGGAACGCGGTGGTCATCGTCTGCGCGAGCCGGGCGGCGGGCTGGACGTAGGTGGTTCCGGTGCGCCTGGCGTCGGTCAGCTCGGTGATCGCGTAGGCACCCAGCACGATCGCGCTCACCGCGAACACCAGCAGGAACGCTCCGGCCGCCAGCAACCAGCGGCTGAGGGAACGCGTCACCTCGGCCGCCGGTAGTTCGACGTCAGCAGCAGCACGGCCACGTCGTCGGTGAGGCGCTGGCCGTGCAGGGCCTCGGTCCGCTCGACGAGGTGGTCCAGCAGTGTGTGCGGGTCGGAGCGCCAGCGCGGGTCCTCGGCGATCCGCTCCTCGACCAGGCCGTGGAGTCCTTCCACGCCAAGGCGTTCCGGTCCCTCGCCCACACGGCCCTCGATCAGCCCGTCGGTGTAGAGCACCAGCGCCCAGTCCTGCGGCAGGTCGATGGTCATCGGCAACCAGCTCGCCTGCGGGTCGATGCCCAGCGGCATGCCCGCGTCGTCCCTGGGCACGGCGACGGCCCGGCCGCCGCTGAGCAGCAGCGGCTCCGGGTGCCCGGCCAGGTGCATGGTCGCGGTCTGCTGGTCGGGGCTGACCGAGATCGTCGCGATCGTCGCGAAGACACCCCTTCGCAACCGCTCCGCGAGCAGAACCTGTTGCAGCGTCCGAAGAATCACCTCGGTCGGCTGACCGGAGAGCACGAGCGCGCGCCACGCGATGCGCAGGCACACCCCGACGGCCGCCTCATCGGGACCGTGCCCGCAGACATCGCCGATGACGACGTGCACCGTGCCGTCCTCGGTCTGCACCGCATCGTAGAAGTCCCCACCGACGAGCATGGTGGCTCCGCCCGCGCGGTAGCGGGCGACGAAGGTCGTGTGCGGGTCGCGCAGCAGCGGCGAGGGCAGCAGGCCGCGCTCCAGCCTGGCGTTCTCCTCACCGCGCAGCCGCTCCTCGTCGAGCTGGCGCTGGGTCTCCTCCGCGCGCAGGCGCTCGATGGCGTAGCGGATCGCCCTTCCGAGCAGCCGCCCGTCCACATCGCCCTTGATCAGGTAGTCCTGGGCGCCCGCCGCGACGGCGTCGACGCCCTGCTGCCGGTCGTCGTGGCCGGTGAGCACGATGAAGGCGACGCTGCCCGCCGCGCCGACCGAGCGCAGCCTGCGCAGGCCGTCGAGCCCGGTCGCGTCGGGCAGTTGCAGGTCCAGCAGCACGCAGTCGACGCGGCGGCCCAGGATCTCCGCCTCGGCGTCGGCGAGGGTGCGCACGCGGTCGAGGCGGACGCGCTCGTTCTGCAACGCCAGGTGTTCCTCGACGAGGAAGGCGTCTCCGTCATCGTCCTCGACCAGAAGGACGCGGATGTCGCGCTCGCCGAGCCGAACGGGTCCGGGCACAGCGGCCTCCCTCAGACGGATCCCGTCGATCGTACGGGGGTGCCCGAAGCCTTCGGGAAGTCCTCCGGCCGAGGGACAACTACCCTCGCCGCATGGCGGATGACGGAGCGGTCGAGGTCGGCGAGCTGTGCTCCTACGCGGTCGACGCGTGGGTGGCCGACCCCGCGATCCTGACCGACGAGCCCGCGCTGCTGCGACTGCTCACCGAAGCCGCGCTCGCGGGCGGCGCGACGATCCTCGGCGAGTCCCGGCACGTCTTCCCCAACGGCGCGGTGACCGCCGTCCTGGTGCTCTCGCAGTCGCACCTGAGCATCCACACCTGGCCCGAGTTCACCCTGGCCAACATCGATCTGCTCGCCTACGGCCGGATCAACGCCGAGCGCATGATCACCACGCTGGAGGCTGGACTGTCCCCGGTGCGCACCAACGTCTCCCGACTGCTCCGCGCCACCAGGTGAACCCGCTGGTGAGCACGCCGGTTGCTAAGCTCGCCGCACCATGTTGAACAGCACCGTGTTGACCTGTCTGCGATTCGCCTCATGAGCGCCGAGTCCCAGAATCCTGACCTGGCACTGCTCGCCGAGGTGGCCGACGCAGTGCGGCTGCAGGAGGGCGAGATGGGCGTCCGCGCCATCCTCCAGGCCTTCCGCCAGCTCGCCCCGGCACCGACGAGGGCGATCAGCCGCCGCACCGGCCTTCCGCTGCCCATCGTGGCCGCGGTCGGCAACGAGTTGCGCAGCCGCGGCCTGCTCGGCGAGGAGCGGCCCTCCCGGCTCACCCCGCGCGGGCACGCGCTGACCACCGAACTGGGCGTCGAGCTCAACCTCGACCCGGACTGCTACCGCTGTGGCGGTCTGGAGATCGCCATCCCCGCGGTGCTCAACGAGGCCGTCGAGCGGATGAAGCGGATCATGGCCGCCGCGCCGGGCGTGAACGTCGCGCTCGACCAGTCGCTGTGCACCGCCGAGACCAAGGTCCGCAGGGTGCTCGCGCTGATCAGGGCGGGCGTGCTGCCGGGCGGCTCGGTGCTGCTCGTCGGCGACGACGACCTGGTCTCGATCGCGATCGGCGTGGTCAGCGACGTCCTCGACGTGCCGTTGGCCAGCAAGGTCACCGTGGTCGACCTCTCCGCGGACATCCTGGAGTACATCGCCGACACCGCAGACACCCTCGGCATCGACGTGGACCTGGTGCAGCACAACCTGCGCGACCCGCTGCCGGAGGAGCTGCGCGGCCAGTTCGACGCGGGCATGACCGACCCGCCCTACACCGCGGAGGGCGCGAAGCTGTTCCTCTCCCGCGTGGTCGAGGGCCTCAAGCCGGGTGCGGCGCGCAACGTGCTGTTCTCCTTCGGCGCCAAGGGGACCGAGGAGATGCTGGACGTCCAGCGCGAGGTCCTCGGCCTCGGCCTGGTCACCCACGGGATGATCCGCAACTTCAACGAGTACGAGGGCAGCGGCATCCTCGGCGGCACCGGGTTCCTGCAGCACCTGCTGACCACGGCGGAGACCGCGTCCTCGGTGGCGGGCAGCTACGAGGGCCCGCTCTACACCAGGGAGAAGCGCTCCCGGCAGCGCGAGTACGAGTGCGTCTCGTGCTCGGCGAAGATCCCCGTCGGGGTCGGCGCGGCGTTCGACTCGGTCGCCGAACTGCGCGAGGCCGGGTGCCCGGAGTGCAAGGGCGGCCCGTTCCGGCCGTTGCAGCTGGTGGCGGAGTCGGAGTCGAAGTGACCTCGTACGTCGTGCGCCAGGCCGAGGAGCGGGACCTGGACACCATCGCGGACTTCGAGGTGGAGATCGCCAAGATCTCCTTCGGCGACGACGCGGTGGACGATCCGGCGACGCACCGCAAGAAGCTGGCCAACGCGCTGAAGAAGCAGCCCGAGGGCATGTTCGTGGCCTCGCGCGGTGCTGAGGCGCCGGTCGGCTGGCTGTGGATGGCGCTCAACACCAACTTCCTCACCGGCGACCGCTACGCCAACTTCCGCTCGCTCGCGGTCGCGGAGCTGCCGGAGCGGACCGAGGTCGCGGAGCTGCTGCTGGAGGAGGGCCTCGCCTTCGCAGCGCGCAACGAGCTGACCGAGGTCACCGGCAAGGTGCACGTCGGCAACACCGGCATGCGCTCGCTCTACCGGAAGTACGGCTTCGAGTCGACGCACCTGTCGATGCGCCTGGACATGAGGAAATGAGTTCTGGCCGCTCGGTGAAGTGCGTCGTCTGGGACCTCGACGGCACGGTGTGGGACGAGGTCGCGATCGAGGGCGACGGGCAGAGCCTGCCGACACCACGACCCGACGTGCTGCGCGCGATCGACGTGCTCGCCGAGCGCGGCATCCTGAGCAGCGTCGCCAGCCGGACCGACCCGTCGCTGCTCGCGCTGCTCAAGTCCACCCCTGAGCTGGCGGAACGTTTCGTCGCGCCGCAGCTGGGCTGGGGCGACAAGAGCGATTCGCTGCGCCGGATCGCCGCGGAGCTGGGCATCGGCCTGGACACCCTCGCGTTCGTCGACGACACCGCCTTCGAGCGCGCGGAGGTCGCGGCGCGCGCCCCCGAGGTGCTCGTCCTCTCCCCCGAGGAGCTGGCCGCGCGGTTGGACGAACCGCCGCTGCTGCCTCCGGTGCTCACCGACGACAGCCGGGCGCGTGTCCGCCGCTACCGCGAGGACTCCGATCGCAAGGCCGCCGCGGCGAGCTTCGGCGGCTCCCGCGAGGACTTCCTGCGCGACTGCGACATGCGGCTGGCGGTGCGCGAGGCTCGCCCTTCGGACCTGGACCGGCTGCTGGAGCTGGCCACGCGGACGCACCGGCTCAACTCGACCGGTGAGGTGCCGTCGGCGGAGGAGCTTCGCTCGATGCTCGCTTCGCCGGAGTGGTTCGTGCCGGTGGCTCGGTTGACCGACCGCTTCGGCAGCTACGGGATGATCGGCGCGGCGTTGGTGGAGCGCCGCGACGCCGCGTGGCGGGTGCACTTGCTCGCGCTGTCCTGCCGGGTGGCCGGGCGCGGAGTGGCGCTGGCGTTCCTGCGCTGGCTGATGGAGCGCTCCGGCGCTGGCATCGAGGTGCTCATGCGCCCGACCAGCGCGAACCTCGAACTGCGCGTGCTGTTCCGGCAGTGCGGGATGCGCGTGGTCGAGCAGCCCGCGCACGACCTGGCCGTGCTCGGAGCCCCCGCGGGCACACCGCCCCCGGACGCGCCGGCCTGGCTGACGATCGTGGAGGAGGACTCATGAGCACCGACGCGGTGGTCCGCGAGCTGATCGCCGAGGCCATCGGCCAGGACGAGGCCGTCGTGGCCGCGTTGCCCGGGGACACCCGGTTGTTCGGCCCCGAGGTCGGCCTCAGCTCGCTCGCGGGCGCGCGCCTGCTGGACTCCGTGCGCGAGCGGTTCGGGGTCGACGTCGCCGCCGAGGACCTGAACCTGGACGCGCTGGAGTCCATCGCGAGCCTGTCCGGCTTCGTGGACCAGCACCAGCGCTGAGGAGCTGAGAAGAGGAAGACTGAAGCCGCCCCGGCCACGGTGCTCGTGGTCGGGCGGCTCAGCTCAGATGTTCACCCGCGGTAATCGTCATACCGGTCGTCGAGTTCGAGGCGGTCGTCCGGCCTGCGATCCGCCGACGACCCCCCGCCCGACAACTCGTTCTGGAGTGCATGCAGGTCAGTTGGGTGAGAGCTGTACTTGAGCTCCCTTGCCACCTTGGCCTGCTTTGCCTTGGCTCGGCCGCGCCCCATAGCTCGACCTCCCTATACGAGGACAAGCGGGCCTCACCCGTGGGCGGCTCCGCTTGTCTGGGCATCTGTTCCTGCAAATATCGTAGCGTGCCCCGCCGACAGCGGAAGCAGACAGCCGCCCTTGCCGATCAAGGTGCGCCGGCGGTCCCCGCTTGCAGGGCCCGCAACATCCGGTCGAGGAACTCGGCCTCCTCCAGCTCCGCCGCGATCTTCACCGCGGGCCGCTCGGCGGTCGTGTCCTGGTAACCGCGCAGGTCGGCGACGGTGGTTCCCCTGGTGTGCGTGCCCCGCAGCTCCACGTGCACCGGAAGCTCGCGGTAGCGCGCCAGTTCCGGGTCCAGCAGGATCGCCGCCGCGAGAGGGTCGTAGAGCGTGCACTGACGCACCCCGACCAGCGGCTCGTAGAAGTCGACGTAGTGGCCGAGAACACCGCTCGCGAACCGGGCCCGGGGGCTGTCGTGGGCCGCGAGTTCATCCAACCAGGTGGCATTGGCGATGGCGTGCGCCGTCGCTTCGAGGCCCACGAGCGTGAGGTCGAACCCCGCCCCCAGAACAAGATCAGCCGCTTCCGGGTCGTTGTGGATGTTGGCCTCCGCGTGCGCCGTCGCGTTGCCCGGCGCCCACACCGCCCCGCCCATCACCACGACCTTGCGCAGCAGCTTCGGCAGCTCCGGCTCCACCAGCAGCGCCACCGCCACGTTCGTCAACGGCCCGAGCGCCAGCAGGTCCAGCTCCCCCGGGTACCGCCGCGCCAGCCTGACGAGCTGCTCGACCGCCGACTCCTCCGTCGGCGTGCCCTTCGGCTTCGCCCCCGCGACGTTGCCGAGGCCGTCATCGCCGTGCACGTGCTCGTAGGTCCTCAGCGGCTGCGCCATCGGCCTCCTCGCGCCCACGGCGACCGGCACGTCCCCCCACCCCACCAACTCCAGCACCCGCAACGCGTTCTCGGCAGCCGTGTCAGCCGCCACGTTGCCGTGCACCGTTCCCACGCCCACCAGCTCCACCCCCGGCTGCGCCGCGAGGTAGAGGATCGCGAGCGCGTCGTCGATCCCAGGGTCGGTGTCCAAGACGATCCGCATGGGTGCGAGTCAACCAAGCCACCCCACCGCGGCGCTCCCCTCTGCTAGATGTCTCTCCATCCGTTTGCGGCACTGGCAAACCGAGGGAGACACGAAGAAAAGCTACGGCTACAGCGTGACCCGCTCCAGCAATCGCTACTCGGGCGATAAATCTAAGGCAGTTCTAACTGCGTGTTCACAACTCAGGACAGGTCTGCGGTGATCAGCGAGTCAGAAGCTGGCACGTTTGACGAACTAGCGGCTGCGCCGCCCCAGCTTCTCCCGCAGGCGCCAATGCCAACGCCAAGCATGCGCCTCGCGATGCCACTTTCACGAAGCCAACAACAGGGGACGTACGTCACAGTCCTTGCCCACGTACAGTTTGATGAACTCGCGTAATCATGGCGCGCGACTGGGCACATAAACGAGATGACTAAGCACAGTCGGCAGCGCGATGACGTTGCCAACACTAGCGCGGCGATACCGAGCATCAAGACCAGTCTCACTCAACAGAGAAGAATGAGCTCATGAGCCATCTGGACCCCGGCTGCCTGACTTGAACCAGCTAATGATCCCTTTCACTCAAAGCGCCACTGAATCAAGCCTCATGCGGAACCAGTCAAACGGGCTCTTGAAACCGAGTTTGCTCAACAAGCCCAGTCCAAACCGCCTAAAATAGCACCTGAAAGACGCATCGCGCAGTCACGACAAACCCGATGAAGCTGTATCGCCCCCCATGAAGCTAGACCGAATCAGGCAGGTCATGCACATCAACTAATTCTTGCCTTATGCTTGAGAAAAATCTCATTTCTCAGATGACCTTCTTGTCCCGTAAAGGCCTTGAACGGGCCAAGTTTATATGCCATCACGTTGGCATCATCGTTGATTTCAATAACAAAATCACGACTGAGATCACTAATTGCACGCTCCAGCTCATGCACCTCAAGGGACCTGCCCAAGACCCTCTCCAACTGGCGATGACTCATAAAATCATTAATCTTGCGCAACGCCAGATAGATTGGATCATGTTCGACGTCAACCGTTCGATCCCGACGCTCCCCAACTTGCCTAAGGGCTTCATGAATACGTCGACCAACAGCCTCCGCAACAGGAGGAGGAAATGCATTACCGATCTGCCTGTAGCGAGACGTCTTGCGCCCCTCGAATTCCCATTCGCCAGCTTTCCAACCTTGAATTCGAGCAACCATCTCGCAAGTCAACTTTGGGCCAATCTTAAACTTGTCACCAGGCCCTGGTGGCGCATCCGCGACGCCCATCGCGTCCACGCCCAGCTCAGCCCATGCCTTTTTTGCCCGAGTTGGTCCCAGGTCGGCGCCGCCGTGCTTTTTAGAGCCACCCACGATTGTTGGAGCAATTTGCTGGGCCCCTCGAGCCCAAGCATCAGCCCCTTCCCACCCTCCGGACGCCATCAGGTCACGAAGCGTGTCACCTACTGTAGGGGGAGCCCCAACCGGCTCTGGCCACGAAAAGTAGGGCGAGTATTTGTTCTGCAAGGCAACCAGCACAAATCTTGGCCTCAGCTGAGGAACACCAAAATCGGATGCTTGCAACAGTCTCCATTCGGCCACGTACCCCATGTGAGAAAGACGGTCTAGAACATGTTGCCGATAACCAGCGAAGCGGGGCATACTTAGCCCTCGAACATTTTCCAGCATCAAAGCTTGAGGCTTGATAAGGTCACACAACTCGACCGACCACGCAAACAGATCTCGCTCATCATTGGCACCCAGCTGCTTTCCGGCAATACTGAATGGCGGGCATGGAACCCCTCCAGCAAGCAACGAAACACCCAGATGCTCAATAGGGTTCCATACTGCAAGATCAGCCACATCGCCTGTGACGACCTCACCAGAACTGAGATTCCTCCGCAACGTCGCCGAGGCGTTCGCGTCAAGCTCAACAGCAAGCCGATGCCTGAACCCGGCCTTTTCCAGGCCGAGCGCCTGACCACCTGCACCAGCACAGATCTCTACCACTTCGAGGCCGGGCAACAGGTACTCCTCTTCTAGTCAGAATGATCAAGCAAGCAACCGCGTGCAGTATCGTCCATGGACACCAGGTTCCATACGTACACCATCGCAACAGGTGACAGCGCATGTCTGATAAGAGCAGCGGCGATGATCGCGACAGCGCACGCGCAAGCGGGCTCCACCCCACCCCGTTGAACGCTGGACGTTCGCGCAACATGAGAGCAATCCGGAGGGCTGACACCAAGCCGGAGATCGCGCTGCGCAAAGCGCTCTTCGGCTTGGGCTACCGCTACCGCAAAGACCTGCTCTTGCGGCTTCCCAATGGTGTGCGAGTCAAGCCTGACATCGTCTTCACGGCCCGCAAGGTAGCGATCTTCGTCGACGGCTGCTTCTGGCATGCCTGCCCCACCCATGGGCGACAGCCCACGACCAACGAGTGGTACTGGACACCGAAGCTCCACAGGAACGTCCAACGCGATCGAAGGGTCAACGATGCCCTCACGGTCGCAGGCTGGCACGTGGTCCGCCTGTGGGAGCACGAGGAGCTGTCCGCAGCTGTAGACAGCGTCGTCGGAGTGCTCAACCATGTCGAACATGGGTCCGACGATAGCCCGACGGACTGACACACCCTGCCGAACGGTCTAGGGCCAGATGATGACCTTGAGGTACCTCAACAAACAGGACACACTGGACAGATGCTTCCCGAATCGAACGGCGAGTCACCACTGGCACCCGATGGCGTTCCGTGGTGGCAGGTCCAGATAACTCCAGGAAAAAAGAGCAAGTTCGGAGCAGAGAAGAGACTGTCAGCTTATTTGTGGTTCAATGTGGAAGTTGGCGAAACTTTCACCATGAGACAGCTTCGAAGCAATCTAGGAAATGAAGGAGTCCCGGAAAGCGCCGAGCATCTCAACCGACGACTTCGCGCACTTCGACCAGACGGATGGCTCATCGCTTCTTACAAAGATGAGCCTCAAAATCTTCCGACTGACACCTACCGACTCGACAAGAAGGGATCACGCGGCTGGCTTGGCGAGCGAGCACCAAAGGATTCTGTATCCCAAAAGAATCGCCGCCTGGTGTTTGAGCGTGACGGGCACCGTTGCACCGTGTGCGGCGTTGGCGTCAGAGAGCCTTACCCAGGCGAACCTGGCACTGCAGCCAAGATAACCATCGGGCATCTAATCCCCCAAGCACGAGGCGGATCATCACAGCCTGAAAACTTGCAGACGGAATGCGCTCGATGCAACGAACCTTTGCGAGACATTCTCGCCAACCCTGAGACTCGAGATGAAATTCTAAAAGACGTACAAAACCTACCGCATACCGACATCGAATCACTACTTTCCTGGCTAGAAAAGAAGCGACGTCCGAGATCGAAAGTTGATGTCATCTTCGATCGCTCACGAAGACTTTCCCTGATCGATCAAGAATCGCTTGTCGACAGCATCCGAGAAGTTATCGAAAAACACAAGATCTGAACATTGAGCGCAATAAAATAGGGTCTCCTACTACTGGATCAACTAATTTGACGAACGTACACGGAGAGCGCATGGGGGATGACATGCCGGAACCGGTGATCATGACGATGGCGGCGGTGTTGGCGACGAAGGCCGCGACGTCCGCGTTCGGTGGGCTTGTTCGGTGGGTGAAGGAGCAGTTGAGCCCGGAGGCGCGGGCGGCGTTGGAGGCCGCGGTCGAGGCGCCGGAGGACGAGGTGCGCGTCGGGGAGCTGAGCAGGGAGCTGGAGCGGGCGGAGCAGGCGAACCCGGAATTCGGGCGCGAGCTGCGCGAGAGGTACGACAGGGCCAAAGTGGAGATCCACGCGGACGGCGGCAGCGTGGTGAGCCACATCTCTGGCGACGTCAGCGGCAAGGCCGTCCAAGCGCGCGACGTCCACGGCGGCATCAACCTGTAGCGCCCCGCCCTCCCACGGCGAGCCGTCACGGCGCCAGCCTAGGTCGGGGGTACTTGACGACTGGCGAACCCGATGCCGGACTGGCCGCGTATTTGCCGTGGTTTGAGACCGCCGGGGGTGGGGTTCGCGGGTCTTGAAGACGGGCGAACCGGCCCTGTGAACGTTCAACTCAATCGTTCACTGGGCCGGTTCGCGCGGGTCAGGACGCGTCTGTGGGGAGTTCCAGGCGGGGGAAGAGGGCCGGGGGCTTGGTGATGGCGCGGCCGGTGAGGTCGGAGAGCCACGCGTCGGCGGCGGGGACGCTCTCGGCCTTCTCGCCGAGGGCCTCCAGGATCGCGGCGCTGGGCACGGGCAGGTACGGCTGGATGAGCCCGCCGAGCTGCCGGACGGCACCGACGAGGTGGTGCAGCGTGGTGTCGAGCAGGGCCTCGGACTCGGGGGTGCCGGCCTTCGCGAGGTGCCACGGGGCGCGCTCGTCGACGTAGGCGTTGGTGCGCCGGACGAGGTCCCACACCTTGGTCAGGGCCTCGCGGTGGTCGTAGCGGACCATCGCCTCAAGGGACTCGCGCGCACTGACGGCGACCTGCTCGGCCAGGGACTGCTCGGGCGCCTCGACGGGGCCGGGCGCGGGGACGATGCCCTCGCGGTAGCGCTGCGTCATGCTGGTGACGCGGCTGACGAGGTTGCCGAGGCCGTTGGCCAGGTCGGTGTTGTAGCGCGAGACGAGCCGCTCCTCGCTGAAGTCGCCGTCGCCGAAGGGCGAGAAGTCGGCGAGCAGGAAGTAGCGGATCGCGTTGACGCCGAACTGCTCGACGAGGGCGACCGGGTCGACGGCGTTGCCGAGAGACTTGCCGATCTTGCGCCCGCCCGCGGTGATGTAGCCGTGCACCATGATCTCGGTGGGCAGCGGCAGCCCCGCGGACATGAGCATGGCGGGCCAGTACACGGCGTGGAACCGGGTGACGCCCTTGCCGACCACGTGCACGCGGTCATCGGCCTCGACCCAGTACTTGCGCCAGTTCTCGTCGTCGCGGAACCAGCCGAGGGCGTTGGTGTAGTTGGTCAGCGCGTCGATCCAGACGTACATGACCTGGCTGTCGTCGTCCGGGACCGGAATGCCCCAGCCGCGCGCGCGAGCCATCGAGCGGGAGATGCTGATGTCCTCGAGCCCCGCGCGGACGAAGCTGGTCACCTCGTTGCGGCGGGTCTCCGGGACGATCTTGATCTCGCCGGAGTCCAGCGCGCTCAGCAGGCGGTCGCCGTAGCGGGAGAGCTTGAAGAAGTAGTTGGTCTCGCTGACCAGGTCGGGCACGGTGAGGTGCTCAGGGCACTTGCCGTCGACCAGCTCGTCCTCACCGTAGAACTGCTCGCAGCCCACGCAGTACAGGCCGGAGTACTCCTTGGTGTAGATGTCGCCGCTGGCGGCCATCCTGCGCCAGATCTCCACGGCGCCGTCGATGTGGTCCTGGTCGACGCTGGTCCGGATGAACCGGGTGAGGCCGACCTCAAGGCGCTTCATCAGCTCCTCGAAGAAGACCACGTTGCTCGCGACGAGCTCCTCGGCGGAGACGCCCGCCTTCTCGGCGGCGAGCACGTTCTTCAGAGCGTTCTCGTCGGAGCCGCTGAGCACGTAGACGTCCTGGCCGCGCATGGCCATGTGCCGGGCGAACGCGTCCGTCTGGACCCACTCCAGCGCGTGGCCCAGGTGCGGGCTGGCGTTGACGTAGGGAATCGTCGTGGAGATGAAGGACGCGCCGGACATGGTCTCCCCAGCATTTGGTTGAGCAAGAGCGGGTCGTCACCCAGTTTAGTGGCAGCGGGCACGGCGTTTTCCGCAGGTCAGCCCAGCAGGTCAGCCCAGAGCCGCCAGCACCGCCTCGCCCCTGGCCGAGAGCCGGTAGCCCACGGCGAGGCTTTCGGTCAGCCCCAGCTCTTTCAGCTTGCGAACGTCCACTTTGAACAGTCGCGTCTCCCGGCCCCGCCTGCCGGCGAGGTGGGCGGCGGGCTCCCCTGGGCTCTCCGCGATCAGCCGCAGCACGGCGAGCGTCCACGCGCCGTGCGTGCTCGCGGAGTCGAAGCGGTCCAGACGAGCACGGATCTCGGTCAGCTCGGCGGGGGTCGGAGCCCGCTCGCGCAGCGCAACGCGCGGATCGGCGCCTGTGAGCCGGACCTGGACGCGGTAGATCTCCCCCGGTCGCCGGTCCAGCTCGGCCAGCAGCTCGTCGAGCGAGGAGTACCCGGCGCGGCGCGCGGCCTCGGCGGAGATCTCCTGAGACCCGACGACCTCGACGGAGACGAACTCGACGACTCCTGCGGCGGTGCGCTGGCTGCCGCCGGTGCGCGCGGCGGGCTTGGTCCACCTGCGGAACGCCAGGTCGGCGCGCCCCTGCGCGAGGGCGTCGAGAAACCGTTGGGGGAACAACACGCGCTGCTCCTTCCAGCTCTATGAACCACTGCTCGCGGCCACTACCTTGCGACCGCATGAGGTGGTTGCCCCTGAGTGTCGCCCTGCTCGTGCTGACTCCGCTTCCCGCGACGGCGGCAGCGTCACCATGGCAGCTCACCCCGACAAACACCGAAGCGCGCTTCCGAGGTCTGTCAGCCGTGAGCGACCGCGTCGCCTGGGCGGGCGGCAGCGGCGGGGTCGTGCTGCGCACCGTCAACGGTGGCCGTGCGTGGCAGCGCGTCGATCCGCCGGGCGCGAGCGCGCTCCAGTTCCGCGACATCCACGCCTTCGACGCGGACCGCGCGGTGGTGCTGTCGATCGGCGAGGGCACGGACTCACGGGTCTACCGGACCTCGGACGGCGGGCGGAGCTGGCAGCTGGCCTTCCAGAACGCCGAGCCGAAGGCGTTCTACGACTGCCTCACGTTCTTCGACTCGCGCAACGGCATCGCACTGAGCGACCCGGTGGACGGGAAGTTCCGCATTCTGTCCACTTCGGACAGTGGGCGGAGCTGGAGTGTGTTGCCCGACAAGGGAATGCCGCCCGCTCTGGCCAAGGAGGCCGCGTTCGCGGCGAGCGGTCAGTGCCTGGTCTCCTCTGGTCGCCGAGACGCGTGGTTCGCGACGGGCGGCGGGACGAGGTCGCGGGTCTTCCACTCCGACGACCGTGGACGTACTTGGCGCGCAACGGAATCACCGGTCGCGGCGAGCGAGAGCGCCGGGATCTTCGGGATGGCCTTCACCGGGAAGCGCGAGGGCGTCGCGGTCGGCGGGGACTTCGCCAATGCCACTGGGGCGAGCACCGTCGCGCTGACCGGTGACGGCGGCCGCACCTGGCAGGCGGGCCCGAGCCAGCTCGGCGGATACCGGTCGGGGATCGCCGTCCGGCCGAGGTCGGTGGTCGCGGTCGGGCCGACCGGCAGCGACGTGAGCCGGGACGGCGGGCGGAGCTGGACGCGCCTGGACGGCGGGAGCTTCGACACCGTCGACTGCACCACCGACGGCGCCTGCTGGGCCTCCGGTGAGCGCGGGCGGATCGCGAGGCTGAGCTACCGGCTGCCGTAAGCGCGCGACTCCTGGACCGCGCGCTCGGCGGGATTGCGCAGCAGCGACGCCCCGAGCGGCGTGAGCGTGTGCAGCACGGCGCTGCCGTAGCGACGGCTGGTCACCAGACCGGCGTTGCGCAGCACGGTCGCGTGCTGGCTGGCCGACGCCGGGGAGATGTTCATCCGCCGCGCCAGCTCGCTGGTGGTGTGCCCCGCCGCGACCGCTTCGAGCACTCCGGCCCGCGTGTTGCCGAGCAGCGCCGCGAGCGCGCGTTCGGCGTCGCTGCGTGCGCGCCGGGAATCGTCGCCGATCCACCTGGCGTCGCGTTCCACCGGATACACCAGCACCGGTGTCAACGTCGGATCCATCAGCGAAACCGGGTACTGGTAGCAGAAGAAAGAGGGAAGCAGGAGCAGCCCTCTGCCGTCCAAGCGCAGTTCTTGATCGACTGGGTACTCCACTTCCAGAATCGGGTACGACCAGCGCATCATCGGCCGCAACCCGGAAAGCAACCCCTCCGCGCCCGCGTCGAGCACGGTGCGGGCACGGACGGCGCGGTCGGAATCCACGCACGCCTGCAGGCGCGACTGGTACGGGGCGAGCGCGACCTCGTGGTAGGTGACGATCGCCGAGGTCAGCCTGCGCAGCACCTCCCGGTCACCCTCCGCGAGCGCGCTGACCCACGACGGCAACTGGTAGCGGTTGTCCAGCAGCTCCAGCTCGGCGCGCAGACGCTGCTTGGGCGTGCTCAGGATCGCCTCGATGCCCGCACGCAGGCCCTGAGAGCCGTTCGTCGGCGTCAGGAAGTCGGGGAAGTAGCCGCGCGGGGGCAGCAACGGGAGCAGCAGCCGCAACTGGTCGAGCAGGCTGGGCTGGGTGAAGGCCGAGCGGACCTGGTGCCGCCAGCCGTCGAAGATCGCGTCGCTGTCCCGCGCGAGCAGGCGTTGCACGCTCAGCACCGTCTCCCACAGCGGGTCCGGTGCGGCGGCGACGCGCGTCCTGCCCAGGTCCTCCGTGGTGAAGTGAATGCGCAGCATGGTGACTCCCGCTCTCCCCGGCGAACTGGAATCTGAAGAGAGTCACACGCATTCCGCTGAGTCAACAGGTGAGGACAAGACCTCGATGCGCGAGTTCCCCCTTGCGCCGAACGGAGCAGATCGGAATCGAATTACCGGCGCGTTCTTCGATCAGCCTTGAAGGGGGGCGCACAAAAGCGCCGACAGGGGCGAACCTGTTTCACGTGTGAGGCCACTCACACTCCGTGATCACCCCCTGCACCCACGGAGAACAGCATGATCAAGAGATTGACCGCCCTCGCGGTGGTCGCTTCGGCGGCCCTGTCCCTCGTCTCCGGTGGCGTCGTCTCCGCCGCCCCGGCGACCCCGGCGAGCAAGGCGGAGGCCAGCGCGGGCTCCGTCAACGCCCTGTCCAGCAAGGTCCTCAACCACACCTGGTACGGCCAGGAGACGTGGTACTGGTGCGGCCCCGGCTCGGCCAAGATGGCGATCGCCACCCGGCGCACGCCGCCCAGCCAGCAGCAGCTGGCGAACTACATGGGCACCACGACGAACGGGACCAACCACATCGGTCTCGTCCGCAACGCGCTGAACTACTACATCGGCACGAGCTGGTTCGAGGTCAAGAACCTGCCCGACCCGCCGTCGCAGGCCCAGCGCGACCGCCTGCAGTACGACCTGGTGCTCAACGTCAACAACAACTTCCCGATGGTCGCCAACGTGGTCAGCGGCTGGCGCCCGCCCGGCTACCCCGGCGGCACGATCTACCACTACGTCGCCGTCGTCGGCTACCGCGCCGGTGGTGCCGAGGCCCTCATCGCCGACCCGGCCGCCGCCGGGGCCGGCGGTGGGAGCTGGAACAACGTGCCGCGCACCTACTGGATCAGCACCTACAACCTGGGTACCTGGATCGGCGGAAAGGGCTACACCGCCTGAGTTCGCGGTCGCTCCACAGTGGACGCCCACGCACGTCCACTGTGGAGCCACTCGCCACCCCTGCCTCTGGCGGACAACTCCACATCGCAGTCCCGTCCGTCCTTTGTGGACGTCATCAGCAACGGAGACTCAACATGATCAAACGACTGGCAACCCTGCTGCTCGTCGGTGCGTCGACCATGACGCTCATCGCCGCCGGTACCGCGAACGCCGCCCCTGACGCGGCCTCCGAGGGCGTCGTCGCCCAGGCGGACAGCAAGGTACTGAACTACACCTGGCGCCGTCAGGAGACCGGCTACTGGTGCGGCCCCGGCTCCACGCAGATCGCGTTGAGCACCAGGATCTCCCCGCCCAGCCAGCAGACGCTGGCGAACTTCATGGGCACCACGACGAACGGGACCAACCACATCGGGCTCGTCCGCAACGCGCTGAACCACTTCGCGGGCACCACGTGGTTCGAGGCCAAGAACATGACGGACCCGCCCAGCCAGGGACAGCGGGACCTGCTCCGCCGCGACCTGGTTCTCAACATCGACAACAACTACCCGATCGTCGCGAACGTGGTCAGCGGCTGGCGCCCCCCGGGCTACCCCGGCGGCACCATCTACCACTACGTCGCGGTCGTCGGGTACCGGGCGGGCGGGGCCGAGGCCCTGATCGCCGACCCCGCCGGTGAGGGTTCCGGCGGCGGTGGCTGGGCCAACGTGCCGAGGGCGTACTGGATCAGCACGCACAACCTCGGCACCTGGATCGGCGGTAAGGGTTACGCCGCCTAGGAAAACCACTGCGAGAGGAAGCCGGGGAGCCCTGACCTCCCCGGCTTCCTCTTGTCGCGCCTGCCTCAGGCGGTCGCCAGCGCCTCGGTCGGCGAGAGCTTCGCCGCCTTGCCCGCCGGGAACCAGCCCGCCAGCGAACCGATCAGCACCGAGGCCCCCACCCCGGCCCCGATCGCCACGACAGGCACCGTGATCGGCCACCCGCTGTTGACCGACCACACGATGCTGATGCCCAGCCCGAGCAGGACCCCGAAGAGCCCGCCCAGCCCGGACAGCAGCACCGCCTCGGTGAGGAACTGCGCCCTGATCTGCCGCCTGCCCGCCCCGAGCGCGCGTCGCAACCCGATCTCCGAACGCCGCTCCAGCACGGAGACGACCATGGTGTTGGCCACCCCGACCCCGCCGACCAGCAGCGCGACCGCGCCGAGGCCGAGGAACATGGTGGCGAAGGTGTTCTGCGCGGTGATCTGCGCCTGCAACGCATCCGACGGCCTGCTGACGCTGACCTCGTTGGGGCTCTGCGGGTTCACCGTTCCCGGCAGCACCTCGCGGACCTGCTCGACGCTGTCGTCGTCGGAGCGCTCGTAGACGGTGCTGGGATGCCCGTCGAAGCGCAGCTTCTGCTCGGCGACCTCCCAGCCGACGAGCGCGGCGCGGTCCAGCTCCGGCACCAGCTGCACCGGGTCGAGGATGCCGACCACGGTGAACCACTGCGCGCCGAGCCACACCTGCGCGCCCGGCTTGTCGATGCCGAGGTGCTCGGCCGCCTTGTGCCCCAGCACAACTCCGGGATACTTGGCGATGGCGCCGTTGAGCCACGTCCCACTTCGGACACTCGCGCCGACGGTCTCCGGCAGGTTGAGCTTCGCCGCGAGCACGGAGATCCCGCCGGTCTCCCTGGCGTCGCTGAGGTCGGTGCGGAAGACGTTGACGTTGGGCACCGCGCCGGTCCCGCTCGCCTGCCGCACGCTGCCGATCCTGGCGACCATCTCCACCACCTCCTTCGGCAGCCGGGTCTCGTTGCCGAAGAACGACTTGCCCGCGCTCACCTGGAGCAGGTTGGTGCCGAGCTTGTCCAGCTGCGCCTTGAGCTCCGCCTGGCTGGCGGCGCTGATCCCGAGCACCGCCACCATCGCGGCGACCCCGATCGCGATGCCCAGCGCGGAGAGCACGGCCCGCGTCGGCCTGCCGACGACACCGGCGAGCCCCGCGCGGATCAGGTCGGCGAGACCGACCCTCGCGGACTTCGGCAACGGGCGCGGTTGCGGTGCCGCGCTCGCGGGCCGGTCGATGAGCGTGGTCATGCCGCCTCCCGGATCGAGGTGTCGTGCCGGATCGTCCCGTCCAGCAGCTCCACCCGGCGCGGCAGCGAGCGGGCGATCTCCTGGTCGTGGGTGATCACCGCGATCGTCGTGCCCTCCGCGTTCAGCTCGTGCAGCAGCGCGAGGACGCCCGCCCCGGAGCGCGAGTCCAGCGCCCCGGTCGGCTCGTCGGCGAGCAGGACGGCCGGTCGCGCCACCAGCGCCCGCGCGACCGCCACCCGCTGCTTCTCCCCGCCGGAGAGCTCGGCGGGCCGGTGCTCGACGCGGTGGCCCAGGCCGACCCGCTCCAGCGCCTCCAGCGCCCTGCGCCGCCGCTGCGCGCGGCTGAGCCCGTGGTAGAGCAGGCCCGTCTCCACGTTCTGCGCCGCGCTCAGGTGCGGGGTGAGGAAGAACTGCTGGAACACGAAGCCGATCCAGTTCGCCCGCACCGCGGAGAGCTGCCGGTCCGACAGCGCGGCGACGTCGTGGCCGAGCAGCCGCACCACGCCCTCGGACGGCCGGTCCAGCGTGCCCATGAGCTGGAGCATGGTGGACTTGCCGGAGCCGGACGGGCCGACGACCGCGAGCAGTTCGCCCTCCACGATCCGCAGCGACGCCTCGCGCAGCGCGCGCACGTCCCCGGCGTAGGTCCTGGAGACCCGCTCCATCTCGATCACCGTGGCGAGGGTCGGGTTCGTCATGCCGCGACCTTGATCCTGGCGCCCTCGCGGATGTCCGCGCCGGTCACCTCGACCTTGCCGTTGCCGAACAGGCCCAGCTCGACGCCGACCAGCTTCGTGCTGCCGTCGGGCTGCACCAGCTCCACGCCGTAGCCGCCCTCCGCCAAGCGCAGCAAGGCGTTCAGCGGCACCGCGAGCACGTTCTCCTTGCTCTCGCTGGTGAAGTAGACCGACACCGGCGCCCCGTCGAGCGCGCCCGCCGAGCCGGGGTCGTCGAGCACGACCTCCACGTCGACCGTGGGCGGGGAGCCGCCGAAGCCCTTGTCGTCCTCGGCTTTGGTCGCGACCGTGCCGACCGAGGTGATCCTGCCCGGCGCGCGCTTGCCACCGGGGAGCGCGACCTCGACCTTGGCGCCGTTCTTGGCGACCGACTGCTTGGTCACCGGCATCTTCACCGTGACGACGCGATCGGTGGTGCTGGCCGTGCCGAGCTTGCCCTGCGCGGGACCGCCGAGCGTGCCCTCGACCTTGGTCATCCGGATGTCGCTCGGCATGATCACCACGTCGCCGACGTCGATCGCGCCGGTCTGCTCGACGCCGAGCGCCTTCTGCCACTTCTTGATCGCCGCGGCCGTGGCGTCGTTGAACTTCTCGTCTGGGGTCTGCTTGAAGAACCCGAGATCGCGCAGGTTCTGCTCGACGATCTTGACGTCGGAGCCCTTGTCCACGCCGGAGGAGAGCTTGCGCCACAGGGGAACCCCGCCCCGCCACAGCGGCACCGTGCGGTCGTTGACGGAGTACAGCTGCTGGCCCTGCCTGACGACCTGGCCCTCCTTCGGCAGCGACGTGTAGATGCCGCCGCCGGAGCCGCCCGCCGTCACGTCGTAGGTGCCGCCGAAGCCGAGCTTGCCATCGACCTTCTCCTGCTGCACCAAGGTGGTCTTCTCGATCGCCGAGGTGGCGCCCGGCTTGGTCTTCGCGCCGTCGGCTGCGGCCGGGTCCCCTCCGCTGAGCAGTGCGGCCGTGGTGATCCCGCCCGCGGCGAGCACCGCGGCGGCTCCGACGACGATGGCGGCCCTGCGGCCGCTGCGCTTCTCGGTCACTTGCCACCACCCGGGCGCACCGAGACGAAGCCGCCCTTGCCGTCACCGCTGCACTTCTTGAGCGCCTCCTCCATCTTCGCCGGGTCCTTGTCCATGGGGATCGCCCTCGCCGAGCCGTCGGCACCGGGATCGGGCATGTCGACGCCGTTGTCCCGCATGCACTTCGCGAACTTCAGCTGCTCCTCCTTGAACTTCGGGTCGTTGGGGTTGAAGTCCTTGGCGCCGGAGTACTTCTCGCAGGCCTTGTTGGCCTTCTCGAACTTGTCCCTGTCCACATCGCCCTGGCCGAGCGTGATCGACGAACCGCCTTCGCCGAACTCGGGGTCGGGCATGTCCACGCCGTTGTCCCGCATGCACTTCGCGAACTTGAGCATGCGTTCCTTGGGGTCCTTGGGCACGTCCGCGTCGCTCTGCTCGGCGGTCTTGCCCTTGTCCCCGCCGAGCGAGGCGACCTTGTTGTCGGGCGTTCCGGAGCACCCGGCCAGCACCAGCGCCGACATCAGGACGGCGCTGACACCAGCGAGCCGCAGTGTTCTCATCGTGTCGCTCTCCTCGAATAGCTGACTTCGCCGTCGTCGGCGTTACGGCGACCAGGTCTACGTGGTGGGGTGTTTCGGAAGGTTTTCGTTCACCGGAAACCTTTCGGAAACCCCGGCCCGTGCAGGGTGGGCGGGTACAACCGAGCTGGTGGAGGGCCGGATGAGGGTGTTGGTGGCCGAGGACGAGAAGGTCCTCGCCGATCTGGTCGCCTCGGGGCTGCGGTCCGAGGCGATGGCCGTCGACGTCGCCTACGACGGGCTCACCGCGCACGAACGGCTCGCCGTGCACGACTACGACGTGGTGGTGCTCGACCGCGACCTGCCCGGCATGCACGGTGACGACATCTGCGGGGAGCTCGCGCGCTCGGCCAGCCGGACCAAGGTGCTGATGCTGACCGCGGCGGGCTCGCTGGACGACCGCGTGGACGGCCTCGAACTCGGCGCCGACGACTACCTGACCAAGCCGTTCGAGTACCCGGAGCTGGTGGCGCGCGTGCGCGCGCTGGCCCGCCGCGCCGCCCCCGTGCTGCCGCCCGTGCTCAGCGCGAAGGGCGTCGAGCTGGACGCGGCGCGACGCCGGGTCACCAGGGACGGCAGGCGGATCGAGCTGACACCGAAGGAGTTCGCCGTGCTGGAAGTGCTGCTGCGCGCGCAGGGCACGGTGGTCAGCTCCGAACAGCTGCTCAGGCAGGCGTGGGACGAGTTCGCCGACCCGTTCACCAACGCGGTGCGCGTGGCGATGTCGAAACTGCGCTCCAAGCTCGGCGAGCCGCCGGTGATCGAGACCGTTCCCGGCGCCGGCTACCGGATCTGAGGCCGCGATGGATCTGCTGCGGCCGACCGTGCGCACCAAGCTGACCGCGCTCTACACCGGACTCTTCCTGGCTTCCGGCACGGTGCTCGTCACCGTGGTCTACCTGCTGATGTCCCAGACGATCGCGGACCGGGTGTCGATCGCGGTGGCGAAGTCCGACGTGCCGACCGAAGCACAGATGCTGTGGAGCGGCGTGACACCGGGCATCCCAGCGTCCGGCGTCGAGTTCACGGCCGCGCGGCGGTTCGAGTTGCTGACCAAGGACATCGCCGCCGTCAGCGCCGACACCGCCCTGTCGTCCCTGCTGCTGTACTCCGCACTGGCGTTGATCTTCATCGCGGCGCTGTCGGTGGCGGCGGGCTGGTGGATCTCCGGCCGGGTGCTGCGCCCGCTGCACCAGATCACCGCGACGGCGCAGCGGCTGTCCTCGGCCAACCTGCACGAGCGGATCGCGCTGGCCGGTCCGCGCGACGAGCTGACCGAGCTGGCCGGGACCTTCGACACGATGCTGGACCGGTTGCAGCACGCGTTCGACAGCCAGCGCCGGTTCATCGCCAACGCCTCGCACGAGCTGCGCACGCCGTTGGCCATCCAGCGCGCGGCCATCCAGATCGGGCTGAAGAACCCCGACCGCGAGCAGCTCGCCCAGGTCAGCGAACAGATGCTGGAGGCCAACCGCCGCAGCGAACGGCTCATCGACGGGCTGCTGCTGCTCGCGCGCAGTGATCGCGGCATCGAGAACAGGGTTCCCGTCGAGCTGCACCGCATCGTCACCGACGTCGTCGAACAGCACGCGTCCGCCGCGGCGGGCCGTTCCATCGAGGTCGAGGTGAACGCGGAACCGTTGCTGGTGCTGGGAGATCTCGTGCTGCTCACTCAGCTCGTGACCAACCTCATCGGCAATGCGGTGCGGCACAACGTGGATGGCGGCCAGATCTGGGTTCGCACCAACGCGCGCAGCGGGCTCCAAGTGGTGAACACGGGCCGGGTGATCGATCCGTCGACAGTTCCACTGCTGTTCGAGCCGTTCCGCAGGGGCACCGAGCGCACGGGCTCCTCCGACGGTGGCGCCGGGCTCGGCCTGTCGATCGTGTCCTCGATCGTCCAGGCGCACGGCGGTTCCGTCGCGGCCGAGGCCAGGGCGAAGGGCGGCCTGCACGTGCGGGTCACGCTGCCGCTCAGGTCATGACCCGGTGTCGCGGAGCAGCGCGGCGATCTCGGCGCCGTCCAACATGATCCCGGTGGGCTCCACCCCGGCGGAGAACCACTCGACCAGGAATTCGAAGGGCTGCTCGGGCGGCAACGGCCACAGCGACAGCATCGCGTAGGTGCGGACCGCGTCGTCGCTGACCGTGGCCTCGGCCCAGGTGACGCTGAACGACGGCTCCAGCCGCCACGCACCGTCGCTGTGCCGGTAGCTCGGCCAGCCCCCGCCGTGCTCGACGGCGAGCGTGTCGTCGGCGAACCGGACGGCGAAGCGCGGCGAAGTGGCCGAGTCCGTCAGGCCCGCTCGGATCCGCTCCCACTCCGCGCCCGCGAGGCCATCGGACCTGGCGGTGACGCTCACCTCCAGGAGGCAGCCCTGCGGGGTGGCCCACATCGCGGTGACACCGACCGCGACGTTGTCGGTGCTGGCAACGGTCCGGCGGACCGGCACCACCGTGCCACCCGAGCCCTCGAAGGAGCAGAACGATTCCATGCTCCGAAGGTATCCCCGAAAAGCCCTGCCCAGTCGCCCGCGAAGGCGATCTGGGGGTGTTTTCAGGGTTCCCCCCTGCGGAGCCCGACGGGCCCCCGGAACCGGTCGTCCGGGGGCCCGTCGGGGTTGTCCGCTAGCGGATCGGGATGAGCGCGAGCGCGCTTCCCCCGCCGCGCCTGCTGGGCTCGGCGGCGAACTGGATGCGGCCGTTGCCGAGGAACTCCAGCGCGGCGACCGTGCCGATCTCCGGATTCGGCGCGAAGGTGGTCGGCGCCAGCGTGAACTGGTGCCCCTTCGCCTCCAGCAGGGAGCGCAGCCGGCCGTCCATGAAGCCCTTCTCCGCCTCGGTCTTGGCGGCGTTGCGCTGCGAGATCCGCGGCGCGAGAACGGCTTCCGGCAGCGACTTGCCGAGATCGAGCCGGTTCACCAGCGTCTGCAGCACGGTGGTGATGATCGTCGAGCCACCGGGCGAGCCGACCGCGAGCAGCGGCTTGCCGTTCTTGAGCACGATGGTCGGCGACATGCTGCTGCGCGGGCGCTTGCCCGCGGCGGGCGCGTTGGCGGGCAGCGGCTTGCCCGCGGCGGGCGGCTCGATGTCGAAGTCGGTCAGCTCGTTGTTGAGCAGGAACCCGCGCTTGGGCACGGTGATCCCGCTGCCGCCGGTCTGCTCGATGGTGAGCGTGTAGGACACCACGTTGCCCCAGCGGTCCGCCGTCACCAGGTGCGTGGTGGACGGGCCCTCGTAGGTCATCGGGGCGGCGGGCATCGGCGTCGCGCACGGCTGGCCGGGGACGATCTTCGTCGGGTCACCGGCGACCGCGGGGTGGCCCATCGTCTTGTCCTGCTTGATGGCGCAGGCCCGCTGCTTGGCGAACTCGTCGGAGAGCAGCCCCTGCACCGGGACGTTCACGAAGCCCGGGTCGCCGACCCACTTGTTGCGGTCGGCGTAGGCCAGCCGCGTGGCCTCCAGGTAGAGGTGCAGCGCCTCGGCCTCGTCCTTGGGCGTCTTGCCGGAGAGCCGGTAGTTCTCCAGGATGTTCAACGCCTCGCCGACGGTGGTGCCACCGGAGGACGGCGGGGCCATGCTGTAGACGTCCAGGCCCCGGTAGCCGATCTTGGTCGGCTTGCGCTCCTCCACCTCGTAGGCGGCGAGGTCGGCGGGCTTCATCAGGCCCGCGGGCACGGTCAGCCCGGCAGCGGGGTCCACCGGGGGCTTCTCCGACGTCCTGGCGACGTCGCGGCCCAGCTCGCCCTTGTAGAGCCAGTCGACGCCCTTGCGGCCGAGCTGCTCGTAGGTGTCGGCCAGGTCCGGGTTCTTCAGCTTCGAGCCGACCTCGGGCAGCTTGCCGCCCGGCAGGTACAGCTCGGCGGTCGCGGGGAAGGCGCGGAAACGCTTCTCGTTCAGCGCGGTCTGGCCGCGGAACTCCTCGTCGACGACGAAGCCCTTGCGGGCGATCTCGATGGCGGGACGCAGGTTCTGCCTGAGGTCCAGGCGGCCCCACTTGCGCAGCGCGCGGTCCCACGTCGCCGGGGTGCCGGGCACGCCGACGGAGAGGCCGGAGGTGACGGCCTGGTCGAAGGGCAGCACCTTGCCGGTCTTGGGGTCCACGAAGGAGTTCGGGCCCATGGCGGCGGGCGCCGTCTCACGGCCGTCGATCGTGTGCACCTGCTTGGTGCGGGCGTCGTAGTAGACGAAGAAGCCGCCGCCGCCGATGCCGGCCGAGTACGCCTCGGTGACACCCAGCGCGGCCGCCGCGGCGACGGCTGCGTCCACAGCCGTGCCACCCCTGGCGAGGGCTTCGATCCCCGCCTTGGTCGCATCGTGGTCGACGGTGGCCACGCCACCGCCGTAGCCGGTGGAGGTGGCGCGCTTGGCGCCGCCCGGCCATCCCATCCGGTCCTCGGGTGCCGCGGTCGCTGAGACCGGCGTGAGCACACCTGCCAGCACCGGGACCACGGCGAGGACAGCCAGACCGAGCCGGGTCCGCGCAGTTCTCGGGGTTGTCATCGCACATTCCTACACGCGGCTCCGGCAGATGGCATCCCCGTTCACATCACGAAGTGGGTACCCTGTGGCTGTGCGAAACGAGATGGCCACGCAGCGTGTCCGGATCCGTTTCTCGACTTTCTTCCTGCTCGCCATTTACGTGACGCTGCACCTGTCTGTGTGCTGCTCTTTCGAGTCCGGAACCCCGGCTCCCGTCGCGCACGCGTCGCATGGGCACTCGCACAACCTGCCGCCGTGCGATCCGCACGCGCATTCCTCGGATGACTTGCTGTGCACCGCTCTGCCGCGCGCGAAGGGCGAACCCGCGCCGCTGGCCGAACTGGCCGTCATCCTGCCCGCCTTCGGGCTCGTGACGTCTCCGGTTCCGCCACGGCGACGGCGGAACTCCTCCGGCAGATCAGTCCACAGTGGACGAGCAATTCTGCTGACCATTTGCGTGGCTCGGAACTGACAGTGCCACCGCCCCTTTCCGGGGACGGTCCACCGTCACATTCGCGCTCGGTCGCGCTTTCGCGCGCCCACAATCCCTTGAGGGACAACGCAGATGAACACCACCACGCAGGTCCGAACCGATCTGACCTCCGTCGTCGGCAACACCCCGGTGTTGTGGATCGACGAGCCGGGCGGCCACGGTTTCTGGGCGAAACTGGAGGGCAGCAATCCCGGCGGGATGAAGGACCGCCCGGCGCTGCACATGATCGGCAAGGCCAGGGAGCGCGGCGACCTCGCGCCCGGCTGCATGATCGTCGAGTCCACCAGCGGCACGCTCGGCCTCGGCCTCGCGCTGGCCGGGATCGCCTTCGACCACCCGGTCACCCTGGTCACCGACCCCGGGCTGGAGCCGATCATGCACCGCCTGCTCGCCGCGCACGGTGCGCGCGTGGAGCTGGTCCGGCGGCCGCACCCCACCGGCGGCTGGCAGGAGGCGCGCAGGCAGCGCGTCGCCGAACTGCTCGCCCGTTATCCCGGCTCCTACTGCCCCGACCAGTACAACAACCCCGACAACGTCGACGGCTACGCGTCGCTGGCGCACGAGCTGATCGCGCAGCTGGGCCGCGTGGACGCGCTCGTGTGCTCGGTCGGCACCGGCGGGCACTCCGCGGGCGTGTCCCGCGAGCTGCGCAAGCACTTCCCGCGGCTGCGCCTGATCGGCGTGGACACCATCGGCTCGACGATCTTCGGCCAACCCGCGCGGCCCCGGCTGATGCGCGGGCTCGGCTCCAGCATCTACCCCCGCAACGTCGCCTACGAGCACTTCGACGAGGTCCACTGGGTCGCGCCCGCCGAGGCCGTCCGGATGTGCCGCGAGCTCGCCGCGACCAGCTTCGCCACCGGCGGGTGGAGCGTGGGCGCGGTGTCACTGGTCGCGGGCTGGGTGGCTCGGACCTCAGCCCCTGACACGCGCGTCGCCGCCGTGTTTCCCGATGGGCCGCAACGGTATTACGACACCGTGTTCAACGATGAGTACTGCGAGGCGAACGGCCTGCTCGGCGCGTCCGTCGCGGAGAACCCGGACGAGGTGGCCAGCCCCACCGAGCGCGAGATCCACCGCTGGACCCGCTGCGCCGCCGTGACCGCCCCGGTGGGTGCGTGATGCGAGAAACCCTTGCGCAGTACCGGTCCTTCAACCGCCCCGCGCGGATGCTCGTGGTCAACCAGTTCACGATCAACGTCGCGTTCTACATGCTCATGCCGTACCTCGCCGCGCACCTGTCCGGCACGCTCGGGCTCGCGGGCTGGCTGGTCGGGCTCGTGCTCGGCGTTCGCAACCTCTCGCAGCAGGGCATGTTCCTGCTCGGCGGAGCGCTCGCCGACCGCTTCGGCTACAAACCGCTGATCGTCGCCGGGTGCACGCTGCGCACCGGGGGCTTCGCGCTGCTCGGGCTGGTCGACTCGCTGCCCGCGCTGATCATCGCCTCGTTCGCGACCGGGTTCGCCGGGGCGCTGTTCAACCCCGCCGTCCGCGCCTACCTGGCCGCCGACGCCGGAGAGCGCCGGGTGGAGGCGTTCGCGCTGTTCAACGTCTTCTACCAGGCGGGAATCCTGGTCGGTCCGCTGCTCGGGCTCGCGCTGACCGGTCTCGACTTCCGGCTCACCTGCCTCGTCGCCGCCGCAGTGTTCCTGGGGCTGACCATCGCCCAGGTCCGGGCCCTGCCCACGCACGAGGCGGCGAACGCGGACCGCGTCTCCTCGTGGCGGACCGTGCTGCGGAACCGGCAGTTCCTGCTGTTCTCCGCCGCGATGATCGGCTCCTACGTGCTGTCGTTCCAGGTCTACCTGCTGCTGCCGCTGCACGTGCGGAAGGTCAGTGGGAGCGAGCTCGGCGGCACCATCGGCGTCGGCGCGCTGTTCGCCATCTCCGCCGTCGTGGCGATCGTCGGCCAGGTCCGGATCACCGCGTGGTGCAAGCGAAAACTGTCACCCGGCCGCTGCCTCGTGCTCGGCATCGGCCTGATGACGGCGGCGTTCGCGGTCCTGCTCGGCGCGTCGCTGCTCGGCGTGGACCACGCGGGCTCCCCCGTCGCACTCGTCCCCGCGCTGCTGGCCGCGGCGGTGCTGACGGCAGGCACGATGGTCGGCTACCCGTTCGAGATGGACACGATCGTCTCGCTGTCGGGCAACCGCCAGGTCGCGACGCACTACGGCCTGTACAACACGATCTCCGGCATCGGGATCACCGTGGGCAACCTGCTCACCGGCGCCGCGCTGGACCTCGCTGAGGAGATCGGAGCGCCCTACCTACCCTGGTTGGCGCTGATGCTGACCGGAGCCGTGTGCACGCTCGCGGTCCACCTGCTCGACCGCTCGCGCGGACTGCAACCCGCCTGAGCCTCAGTCCCGGACGATCCGCACCGCCACCGCGCCGACCCCCGCGAGAGCCAGCAGGGCGAGGCCGATGGCGAGTGCGGGCGCCGGGGCTCCGCGCACGGGGCTCTCCGGCGGTGAAGCCAGCATCGCGCCGCCGGAGACCGTGTCGCCCCCGGCGTAGTACGGGTCGGCCGCCGAGGTCGGCTCGGCCGTCCTGGCCGTGGGCGGCGACGGGGCGGTGATCTGGCAGTCCTCCGGCGTCAGGCCCAGCGCGACGACGATGCCGCAGTCCGGCGCCTGCTCGGCGACCGCTGTGTGCTGAACGGAGAGGACGAGCGCGCACGCGACCAGCACTCCACCGAGAAACCGCACGGCAACCCTCCTCACCCGTGGTCGGACACCTGGTTTGTCCGATTGCGAACCGAATTCGTTACTGGCGGCCATCCGGGTGAAGCTCGCCCTGCGGAGACGCCGACCGTCTCCCACCATGGGAGCGAGCCCACGGGAGGCGCGGCATGGACAGCACACCGATCACGATCAACTACGTTCCCGACGGTGACGACTGGACCATCACGGTCAACGCGGGCGAGGAGAGCACCACCGCGCACGCCCCCGGCCTGATCGCGGCACGCGACAGCGCCGACCAGATCGTCGAGAAGATCGTCACCGGGAAGAAGCAGCGCACCGTCGTGCACCTGCTCAACGGCGACGCCTTCGCCTTCACCACCGCCTACCTGCACGCCCGCCACGGCATGACCTCCGGCGGCGCCCCGCCCGAGCAGCCCCCGGCCCCCGAGGCCGAGCCCGAGGAGTCCACGAGCGCGGCGGGCTGAGCACGGGGCTTCCCCCGGCGACCTAGGATTGGCGCGCGGGCACACGGGCCGCATCCGGTCGCAGGGGAGGCACGGTGGCCACAGCGCCCCAGTCGGAACAGCCCAGAACAGTTCAGCGGGGCAGACCCCGCGACGCCACCAGGGACGACGCACTGCGCAAGGCGACGCTGGAGGTCATGGCCGAGGTCGGCTACCGCGCACTGACCATGGACGCGGTCGCCGCGCGGGCCAGGGCGGGCAAGGCCACCATCTACCGCCGCTGGGAGTCCAAGCTCGAACTGGTCATCGACACCTGCCAGGAGCTGGTCAGCCGCGCCATCGCGCAACCGGACACCGGAACCGTCGCCGACGACCTGCGCGAGTTCCTGTCCACCTACGCCACCCTGCTCACCGGCCCCATCGGCAAGGCCGCGCAGGCACTCGTCGGCGAGCTGCCGCACGAACCCGAGCTCGCGGAGGCGTTCCGCGCGGGCTTCCTCAGCTCGCAGCGGAGGATCCTGCGCAGAATCCTCGAAGCGGGCACCGCGCGCGGTGAGATCCGCGAGGACGCCCCGCACGGCATCGTCGTCGAACTGGCCGGTGCGGCGCTCACCCACCGGCTGATGCTGATCGGTGAGCCCGCTGATCCGACCTACATCGACCGGCTCGTCGACGAGGCCCTGATGCCCCTGCTGCGCTGAACCGCCTAGCGGAACAGCTTGCGCACGAGGGTCAGCACCACAAGCACGCCCAGCCCGATCAGCGGAAGCTTGATCTTGGGGTCGTCCAGCTTGTGACGCACGGCGTCCGATCCGCTCTCCACGAACCGCTTCGGGTGCGCACGCACACTCAGCTGGTCCAACGTGGTGGCGAGCGCGTCTCGCGCCTGCTCGATCTCGCGCTCAATGGTGTCCGGGTCGCGGGCCACGGCTCCTCCTCGCTCACGACACACTCCGGCCCAACACGGTAGTCAGCACCGCGCGCAGGCCGGACACCGGCACGCCGAAAGTCGGCAAACCACGTTCCGACGCTGCCCGCGACGCCCTCCGGCACGGCCGATAGGCTGTGTCCCGCAGGGGGCCGTAGCCCAATTGGCAGAGGCACACGGTTTAGGTCCGTGCCAGTGTGGGTTCGAGTCCCACCGGCCCCACAGGTCATCCTCCAGCACGTCATCGCAGGTACCGCCGTACGGCGCGCGCTCAGCTGCAGTGCCACGCGCAACCCGGTACCGCCGCCGAGCGTCCTGACGAGTGCCGTCTACCGCAGGACGAGCGTCAGACGGTGATCCGGCCAAGGTGGGGAGACCGAGTTCATGACGACAGCGACCGCGTCCACTGCGAGAACCAGACCGGCCCGCCAGGCCCGAGCCCGAGATACCCAGCAGGCTCTCGTCATCACCGTCCCGCACTCGTCCCGCGTCGCATGACCCGCGAACGCTCCACCTCGCCGACGTGGCAGGTCGATGTGACCCGCCTCCCCGACGACGTCGCATCCCTCATCGACGCCCTGAGGCCCGGCGAGAACGTAGTCATCACCCAGGACGGCGAGCCGATCGCGACGATCTCCACCGCACGCGGCACGCCGGACGAAGCCTTCACCGAGCCCGGTTCTCCGGACGCGGAGGACGAGGAGGACGAAGTCACCATCGTCGCCACCGCGATGAAGTTGTCAGCCTCCGCTCGGGCCTTGCTGTCCGCCGAACTCGGCGCGGACTACATCGTGCTGGACATGCACAAGGCCCCGGCGACCGCCGAAGTCCTGCTCACGCCGCCGATCAGCCCGCAGTTGATCGGCGGCCTCCAGTCGAAGTTCCCGAAGGCCCGCGTCATCATCGCCGAGATCGAGGACGACGTCCTCGGGGTCAGCTACGAGGGTCCGATCCGCCGCCTGCTCGACGCGGGCGCCGAGACCTACCTGAGCTCGACCACGATCCCGAGGCTGGCCAAGCAGCTCGACCACGCCATAACCCACCGCCTCCAGATCGCCGGTGACACCACGGGACGCCTGGAGATCGACGCCTCCCAGGTTCGCCAACTCCCAGAGTGAAACGCACGCTGTGGGTTGTCCTCCTCTCTGTGGCTCGGAATCTCTGTGGCTCGGACTCTCTGCGGTTCGGACAGCCTCGGGGTCCGCGCTCAACGGAGCTGATCGCGTTCCAGGGTGAGGCGGGCTCGATCCGCGGCGGCGTGCCCGGCAGCCCAGCCGGTTGCGTCGCGCACGGTGAAACGCCGCGGTGTCAGTTGTGGGAACAGTTCGCCGAAGGTGCCGTCGATCGCCCGCTCGCGCGCGGCGAACACGGGGACGAGCTCACGGGACTCCGTGTCCTTGAGTTCGGTGACCGCGCGCAGTCGCTCGCCGATTCGCACGCCGTACGAGATCAAGAAGGCGTGGCGAAACGAGCGGGTCTTCGCCTGACCGGTCCGTTTTCCTGCGACCAGCATCTCCCTGTTGGCCTGCACCAGCAGCGAGGTCGACAGCAGTTCGGTGGTGTCGAGGTCGAACTGATCACCGATCAGCGTGAGGTAGCCCGGCTTCTCCGCGAGCACCGAACGACACCGGTTGGCAGTGGCGACCGCTGTGGCCAAATGCGCTTTCTCCGCCAGGTAGGGGCTTTCCAACCAGATCCGACGCACGGCCACGGCGGGTGTTGCGCGTGTCTCGGATTCCACCGCCGCACGGTCCAGCGCGTACCGGTTCATCAGCTCCTGTGCCTTGGCCGACAACGCCTCGGCCTCATCGGGGTAGTCGGTCGACTCGGCCTTGGCAAGCAGACCTCGAACCCGTGAGAGCACCTTCTCATCAACACCGGAACACGCTTGGCCGGCGTCCCGAACACTGCCGGGTGGCGGCAGGCTCGGCATGGTGGCCAGAGCGAAGGCGAGTTCACCGAGAACAGCGACCGCAGTGATGAGCGCGGTCATCTCGTCGTGGTCGTGCCGACGGGCCCACTGGCTCAGCAGCGGCTCCGCCAGGTCCCACCAGACAGTGGCTCCGATCTCCACCACCTGGTCCTGCCACCGCGGGTGCACGGTGGCCGAGGCATGACGTGCGTGCTCCGCCGCGACCACGTCGACCGCCAGCGATGCGGCCTCGTTCCCCACCCTGCGCCGGACGAACTGGAACACGTCGATCGGCAGCCATCCGCGCTGCCACGCCCGCTGGACCTCTTCCAGCAACACCTGGTCCAGGACGAGGTGCGCCCGCCGCAGACCGAGCGTCTGGCAGACGGAGTTCAGGTCGTCGATGAACGTCCTCGCTGCCAACGGTCCACTGTGCACAAGAACCTGGGCGGCGGTGCGGGCGAGTGATCGCAGCGTGTGCGACGACGCCTCGTCGCCCTTCCCCTCGCCCCGGCGGTCGTCGTCGACGTCCGCCATGTCCGAGGTGGTCCACGGCCAGGTGCGTCCGCCACGGTCGCGCGCTCGTTGCCGTGCCTCGGCCGCACGCTTCTCTCTGTTCAGTTTTCCCATCGATCAGTCCTTCGGCATCGGGTTCGGCCTCCAGTTCCGTGATCCGAGCGAGCCGAGAGCCGTCCGTTGCCCTCGGTCCTTGAGCGGAACCGGCTGTGTGATCCGTGCACAGCGATTCCGCCTCGGCCAGTCTGGGACGGTGCGGGGGCTCGGCGCACTGAGGTTTTCTTCAATCTTTTGCTGTGGTTCTCAACTCAGTTCTGGGTGGTCTTCCTCAGCGACTTCCCGCATCGGGCTTCCTAGCGTCGTAGGTGTGATCGACGAAGTCATGAACCTGGCAACCAGCACCGAGCCCGGCGGCATCACCGGCTGGGCCATCGGGCTGATGGAAGCGTTGGGAGGGCCCGGAGCGGGCCTCGCCATCGCACTGGAGAACCTGTTCCCCCCTCTCCCCAGCGAGGTGATCCTGCCGTTGGCGGGCTTCACCGCGAGCAAGGGGAGCCTCAGCCTCGTGGGCGCGATCCTGTGGACCACGCTCGGCTCCGTCGTCGGCGCACTGGTCCTGTACGCGGTCGGCGCGTTGCTCGGCCGGGAGCGCACCCGCGCCATCGCGGCGAAACTGCCTCTCGTGAAGGTCGCGGACATCGACCGCACCGAGGCGTGGTTCGCCCGGCACGGGGTGAAGGCGGTGTTCTTCGGCCGGATGATCCCGATCTTCCGCAGCTTCATCTCCGTTCCCGCGGGCGTGGAGCGGATGCGGATGTCGACCTTCCTGTTCTTCACCACGCTGGGAAGCCTGGTGTGGAACACCGCCTTCGTGCTCGCGGGCTACACCCTGGGGGAGAACTGGGGACTGGTCGAGCAGTACGCGGGCGTGCTGTCGAAGGGAGTGGCCGCGGCGGTCGTCCTGGTGGTGATCTGGTTCGTGGTGACGCGGGTGGCGAAGCGCAGGCGGGTTCAGGACCCGAGGTAGCGCAGGACCGCGAGCACGCGACGGCTGTACCCCGTGGTGTGCGAGAGGTCCAGCTTCTCGAAGATCGCGTTGACGTGCTTCTCCACGGCGCTCCGAGACACGTGCAGCTGTTCGGCGATGGTGTTGTTGGTGTGTCCCTGCGCCATCCTGTCGAGCACGTCGCGTTCCCGGATCGTCAAGCGCGCCAACGGATCGACGTGGCGGGTTCGGGACAGCAGCTGCCGGACCACCTCGGGATCGAAGGCGGCCCCGCCCTCGGCGACCCGTTGCAGCGCGTCAAGGAACTCGCCCACCTGGACCACCCGGTCCTTGAGCAAGTAACCGACGCCTTCGGAGTCGGTGCTGAGCAACTCGGTCGCGTACCGCTTCTCCACGTACTGCGACAGCACCAGAACACCCACCCCGGGCCAGGTGCGCCGGATCTCCAGCGCGGCACGCAGGCCCTCGTCCGTGTGCGTCGGTGGCATGCGGACGTCCACCACGACCACGTCCGGCTGCCGCTGGCGCACCTGGGCGAGCAGTTCGGTCGCGTCACCGACCGCGGCCAGTACCTCGTGGCCCTCCTCGGCCAGCAGGCGAACCAGGCCTTCCCGCAGCAGCGCCGAGTCCTCGGCGAGGATCACGCGCACGGCAGCATCACCCGCAGCTCCGTCGGCCCGCCCTCGGGGCTGCTCAGCACGAACTCGCCGTCGAGAGCGGCGACCCGACCGGCGAGGCCGCTCAGCCCCCGCCCGGCCGGATCGGCACCACCACGCCCGTCGTCACGGACCACGACCACGATCTGCTCCCCCACTCGTCCAACGGAGACCTCGACAGAGGAGGCACCCGAATGCTTCACCGCGTTGGTCACCGCCTCGAACACGACGAAGTACACGACGGCCTCGACCGGAGCGGCGAGGCGTTCCTCCAGCCGGTAGCGCAGCTCCACCGGGACCTCGGAGCGCTCGGCGAGCGCGGCGAGGACGTCGGCGAGGCCCAGGTTGTCGAGAGTGCTCGGGTACACCCGCCACGCCACCTCACGCAGGTCGGTCAACGCCTGCTGCGACTCCTCGTGCGCCTGGCGCAGCAAATCCTGAGCCTTGTCCGGGTCCGTCCCCCTGCGCACCCTGCCCAGCAGCATGCCGAGCGCGACGAGGCGCTGCTGGATGCCGTCGTGCAGGTCCCGCTCGATCCTGCGACGCTCGTCATTGACGGCCTTCACCACCTCAGCCCGGCTCACCGAGAGCTGGGTGACCCTGCGCTGCAACACCTCGATCGCGCTCGGCCCGAGCAGGTGGCGCAGCAACCAGCGTTCGACGGACGCCTGCGCGAAGGTGAACAGGGCCGTGGCGTAGAGGCCGATCAGCCCGAGGGCCGTCAGCGCGACCATGTAGACACCGGAGCGAGCGTCGTCCGGGTTGGCCTGGACGGCCCAGCCCCGCGTGCCCTCCAGCGGAGAACCCGGCGGAACGTAGATGTACACGAGCAGAAAGCTGACGCCGTACCAGATTCCGACGAGGACGACCAAGCCTCCGAGCAGGCCGAGCGGAGCGCGTGCGGCGAGGTACCGCAACGCACGGCGCCCGTCGTTGTCCCGCCCGGGTTCAGCGCCGCACCACCGCACGAGGCGTCGGCGTTCCACCCAGAGCAGCGCACACGCCTGGGCGAACACCATGCTGGTGGACGCTCGGCGCAGCGTCGGCCAGACGAGTCCGGGCGCGGACACGAGGCCCGCCCACAGCAGAAACCCGATGTCCACCAAGGCCATCGGCAGTCCGAGCAGAACGCCGATGGTGACCGGTCCCCACCCGCGAAGTCCCTCGGGCCGTGTCCTCCGCCCGACCGAATCAGCCCCCACAGGGCGAGGCTAACCGAGCCCGGGGTCCCCTGCTTCTCCGGCGGCGAGGCCATGTCGGTACGCGTAGCGGACCGCGTCCGCACGATTGCGGGCGCCGATTTTCGCGAACGCGTTGTTGATGTGCGTCTTCACCGTGGTCTCGCCGATGTAGAGCTTCTTCGCGATCTCACCGTTGCTGAGCCCGGTCGCGATGAGGGCGAGCACCTCGGTCTCTCGCGGGGTCAGGCCGTCCGCGGGCCGCCGGATCGCCGCGGCCTCGGTGTCACCGGCGAACGCGGCGACCAAGCGCTGGGAGATCGCTGTGTCGAAAGTGGACTGTCCGGCGGTGACCGAGCTAAGTGCGGCGGCGATCTCGGCGCGACCGGCGTCCTTGGTCAGGTAGCCACGTGCGCCCGCGCTCAGGGCCGAGGCGATCGACTCGTCGTCGTCATAGGTCGTGAGCACCAGCACCGCGACCCGGGGATGCCGTTCCACGATGCGGCGCGTCGCCTCCGCGCCGCTCATGACCGGCATCCGCAGGTCCATCAGCACGACGTCCGCGGCAACCTCGTCGAGCAGTTCCACCGCTTCGCGGCCGTTGCTCGCGGCGCCCACCACCTCGACCTCGGGAAGGAGGTCCAGCAATGCCACCAGCCCCTCGCGCATGACCTGCTGGTCGTCGGTGACGATCACGCGGATCGGCTCGTTCACCCCGGAACCTCCACAATCACCGACCAACCGCCGTCCTCGGTCGGCGCAGTGGTGAGACTGCCACCGACCAGGGCGACCCGCTCGCGCATCCCGGTGAGGCCGTAGCCCTCGGCCTCCTCGCCGGTGTTCGGGACTCGCTCCGGTGGTGCGTTGCGGACCTCGACCTGAACGTCCGCGGCGTTGTACCTCAAGGTGATCGTGACGGGTGCGCCTGGAGCGTGCTTGGCCGCGTTGGTCAACGCCTCGCGCACGGTGCCCAGCAGGCACACCGTGGCGGCTGAGGGAAGCGGGCGCGGTTCGCCTTCAGAGGTCACCTCGACATCCACTCCGTGGTCGGAATGGTGTGACTCGGCGAGCGAGGTCACCGCCTCGGCGAGAGGCACCACGTCGGCGCGGAGGGCGGCCACCGCTCGACGGGCTTCGGCGAGGCCTTCGGCGGCCAACCGGCGCGATCGCCGGACCCGCTCCACCGCGCCGTCGACGTCGCCCTTGTCGATCAGCAGGACCTCGGCCACTTCCAGCTGAACGCCAAGGGCGCCAAGGGAATGCGCGAGGACGTCGTGCAACTCCCTCGCGATGCGCGTGCGTTCGTCCAGCGCGGCGGCGCGAGCCTGTTCCCGCTGGGCCAGGCGGGTCTGCTCAAGCAGCTGGCGGGAGTGCGCGGCCTGCATCTGGTGGTGGCGCGGGTGCAGTCCGAGCAAGGTGACGAAGACGCAGAGGGCCACGGCACCGAGCACGAGGCTCAGCGGCCGGTCCAGAAGCACGCAGCTGGCGGTCGCGGCCAGGGCGTCCAGCGCGGTGGTCGCCCCGATCACCGTGACGGTCACGCTCGGCAGCATGGCCATTCGCCCGAGCACCACCGCCAGCATGATCATCGCCGTGCCGTCCGGGCTCGCGCCGACGACGAGCGCGGGCAGCAACGACGCGAGCACCAGCAACCCCAGGGAGGTGCGCGGCAACCGAGACGCCGACAGCAACCAGAGGACCCAGCACGCGAGGCTCGCCAGGTAGACCAGCAGCAGCCAGGTGGGGGCCGGAACCGCCGTGACGACGGTGGCGGTCAGCACCACCGTGCCCAGCACCTGGACCACGAGCCAGCTCGGCGCGAGCCGGTCGGCCACCCGTGTTCCGGCCATTCCCCGTTCCTTCCCGGACTCGGTCAGCGAGAACGCGGGTCGTCGAGGCGGTCGAGCACCACCTTGGCCACCGTTCCCTTGAGCCCAGTGTCCTGGCTCCTGCGCTGGAGCACCGGCCCGACGACGTTCTTCGCCTGTCCGAGCAGTCCCAGCTTCTTCACCACCACCAGGACGACGATGCCCAGGATCACCAGCCCGACGACGACCGCCGCGATGATTCCCACGCGCAGCAGGTAGAACTCCATGATGTGTTCCACGTTCTCCCCTTTCTCCGATGAGGGGAACGCTAGGTCGCCGACCAGGGGCGACCAGACCTCCCGAGGGTGGAGGCGCGGGTGGAGATCCGGCGCGACGGGTTCTAGACCGCTGAGGGCGCCAGCACCTCGAACCCGGCGTCGACGCGGATGATCTGGCCGGTCACCGCAGCGAACCCGTCGTCGAGGACGAGTCCGACCACTCGGGCGATGTCGTCCGGCTCCATCACGCGGCGGAGCACCGACCTGCTCGCGAGGTGGTCGCGGTAGGCCGGGGACAACACGTCGGTGGTGGCCTCGGTGGCGACGGCCGCGGGAGCGACGGCGTTCACCGTGATGCCCGCTCGTCCCGCATCGGCGGCGACGTTGCGCATCAACGCCTCCAGCGCGGTCTTGGCGGTGCCGTGGGCGAGCAGGGCCGGCGCGGCCTTGCCGGTGACGCTGCTGGAGATGTACACGATCCGACCGCGACCGCGGTCCTTCATCGAGGGGAGCACCCGCTGGGTGATGTGAAAGGCACAGGCCAGTTCGCCGCCCACCTTGTCCAGGAACACCTGCCACGGCAGCGACCGGATGTCCGCGAACGGCGGTTGGATGTTGGCGTTGCACACCAGCGCGTCGATCCGGCCGGTGGTGCCGAGCACCGCCTCCACCATGGCGTTCACCTGGTCAGCGTCCCGAACGTCGGCGGCGATCGCCTCGGCGGTGCCACCGGCGTCGGCGATGGCGCGCACGGTGGACTCGGCCGACTCGGCGTCGCTGCGGTAGTTGACCACCACGTGGTGGCCACGGGAACCGAGGTCGCGGGCGATGGCGGCCCCGATCCCCCGGCTGGCGCCGGTGACCAGGGCGACCGGGCGGGAGTCGGTCATGCGGTTCCTCCAGTGCTGTTCGCGGATCAGTGCTGCACGGCTAGTTCCAGGCCGGATCGGTGCTGCGTGGTTCGGTGCACAGCGGTTCAGTGCACGGCGGCTCAGTGCTGAGCGGTTCGGTGCGCAGGGCGTCAGTGCTGAGCGGTTCAGTGCAGGGTGGTTCAGTGCACAGCGGGTCAGTGCTGGGCGGTTCAGTACACAGCGGATCGGTACTGGGCGGTTCAGTACACAGCGGATCGGTACTGGGCGGCTCAGTACACAGCGGATCGGTACTGGGCGGCTCAGTTCTGTGCGGTAAGTGCGGGTAGGTGCGCGGCGGATCGTGCTGGCGGATCAGTGCGGGGCGGTGCCGTTCAGGTAGGCGAGCACGGCGAGGACGCGGCGGTTGTCGTCGTCGGAGGGCGCGAGGCCGAGCTTGGTGAAGATGCTCGCGGTGTGCTTGCCGATGGCGCCTTCGCTGATGAACAGCCGCTGCGCGATGGCGGCGTTGGAGCGGCCCTCGGCCATCTGCTCCAGCACCTCCCGCTCGCGCTCGGTCAGCTTGCCGAGAGGTTCGTCACGGGCGTTGCTGGCCAACAACTTCGAGATGACCTCGGGGTCCATCACCGTGCCTCCACCGGCGACGCGGCGGACGGCGTCGACGAACTGGTCGGCGTTGAACACGCGGTCCTTCAACAGGTAGCCGATGGCGCCCGTGCCGTCGGCGAGCAGCTCCCTGGCGTAGAGCTGCTCCACGTGCTGGGACAGCACCAGCACGGGCAGGCCGGGCACCTCGCGGCGGGCGGACAGCGCCGCCTGGAGGCCCTCGTCGGTGAAGGTCGGCGGGAGCCGGACGTCGACGACGGCCACGTCCGGCCGGTGCTCGGTGAGCGCGTGCTGGAGCTCGGGACCGCTCTCCACCGCCGCCACGATCTCGAAACCGTGTGCCTGCAACAGGTGTGTCAGACCGTCTCGGAGGAGGTAGAGGTCTTCGGCGAGGACAACGCGCACGGCAACTCCATGATCACCTTGGTCGGCCCGCCCACCGGGCTGTCGACGGTGAACGTACCGTCGAAGGTCGCGAACCTGCGTTCGATGCCGCGCAGACCACTGCCGTTGACCGGGTCCGCTCCCCCGCGCCCGTCGTCGGTGGCGACGATCCGGAGGCGTTCGCCGTCGTGCTCCAGGTGGATCGCGAGGTGGTTGGCCTCGGCGTGCTTGGTGGCGTTGGCGAGCACCTCGGACACACCGAAGTAGGCGGCGGACTCCACGGGTGCCTCAGGCCGTCCGGGGAGCGAGCCGGTGACCTCGACGTCGAGGGCGCTGTCCAGGGCGAGCGCGCGGACGGCGTCGACGAGGCCGCGTTCGGCGAGCACCGGTGGGTGGATGCCGCGCACGAGGTCGCGGAGTTCCCGCAGGGCGACCGAGGACACCTCGCGGACCTGGGCGACGAGCGCCTTGGCTGCGGCGGGGTCGCGGTCGATGAGCACCTCGGCGGCGCCGAGCTTCAGGCCCATCGCGACGAGGCGGGCCTGTGCTCCGTCGTGCAGGTCGCGCTCGATGCGGCGCAGCTCGGCGGCCTGGGCGTCGGAGGCCTCGGCGCGAGACTCGGTCAGGGTCTGCACGCGCTTGGCGAGCAGAGCCGCCTGGGTGGGCGCGAGCAGGTACTTGTTCCACTTGGCGTAGATCAGCAGCAGGCGCGGCGTGATGACGAACGCGAGCACGGTCAGCAGCACGCCGAACACCAGCTCGAAGACGCCGGGCAGCGGGCCGAGCAGCGTCGCCTTCGGCAGCAGCAGGTCGGTGAGGGTGTAGCCGGGTTTCGGTGCCTTGTCGAAGAAGTAGGCGAGCAGCGGCTCCCAGAACCACGGGACCACCCAGCCGAAGGTGCCGATGCACGCCAGGACCGCGGGCAGGAACGGCAGCAGGCTCACCACGGTGTTGAGCAGCATCCAGGCGAGGTCGCGCCAGGTGGCCCGGTCGGTCATCACCCACTTCCACCGCTCGTGCCGGATTACCGGGCCAGCGGTGCGGTACAGGTGGCGCGCGGCCTGGAACTTGCCGTCCGGGCGAGGGCGGGGCAGCGGGGGCTCGGGCAGGTAGGGATCCGCGATCTCTTCGCCGAGCAACTCTTTCACCCGGGCGCGGGCCAAGTTGGGCAGCGTGCGAGAAGCCTCGACCAGGGGCGGCCACACGAGGGGCTGCATCCCGGTGAACTGGCTGACGACGAACACGATGAGGTTCGCCAGGAACAACAGGAAGCCCAGCACGCCGAACGCGGCGACGGCGGCGCCGTACCCGATGGTGCGCAGCCGGTCGCCCAGCCACACGCGCGGTCGGGACTTCGCGCCACGCTCGCGCCGAACCTTGAGCAGCAGGCGGTTCCACTTGCCCTGCGCGGTCAGCAGACGCGGCGCGGAGAGCACGCCGAGCACCATGAGCGCCAGGCCGATCAGCGGGGCGAACCCCAGGGGAACGCCCGCGTACCAAGCGATTCCGAACGGCTGCCACGGCGCGATGAGGCCGAACAGGCCGTAGCCGAGCGCGGCGACGGGCAGCAGGCCGAGGACGGTGCCGACGATCCCGTTGGCCAGCATCCACAGGTGGTCGCGCCACGTAGCGGGGTCCTCGCCGATCCAGGTGAACCGCTTCTGGTAGTTCGGCCACCACCCGTGCTTGAACAGCTGGTCGCCGTCGCGGTACCACCCGTCCGCCTCGGGCCGCACGGGTTCCGGCGCTGGGCGGTACGGATCTGGGATGTCCACTGTGGACCACCGGCCGGAGAGGCGGCGCGCGAGCCTCGGCAGGAAACGGGTTCCCTCGACCACGGGCATGTGGGTGAAGACCAGTCCGACGAAGACCGGGGCGAGCGCGACCACCAGGAGCAGCCCTCCGAGCAGTCCCGCGATCGCGAGTCCCGCGAAGGCAACGCTCCGCGCCATCGCGACGGAATACCTGCGCACCATGGCCTGCTCCTGACAACTCGGTGGAACGACGCGATCAGTCTGCGGTGCCGCGCCCGGCGGACGCATTCCGCCGAGGGCCCCGAAGGGGGTGGTGCTAGGCCCACCCCCACTCGGGAGTCAGACGGATTCTGACCGGACCCCCGCGTCCCTAGCGTTCTCCCCGTCACCGCAGCACAGTCGGAAAGGCGGGCGAGATGCCGGTCATCGAGGTCACCAACCTGCACAAGCGCTACCCCGGCAAGGTCGCCGTGCACGACGTCTCCTTCAGCGTCGACGAGGGCGAGATCTTCGGGATCCTCGGCCCGAACGGGGCGGGCAAGACCACCACCGTGGAGTCCGTGATCGGGCTGCGCAAGCCCGACGGCGGCACGATCTCCGTGCTGGGCATGGACCCGGTCCGCGACCGCGACCGGGTGCGCACCCGGGTCGGCGTGCAGCTCCAGCAGAGCGAACTGCCGGAACGGATGAAGGTGCGCGAGGCGCTGTCGCTCTACAGCTCCTTCTACCCCGATCCGCTCGACTGGCGGGAGCTGGCCGATCAGCTGGGCATCGCGGACAAGCTCGGCACCGAGTTCCGCAAGCTCTCCGGCGGCCAGAAGCAGCGGCTGTCCATCGCGCTCGCGCTGGTCGGCAACCCCGAGGTGGCCGTGCTCGACGAGCTGACCACCGGACTCGACCCGCAGGCCCGCAGGGACACCTGGGAGGTGGTCCAGCGGGTGCGCGACCGCGGCGTCACGGTCCTGCTGGTCACGCACTTCATGGAGGAGGCCGAGTTCCTCTGCGACCGCCTCTCGCTGATCGACGACGGACGCGTGGTCGCCACCGACAGCCCCACCGGCCTGATCGCACGGGTGGACAGCGGGACGCGGCTGCGCTTCCGGGTCACCGGACCGTTCGACGAAGCGGTGCTGACCGACCTGCCGTGCGTGACCGGGGTGCGCAGGACCGGCCCCCAGGTGCAGGTCGCGGGCACCGGCGAACTGCTGCCGCACGTCACCGCGGCGCTGGCTGCGGCCGGTATCACCCCGGCGGACATGCGCACCGAGCACACCACCCTCGACGACGCCTTCTTGGCGCTGACCGGCCGCAAGCTGGCCGGCTGAGACACGGGAGAGATGACGATGAACCGCCTTGCCCGCATCACCGCCGCCGAACTCCGGCTCTTCCTGCGGGAACCGATGACGGTCGTCTTCGGCATCGCGCTGCCGCCGCTGCTGTTGGTGATCTTCGGATCGATCCCGTCCTTCGCAGCGCCCGATCCGGACCTCGGCGGGCAACGCTTCATCGAGGTGTACGCGCCCGCGCTGATCGCGACCTCGCTCGCGATGCTGGCGCTCAGCTCGCTGCCCACGATCCTGGCTTCCTACCGGGAGAAGGGCGTGCTGCGCAGGCTGGCCACCACGCCGGTGCGGCCCGGTTTCCTGCTGACCGCGCAGGTGGTGACGCACCTGCTGATGGCGCTGCTGTCGGTCGTCCTGCTGCTCGCCATCGGAGCGATCTGGTTCGACCTGGCGCTGCCCGCGAACGCGCTCGGTTTCGTGCTCGCACTGGTGCTGGCCATCACCGCCGTGTTCGCGATCGGCCTGCTCATCGCCGCGCTCGCCACGTCGGGGCGCTTGGCGTCCGGGATCGGCTCGCTGCTGTTCTTCCCGGTCGCGTTCCTCGCGGGCCTGTGGACCCCCGGCCCGACCATGCCGGAGTTCCTGCGCAACATCGCCTCGTTCAGCCCGCTCGGCGCGGGCAGCCAGGCGATCAAGGCGGCGTGGGCGGGTGGCTGGCCGCAGCCGCTGCACCTGCTGGTGATGCTGGGCTTCACCGCGATCGCGGGGTTCGCGGCGGCGCGCTGGTTCCGCTGGGAGTAACACCGGACCGGTCGGAGCGGTGAGCCGGGCAGCTGTCTACCTTGATGGCATGTCCGAGCTCGCCGCTCTTTCCGCGCGTCTGCGCGCCTTCGCCGCCGCCAGGCAGTGGGAACCGTTCCACACCCCGAAGAACCTCGCGATGGCGTTGGCCGGGGAGGCGGGTGAGGTGGTCGCCGAACTCCAGTGGCTCAGCGACGCCGAGATCACCGAGGGCCTCGCCGACGGACCGCTGAAGCAGCGCCTGGCCGACGAGTCCGCCGACGTGTTCCTCTACCTGATGCAGTTGGCGGACGCGAGCGGGATCGACCTGCTCGCCGCCGCGCACGCGAAGATGGACCGCAACGAAGTGCGCTTCCCGGCCTGATCAGCCCTGATCAGATCGCGCCGAAGTGGCGGTCGAACACCAGCCGTTGCGCGTTTTCGAGCCCGACCGCGACCGCGCCGGAGAGCACGGCCTCCTCGCCCAGCTCTCCCTCGACGATGCGCGGCGTCAGCGGCGTGAAGCCCCGTAGCGCGCGGTTGAGGGGCTCCAGCAACAGGTCACCATTGCGACCGACACCGCCGCTGAGCACCACCAGCTCGGGGTCGATCACCGCGGACACCGACGCCACGCCGTACGCGAGCCGGACCCCGATCAGCTCGACCGCGCGCAACGCCTTGCTGTCACCGGCACGCGCGGCGTCGAAGACCTCGCGGGCGCTCTCGGGCTCCTCCATGCCGAACGCCACGGCCAGCTCGACGACCGAGCGCGCGGCGGAGACGCGTTCGAGCATGCCGCCGGGCGGCGGGGAGAGTTCGCCGGAGAGCAGCGTCGCCTCGTCGAAGTGCCCGTAGGGCAGGTAGCCGATCTCCCCCGCCGCGCCGTTCGCGCCCCGGAAGAGCTTGCCGTCCACCACGATGCCCATGCCGAGCCCGGTGCCGACGGTGATCAGCACGAAGGAGTTCGCGCCGCGCGCCGCGCCCAGCTGCCGCTCGCCGAGCGCGGCGAGGTTGGCGTCGTTCTCCACCACCAGGCCCGCGCCCAGTTCGGCTTCGAGCTCGTCGAGCAGGCCCTTGCGCCCCCAGCCCGGCAGGTTCGGCGCGTGCTGGAGCGCACGGTTGCCGCGATCGGGCACACCGGGACTGCCGACGACCTTCGCGACCACGTCCTCCAGCGTGCGGTCGGCGCTCTCCAACAGCTGCTCGGCGAGCTTGCGCACGGTGCGCACGAGCGAGCTGGCGGAGCGGCAGCGGTTGCGCTCGTCGCTGCTGGCGATCTGCGCGCCGCTGAGGTCGACGACGCTGAGCCTGATGCGTTCCCGGCCGATGTCGACGGCCAGCACGTGCCCCGCCGTGGGGTCGGCCTCGTAGACGACGGCGGAGCGCCCGGGGCCCGCCGAGGTCCGGCCGACCGCGCGGACGAGCCCGGCCTCCTCCAGCCCGAGCAGGGCCTGGCCGACGGTGGGCTTGGACAGCCCGGTGTCCTTCGCGATCCGCGGCCGGGTGGCGGAGCCGTTCTGGCGCAGCCGCTCCAGCACGGCGCGCTGGTTGAGCGTGCGCATGCTCGACGGGGTGCCGAGGGGTGGCGTCAAGAGGCGACCTGCCTTCGTCCGAGAACCACGGGAGTCTATTCAGCGCACCGCACGAGCGGAGGATTCCCTTCACCAACAGCCTATGTTAAGAAGTCTTCCAAAATAGGCCCAGGAGGTTCGTCGTGGCAGGTGTCTCCCCACCGTCGTCCGGATCTCCGGAGGCGGGGTTCGAGCGCAGGATCGGTCTATTGCAGGCCACCGGCATCAACATGACCCAGATGTGCGGGATCGGCCCCTTCATCACGATCCCGGGCATGATCGCCGCGATGAACGGGCCGCAGGCCATGTTCGGCTGGCTGATCGGCGCGGTGATCGTGCTCGCCGACGGGCTGGTCTGGGCTGAGCTCGGCGCGGCCATGCCGGGAGCCGGTGGCACCTACCTCTACCTGCGCGAAGCGTTCCAGTACCGGACCGGGCGGCTGATGCCGTTCCTGTTCACCTGGACGGCGATGCTGTTCATCCCGTTGATCATGTCGACGGGCGTGATCGGCCTCGTCACGTATTTGGGGTACCTGGTGCCCGGCCTCGTGGACGCGGACGGGGCGGCGACGTTCACCGGGCACGCCGTCGGCATCGGCGTGGTGGCGCTGGTCGTGCTGCTGCTCTACCGCAGGATCGGCGAGATCACCCGGCTCACCACGGTGCTGTTCGGCGTGATGCTGGTGTCGGTGTTCGCGGTGATCATCGCGGCGTACTCGAACTGGCACGCGGAGCTGGCGTTCACCTTCACCCCGGGCGCGTTCTCGCTGGACGGCGGCTCGTTCTGGCTCGGCCTCGGCGCGGGCCTGATGATCGCCATCTACGACTACCTCGGCTACAACACCAGCGCCTACCTGGGGGCGGAGATCCGCGACCCCGGCAGGAACATCCCGCGCTCCATCGTGCTGTCGATCCTGGGGATCATGGCGCTGTACTTCGTGCTCCAGGTCGGCATCCTCGGCGTGCTGCCGTGGGAGGAGGCCGCCAAGCCCGGCCCGATCGCCTCCACCGTCGTCGAGCACAACTGGGGCACCACCGCCGCGCAGATCCTGACCGCGCTCGTCGTGGTGACCGCGTTCGCGTCGGTCTTCGCCGGGCTGCTCGGCGGCTCCCGGGTGCCGTACAACGCGGCCAAGGACGGTGTGTTCCTGTCCTGGTTCGGCAAGCTGCACCCGCGCCTGAACTTCCCGCACACCGGCCTGCTGGCGATGGGGGTGATCACGGCGGCCGGTTCGCTGCTGGACCTGGCCACGGTGATCGCCATGCTGACCGCCGTGTTCGTGCTGGTGCAGTCGATCGCGCAGGTGCTCGCGCTGGTCGTGCTGCGCAGGCGGCAGCCGGACCTGGCGCGGCCGTACCGCCAGTGGCTCTACCCGGTGCCGTGCGTCATCGCGCTGCTGGGCTGGGGCTTCGTGTACGTCCACTCCGGACAGCAGGAGATCCCCGGGACCGGGATCAACCAGTTCATGCTGTCCCTCGGATGGGTGGGGCTCGGCGTGGTCGCGTTCCTCGTCTGGGCACGTCGCGAGCGGTCGTGGCCCTTCGGCCCCAAGGAGATCCGCGAGGAGTTCCTGGCCGAGCCGTGACTTTGTCCCGCCCTGATCGGGACACCTGCTCCCGTGACCGGGCGGGGCTTCACCGGCACACTGAGCGGGTGGCGGGCAGCGCTTTCTGGTCGAGGTTCCCTCGCAGGACCGTGCCGCTCGTGACGGCGTCCCTGGTGCTGCTCGTGCTCAGCGTGCTCTGCTTCTGGACCCGCGCCGCCGCGCCGTCGGACGGCACGATCGTCAACGTCGGCGACATGGCCTTCGCCGACGGCGAGGTCGTCGTCCGGCAGGTCGTCCCGGGCAGCCCGCTGCGGGTGGGCGATGTGGTCGTCTCCCTGGGTGGACGCGTGCTCGCGGACCAGATCCGCCCCGGCGCGATCCCCGCCGAGGTGGGTGATCGGCTGCCCTACGTCGTGCTGCGCGACGGAGCGTTGGTGCCGGTCGAGGTCGAGCTCCAGCCGTACCCGGTGCTGTCCGCGCTCGCGAACCAGTGGCCGATGGTGCTGCTGATCTCGATCATCGTCAGCGTCGCGCTGTTCATCTTCGCCAACCGGCCGCGCGACCCCGCCGCCCGCGCGTCACTGATGATCGCGATGACGTCGTTGTTCTGCACCTCGGGCAGCGGCTACTTCAAGTTGGAGGCGTTGGACCTCGTCTCCGGCGTCCAGTTCTGGCGCTGGTACCTCGCGCAGGTCGGTTTCGCGCTGTTGTGGGGCTCGATACTGCACTTCGCGCTGTCCTTCCCCACTGCGCTGGCTTCGCGGCACCGCAAGCTCTGGGTGGCGTTGTCCTACCTCGGTCCCGCGCTGCTCTACCTGGTCGACGTCCTGCCACGGTTGCCGTGGGCGACGACCGCGCTCGCGCGCTGGGAACTCGTCGGAGCGCCCGTGCGACTGCTCGTCTTCGTCTACCCCGCGCTCGTTTTCGTGATGCTGGTGTACCGGTACCGCACGTGCGAGGACACGCTCGCGCAGCAACGGTTGCGCTGGCTCGCGGCCACGTTGGGCGGAGCGTCCTTGCTCTACCTGGTGTTCTGGGTGGCGCCGGAGATGCTGTGGGACACGTTGTTGCTCCCGCGCGAGTTCTACCCCGTTGTCTTCATGCCCGCGCCGTTGGCGCTCGCGGCGGCCGTGCTGCGCTATCACGCACTCAACATCGAAGTGGTCGTCAGCCGCTCGTTGGCCTACGCGTTGCTTTCCGCGTGCGTAGGTGTCGGCTACGCGGTCATTGTCAGCATCCTGTCCACGACGCTGCCACGGCTGAACAGCTTGTGGCAGCAGGCAATTGCCGCAGGTGTGGCCGCAGCGCTGACCTTGCCGCTGCGTGACCGCGTGCACGCGGTCATCAACCAGCGTCTGTTCGGCGCACGCCAAGACCCGTACCGCGTGGTGTCCGTGCTCTCCGATCGCCTTCAAGGCACGAAAACACCCAAAGAGACCGTGCAAGCCGTTGTGGAGACAGTCGGCCAGGCACTGCGCCTGCCGTACGCGGCGATCGAGCTACGCCGCGGTGAGGGCTTCGAGCAGGTGGCAGCCTTTGGTACACCGGTGGGCCTGTTGACGCGTCTTCCCTTGAGCTACCAAGGAGAAGTGCTCGGTGACCTGGTGGTGGCGGGAGGCCCGCGCGAACGCTTCAACCGCAAGGACCGGGCTGCGCTCGCGGACATCGCGCGGCACGCCGGGGCGATCGTGCACACCGCGCGGCTGACCACGGACCTCGCGCGCAGCCGTGCGGAGATCGTGCAGGCGCGTGAAGAGGAACGGCGACGACTGCTGCACGACCTGCACGACGGAGTCGGCCCCACGCTCGCGGCGGCAACGCTCGGTCTCCAGGCGTCGCGGCGCCTGCTGACCACGAATCCGCCTGCGGCCAAGGACATGCTGCACAGGCTCGAAGACGACCTGCAGAACGCGATCGGCGAGATCCGCCGCGTCGCCAACGAGTTGCGCCCGCCCGTGCTGGACCAGCTGGGCCTGGTGACGGCCGTGCGCGAGCACGCCAACACCATCGCCGGGCGGCTCGGGCCGTTGAGCGTGGAGATGGACCTGCCGGAAGAGCTGCCCGCGCTGCCCGCGGCCGTGGAGGTCGCGGCCTACCGGATCGTGTGCGAGGCGCTGACCAACGTCGCGCGGCATTCGAAGGCGAAGCGCTGCGCGGTCCGGCTCGGCCTGGACGGCGGGCTCACGCTGGAGATCTCCGACGACGGGGTCGGACTGCCCGCCCGGTACCGGGACGGCGTGGGACTGCACTCGATGCGCGAACGCGCGGTCGAGCTCGGGGGAAGTTGCACCGTGGAGTCGGCGGCAGGGCGCGGGACCCGCGTGCTCGCCCGCCTGCCGTTGCCAGAAGGGGGACACTGAGGATGGAGCAGATGCGCGTCCTGGTTGTCGATGACCATCCGCTGTTCCGATACGGGCTCTGCGCGATGCTCTCGACCGTTCCGGAGATCGAGGTCGTCGGCGAGGCCGCGACGGGCACGGCCGCGGTGTCGCTGGCCGCGTCGTTGCAGCCGGACGTGGTGGTGATGGACCTGAACATGCCCGACTTCAACGGGGTCGAGGCGAGCAGGCGGATCACCCACACCAGCCCGCACATCGGGGTGCTGGTGCTGACGATGTTCGACGACGACCAGTCGGTGTTCGCCGCGATGCGCGCGGGCGCCCGCGGCTACCTGCTCAAGGGCGCGGGCGAGGACGAGATCGTCAGGGCGATCCGCGCGGTCGGGCAGGGCGAGGCGATCTTCGGGCCCGCCGTCGCGACCCGGCTGCTCGGGTTCTTCGGCAGCACACCGACGACCCAACCCGTCGAGGCCTTCCCCGAGCTGACCTCGCGGGAGCGGGAGGTGCTGTCGCTGATCGCGCAGGGCGAGAGCAACCCGGCGATCGCCAGGAACCTGGTGATCAGCCCGAAAACGGTGCGCAACCACGTGTCCAACATCTTCAGCAAGCTGCACGTCGCCGACCGGACCCAGGCGATCATGCGCGCGAGGGAAGCTGGCCTGTAGCCCGTTCAGGCAAAGACGGGACTCCCGGTCCCATGCGCCCGGGACACACCCCCGGCCAATGTAGACGCTGCGAACCAAGGCAGGGTCGATCTAGGGGGATCGAAGTGGGCACCTTGATGATGACCGAACGGCTCTCGCTGCTCTTGCACGCGACGGACGGCATCTCCCGCGCGGGTGTGGCCGCCGCGCTGGGTCAACGACAGGAAGTCCGGTTCGTCAGCGTCGAAGAGGCGCGGCCGGACGCGGTGGCGATGGTCGTCACCGACCGCACTGACGCCCGCAGCTCGCAGGTGCTGCGGGAACTGAGGTACCGGGGATTCACCAAGCTGGTGCTGGTGGCATCGGAGTTCGAGGACGCCGAGCTGCTCACCGCCGTCGAGATCGGGGTCTGCGGGGTACTCCGAAGGGCGGAGGCGACTCCGGAGGCGTTGCTGCGCCTGGTGATGGCGGCGGCGAGCGGGGACAGCACCCTCCCGCCGGAGCTGCTGGGCAAGCTCATCCAGCGGGTGTCGCGGCTGCACCGGCCGGGGTCCGGGCGGGGCGGGGCGATCACCGGGATGACGCCGAGGGAGACCGAGGTCCTGCGCATGGTGGCCGACGGGCTGGACACGCGGGAGATCTCGGAGCGGCTGAACTACTCGCAGCGAACGGTGAAGAGCATCCTGCACGACATCATCAGCCGCTTCCAGCTGCGCAACCGCCCGCACGCGGTGGCGTTCGCGTTGCGGGAAGGGCTGATTTGAGGTGATCGTGGAAGCGGGCGAGGCGCTCCGCGCGGCGCTGCTGGACTCCTTGCCGCGCGGAACCCTCGTGCGCTTCGACCCGCCGACCCCGAGTTGGCTGGCCGAACCGCGCCCGAGACCGACCGTGCACCTGTTCCTGTTCGAGATCCGCGCCGACGAGGGGTTGCGCTACCTGGTCACCGCGCGGGCCGAGGACATCGAGCGGGAGCACGAGCTGCTGGACCGCGCGCTCACCGCGCTGAAGTCCGTGACCGAACCCCTTGTGCGCCTTGCTGATCCCGGTGGGGGCCAGCTGTGGAGCGCGCTCGGGATGCCCGCGCGGGCCGCCTTCGTGCTCGCGGTCGGTTCACCAGGCTAGTTCGCGGCACGGGGTGGCGCAGTCGGCAGGCTCGACCTGGAGCGTGGCGTGCTCGATGTGGTACTTCTCGGCCAGGGACCGTTGTGCGGCAAGGAGAACCTCGGTGTGCTCGATCCCGGGCTCGGTGATCAGGTGCGCCGAGGCCACCTCCATGCCCGAGGTCAGCGTCCACACGTGCAGGTCGTGCACCTCGATCACACCGCCGAGGGTCAGCAGGTCCTCGCGCACCGAGGCCACGTCCACCCGCTCCGGCGCGTGCTGGAACAGGATGCGCAGCGCGTTGCGGCCGAGCACGTAGGCCCGGGGCAGGACGAACAGGCCGATCGCCACGCCGATCAGCGGGTCCGCGTAGCGCCAGCCGAAGAACATCGTGATGAGCCCGCTGAGCAGCACGCCGACCGAGCCGATCATGTCGGCCATGACCTCGAGGTAGGCGCCCCGGACGTTGATGCTCTCCTTCGCGCCCGCCTGGAGCAGGAAGAAGGCGATCACGTTGGCGATCAGGCCGACCAGCGCCACCAGCGTGACCGGCAGCCCCGGCACCTCCGGCGGCGCGTCCAGGCGGTTGACCGCCTCGATCAGCACGCCGATCGCCACGCCGAAGAGCAGCAGCGTGTTGGCCAGCGCCGCCAGCACCTCGGCGCGGTACATGCCGAACGTGCGGCCCTTCTCCCCCTTGGCCTTGCGGGCCAACAGGATCGCGACAACGGCGAGGGTGATCCCCAAGACGTCGGTGAACACGTGCGCGGAGTCCGAGAGCAGTGCGAGCGATGAGGTGCTCAACCCCACCACGACCTGCATGACCAACGTGAACGCCCCGAGCCCCACCGCGGCGTAGAGCCGGTTCAGGTGCTTGGCCGAGGCGCTCTCCGGCTTGTTCGCCGCGATGCCGTGCCCATGCCCGTGTCCCATCGGACCTCCTCTCCCCACGAACATATAGCGAGATGCGCATATGAGCAATCGTGCCCTGGCCCACACCCGGGGTACCCGCGCGAACCCGCTCGCCCCATGCGCTAAGCTTCCCCAGTCGCTAACGCGATGGGCCCCCGTAGCTCAGGGGATAGAGCACCGCCCTCCGGAGGCGGGAGCGCAGGTTCGAATCCTGCCGGGGGCACCCGATTGGCCCGATCCTGTTCGCGCACCGCGCACCGCGCTCACGGGATCGGGCGTTTGTGTTTGTGGGGGCCGAGCCCCCACGCCCCACGCCGGGGGCTGGCCCCCGGACCCCCCAGTGGTCCCAGCGTTGTGCGGTCCCAGCTTGGTGCGGTTCCAGCTTGGCTCAGGTGGATTGCGGTTTCCCTCTGACGTTGCCTGCCCCTCAAGGTGCTTGCACTGGGGGGTCTGCCCCAGGTCGTTGAGGAGGGCCCGCGCGGGCTCCTTGACAAACGGTCAACAAATCTTGACCATTGGATCCATGGCCCCCACGCCCACGGGACCCCCGGATCCCCCCGCCGACGATGTCGTCCGCGTCGAGACCGACCAGCAACTCCACGCCCTCGGCAGCCTGGTGCGCCACCGCGTCCTGCGAGTTCTGCGGGACGCGCCCGCCACGGTCACCCAGATCGCCGACCACCTGGGCATCGCGAAGGGCAGCTCGAACTACCACGTCAAGGTGCTGGCCAAGGCCGGCCTGATCCAGGTGGTGGACAGCCGCAAGGTGCGCGGCGTCACCGAGCTCTACTACGGCCTGGCGGGCCAGATCCACCTCCCCGACAGCGGGCCCGGACAGCCCAACACCCTCATGCGCAACGCCCTGGCCGACGTCGAGGCGGCCCCGGGCGACGCGGTCAAGGACATGCGGCACAAATTCCTGAGACTGAGCCCGGAGAACCTCGACCGGGCCGTGGAGAAGATCGCCGCGCTCCACGCAGAGCTCGCCGCACTGCACGACCCGCAGGAATCGGCCGTCGACCTGTTCACCGCGCTCTACCGGCCGCAGGACACCAAGCCACGGGACACCTCGTCGTAGTCCTCGCGCATCGCTGAGGACGAATCACCCGCTACGACAGCGAGCGAGAACCTCTCAACACCCTCCTGACCTGAAGGCCGCACCTTCATCTCCGGGGCATGCCAGCCATGTCCCTGGTTTCGCGCGCCCTCATTCACACCGACTTGCCTGGGAGTCCCCATGCACCACCCGGACGCGCACTACGCCGCAGCGAGCTACTACCAACGAGACACCCTCGCCCGAGCCGAACAACGTCGTCTCGTTCGCGCCCTCACCCGACGACGAAAGCCCGCCAAGGAACCATCACCGCCATCGCAATCTCACGATCGCCCATTACCTGATGCCGTTCACGCCCCCGATGACGAGCTCGCCGCTACTGGCTCAAGGCGATGACAGCCTCGCGGAGCCGGACGCGAAGCGCCTCGTCCGCGCGAATGATCGAACTCTCGACGCCGGATCGCACCACGCGTTCCTCGCGCTCGGCAAGGTCGCGCAGAACGCTGACGGTGTCAGTCGCGCGCATCTCCACGAGTGCCGCCACCGCCTGCGACGGCCTGGGCCAGCCGTCAGCGAGAACCTGGAGCGCCGGGTCGACGGCAGCGCGTCCGGTGATCCGCCACAGGGAGAGCGCGGCGGGGACCGCTGCCGAATCGTCTGTCAAAAGGTTCTCCAGCAAGGGAACCAACGACTCGTCTCCGAGTTCGGCCGCGAACTCGGCGGCGTCGATGGCTGGAACGTCGCCGTAGGCGAGCACACCCGCCACCGTCGGCAGCACGGTGGACGTCTCCCCCGTCAGCCGCCAATACTCTCTCGCGGCGGCGATGCGCGCCCTGCGGACGGGAATGGTGGCGTCATCATCGCCCAACTCCTCCCGCAGGCGTGGGAGGAGCCGGTGTGCGGCGTCGCCGACGTCGGCCAGCACCGCGATGGCGGCGTGGTCGCGGAGGTTGGCTTCGATGGCGAAGAGCAGCGGCTCGGGATCACCGGTCAGCTCGTGCAGCGCCTTCGCTGCCACCACGTCGCCCAACTTCCGCGCCAGGGCTTCGTGCACCTGGGCAGAGTCAGGAGCGATCGCGGCGAGGGCCAGCACGGCCACGCCCCCCGCGTAGTCCACAGTGGACAGAACTTCCGGGAGTGCGGCACTGGCCGCCGGTCCCCAGCTTCCGAGCAGCCGCACCAGTGCGACCCGGTGGCTGCGGTCCGATTCGCCCGCGAACGCGGTGCGCACGGCATCGAACAGATCGGCGTCCACCGGCACCGCCGCGTCCACCATGGCGGTCGCGATCTCGGCGGTCAGCCGTCCGGCGAGCACTTTCGCACGCCATCTCGGGTCATCGATCTCGATCAAGGTGCGCAAGGCCGATGCGCGCGGATCAGTCGATCGCGGGCTCTCCAGGTCGAGTTCCCGAGCGGTCAACGCCGCCAGCTCGTCGGCGGCGCGCGCCGCGAAACCGCTCATGCGGATGGCCGAGACAGCGCCGCGCACGATGCCGATGTCAGAGTCCGCCAGCATCTGCGCGAGCACGGGCACCAAGGGCTCCGGCAACGAGCGGCGGCTGTTCATCGCGTCGATCGCGGCGTACACGCACGCGAGCCGGACATCGCGGTGCTCGGATCGGGCCAGTTCCGCGAGGAGCTCCGGCACGACGCCGACTGCGACCGAACAGACCACAGTGGACAGCCAGCTCTGGTCCCATTCCCAGCCCTCCAAAGGATCCCCGTCGGCGCAGCCCGACACGACGGCCGCAGTCACCTCGGGCGTCCACGGCAGACCGTTCGTCGCGATGGCGTAGGCCGCCGCGACCCGCACCGCTGCCTCCTCCTGAAGGGCCTGGCCGAGCCATGCCGCGGCCCGGGTGCGGTCCTGGTGGAAGGCCGCCACCAGGATCAGTGAGCGGACCCGCGGGTTCGTCTCGGCGTCCCACCGCATCTGGCTCGGCGACACGCCCCGCATTCGGCCCAGGGTCGTCGCGGCCATTCCGCGGACGTGATCGTCGTCGTCGGCGAGCAGGTCAAGCAGCTCGTCGACGCGTTCATCGAGAACGGCCTTGACCGACCCGTCGCGGTCACCTTCGGCGGACGCGCTGATCAACCCGACGAGCAGGGCACGGTGGTGCGCGCGAGGATCGGCGACGATCTCGAACACGAAAGGCAGCACGAAAGGCGTCGACGAGTACACGGAGCCTTGGTGCACAACGCTTCCGTACAGCTCGTCGATCGCCTCCAACGCAGCGTCCCCGTCAGCCGACGCGGCGGCGCGCACCAGGTCCGGCACGTTCTCCGCCCAACCGTAAGCGTGATCGAGCCGGTACCACGCGATGTCGGTGAGCCCCTCAAGCATCCCGACATCCTAAGTGCGTTTCGACGTCACCGGAGAAACGCCGTTTCGTACTCATAGCGGCTTCCCATCATGAGTACGAAACGGCCGAACGACGGGTTAGCGGAGGCGGGCGCGGATGAGGTGGGCGTCGAGGGGTAGTGGGTGGGTCTCGACGAGGTCGAAGCCGGTGTCGGCGAGCAGGTCGCGGTAGTCGGACTCGGTGCGCTCGCGGCCGCCGGTGTTGCAGAGCATGTGGATGTCCCACGGGACGGCGAGCGAGGCGGCGTCACCTGAAGAGGGCAGCAGGCGTTCGATCACCAGAAGCTCAGCGCCCGCAGGCATGTTCTGCGCACACGTGGCCAGAATGGTGCGGCACTGCGAGTCGTCCCAGTCGTGCAGAACGCGGGACAGCAGGTAGACGTCGCCGGAGTGGGGAACGGCCTCGGTGAAGTCGCCGGGGACGAGGGTGACGCGGTCGGCGACGTCGGCGAGCCTGTTCTGCGCAACGGTCAGTGCGTGCGGGCGGTCCATCAGCACGCCGTGCACGGTCGGGTTGGCGCGCAGCACACGGGACAGCAGTTCTCCGTTGCCACCGGCCACATCGACGACGGTGCGCGCGGCGGAGAAGTCGTAGACCCGGGGAACACCGGCGAACATGGCGTTGCTGGCGGCCATGGACTGGTGGAACAGCTCCGCCAGCTCAGGATCGGCGGCCATGTGCTGGAAGTGGTGCGAGCCGAAGACTTTCGCGTAGGACTCGCCACCGCTGCGCACGGATTCGATGAGCGCGGCGAAGGACTGGTAGAACGGGCCGCCGTACATGAGCGCGAGCGGGCGCATCGAGCTGGCGACGTCAGAGCGCAGCAACTCGCCGAGTTCGGTCAGGCCGTAGTGCGCACCGGAGGTGTGCACGATGCCGAGCGAGGTCAGGTAGCGCAGCAGCCGGACGAGGCTCTGCGGGTCAGAACCCGTTACGGTGGCGAGTTCCGGCAAGTCCCCGACAGAAGCCAGGTGGTCGAACAGGCGCAGCTCGGCACCGGTCGCGATGGCCTGCGTGGCCCACGCGCCGGTCATCAGGCGGAGCAGTTCGCTGCCGGCGCACGACTCGCGCAGATGGGTGGCGAGCAGCCGCGTGAACTGGCCCGCGCAGATCAGCTCCAGCCGGCGGAACGCCGGATCGGTGCCGTGCGCGTCGCGGAAGTAGAGGACGGTGGAGTTCTCATAGCCGTTGTAGCCGCCGCCGTCCGGGCGCATCGCGGTGGTGATGATGGCGCGAAGTCCACGCAGCAGAGCCGAATCAGCGCACGGAACAGCGAGCGCGAAGTGGTTCTCGCGGCCGTGTGCGCGCTCGTCCTCGGCGATGTGCGCCAGCTCGGGCGGCGTGACCATCGCGAAGATCTCGACCTCGGTGCGGTCGGTGACCGGGGTGCGCAGGATGCGGACCTGGAGGTCGTGCAGCGGAACGCCGTACCGGCTGCTCAGCCGTTCGCGGACGACGACGCTGGGCGTCATCTCGCCGACCTGGACGCCGTGCGCGGCTAATTCCTCGGCCAGCCCGTCGAGGGTCTCGGGGAAGATCAGCAGTGCGACGTGGTCGACGGTGACGTGTGCCGCCACGGCGGCGCGGTCGTCCTCCTCCAGCGAGGGCACCGCGGCGGCGAGCACCGACTCGGTGTCGTTGGCGCTGAGGAGGGCGATCGCCGAGGTGATGCGGCTGATGTCCGCTGCGGCGAGTACTGGGGTTGCTGTCGCGGTCATGGCGCTTTCCGTTGTGTGAAGCCGAAAATGTCAGATGCCGACGTAGTGCTCGGCGAAGAAGTTCTGGTGCGCGTGGGACTCGCGCAGGCTGTCCAGCCGGGCGTGGCGGAGCGCGCGTTGGAAGTCGGCTTCCGCAGTGGCCTCAACGGGCCCGTGCAGGAGTTCGATCATCCAGCGGGAGAACTCCTGCGCCCGCCAGATGCGCGGCAGGCAGGTGCGCGAGTACGCGTCGAGCGCGCTGTGGTCGTCGCGGTCGAGCGCGTCGACGAGCGCGCGGGCCAGCAGCTCGGCCTCCATGATCGCCAGGTTGGCGCCCTTGGCGGCGGACGGGCTGATCACGCTGGCGGCGTCGCCGACGAGGAACATCCGCTCGTGCTGGATGGGGTCGACGACCTCGGAGCGCAGGTGCACGATCCGGCGCTCGGTGATCCTTCCCCTGCGCAGCGGGCCGAACTCGTCGGTCCGCATCCGCGTGTCGAGCGCGGCCCAGATCCGTTCGTCCGTCCAGGCTTCGGCGTCGTCGTCGGGCGAGACCTGGAGGTAGTAGCGCGTCACTTCGGGGCTGCGCGCCATGTGACCGGCGAAGCCGTCGTCGTGAATGGCGTAGGTGACGGCCGCCATGCTCTGCGGGGCTTCGGCGAGCACCGCCAGCCAGGCAACGCCGTGGTCCTGGTGGTGCCGGGTCACCGCGTCCGGCATGGCGTGCCGGGTCATTCCCCTGCTGCCGTCGCACCCTGCGAGGAACTGGCCCGTCAGCTGACCTGAGCCGTTCGCGTCGCGGTAGCGGATGGTGGCCGTCCGCGCGTCGACGTCGGTGACGGTGACGCCGAAACGAAGCTCGCCGCCTCTGGTGATGTACTCCTCGATCAGGTCGGAGACCAGATCCTGTTGCGGGTAGACGGTGTGCGTCTCGCCCTGGCCGAGCCGGGCGTAGTCGAGTTCGAACTCGCCGTTCGCGCCGCGGAACGCGCACAAACCGTGTGAGTGTCCTTTGTGGAGCATCCCGGTGCCGAGCCCGTGCTCGGCGAGCACCTTCGCGCTGTGCGGGCCCAAGAACCCGGCTCGCGCCCTGGTCTGCACCTGTTCCCGGCTGGCCCGTTCCACGACGAGCGTCTCGACCCCCGCCGCCTGTAACAGGTTCCCCAACACCAGCCCCGCTGGCCCCGCGCCCACGATGAGCACGGTCGTGTGGTCGGTCACGCCTTCCGGTCCCTTCTCGATCTCTGCACGCTGCTGCGGCTGGTTCACGCTGGACAGCGGCCGATCCGACGCAATCGGAAAATCGACGCGAATAGCATTTGCTTCACCGCGCAACAATTCCCGGGCACCGCGTCGAGCAGCCCCTTCCAGAATCCCCGACCGCACTAGTTGTTGATCACCGATCACAATGGGGCGGGAGTGTACGTCCGGCCGCGAACAGCACTTTCCACGGGGGCAAGCCAGGGTCGTTCACGCGGCGAGCGACAGCGCCGGGCAGCCGGAAAACCGCAGGAAGAACGGGCCATGACCACCGCGGAACCCCACGTTTCAACGCCACGACAATGCGGTTATTCGATCAACCGAAAGTGTCAGGACCGGCGCATGTCCGTGAGCCGCACCACAAAAACCCAGGGAATTGACCAGCTCGCCTCATAAAGGCAATTCACTCGGGTGACGCGCGAAGGGGTGACATCCACCCCGCGTGTAGCGAAGAACGCGAAGGACCAGCTCTACGAGCCATTACCGACGCGCAATCGTGAATTTCCCTTCGGAAATCGGCGACGCCGAGCGGCGTGTGCGTGGTCGGCGCGTCAGGGCTGGCATTAGCATTCACCCCATGCGGCCGTTCAGGGGAAGCCGCGCGAACGCGAAGGTGGGGCCGATGAAGCGGGGGATGGCAGCAGGACTGGTGGCGTGCGCGGTCGTGCTCGCGGGATGCGCGGCGCCGGAACCTGCGGTGCAGAGCGGCTCCGCGCCGGAGCTGGACCCGAACGCGATCGCTTACGACAACCTGGACTTCGTCACCACGCGCGATCGCGTCTACAAGGACGAGCGCAAGTGCGAAGGCCTTCCGGCGGGCTTCGGCCCGAAGATCGGAATGAGCACGCAGCCGATCAGCGGCTACGGCGCGGGCTGCTCGTTCACCGAGCCGTGGGGCTCGCTGACCATCACCCAGGGCCCGCCCGCGTACCGGCAGTCGAAGCAGCAGCACTTCTCCGACTACTGGAACGGCAACGTCTACATGGGCAGCGGTTACGCCCGGCGGATGATCCTGCTGAACCGCTACTACGCGCTGATGGCCGTCGGGAAGTCGGAGTACGGCACGTGCCTGGTGGTCGTGGACACCGGCAACGTCGAACCGCTGACCTTCCGGGCCTCACCGCCGAGGGACCAGGCCGAGAAGTACCAGCGCCAGGACCAGGACTTCCCCGTCGACGACGTGGTGAACACCATCTGCCCCAAGGCGCAGCAGGCCGCCGAGAAGCTGCTCCCGCTCATCGAGCCCAACGGCGGCAGCAGGCTAGCGCCGTAGTCCCCCACCCGTTTCGTACTCATAGCGCCCCAGAGCGCGCGCTATGAGTACGAAACGGAAGAAACGCACACACGCACCTGGCGCGTGGAACCCCCCGCCCCAGCGGTCTTCAACGACGACAAACCCTCAGGCATGCCGGGGTTTGTGGTGGTCTTGAAGACACCACCACCCCCGTGCGGAAGGACCCTCAGCCCGCGTCGCGGCGGCGGACCAGGAACGCGCCGAAGACCAGCAGCGCCAGCCAGACGACGAGGGAGATCCACGCCTGCACGGCGCCCGAGTTGGGCTCGCCCGCGACGTAGTAGGCCATCTCCAACGGGTAGAGCGGGCCGAAGACCTGGGGTGCCATCTCCCGGACGAACAGCAGCAGCGGCACCGTGAGGAAGTAGACGACCAGCGCGCCCGTGCTGTTGGGCAGCAGCATCGCGATGATCAGCGAGGCCGCGAGCACCATGAAGGTGGACAGCACGGCGATCAGCAGCACCCAGCCGAGCCGCATCGGCAGCAGGTAGCCGACGTTGGACGCCTCCGCGCCGATGCCCCTGAACAGCAGGAACAGCCCGAAGGTGCTCATCGCGGTGACGAACCAGACGATCATGATGACCGTCGCCTGGGCAGCGAGGTAGCGCAGGCGCGCAGGCTGCACGAGCAGGGTCGGCTGCACGCTCTTGTACTGCCACTCGCCCGCGACCAGCTTGATCACCGAGACCAGCAGGAAGAGCGAGCCGAACTGGGTGACCAGGATCAGCGGGATGACCTGGTCGTAGGCCGAGATGATCATGCCCGACTTGGCGAGCGCGCTGTACACGAACAGCATGGCGAACAGGAAGATCGGGCCGACGGCCAGCGTGATCCGGTCCGACAGCGTGCCGGTGAGCTTCATGAACTCGGCGAGCACGAGCTTGACGAACGGCGTCTTCCGGTCGGCGTTGACCGCCCATTCCGCACCGGGCGGAGCGACCTGCACCTGCGGCGGAGCGACCGGCGGCGGGAAACCCTGCTGCGGGTACTGCTGCTGGTAGGGCTGCGGCGGGTGGGGCTGTTGCGGGTGGGGCTGTTGCGGGTACGGCTGTTGTGGGTACGGCTGCTGCGGATGGGGCTGGTGGGGCTGCGGGCCGGTGGGCGGCCATGGCGCGGTCATGCCTGACCTCCGTTCCCGGTGACCTGGAAGAAGAGGTCTTCGAGGCTCAACTGGTCTTCCTTGAGACTGAGCACGGCGATCCCGGACTTCATCGCGAGTTCCGACACCTGTTGCAGCGTCGCGTTCACCGCGATGTGCCCGTCGGCGCCCTGCATCGGCTGGAGCTGGTTCTCCATCAGCACCTGGGCGAGCCGGTTCATGTCGGCGGCCTTCACCAAGGTGCGGTTGGACTTGGTCAGCTCGGCCAGCGGCCCGTCGCGCAGGATGCGCCCGCCACCGATCATCAGCACGCGGTCGGCGGTCTGGTCCACCTCGGACAGCACGTGGCTGGACAGCAGCACCGTGCCGCCGCGCGCGGCGTAGTCACGCAACAGGGTCCGCACCGAGCGGATGCCCTCGGGGTCGAGGCCGTTGATCGGCTCGTCCAGGATCAGCACCGGCGGGTTGGTCAGCAGGGCGTGCGCGAGGCCGAGGCGCTGCCGCATGCCGAGGCTGTACTTGCCGATCTTGCGCTTGGCCGCGTCGGCGAGGCCGACCATCTGCAGCACCTCGTCGCAGCGGCGCTTGGGCACGCCGGAGAGCATCGCGGAGGTGCGCAGGTGCGTGAGGCCGGAGCGGCCGGGGTGCACGGCCTGGCCGTCGAGCAGTACGCCCGCGACGTAGGACGGGTTGGGCCACTGGGTGAACGGGCGCCCGGCGACGAGCGACTGGCCCGCGTCCGGCACGGTCAGCCCGCTGATCATCCGCAGCGTCGTCGACTTGCCCGCGCCGTTGGGACCGAGGAACGCGGTGACGGTTCCGGGCTGGAGTTCGAAGCCGACTTGGTCGACGACCTTGCGGCCGTCGTAGACCTTGGTGAGCCCCCAGGCGCTGAGCACGCCGCCCCCTCGTGTCTCGGGCGGCCGTTCCCCTAAACGGCCGTAGTGGCGATGATGCTAACGCCCTGCTTTTTCTTTCCGTTCGGCACACGCCGAAGACGGCGGAGCCGGGCGCCCGCGTCGTCGCGGACCGCCCGGCTCCCGAAGCTGATCAGCGCGCGCCGACCGTGAAGTGCTGGACGGCGGTCTCCTGCTCGCCGTCGCAGGACATGACACCGATGTAGCTGCCGGGCTTCAGGCCGGTGAAGGTGGTCGACCAGGTGCCGTTGGCGAAGGTCATCTCCTTGATCTCCTCCGGGTCCGCGCCGTCGACGAAGCCGTACCAACCGTGGGCCGCGGGCGCCTCGTTGGGGCAGCCACCGCTGAGCTCGACCGCGTCGCCCACCACCGAGATGGAGAGCTTCGGAGGCAGGGCGTTGCCGGTGCCGGCGGTCACGGCGAGCGAGGCCGCGGTCAGAACGGCGAGACCGATGACGCGCTGGAACTTCCTCATGGAACGACTCTTCTCTCACTGTTGTTCGCGGCCACCCCCGTGGCCGCCCCGACATCAGGTGTGATGCCGCCACTCGGCCCAGCAGTTGGGGTGACCTGGGTCACACTCGGAGATCCGTGCGGAACTGTGACAGTTGGTCGAGATCTCGTCACACAACACGGACCAGGCCGGAACGGTCGCGGCGGACCTTGGAGTCATGACCGAATCCCGTGCCGTTCCTGATCGTCTCCGTGACCGTCTGCTGCGGATGGTCACTCGGGTGCTCGCCGTGCTGTTGCTGCCCGCGGCGTTCCTGCGCGCGCCAGGGCGAGCGCGTCATCTCGCCTGCCAGTGGGCGCTCGGGCTGCGCTATCCCGCAGAGGACCTGCGTGGGCTGGATCCCCGGGCCCGCAAGGCTTTCGAGGACGCCCGCACTCACGCGTTCTGGCAGGACGGTCAGCTCATCGGGCTGACGTCGGGCCACCGCGACGCGGCCGAGCAGCACCGCATGTTCTCCGAGGAGGTCCGCAGGACGGGGTCCTTCGCGGCGGCGCGGCAACGGGTTCTGCCGCCGGAGGAGTCGGGTCACGTGCGCGGGATCGCGATGGACGTGCGGCCGACGCAGGGTGCGTACTGGCTGGAGCTGCACGGCGGTCGCTACGACCTCTACCGGACCTACGACAACGAGTGGTGGCACTTCGAGTTCCGTCCGGAGACCGATGGGAGGCCGCCCGTGCGGATGCCGCACCCCGGCGCCTCGCCCTACTATTCGGCCACCAGTTGATCTCTGCTGAGACTGAGGTGTTTTCGGTGCCCCGGTTGTTGCTCGTCGAAGACGACGCCGTGCTCGCCGAGGCGCTCTCGCGCGCGCTGCGCGGCCTCGGCCACGAGGTCGAGGTCTCCCCCACCGGAGAGCACGCCCTGGACACGCTGTTCGAGCGCCGTTCGCCGACCGATGCGGTGCTGCTCGACGTGATGCTGCCCGGTATCGACGGTTTCGAGGTGTGCAGGCGAATTCGCGCGCGGGACACGATCCCGGTGCTGCTGTTGACCGCGCGCAGCGATCCGGTGGACATGGTCGTCGGCTTGGAAGGCGGCGCCGACGACTACGTGGTCAAGCCGGTGGAGCCCCGGGTGTTGGACGCCCGCGTGAAGACGATCCTGCGCCGTGTCGCGCCCGCGCCGCAGTCGCGTGAGGGCGTGCGCGCGATCGGCGAGCTGGAGATCGACCGCACGGGCATGACAGTCACCAAGGGCGGCGTGGAACTTCGGTTGACCGCGACGGAGATGCGGCTGCTGATGGAGTTCGCCGACCATCCCGGCCAGGTGCTGAGCAGGCAGGCGTTGCTGCGCCGAGTGTGGGACTACGGCTACGCCGGGGATTCGCGCCTGGTGGACGCGGCGGTGGCACGGCTGCGCGGGAAGATCGAACCGGACCCGAGCAGGCCGACGCTGCTGCGCACGGTGCGCGGATTCGGCTACCGCATGGACCCGCCGTGAAGTGGCAGCCGGGACTGCGGGCGAGCATCGCGCTCACCGTCGTCCTGGTCACGTTCGTGGCGACCGGAGTGGTGGCGCTGGTGACCTACCGGCTCCAGGTCGGCGCGACGCTGGACAGGTTCAGCGCCTCCGCGCACGCGAGTTTCGACTCCGATGTCCAGCAGGCGCACCAGTTCACCGTCAAGACGCCGGCTGTTTCGTCCAAAGTGGACCAGATCGCGGACTACATGCGGGGCAGGCTCGGCCTGTCCGGGTGGGCCGTGGTGAACCTCAAGTCCAACGCGGGCAAGGTCTCGGAGTTCGAGGGCGGGCGCTACTCCTCCGTCGCCGCGTCCCCCGGCATGGAGGACCAGTGGTGGCCCGGGTGGCTGATCAGCCAGAACACGCAGTGGCCGCGCAAGGCGACCACGTGGGCGGAGATCCACGGCGACACGCGGCTGGTGCTCGTCGGGGAGATCTCGCCGGACGTGATGCTGGTAGAGACCTACACGACCAAGAAGCTCGACGCCGAACTCTCCCAGTTGCGCCGCCAACTCGTGCTGGTCGCGATCATCGTGGTACTGCTCGGCGCGGGTGCCGGTGTGCTCGCGGCGAGGCGGATCCAGCGACGCGTGCGGATCGCGGCCGAGGCGGCGAGGCGCCTGGGGTCGGGCGCGCTGGACACGCGACTGCCTGTGCAGGGCCGCGATGAGCTGGCCGACCTGGCGACCTCGTTCAACTCCATGGCTCAGCGGCTCAGCGAATCCATCGACCAGTTGCGCCGCAAGGACGAGCAGCAGCGCCAGTTCGTCGCCGACGTGGCGCACGACCTGCGCACTCCGCTGGCGTCCATGCTCGCCGCGACCGAGAGCCTGAACGACCCGAGCGAGGACGACCGCAGGCGCTCGGCCGAGCTGCTCGGCACGCAGGTGCGACGACTGAGCACGCTCGTGGAGGACCTGCTGGAGATGTCGCGCTTCGACGCCGGGGCCGCCGACTTCCGTCCTGAGCAGCTCGACCTCACCGCGCTCGTCGCCGACGCGGTCGCCCTGTCCGCGCCCGAAGCTTCGATCACCGTTGACACCACAGGGAATGCCACCGTGGTCGGTGATCCACGGCGACTGCACACGATCGTTCGGAACCTCGTGACCAATGCGCTGCGTCACGGCGGCGAGCCCGTCACCGTGACCGTCGACGGCACCGGGCCCGGGTGGGTTCGCGTGATCGTCGCGGATTCCGGGCCGGGCCTGGCCGAGGACTTGGCGCCGTACGTGTTCGACCGCTTCGTTCGCGGTGACCGAGCGCGACAGCACACCGAGGGCAGCGGGCTGGGGCTGGCGATCGCCTACGAAAACGCTGTGCTGCACGGTGGACGGATCGACGTGTCCAACGCTGGCGGCGCCGTTTTCACGCTCATCATCCCTCGCGGGCGATCAAGCGGCGAACTGGTCGAGTAGGCCCTGCGGGGCGTTCTCGGCGAAGCACGTGGCGAGCCCGGCGGCGGAGGCAGCGGCGGCGGATGCGCTGCGCGGGAACAGGTTCCGCTCGTAAGCGGTCAGTGCGGCCTCGACGTCGCCGGGGTGCGCGGCGATGGCCTCGCCGAGCGAAGCGCCGTCGATCATGGCGAGGTTGGCGCCCTCACCGGCGAACGGCGACATGAGGTGGGCGGCGTCACCGAGCAGCGTGACGCCGGGCGTGCGCGGCCACAGGTGACCAACGGGCAGGGCGTGGACCGGGCGCGGCACGAGCGCTCCATCAGCGTCGGCGATCAGAGCTCGCAAGCGCGGGTCCCAGTCCGAGAAGTGTTGCAGCACAGCGGTTTTGGAACGAGCCGAAGCGGTGGTGTGCCAGTCCTCGGCAACGGTGAGCGCTGTGTACACGTGCAGGCTGCCGTCGGGCTCGCGGTGCGCCAGGAATCCCTTCCCCGAGCCGAGAGCGAAGAAGAAGCCGCTGCCGACGAGCGCGGAGCTGGCAGGGTGACGCGCATCGGCTGAGTGCAAGTCCAGTTCGATGAGCGAAACGCCCGTATAGCTGGGTTTCGCCGGCGAGACCAGTGGGCGGATGCGGGACCACGCACCGTCCGCACCGACGAGCAGGTCGGTGTTGAAGGCCGTGCCGTCCGCCAAGCGGACTTCGTGGCGGCCGTCGCCGAGCGGCCGTGCTCCTACAACCTTCGTGCCCCAACGAACTGGGGGAATCGATCGGAGCAGGAGATCGCGCAGCGCTCCGCGTTCGACCTCGGGGCGAGCGCCGTCGCCGTCGTCGGGCGCATCGAAGTGGACCACGGCGTGGCGGTCGAGGATGCGCATGGCCTCGCCGCCGGGGTGGACGAGCGCGCGGAACTCCTCGTGCAGTCCGGCCGCACGCAGTGCCGCCTGGCCGGTGTCCTCGTGGATGTCGAGCATGCCGCCTTGGGCGCGCGCCGTGGGAGAAGCGTCGAGCTCGAGGACGGTGGCCTCGATGCCGTGCACGTGCAGGACACGAGCGAGGGTGAGCCCGCCCAAGCCCGCGCCGACGATGGTGATCGCGTTCATGTGTCGCTCCGATGCGTGTGCAGGATGCCGTTGATCAGTGCCTGGAATCCCCACGAGAGCCGAGCACGCGGATCGCCGGAGAGCAGGTCGGTGGCGAGCCCGGCGATGTGCGGGTGGGTTCGGGTGGAGTTCAGCGCGTCGGCGAGGCCGGACGCGTCTTGCACGCCCTCGGAATGCTCGGCGGCGGTCGCGGTGCCGAACTGGAGCAGCAGGTCGACGCCCCAGGCGGCCTGCGCGCGCGGCACTCCGCCCTCGTCGAGCAGTGCCAGCAGATGTTCCAGGAGGTTCAGGTAGTTGCGCCCGCTCGGGCGGGACGTCAGCGCCGCCTGCGCGAGACCGGGGTGCTCGAACAGCACGAACGTGTACGAGGTCAGCACGCGTTCCAGTCGCTCGCGCCAGTCACCGGTGGCCTCGGGCGGCTCGACGGTGCCGAGCAGCTCGTCGAGCACCGCCGCGTGCAGTTCGGCCGTGTTGCGCACGTAGACGTAGAGCGAGGCCGGGCCCGTGTCCAGCTCCTCGGCGAGGCGCCGCATGGTGACTTTGCGCAGGCCATCGGCCCGCATGATCCCCACGGCCGCCGCGACGATGCCCTCCCTGGTGAGGGCGGGCTTGGCGGGGCGTTCGCGGCGGCTGCGCGGTGCGGTCATGGCACCACCGTAACGAACATGTTCGTCACGAACAAGTTCGTCCTGCGGTTTCACCCCGATTTCAGCGCCCGTCGCTAGCGTCCGCCGCGCATTCCCCACTGCGTGTCCCTGCGCGTGGAACGAAAGGGAAAAACGTGAAGAAGACCAGACGCGCCGCCCTGGTCGGCGCGGCTGTAGCGACACTCGTCGCCGGATTGTTCGGGGCGAGCTCGTCGACTGCACAGGCCCAGGGGGCCAATTACTACATTCTCATCGGCGGCACCTGCGACGGTGCCGGGAACGTGTACGACAACGCGTGGTTGCGCGGCGGGATCCGCAAGGTCGTGCACTACCCGGCGGGCGCCGCCGGGCTGCCGGGCTGCGACCAGACGCCGATGGACCGCAGCGTGGCGATCGGCCACGACGTGGCGAAGCGCGTGGTCACGGACTCCTTCAGGGAGAACCCGCGCGCCACCTTCACCGTCGTCGGGTACTCGCAGGGCGCGCTCGTCGCCAACAAGGTGCTCAACGACATCGCCGACGGCCGCCTCGGCGTCGACAAGTCGCGTTTCCGCGCGAAGATCTTCGCCGACCCGATGCAGCCCGTCGGGCCGCCCGGACGGGGAATCAGCGCCATCGTTCCGGCAGGAATGGGCGCTCCCTCGCCTTTCGGCGGTTATGTCTCCTTCGGTCCCGGCCGGACCGATTTCGGCGGAATTCCCTTCATCCGCTATTGCATCGAGACCGACGGCGTGTGCCACTTCGACACGCTGGAGGCTCCTGGCGGGTACTTCGCCCAGCACCAGTGCTACCAGTGGACCCGTCCCGCCGACCGCCGCTCGATCATGGGCGACACCATCGCCGACGGCGTCTTCACCAACGGCTCGGTCCACCTGCCCCGGCAGAACTGCCGCCCGCCGTGGCCGACCGGCTGATGCGAACACCTGAATAGACCCGCCCGGAATCCCCAAAAGCCTGGGCTGTTCGGCCGGTCGGCGGCAGACTTGTCGCCGACCGGTCGAAGCACGGTGAGGGGGCCGAGTGGCGGTGCGGTTTCGCCTGTTCGGTGGTGTCGAGGCGTGGGTGGAGGACCAGCTCGTCGACGTGGGCCACGCGCGGCGGCAGTGCGTGCTGGTCGCGCTGCTGGTCGAAGCGAACCGCCCGGTGTCGACGGAGCAGCTGATCGAGCGCGTCTGGGGCGACTGTCCTCCGGCGAGCGCGCGCAACGCCCTGCACGGCTACCTCGCGCGGCTGCGCACGGCGGGCCTGGAGATCAACCGCCACCCCGGCGGCTACGCGCTCGTCGCCGACGCCAAGTCCGTTGACCTGCACAGTTTCCGCCAGCTGCTCGCGCAGGCCCGCTCAGCCGACGACGAACGCGCGCTCGCTCTCTACGGCGAGGCATTGCAGCTGTGGCGGGGCGAGGCGTTCGCCGGGCTGGACACCGCGTGGCTCACCACGGTGCGCACAGCACTGGAGGCCGAGCGCACCGCCGCCGAGCTGGACCACACCGACGTCCGCCTGCGCTGCGGCCAGCACGAGGACCTGGTGTTGCCCCTGGCGGCGCGGCTCGACCAGAACCCGCTGGACGAGCGGTTGGCCGGGCAGCTGATGCTCGCGCTCTACCGCGGTGGCCGCCAGGCCGAAGCTCTGACGCGCTACGAGCAGACCCGGGCGTGCCTCGCCGAGGAGCTGGGGACCGATCCCGGACCGGCACTGCGCCAGCTGCACCAACAGATCCTCCGCGAGGACCCGGCGCTCGCGCTGTCCGCGCCGCGCAGCGACCTCCCCGGCGACGTCGCCGATTTCACCGGCCGCACCGAGGAGATCCGGCAGCTGCTGGACATCAGCGCGGGCACGACCGTGGTGATCTCCGCGATCGACGGCATGGCGGGCATCGGCAAGACCACGCTCGCGCTGCGCGCCGCGCACCAGCTCGCCGACCGCTACCCCGACGGCCAGCTCTTCCTTGACCTGCACGGCTACACCGAAGGACGGCAGCCGGTGGAGCCGGCCGCAGCGCTGGGCAGCCTGCTGTGCGCGGTCGGCGTGCCCACCGAGCAGATCCCGGACTCCGTGGAGGAGCGCGCTTCTCGTTGGCGGGCCGAGCTGGCGCAGCGCCAAGTCCTCGTGGTGCTGGACAACGCGGCCACCGCGGCGCAGGTGCGGCCACTGCTGCCGGGGACCGCGGGTTCGCTGACGCTCGTGACAAGCCGACGCCGTCTCGCGGACCTCGACACCGCCTGCTCGATCTCGTTGGAGCTGCTGCCGAAGGCCGACGCGATCGCGCTGTTCACCCGGATCATCGGGCGGCAGCGAGCAGACGCCGAGCCGTTGGCGACCGAGGAAGTGGCTCAGCTGTGCGGATATCTGCCGCTCGCGCTGCGCATCGCCGCCGCGAGGCTGCGCGCCAGGTCCGCGTGGACGGTGGCGCACCTCGCCGAGCGGCTGCGGGACGAGCGGCGCAGGCTGGCCGAGCTGTCGGTGGGCGATCGCAGCGTCGCGGCGGCGTTCTCCTTGTCCTACAACGATCTCCCACCCGAGCGGCGGCGGCTGTTCCGGCTGCTCGGCCTGGTTCCCGGCCCGCACTGGGACGCCTACCTCGCGGGCGCGCTGACCGCGACGCACTTCACCGAGGCCGAGGAGGGCCTTGAGCAGCTGCTTGACGTGCACCTGCTCACGCAGCCCTCGCCCGGCCGCTACCAGCTGCACGACCTGCTCCGCGAGCACGCGCGCTCGGTCGCGCTGACGGAGGAGCCGGAGGACGAGCGCGAGGCCGCCGTCGACCGGGTACTGGGCTACTACTGCACGGCCGGGGCGAACGCGGCGCAGATGGGCGTCTCCATCGAAGGCGTCACCGACCATCCTTTTAGGACAGACGAGATCGAGACCGGTCTTCCCGTCTTCCCCTCCTACGACAGGGGAATCAGCTGGCTCAGGACCGAGCGGCCGAACATCCTGGCCGCGCAGAAGCTGGTGCCGGACGGCGAGGACGCCGAGCCGGTGCGGTTGCAGATGCTGAAGTTGCTGGCCTTCGCGCAGTGCCTCGACGGGCAGGGCGCTGAGGGTGTGGAGTCCACCAGGCGCCTGCTGGCGATGCTGCCCGCCGACGACGGCACGCGCCGGATGATCGCGGTCATGTTGTGCGCCACCGTGGAGCGCATGTTCGGCTCGGCGGGCCGGGCGAAGTCGATGCTGCTCGGCGAGTTGCAGAGGCTGCCGGAGGGAGACTCCCCCGAATCCGCGACTCTGCACATGCGGCTCGCGGTCGAGCACCTCACCGCAGGGGACGTCGAGGGCTCGACAGAGCTGCTCGACCGGTTGGGGGCGATGGAGCTGGGGACCGCGATGCGGTTCTCCCTCGCTGTGCTGCGCGCGATGTCCTCCTACCTGCACGGCGACGTGCCCGCGACGCGCACGTGGCTGGACCTCGCCGACGCGCTGCTGCCGAAGATGTCGCGGGACGAGCACGCCGCCTGGATCGAGGCGCTGTCGTGGATGTCCTGGGTGGAGGTGCTGACCGGCCGCGTCGAATCCGGGTTGGCGCGCGCGGACCACACGGCGGAGCTGGCCGAGAACTGCATGGCCAACTACGTGATGGAACACCACGTCATGTCCACCGTGATGTCGGTGAAGTCGTTCGTGCTCGGGCGGATGGGTCGGCTGGCCGAGGCCGCGGCGCTGGCCGCGAGCGCGGTGGAGCGGGCTCGGCTGATCAGCCTGCCGGAAACGATGTCGATGGCGTTGTCCGCGCACTCGTTGGTGCTGAGCTGGCTCGGCGACCACGACAACGCGCTGCGGCTGGGCGCGGAGGCCGCCCGGTGCGCGGAGTCCCGCCGCGACTGGCGCGCGATCATGGCTCGATGCGGCCCCGGACTGGTGCTCGTCTACTCCGGCGACGTCGACGCCGGGCGCGAGAGCGTGCGAAGTGCTTGTGACGACTACGAATTCGTCGCGCGGGACGAGACGGAGATGCTGGTCCTGCTGGAGGCCCTGGCCTACGCGGAGGCCGCGCGGGGCAGGGCCGGTGCGGCGACCGAGTGGGCCGATCGCGCGGAACGGGTGCGCCACCCGTCGCACGAGACCAACTGCGCGATGGCCGACCTCATCCGGGCCCACGCGCTGACCGACGACGAGCCGGAGCGCTCCGCCGAACTCGCGCTGAGCGCCGCGAAGACCTTCCACAGCAACGGTTTCCGGCTCGACGAGGGCCGGGCTCGGCTGCGCGCCGGGCTGAGCCTGAGCAACGCGGGCCACCACGACCGCGCGCTCACCGAGCTGACCGCGAGCGCCAAGCTGTTCACCGCCTGCGGCGCTCGGGCGCTGCGCGACCACGCGATCACCGCGCGGGGCGAACTCCCCCAGCGCGTGCGTAGGCTCAGGTGATGGACCGAGGGGGAGACGTGGTCGAGAGGGCCGTGGTCATCGGGGGTGGCATCGCGGGCACTGTCGCCGCGATCGCCTTGCACAAGGCGGGGATCGACTCGGTGGTGCACGAGTCCTACCCCTCCGGCGCCAACGACGCCGGGGCCTTCTTCACGATCATGCACAACGGTATGGACGCGCTGGCCGCCGTCGACCTCGATCAAGCGGTGGCCGAGCACTCCTACCCCGCGCAGGGGGTCCGGCTGCTCACCGGGGCCGGGCGCGAGGTCAGCGCGCAGAGCTACACGCAGGGGCCCCGAACCCTGCGTCGCGCCGCGCTCTACCAGCTGCTGCACGCCGAGGCCGCCAAGCGCGGCATCCGCGTCGAGCACGGCAAGCGCCTGGTCACCGCGAGCGAGAACGCCGGTGGTGTGATCGCGACGTTCGCCGACGGCAGCACGGCCGAGGGCGATGTGCTGATCGCCGCCGACGGCACGCACTCCACCGCCCGCGCGATCATCAACCCCGAAGCTCCACGCGCCAGGTACACCGGGTTGAACGTGGTCTACGGCTACGCGCCCGCCCGTGAGGGTGAGGAGCCGAACACCTACACCTTCGTCCACGGCACGCGCGCCGCGTTCGGCTGCATCGGCGTGCCGACCGGGCAGACGTGGTGGTTCAGCCGCCTCCCCGGCGAAGAGCTCGACCTGCGCGCAATGACGCCGCAGCAACGGAAAGACCACGCCGCCGCGTACTTCGCCGACGACGACTTCCCCGCCGCGGAGATCATCCAGTCCACGGGCGAGGAGGTCATCGGCAGCAACGTCTACGACATCCCCACCACGCCGAACTGGCACACCGCGCGCATGGTCCTCGCCGGAGACGCCGCCCACGCAGCGTCCCCGGCGGCCGGTCAAGGCGCGTCGATGGCGCTCGAAGACGCGGTCACCCTCGCGAAGTGCCTCCGGGATCTCCCGCCGCACAAGGGTTTCCCCGCCTACGAGCGCCTGCGCCGCGACCGCGTGGAGCGACTCGTCGCCAGCAGCGCCGACCGCGACGCCGCCCGCACGAGCGGTGCTCCGCCCCGGCAGCCCACCGCCGAGGAGCTGGCCGAGCTGACCGAGCGCCGCCGCGCCTTCCAGTCCTGGCTCTACGAACACCACATCGACTGGGCCGCCCCCATCTCCTAGGACGGAGCCGGGCCGAGGGCGTTGAGCGCGGTGACGACGGTGCTCTCCTCGTACTCGAAGTGCGCTTCGAGCTGCGCGGTCAGGCGGCCCAGCTCTTCGCGCAGCAGCACGGGATCGCTGACGCCGGGTGTGTGGGCATCGACCAGCGCGGTGATCGACTCCTGGAGTTCGGCGACGATCCTGTGCTCGGCGCCGAGCTTCTCCAGTTCGGGCGCGAGCGCGGGAAACCGTTGCGCCAGCATGGGAAACGCGCCGTAGTCCTCGCCGCCGTGGTGCTTGGACAACGCCCCGCAGAACTCGGAGCAGTGCGCGCGCAGCTGCACGACGAGGTCGGCCGGAGCCTGCCGTCCCGCGATGATCGCGTCCACCTCGGCGCGGAGTCCGGCCAGCTCGGCGCGGAGCCAGTCGTGCACCTCCACGAGGAAGTCGCCCAACCCCCTGGTCTGGGCGTCCACCCGGTGCAGCGTCACCACGGGGATCACGCGCGTGGTCTTCTTCTGGTACTCGCCGTAGCCCGGGGCCCGCTCGACGACCTCGGCGAAGAGCCGGTCGCGCTCCTCGCCCTCGGGAATCCCGGCGAGCGCCTGGTAGGTCTCGGTGCCGACCTCCACGGTCACGGCCGGGTTCCGGCGAATGTTGTGGTACCAGGCGGGATGGGTCGGCGCACCGGCGGCGGAAGCGATCACGACGGGCTGGCCGCCGATCTCCAGGTAGCCCAGCGGGCTGGTCCTCGGCAGTCCGCTGCGCGCTCCGGTGGTGGTGAGCAGCGCGAGCGTCGACCCCTCGAACATGCCGCCGACGCGGCCGGAGTTGGCGCGGAATTCGGCGATGATCCGGCGTTGGAAGTCGGCGAAGTCGAACTCTTCATGGGTCTCGGTCATGTGGTCCTTTCGCGGTTGGTCACACGGGTCGACCGGCTGCGGAACCACTTCGAGACGCGCACGAGAAAGCCCCGTCGGCGCTGCGCATTCGAACACGGCACGAACACTGAATGGTTCGGGGATGCCATGTGCGAGAACGGACTCATGCCGTCCAGAAGTGGCTCAGAAAGCCGCTACCTCCATGCGTAGGCCCATACGGGGCACGACACGACAGTAACACGGTGGGACGTGCGGAGCGCAAGGTTCAGTTCGTCGGCCGACGCCCGCCAAACGATCAAGACCACCCGCTCGGCGGTTGAGTGAATAGGCCTCGATCAGTCAGCACGAGCGACCCGGCTCACGATTCACATTCCCTTCGGAATGCGAACACCACGAGGGAAATTTTGCCCAGATCGATGCCGCTCCGTCGATCGACGCACCTCCTCGCGCGTGGTAGACACAGCAGCAGCAGGAGATTCCCGGGAATGATCCGGTCAGCCCCGAAATGACACGGTTTGGCAACGGGAGAGGAACCAGTCCCACCACGGCCGGAAGGAATCACGATGACCGCTGAGAGCATTCCGACTCTGGAGCGCAGCTCCTCGCTCGTCGCGCGCATCGACGAGGCGCTCGCACGCTCGATGGAGAGTTTCTGCCGGGTGAGCGGCAGCAGCACGCCCGAGATGCTCGACCTGGTCAACGCTCTGACCAGGGTGACTTCGGCGGGCGGGAAGCGCATCCGGCCACAGTTGTTCTACTGGGGCTACCGCGCGGGCGGCGAGGCGGACAGGCCCGAGATAATCGAGCTCGCGACGGCGATCGAACTGTTCCACGTCTTCGCTCTCGTGCACGACGACCTGATGGACCTCGCGGACACCCGGCGCGGAGTTCCCACCGCGCACAAACAGCTCGCCGCACTCCACCGGGAACGCGGCTGGAATGGCGACGCCGAGCATTTCGGAGTGTCTGCGGGAATTCTTGCCGGAGACGCCCTGTGCATCTGGGCCGATATGACGATTTCCCAGAACCCACCGCCGAACGGGCGCGCGGAACCATTCCGGCGCGCCTACGACGAAATGCGGCTCGAACTGATCTCCGGGCAGTACCTCGACATCGCCACCGGCGGCTCCGGCGACACCTCGATGACCTCGGCGCTGCGGCTGGCGCGGCTCAAGTCCGGCAACTACTCGGTCAGCATGCCGCTGCGCCTCGGCGCGCTCGCGGGCGGCGTCGACCAGGACACCGTTCGCGGGTTCGAGGCGTTCGGAACCGTGCTCGGCGAGGCGTTCCAGATGCATGACGACGTGCTCGGCGTCTTCGGGAGCGCGGCCGAGGTCGGCAAGCCGGTCGGCGAGGACATCCGGCAGGGCAAGCGCACCACCCTCATCGCGGCCGCGCTCGCGAGCGCACCGCCCGCCGTCGCCGCGCGGTTGCTGGAACTGCTCGCCGATCCCGAGCTGAGCGAGGCGGGGGTGGCCGAGGCGAAGGAGATCATCACCTCCTCCGGCGCGCTCGACGAGGTGCGGGGCATGCTGCGCGATCGCGTCCACTCCGCCAAACGTACGCTCGCGGGCCTGCGGCTCGCCGACGAGGTGCGCCAGGCCCTGCACGACCTCGTCAAGATCGTCGCGCGCAGCGACTGAGCGGCACCGCTCTCCCCCGAGGCCGGCGTGGTGCCCCCGCGCCGGCCTTGCCCTGTCCGGCTCCGGCGTGCTAATTCTTGGTCGATCGACACAGAATGGAGCACCATGCGCGCCGCAGTCATCGAAGAGATCGCTGAACCTCTCGTCCTGCAAGACGTTCCGGACCCGCGCTGCCCGCAGGACGGCGCGGTCGTCGAGGTCGGGGCGAACGGGATCTGCCGGACCGACTGGCACCTGTGGACCGGGGACTGGGCGTGGCGGGGCCTCGCGGTCGAGCCGCCGTTCATCCTCGGGCACGAGTTCGCCGGGACCGTCGTGGAGGTCGGGGCCGAGGTGCGGGACTGGCACGTGGGCGACCGCGTGGTGTTCCCGATGAACCCCGGTGAGGGAACCTGCGAGTGGTGCCGCGACGGTCATCAGCACATCTGCGACTCCGGCGCAGCCCTGGTACCCGGTGTCTCCTACGCGGGCGCCTTCGCCGAGCTGGTGGCGGTGCGGCACGCCGACGTGAACCTGGTCAGGCTGCCGGAGGCGGTCAGCTTCGTGGACGCGGCGAGCTTCGCCTGCCGCTACATGGCCGCCTTCCACGGCGTGGTCGACCAGGTCGGCGTGCGCGGCGGCGAATGGGTCGCGGTGCACGGCTGCGGCGGAATGGGGCTGTCGGCGGTGCAGGTCGCCGCGGCTGCGGGGGCCAGCGTGATCGCCGTCGACATCGGCGCCGAGCAGCTGGCCATGGCGCGCGAGGTCGGCGCCGTGCACACCGTCAACGCCACAGAGGAGGACCCGGTCGCGGCGATTCGCGAACTGACGCGCGGTGGCGCACAGGTGTCGGTCGACGCGCTCGGCATCGCCGAGACCTGCCGGAACTCCGTGCTGTCACTGCGAAAGCGGGGGCGGCACCTCCAGCTCGGGCACACCACGCGGGCGGAGCGCGGCGAGGTGGCGCTGCCGATCGACGTCATGCTGCTCAACGAACTACAGTTCGTCGGCGGCTTCGGCATGCAGGGGCAGCGGTACGGCACGATGCTCGACATGGTCGCCTCCGGACGGCTGCGGCCGGGCGCCGTGGTGTCCGAGACCGTTGGCCTGCACCAGGTGAGCGACGTGCTGGCGGCCATGGGCGACTACGGCACGAGTGGCGTCGTGGTGATCGACGAGTTCGGCGGAAGGTAGGCGCGGGTGGCGGGGCGGCCGAGGGAGTTCGACCGGGACGAGGCGCTGCGCCGGGCTCAGGCCGCGTTCTGGGAGCGAGGCTACGAAGGCACGTCGATGTCGGACCTCGTCGCCGCGCTCGGCCTCGCCTCCTCCCGCATCTACGCGGCTTTCGGCTCCAAGGAGGCGTTGTTCCGCGAGGCCGTCGAGCTGTACGAGCGCGAGGAGGGCGGCTTCGCGGACCGAGCGCTCGCGGAGGAGAGCACGGCGAGGGAAGCGCTGCGACGGACTCTGCGGGAGGCGGCGACCGTCTACACCAGGCCGGGGAAACCGTTGGGCTGCATGGTGGTCAGCGCGGCCACGAACTGCTCGGCCGCCAACGACGCGGTGCTCAGATGGCTTGAACAACACCGCGTGAAGCGGACGAAGTCCATCATCGGGCTCGTCAAGACCGCTGTCGCACAACGAGAGCTCCGGCCGGACACAGATGCCCAGGCCCTCGGTGACACCTTCGCGACCGTCCTGCACGGACTGTCGGTCCAAGCGCGCGACGGTGTGCCGAGGAAACGGTTGCTCGCGCTCGTCGACACCACCATGTCGTTGTTCGACGGTCAGCGCGCGTAGGCCTCCAGCTCCACGATCCGCGAGTACGCGTGGTCGTTGGAGTCCAGCGCCACGATCCGCACGGCATCCCCCGTCACGGCAGGGAAAACCGACTTCACCCGACCGGCGACGTTGCCCCGAACGGAGTCGACCGTCACCCAAGCTCCGGCGCTGCGCACCTGGACGTCCCAGTCACGCAAACCGTTCTGCGCGGCCGGATAGCGCGCGGAGTCGAGCGTCTGCAACTCCACTCGCCCGATCGTGGTGGGCGCGACGAGGCTGACGGAGTAGTCGTCCGGGAACACTCCGCGAGTCGCGTCGTTCCACCCGGTGCTCGTCGACCAGTTCGCCGAGTTCGCATCGCCGTCGACGGCACCGCAGACGCGGAAGCTGCCGTGCGTGGACGACGCGGAAGCCTGCTCGCCGAGCACGAGATTGTCTTTGGGCGGCAAGGGAAGAACTTCAACAGGAACGGTGCGCAGCGTTCGGTCGATGCTGAGGCTCAGCGAGTAGGTCCCGGGCTTCGCGGTGCGCGGGACGGTCACTCCGACCTGGGTGTTCACCGTGTGGTCCGGGTCCCACGCGGGCAGCCATGTTGAAATGATCTTACGATCGAGGACGAGCGGTCCCTTCGCGGACAGCTCGACGTCGGCGTAGCGGTCGGTGGTCCCGGTGTTGGTCAGGCCGACCTTGAGCGAGCCCGGCATGCACGGCAGGCCGACGACCTGCAGCTTCTCCGGAGCCACCGAGATCGTGACTGGTGCCAGGAGCACCGCTGTCAGCGCGAGAGCCCACATGACCGATCACCTCACCTGAATCGCGGGGACGCCGTCCTCGACGGTGAGCTTGGACCGCGAGGTCACCGTGCCGTCGGCCACGGTCACGCGGTCCGCGACGCGGTAGTCGGCGACCCACTGCGACGCGTTCACCTCGCACCGGACGTAGCCACGCTGGAAGTTGTGGAACTTCACGTGCGGGTTCTCCGCCAGGATCGTCCGGCCGACCTGGTCGTGGTCCATGCCGTCGCGCCCCGAGGTGACCGAGGTCCCGACGAACTCCGTGCCCACGACCGGCGAGGACGCCGCGTAGTCCTCACGCAGCTCGGAAGCGACGCTGCGGTGCAGGTCGCCCGCGATGCTGACCAGGTTGCGCACGCCTCTTTCCCTTGCGCCACCGAGGATTCGCTTGCGCGAAGCCACATAGCCGTCCCAGGTGTCCATGGGCACCACCACCTCCGGCCCAGCCTTCACGTCGAGCTGCGCGATGGCCGTCTGGTGCGCCAGGACCTCCCAGCGCGCCGACTTCTCCGCCATGCCGTCGAGCAGCCATTTCTCTTGCGCCGCACCGGTGATCGAGCGCTTCGGGTCGAGTGAGCCGGGATTCGGCGGCTTCTCACCGTCGCCGCCCGCCTGGTCGTCGCGGTACTGGCGCGTGTCCAGCAGGTTGAAGCGCGCCAGGTCGCCGTACTGGAAGCGGCGGTAGAGCTGCACCGACGGGCCGTTCGGTGCCTGCGCGAGCCGCACCGGCGTGTGCTCGTACCAGGCACGGAAGGCGTTGGCCATACGCACGAGGAACTCCTCGCGCGGCGCGTTGTTCTCCGAGATCGGCCCCGCCCAGTTGTTCTCCACCTCGTGGTCGTCGACCGTGACGATCCACGGCGCGACCGCATGCGCTGCTTGGAGGTCCGGATCGGTCTTGTAGAGCGCGTATCGGCCCCGGTACTCGTCGAGCGTCATCGTCTCGCGCGTGAACTCCACCGGAACCGCTTGCTGGCGAACGCCGGAGTCCGCTCCGACGCCGTACTCATAGATGTAGTCACCGAGGTGGAACACGACGTCGTGCTCCTGCACGGCCATGTCGCGGAAGGCGGTGTAGTAACCCTCCCACCACGCCTGGCACGACGCGAAGGCGAAAGTCATGCCGGACAAGGCTTGTCGCGGAGCCGGAGCCGTCCGCGTGCGGCCAACGGGACTGATGTGCCCACCGACGATGAAGCGGTAGTAGTAATGCCGCCACGGTCGCAGTCCCCGCACGTCCACGTGGACGCTGTGCGAGAACTCGCGCCTGGCGATCTCGACGCCGCTGCGCACGACGCGCCGGAACCGCTCGTCCTCGGCGACCTGCCAGACGACCGCGACCGGACGCTCGTTCACCCCGCCGAAGGGGTCGAGCGGGCGCGGCGCGAGCCTGGTCCAGATCACCACGGAGTCCGGCAGCGGATCACCGGAGGCGATGCCGAGCCGGAAGGGGTGGTCGCGGAGCCGGTCCACCTCGACGGTGGAGGCGTTGGAGGTGCCGATGCCCGGGAGCGCACCGGAGAACGCGAGCCCTGCGGCGAGACCGCTGGCCGCCAGGAACTTCCGCCGAGTCGGGTAGCCCGTCACCCGCCGAACGCTAGAAGCCCGTCACCCCGCCCCCAACCACCCTGTCCCCATCCGGACACCTTTCCCCTCCAGCCGAAGGGTGCTCAGCCCTCGTCTCCCAGCGGGTTGCGGCGTGTGTCTTCAAGACCACCAAACCCACTTGTTGATCATCGTTAACCGCCGCAAACCCAGCGACCTCGCGAGGTTTGCCGTCGTTGAAGACGGCCGGGGCGGGGGTTGGGTGGTCTTCAAGACCGCCGAACCCGGTGACATACCGGACAGGCTCAGCCCTCGAAGCTGGTGAGGAGCTTGCTGAGGAGAGCGGCCAGCTGGTCGCGCTCGGCCACCGACAGGCCGCCGAGCATGCGGTGTTCGTTGGCGACGTGGTCGGGCAGGGCGCGGTCGATCAGCTCGCGGCCCTCGGCGGTGAGCTTCACGAGCACCACGCGCCCGTCGGTGTCGCTCGGCGTCCGGCTGACGAGGCCGCGCGCCTGGAGGCGGTCGAGGCGCTGGGTGATCGCGCCGGAGGTCACCATCGCGGAGCGGGTCAGCTCCGCGGGGGTCATGCAGCGCTCCGGGCCGTTGCGGCGCAGCGTCGCGAGCACGTCGAAGGACGCCCGGTCGAGGCCGTGCTCGGCGAAGACGCGCTTCAGCTCGGTGTCGGCGCGCAGGGCCGCCCTGCTCAGTCTCCCGATCACGCCCATCGGGGAAACATCCAGGTCAGGCCGCTGTTCGGCCCACTGCGCGAGCACCCGGTCGACGTGGTCCGCCATGGTCGTCACCCTAGCCCCCTTGCGAAGTCTCTTAGCACTAAGCTACTTTATCTTAGTGCTAAACAATCGGATCGGCCTCATCGCGGTGACCGCACTGGCCCCGGCCATCTGGGGCACGACGTACCTGGTCACGACGGAGTTCCTGCCGCCGGACCGGCCGCTCCTGGCCGCGACGGTGCGCGCGTTACCGGCGGGCCTGCTGCTGCTCGCGATCACCCGGCGGTTGCCGTCCGGCTCGTGGTGGTGGCGCGCGGCGGTGCTCGGCACGCTGAACATCGGAGCGTTCCTCGCGCTGCTGTTCGTCGCCGCCTACCGGCTGCCCGGCGGCATCGCGGCGACCGTCGGAGCGCTGCAACCGTTGCTGGTGGCCGGTTTCTCCGCCGGACTGCTCGGTCAGCGGATGTCGGCGCGGACCGTCGTCGCCGCGCTGGCCGCGATCCTCGGGGTCGGCCTGCTCGTGCTCAAGGCCGAAGCCCAGCTCGACGCGATCGGGCTCGCGGCGGCGGTCGGCAGTGCCGTGGTCATGGCCGCCGGAGTGGTGCTCAGCAAGCGCTGGACGTCACCGGCTCCCGTGCTGGCCACCACGGGCTGGCAGCTCATCGCGGGCGGCATCGTGCTGATCCCGGTGACGCTGCTGGTCGAAGGGCCGCCGCCCGCCGAGCTGAGCACGAGCAACCTCCTCGGCTACGCCTACCTCTCCATCATCGGCGCCGCGTTCGCCTACGCACTGTGGTTCCGGGGCATCCGCGAGCTGCCGCCCACCCAGGTCACCTTCCTCGGCCAGCTCAGCCCGGTCGTCGCGACCATGCTCGGCTGGCTCGCACTCGGCCAGGAACTCACCGTCCTGCAAGCGATCGGCGCGCTCATCGTGCTCGCCGCGCTCATCGTCGCCCAGACCAGAAAGGCAGCACCCCTTGAGGATCACAGTGTTCGGAGCAGCGGGCAGCGTCGGCAGCCGGGTGATGGCGGAGGCGCGCTCGCGGGGGCACTCGGTCACCGGAGTCACGCGTGACGCCACGCGCTTTCCCGAGCTGCGCCGAGGAAACGCGGCCGATGTCGAGGACGTGATCGCGCTCAGCCGAGGCCAGGACCTGGTGATCAGCGCGACCCGCCCGGCGACCGGACGCGAGGCGGAACTGGTCACGACGACGAAGGCGGTACTGGCCGGGCTCGCCGAGACCGGAGTGCGCCTGCTGATGGTCGGCGGCGCGGCGAGCCTCACCGTTCCCGGCACCGGCACCGGCACCGGCACCGGCACGACAGTGCTCGACGACCCGAACCTGCCGCCGGAGATCCGGGCGATCGCCGAGGCGTGCGATGCCCAGCTCGCGGTCTGCCGGGCGGAAACCGTTGCGGACTGGGCATACCTGAGCCCGCCCGCGCTGCTGGAGCCCGGAGCGCGGACCGGTTCCTACCGACTCGGCCGGGACGAACTGATCGTCGACGCCGAGGGGAACTCGACGATCTCCATGGAGGACCTGGCCGTGGCGCTGCTCGACGAGGCCGAGCGCCCGCGCCACCGCCGCACGCGGTTCACGGTGGGCTACTGACGTAGACGATCATCCCGCCGAAGGACGCGACCTTGTCGTAGAGCGCGCGGGCGGTGGCGTTGTCCTGATGCGTCTGCCAGTACAGGCGAGGACAGCCCCGGTCGCGCGCCACCGCCGCGACACCCTCGATGAGAGCCCGTGCGGCACCGTGGCCGCGCGCGGCCTCGTCGACGAAAAGGTCTTGGAGATAACAGGAATCCCCCGTCCACACCGTCGTGTGGACGAGGTAGTGCGCAATGCCGACGAGCTGCCCGTCCAGGTGCGCGGCCATCCCGTGCGCGCCATCACCCGCCAGCAATCTGCGCCAGGTCCGCTCGTAGCTCTCGTCGGTTTCGACCGTCTTGTAGAAGTCCTTGTAGCCACGGGCCAGGACTTCCCATCTCTCGCGGTCCTCGGGGACCAGCGGGGCGACCTCGATCACGCGCCCAGCTTGACACCGTCAACTTGACGACGTCAACATAGCGGCGTGGAAGCCAGGAGGACCCGCGCCAAGCCGGGGGACGGCGCACGGCTGCGCGAGGAGATCCTGCGCAACGCCGAACGCCTGCTCGTGGAGACCGGCAGCGAGGACGCGCTGACCCTGCGCGCGGTCGCGCAGCGCACCAGGGTCACGACACCCTCGGTGTACCTGCACTTCAGCGGCAAGGAAGCGCTGATCGAGGCCGTGTGCCTGCGCGTGTGGGACGAGCTGGGCAACCGCATCCGCGAGGCGGTCAGCCGCATCACCGACCCGCTCATCGCGCTCGGCGAGTGCGGGCGCGCCTACGTGCACTTCGCGCTCGACCACCCCGTGCAGTACCGCCTGCTGCTGATGCGCCCCTCGGCCTCCGCAGAAGCGTCGAGGACGTGCTTCGAGCACATGGTGAACGCGGTCACCGCGTGCGTGGAAAGCGGTGTGCTGAAAGGGAATCCCGACACCGTCGCGCTGACCATGTGGACCGCCGTGCATGGCTGCGCGGCGCTGCTGATCACTCAGCCGGCGCTGCCGTGGCCCGACGACGTGAACGAGATCATCGACGCGACCGTGCGCACGGTGGGCTTCGGCGCCGTGCTCAACACCCACCTCCCCCGTCGCCGAGTACCGCGCGGAACCGAGCTCCTTGACGGGGTCACCATCGCGGCTGAGCGCCTGAAAGCCTTGGGAAGCAGGAAGAAATGATGACTGGTCGAGTCGTGCTCGTGACGGGAGCCTCGCGTGGCGTCGGAGCCGACACCGCACGCCTGCTCGCCGCCTCCGGAGCGCACGTCTTCGTGAACTACCGGGACAAGGCGAAGCGCGCTGACGGCGTGGTGGCGGACATCGTGACGGCGGGCGGCAGCGCCGAGGCGGTCAAGGCCGACCTCACCGACCCGTCCGAGGTCGCGGCGATGTTCGACCTCGTCCGCGCGCGCTGCGGTCGGCTGGATGCGTTGGTGCTCAACGCTTCTGGCGGCATGGAGCGCGATCGCGACCCGGACTACGCGATGCGGCTCAACCGCGATGCGCAGGTGCGTGCGGTGGAACTGGCGCTGCCGCTCATGCCCGCGCTCTCCCGCGTGGTGTTCGTGACCAGCCACCAAGCGCACTTCCACGGCCAGCGCCCGACCTACGACTCCTACGAGGCCGTCGCGGCGAGCAAGCGCGCCGGGGAGGACGCACTCCGGGCACGCATCCCTTCGTTGAGCGAGCGCGGGATCGGGCTGGTCGTGGTGTCCGGCGACATGATCGAGGGCACGATCACCGTCACGCTGCTCGACCGCGCCGAGCCCGGCATCGTCGACGCGCGCCGGGCCGAAGTGCAGAGCCTGCCCACCGTCGCCGAGTTCGCCGAGGCCGTCGCCCGCGCCGCCGTGGAGCCGGTCGCGACCGGGCACACCGTCTTCGTCGGCGGGGCGGACTACCTCACGCCGACGGGCTGAACTCCGACGGGCTGGCCTCGATCTCGATCCCCACCGCCGAGCCGCCGTTGCGCCGCACCCTGCCGAGCAGGAGCACGATGGTGAACCACCGGAACTTGTTGCCGTACTTGGCAGTCATCGCGCGTTTGGCGGTGCGCAGCTCGGCGGGCGGCAGCACGCGCGCCCGCCCGCTGCGCCACTGCCCGTGCGGATTGCCGTGGAAGTCCGACGGCGCGAACTCCACGCGCGGATCACGCCGCAGCCGCTTGACCTTCCACGAACGACTCGGCGTGTAGCCGTAGAGGCGGCCTCCCGCGGGTGCGAGCCAGATCGGGCCCGTGACCGCTGATCCGTCCTTCTTGTACGTCCGCAACGCGAAGTACTCCACCTGTGCTCCCTCCTACGGGTGCAGCGACGCTGCGTACACCAGCAGCGAGAGCACCGCCTGCCCCGACGCGACACAGATGCCCGCGACGGCCGTCCAGTCGATGGTGTGCCACTTCCTGGTGACGATCGAGACGACGCCGCAGACGCACGCGATCACCACGAGCACCAGGTTCACGTACGGAAAGATCCAGCTGGCGACCGCGAGGCCCAGGGAGATCGGCCCGAGCCACGCCTGGCTGCCTGAGCGGTCCTTCATGGACACCTGCTTCATCGATCCGTCCGGCTCAGGCTCGGGGCTGGGACCCCACCGAGCCTACCGGGGCCCGCCGCTGTCCAGACCCGGCCGGATCGGAGCGTCGACCGGCACGCACGCGCCGACCGCCCCCTCCGCGAAGGTGACCACCAGCCCGGACACGTCCCCTTCGCCGGAGGTCTCGATCACCACGGCCCGGTCGCCGGTGAAATCCGCCGGGTCGAAGGTGAACACCGCCGCCGTGCCCGCCGCCTCCGAGCTGCTGAGCCCCGTCGACAGCGCTCCGGCCGAGCTCACCGGCTTGTCCCGCATCGGCGTGAAGCGCGGAGCCCGGCACGTCTTGCCCGCGGGGAGGTAGTCGACCTTCGCCTTGATGCCCAGCTCAGCGAGCTTGCGCTCCAGCCCCGCCGCGTCGCTTAGCTGCTTGATCTCCACGCGCACGGTGCCGTCCTGCTGTTTCTCCAGCGCGAAGGCAGCTCCACCACCGGTGAACAGAAGAGGCACCGCGACGGCCGCGAGCCCCGTTGCGGCGAGCGCGAGGCGCCACCTGGCCGCCGGGCGGACGGGCTCGCGCTCCGCGACGACCTGCTTCAGCTCGGTGAGCAGGCGGTCTTCGAATCGTTCGGTCATGGCAGGACCTCCGCGGTCGAGGAGACGAGGTGCTCGCGCATCAGCCGCCGCGCCCGGTGCAGGCGCACCCGCGCGGTCCCGGCCCGCACGCCCAGCGCCTTCGCGGCGTCCTGGACGGTCAGCCCGTCGAGCGCGACCAGTTCGAGCACGGCCCGTTCCCCGTCGGAGAGCCGGTCCATCGCCCGGTACAGCTCGCGCGCCCGGCTCGCCGCGTCGATCCGCCGCTCCAGCGCGGCGATGTCGTCCTCGTCGAGCAGCGCCCGCCCGGCGATCCGGCTCGCCGCGCGCAGTCCTCGTGCCCGGCGCCGCAGCTCCCCCGCGACCACGTTGCGCGCGACTCCGAAGAGCCAGCGCTTCGGGTCACCCCTGTCCGCGCGGAAGGTGTGCGCCGTGTCGATCACCGCGAGGAACACGTCAGCGGTCAGGTCGGCGGCGAGGTGCGGATCGTCGACGCGGCGGACGACGAAGCGCTGCACCGCCTGGACGTGCTCGCGGTAGAACGCCTCGAACGCGGCGGGATCGTGGCCTGTTCGCGTGAAGTCGGTCATCGGCCACCCGTCCCCTGAGTCGTGTGCGACACCTCTTCTTGGCCGATGGGCACCACGGCGTTACGAGGGGACCGGGCCTTAGGTTAGCCTTCCCTCATTCGGGTTACCACGTCGAAGGGGAGCCTCGTGCCCAGAGTGTCATTACGCCTGATCAGCGCGCTAGCCATGGCCGTCGTCCTGGCCGCGTGCGGAAGCACGGCAACCCCTCAGCCGGGTGACGCCGGGGGGTCGGCACCCACGGCTGACGGCGTGTTCCCGGTGCGCGTGGAGCACAAGTACGGGGTCACCGAGATCAAGTCGCAGCCGCAGCGCGTGGTGACGCTGGGCCTGTCCGACCAGGACGTCGCGCTCGCCGTGGGCGTCAAGCCGGTCGGCGTCGTCGACTGGTTCAAGGAGCGCCCGTTCGGCAAGTGGCCGTGGACGCAGCCGTTGTGGGGCACCACCCCTCCGGAGATCGTCGGCGAGCGCGACGAGTACAACCTGGAGAAGATCGCCAAGCTGCGCCCCGACCTGATCATCGCCCAGTACTCGGGGATGAAGAAGGAGCAGTACGACACGCTCAGCCAGATCGGCGTGCCCGTGGTCGCGCAGTCCGGGAAGTTCGCCGACTACGCCGCGACCTGGCAGGAGATGACCCGCAACCTGGCCAAGGCGCTGGGCAAGGGTGCGACCGGGGAGAAGCTGATCACCGACATCGGTGAGCGTTTCGCCAAGGTGCGCAAGGAGAACCCGGCGTTCGCGACCAAGACCGCGATCGTCGCCGACACCTTCGAGCCCGGCAACTACGCCGCGTTCGCCGCGCACGACCCGAAGGCCGCGTTCCTGACCGAGTCCGGCTTCAAGATGCCGCAGAAGATCGTCGACGTCCCCAAGGCGGAGAACATCATCAGCATCGGCTCGGAGGGCTTGGACCTGCTCGACGTGGACCTGCTGCTCTGGCTGTCGGAGGACGAGGTGGCCTCGCAGCGCGTCCGCGACGAGCCGCTGTACCGCAAGCTCAAGGTCGCGCAGGAGAAGCGCGACCTGTTCGTGCCGTACAACGAGCCGCCGATCGGCGCCGCGATCTCGTTCAACACCGTGCTGTCGATCCCCTACGCCATCGACAAGCTCGTTCCGATGCTGGCGGGCAAGGTGAAGTGAGACCAGCTCTGCGAGGGCTCGGCCTCGTCGTCGCGCTGGTCGCGCTCGGCGTCACCATCGTGCTCAGCGTGTGGCTCGGACTGCGCAACATCCCGATCTCCGAGCTGTGGCGCGTGTTGTGGCACCACGACGGCTCCGTCGAGGCCGTGACCGTGCACGAGGTTCGGCTGCCCAGGACGCTGCTCGGCGTCCTGGTCGGCGCGGCGTTGGGGTTGTCGGGCGCGCTCATGCAGGCGCTCACCCACAACCCCCTCGCCGACCCCGGGCTGCTCGGTGTGACGCTCGGCGCGTCCACCGCCGTGGTCTCGGGCATCACCTTCTTCGGCGTGACCACCGTGACCGGACACGTCTGGCTCGCTTTCGCCGGCGCGGCAACGGCTTCGGTGGTGGTCTACCTGCTCGGCGCGAGCGGTCGCGGCAGGCCCACCCCGGAGCGGCTCGTGCTGGCCGGCGCCGCGATCACCGCGACGCTGTACGCGGTCAACTCCGCGATGTTGCTGCTCTTCCCGCAGTCCTTCGGCCAGTTCCGGTTCTGGGAGGTCGGCGCGCTCGCCGGTCGCGGTGCCGACGTGCTCGCCCAGGTCGCGCCGTTCCTCCTGGTGAGCGTTCCCGCCGCGCTGCTGCTGTCCCGCCCGCTCAACGCGCTGGCGCTCGGAGAGCAGGTCGGCAAGTCCCTCGGCGTGCACGTCGGCCGCACCCGCGTGCTCGGCGTGCTCGCCGTGACTGTCCTTTGTGGAGCGGCGACGGCGGCTGCCGGGCCCATCGCCTTCGTCGGCCTCGCCGTTCCCCACGCCGCGCGCCTGGTCGTCGGCACCGACCAGCGCTGGGTGCTGCCCTATTCGGCCGTGCTCGCGCCGATCCTGTTGGTGGGCGCGGACATCATCGGCCGCTTCGTGATCGCTCCCGCGGAGTTGCAGGTCGGCATCGTCACCGCGTTCATCGGCGCCCCGGTGTTCATCGCGCTGTGCCGCCGTCGTTCCCCTGGCAGGTTGTGATGCTCCTCCGCTTCCGCGCCGTCTCCGTGCGCGTGCGCCCGCGCTCGGCCAGCGTCGTGATCACGTTGCTGCTGCTGACCTTCGCGCTCGGCGCCATCAGCATGACCACCGGCGATTTCCCGCTCACCGTCTGGGAGGTCGTGCGCACCGTGCTCGGCTTCGGCGATCCCTCGACGGAGTTCATCGTCAACCGCCTGCGCCTGCCCCGCGTGCTCATCGCCGTCCTCGTCGGCGCCGCGCTCGCGCTGAGCGGTGCCGTGTTGCAGAGCCTGACCCGCAATCCCCTGGGCAGCCCCGACTTCATCGGCTTCGCCAACGGCTCCGCGACCGGCGCGCTGATCGCCATCCTGGTGTTCCAGGGCAGCATGGCCGAGATCTCCCTCGGCGCGCTCATCGGCGGTACCGCCACCGCCGCGCTCGCCTACCTGCTCGCCTTCCGGCGCGGCGTCCAGGGCTTCCGGCTCGTGCTCGTCGGCATCGGCCTGAGCGCCATGCTGTTGGCCGCCAACAACTACCTCGTCACGCGCGCTTCGCTCACCGGCGCGCTCGCCGCGCAGACGTGGATCACCGGCACCCTCAACGGCCGCACCTGGACCCAGCTCGTCCCGCTGCTGATCGCCCTCGCGCTCCTGCTCCCGCCGACCGTCTACTTCGGACAGAAGCTCGCGCTGCTCGAACTCGGCGACGACAAGGCCCGCGCACTCGGCGTCCCCGTCGAGACCACCCGCCTGGCCCTGCTCGGCGTCAGCGTCACCCTCGCCTCCGTCGCCACCGCCGCGGCCGGTCCCATCACCTTCGTCGCCCTCGCCGCCCCGCAACTGGCCCGCAAACTCACCGCCGCCCCCGGCCCCGGCCTCACCGCCGCCGCGGCCACCGGCTCCCTGCTGCTCGTCGCCAGCGACCTGGCCGTGCAACGCCTCTTCTCCCCGACCCCGCTCCCCGTCGGCATCCTCACCAGCGCCATCGGCGGCACCTACCTCGCCTGGCTCCTCGTCCGCGAATGGCGCCGCAACCACCTCTGACCCCCGTTACGCGCTGAATGACTCATTGAGGTACTTGAGCGTCCTGAATGACTCATTCAGGTACCTCAACGCGTCAAACAAGCCGTTCGCGCACACCACCAACGGTTTACCGTCGTTGGAGACGGCCGCAGCAGGGGTTGGCCGTACTTGAAGACCAGCGAACTCGCACTCGCGCTGTCGCTGAAGCCCTGAACGACCCGTTCAGTGCGCTCAACGCGTCAAACAAGCCGTTCGCGCAGCTCATCGCTACCTAGCCGACTGTTGTTCCACGAAGAGCGAGGCGCTCCGCGAGTACCTCGAAATCGCCTAAAGTAACGCCGAACGTTACGTTGGCCGATTTGAAGGTATCGCCTCAGCGGTACGCGTCTCCTCTGTGCTTGATCGCCTCGATCAGCACGGTCCGTTCTTCCTCGTTGATGCGGTACAGCACGCGATACGTGGCACGCCGTGCCGACCAAACTCCTTCGAAGGGCTCTCTCAACGGCTTGCCCACGCGGTACGGGTTCTCCCGCAAAGGTCCGAGCACGAGTTCGAGCACTGCTGCGGCTACGGCTTCTGGCAAGTCTTTGGCGACCGCTCTCCTGGCCGCACTGGACCAGGACAGCTCAAAAATCTCACTCACGCGCCTGCGGACCGCCGTGCCTCGAAAGCCGCCAGGACGTCATCGGTTCCATAAGTCTCACCTGCGGCACGAGTGCGCTGCGCCTCTGCGAGATCAGCCACCGTTTGCTGATCACTGAGCACGGCGATCGTCTCCAGCAGGGACTCCCACTCGTGCACGGAGATCACCACAGCGGCAGGCGCGCCGTTCTTGGTCACGGTGACCTGCTCGTGTTGCGCCTCGATCTCGGAGACGAGGGCGGACAGGTGCGCCTTCACCTCAGCCAACGGCAGTGTCTTCATGGTCAGAATTCTAGTCATGAAACCGCCGCGTGTCACTCAGCGGTGGAGGCGGCGGTGCAGGGACTCCATGCGGGCGTCGAGCTGGGCGGCGACGGCGGCGGTGCTGGCGAGCTCGTCGGCGAAGTCGGAGGGCACGTGGTCGTCGTACTTGTAGAAGAGCTTGTGCTCCAGGGTGGCCCAGAAGTCCATGGCGATGGTGCGCATCTGCACCTCGACCTTGACGTGCTCGACGCGGTCGGAGAGGAACACCGGGATCCGCACGATGAGGTGCAGGCTGCGGTAGCCGTTGGGCTTGGGCGAGGCGATGTAGTCCTTGGTGTGCAGGATCTCGACGTCGTGCTGGCGGCCGAGCATCTCGCGGACGCCGTAGACGTCGGAGACGAACGGGCACACGACGCGGACGCCCGCGACGTCGTCGAGGTGTTCGGCGATGGTGTCGAGATCGGTGCTGAGCCCCTTGCGCCGCAGCTTCTCGATGATCGCCTCGGGCCGCTTGACGCGGTGGGTGATGTGCTCGATCGGGTCGTGCCGGTGGACGAAGTCGAACTCCTCGCTGAGGATGCGCAGCTTCGTCAGCAGCTCCTCGACGGCGAACTTGTACACCAGCAGGAACTGGGACAGCCTGCGGAAGTCCTCCAGCAGTGGCGCTCCGGCCAGCTCGGAGCCGGACGAGCGCGAGCGGCGCACCAGCGGGTTCTCCCCCGTCGTCTCCATCACAGCTTTCTCGTCCGTCCCCCACCGGCGGCACTGCCACTCACCCAACGAGCGTAACGACTCGCGAGTTCCCACCGGGCACGGACCTCAGGACAGGACGGGGAACATCCGGCCGAGCCCGAAGTCGGCGCCCGCCGAGCGCCACCAGTCCAGCTGCGCGGGCGTCTCGATGCCGTCGACGATCACGGCGACTCCGGCGGAGCGCACGTGCGCGACGAGTTCGGTCAGCGACCGGTCGAGCGCGGAGCGGCCGGAGCGTTCGGCTTGGAGCCGGACCAGTGATGAGGCGAGGCGGACGCCGCGCACGGGCAGGTCCTCGACGAGGGCGAGATCGGTCGCGGAGGTGCCGAAGCCGTCGAGCACGATGCCGATCCCGGAGTCGGCGAGCACCGCGAGGTTGTCGGCGGCCTCACCGCAGTCGGAGAGCACCGCCCGCACGGGCATGCCGAGCTGGAGCCGCGCCGGGTCGAGACCGGTGTCCTCGAGCACCTGCAACACCTCGCCGACCAGGTCGGCGTCGGCGGCCTGGTACGGGGTGAGCCCGACGCCGAGCGGGAGCTGGCGCTCGGCCATGCTCTCGCACGCGGAGCGCAGCAACCACGTGCCCAGCGGCATGACGAGGCCGATCTGCTCGGCGAGCTCGACGCACTGCGCGTGCGGGAGCTGCCCGAGTTCGGGGTGCTCCCAGCGCAAGAGTGCTTCCACCGCAACGGTTCCGCCGTCGGCGAGCCTGGCGAGCGGGCGCGAGTACATGCCGACCTCGCCGCTCTCCCACGCGCCGGGCATCGTCGCGGCGAGGCCGAAACGGGCGCGGTCCAGCTCGCTCTGCACCGGGTCGTACACGCCCCACTGCCTGCTGCCGTTGCGCTTGGCGCGACGCAACGTCATGTCCGCCAAGCGCAACAGCTCGGCGGCTTCGATGTCGGGCTGCGGGCGGTGCACGACGCCGATGCACGCGGAGGACGCGACACCGTTGCCGTCCACGTAGAGCGGCTCGGCCAGCACCTCGTTGATCTGCTCGATGGTCCGCACGACGTCCGGCGTGCCGGCCTCGTTCTGCACGAGTACGCCGAACTCGTCGCCGCCGAGCCTGGCGACCATCGCGCTCTCACCGGCGAAGATCGAGCGCAGCCGCTCGGCGGTGCTCTTCAGCAGCGCCTCCGCCGCGGGCGCCCCGAGTCCGTTCGCGATCACCGAGAAGGCGTCGAGGTCCAGGTGGTACATGGTCACGCCGAAGGTCTGGTCGGCATGCCGGAGCACCCGCTCCAGCCTGGTGGTGAAGAACTGCCGGTTCGGCAGGCCGGTCAGCACGTCGTGCAGCGACTGGTGGCTGAGCTGGCCCTGCAACAACGTCAGCTCGGTGTCGTCGCCGACGATCACCACGTAGTGGTTGGGGTTGCCGTCGCCGTCGCGCAGCAGCGAGATCGCGAGGTGCGCCTGCACGGTCTCGCCGTCCTTGCCGAGCATGGTGCGGCGCTGGCGCAGCCGTTCCGACTTGCCGTCGGCAAGTTCACGCAGCCCGTTGCGCACGAACGGCACGTCCTCGGGCGCGACGACGTCGAACAGCGCCAGTCCGTCGAACTCCGCCGGGGTGAGGTCGAGGATCTCGCCGAGAGCGGCGTTGGTGCGGACGAACGCGCCGTCCAGGTCGGTGATCGCGATGCCGCTGTTGGAGGAGGTGAAGACCTCGTCGAAGCGCGCCTCGCTGGCCTTGCGGTCGCGCTGCGCGTCCTGCGCCGCCTTGATCAGCGCGCGGTTGAGGTTCTCCTGCTGCGTGAAGATCGACAGCCGGACGGCCTCGACGTAGCCGGAGGTCAGGGCGCCGAGCAGGCCGACGACGCGTTCCGGCAACCGGTCGGCCGGGAACAGCTCGGTCATGGCGAGCAGGGACTTGCCCAGGATCTCCACCGTGCGGCGCAGACTCGTCCTGCCCGTGAAGTTCAGCTCGACCAGGCGCGCGCCCACCTCGGTCGCGCCCTCCGAGGAGAACGGCTCGGTGCGCATCGCGGTGAACAGGACGCCGACCAGCTCGCCGAGCCTGTGCTCGATCTCCGGCTGTGGCATCGGGATGTAGGTGGTCGAGCTGACCAGGTAGGCCCATTTCTTGGCCAGCCTGGTGCGGGCGCGATCCAGCGACTCGGCGGAGATCCGAAGCTCCGGCGAGTGCGGTGAGCGGTCCGGCAGCGGAAGGGTCATCAGGCCCGTCCACCTCGCGCTACGGCCGGAAATGGACCGGGGAACGCCACGGCTACCTCACTAGGTTCCTTTGCGCACAAGGCAAGAAGACTAGCGAGTCGGCCACGCGAGCGGCTACGGAAGGTGATCCTCTCCGGGCCCGAGATTAGGCCGCCCGTGTGCGTCGCGAGCACGCGGAGCCGAAGGAATCGCAGGTCAGCGCTCCACACGCGACAGATCTGCCGAATTGTCGGTCAACCGCCGTTCGGGGAATTTCACCCACTCAGACATTGGGCATTTGCCAGGTGCGCAAACGTTTCTCGAAATGCGACGGTCCTTCACCTGAATTCGGCCCCGGTGCTCCGACACGATCGAGTGGTGGGTGATGATGCTGGTACCCCCACGCGCAGCCCGAGGAGACGCCGTGACCACGGACGCCCACGCCACCGCGTCGGGCTTCGATCCGGCGCGCTTGGCGATGGCCCGCGCGCTCGCCGGGCTCCGCGCGCGGGAGCTGGCCGAGGCCGCCGGGCTCGCCCCCGCGGCCGTCTCGCGGATCGAGCTGGGCCAGCTCCGCCCAGACCCGAGCGTGCTCGCGCGCTGCGCCGAGCGGCTCGGCGTCCAGGTCGACTTCTTCGCACCGGGACGGCCGCATCTGCGGCTGGACACCGCGCGCGCCCACTTCCGCTCGCTGCGCGCGACCACAGCCGCCAAGCGCGCTCAGGCGCTCGCGCACGTGGAGCTGCTGTGGGAGGTCACCACCGCGCTGGAGGAGGTGGTCGGGCTGCCAACTGCCGACCTCACCGGCCAGCACGACAGCCCTGAACGTGCCGCGCACGCGGTCCGCGCAGCGTGGGGCGTGGAGTCCGGCCCGGTTCCCGACCTGGTTCGCTCGCTCGAAGCTCACGGCGTCGTGGTGAGCCGCCTGCCCGTGCAAGCCGCTGTCGGCGTGTTCTCCTGCGTGCTCCCCGAGCGGCCGACGATCGTCCTGACGGAGCGGGAAAACCCCCTGCGCCAACGCTTTTCCGTGGCGCACGAGCTTGGCCACCTCGTGCTGCACCCGGACCCGGCACCGGGCAGCCGCGTGCACGAGTCGGAGGCGGACGCCTTCGCCGCCGAGTTCCTGATGCCCGCCGAGGAGATCGCCGGGACCTTCCCACTGCACGCCGGCCTCGATGCGGTGAAGGAGCTGGCAGACGCGTACGGCGTGACGGCCGCCGCGCTCGCCGCACGTGGGCGCGCGCTGGGCTTGATGACCGACGCGGCGCACCGGCGGCTGTTGACGGCACTGGCCAAGCGCGGCTGGCGGACGGCCGAGCCGGTCGACCGCGAGCACCTCGGCGAGCGGCCGAACCTGTTGTGCCGCGCCGTGGTTCTCGCCGCGGAGCACGGGGTGGACCTGGCCGCGCTCGCTGTTCGCCTGCGCGTCGACACCGCGACGCTGCGCGGCCTCACGGGGTTCACCGAACGGCCGGAGAGCGCGCCGCGGCGGCTCCGCCTGGTGTGACGTTAGCCCGTGAGAGCAGCGGATTCACCGCGCTCGCGGTAGGCTCTGGGGTCGCGCTCATCGGATTTTCTTTACGCACAGCCGAAAAGCGCATTCCTGAGTTCGGAGGACGCGCATGACCGCGGTGCAGACGCTGGCTCCGGCCTTGTTCGCGGGTTCGTCCGCGCCGCCGGAGCGCACGCTGCTCGACATCGTCACCGAGACCGCACGGCTGCACCCGACGGCGCACGCGCTGCGGGCGGGAGCGACCGTGCTGACCTACCGGGCGTTGCTGGCCGAGGTCGACGAGCTGCGCGATTCTCTTGCGGCGGCGGGGATCGGCGTCGGCGACCGCGTCGGTGTGCGCGTGCCTTCCGGAACGACGGACCTCTACGTCAGCATCCTCGCGGTGCTCGCGGCGGGCGCGGCCTACGTGCCGGTCGACGCCGAGGACCCGGACGAGCGAGCCGATCTGGTGTTCGGCGAAGCGGACGTGTGCGCGGTGCTGGGCGCGGACCGCGTGCTGACCGTGCGCGGTACTCCTATGCGCGTCGCGGGCGAGCCTGGGCCGGACGACGACGCGTGGATCATCTTCACCTCGGGCTCCACGGGGAAGCCGAAGGGCGTCGCCGTCAGCCACCGGTGCGCGGCTGCGTTCGTCGATGCCGAAGCTCGACTGTTCCTTGTGGACGAACCGATCGGGCCGGGAGATCGCGTGCTCGCGGGGCTGTCGGTGGCTTTCGACGCCTCCTGCGAGGAGATGTGGCTCGCGTGGCGGCACGGCGCGTGCCTCGTCGCGGCGCCGAGGGCGTTGGTGCGCACGGGAATGGACCTCGGCCCCTGGCTGGTCGAGCACGAGATCACCGTGGTGTCCACCGTGCCGACGTTGGCGGCGCTGTGGCCCGCCGAGGCGCTGGACGAGGTGCGGCTGCTGATCTTCGGCGGCGAGGCGTGCCCGCCGGAGCTGGCTGAGCGTGTCGCCGTCGAGGGGCGCGAGGTCTGGAACACCTACGGCCCGACCGAGGCCACTGTGGTCGCGTGCGGCGCGCAGCTGACCGGCGAGGGTCCGGTGCGCATCGGGCTTCCGCTGGACGGCTGGGAGCTGGCCGTCGTGGACTCCGCCGGGGAGCTGGTCCCGATGGGCGGCTCCGGTGAGCTGGTGATCGGCGGCGTGGGCCTGGCGCGCTACCTGGACCCGGACAAGGACGCGGAGAAGTACGCGCCGCTGCCGTCGTTGGGCTGGGACCGCGCCTACCGCAGCGGCGACCTGGTCCGCGCGGAGCCCGAGGGCCTCGTTTTCCTTGGCAGGGCGGACGAACAGGTCAAACTGGGCGGGCGCCGCATCGAGCTGGGCGAGGTCGACGCCGCGCTTCAGGCACTGCCCGACGTGGCGGGCGCCGCGGCCGCCGTGCGCGGGACCAAGGGCGGCAACCAGATCCTCGTCGGCTATCTGGTGTCCACAGTGGACGAGTTCGACCAGGCCGCCGCGCTCGACCGGCTGCGCGCCGCACTACCGGCCGCGCTGGTCCCGCTGCTGGCGATCGTCGACACGCTGCCGACGCGCACCTCCGGCAAGGTCGACCGCAACGCGCTTCCGTGGCCGCTGCCCAGCACGACCGAGCAGACCGCCGACCTGGACGGCACGCAGGCGTGGCTCGCTGAGCAGTGGACCGAGGTGCTCGGCAGGCCACCCGCCGACAAGGACACCGACTTCTTCTCCAGCGGCGGTGGCAGCCTGGCAGCCGCCCAGCTGGTCTCGCTCCTCCGGCAGCGCTATCCGAGCTGCTCGGTCAACGATGTCTACCAGCGCTCCACGGTCGCCGAGCTCGCCGCGAGGCTCGACGAGTTCAAGGTCACCGAGGCGGCTGAGCGCGTCGTCGAGCCGACCCGCCTTCGCGCCGGGCTCGCGCAGATCGCTTTGCTGCCACTGCTGCTGACCGTGGTCGGGATGCGGTGGGTCACCGTGCTCGCCGCCGCGGGAAACGTGCTGGGCTGGACGCCCGCCGTGTCGTGGTGGTGGGTGCTCGCGGGGTGGGCGGTGTTCATCAGCCCGCCCGGCCGTGTGGGGATCGCGGTCGGCGGAGCGCGGTTGCTGTTGCGGAGCCTGCGTCCCGGCTCCTATCCGCGCGGCGGAAGTGTCCACTTGAGACTGTGGACGGCGGAGAAGCTGGCCGAGCTGAGCGGAGCTTCCAAGCTCTCCGGCGCGTGGACGACCTACTACGCCAAGGCGCTCGGGGCGCGGATCGGGCAGGGCGTCGACCTGCACTCGGTGCCGCCGGTGACGGGAATGCTGAAGCTGGGCAAGGGAAGCGCGATCGAACCCGAGGTCGATCTGACCGGCCACTGGCTCGACGGCGACGTCCTGCACGTCGGCCGCATCCGCGTCGGAGCTGGCGCGACCGTCGGCGCTCGCAGCACGCTGATGCCCGGCGCGCGGATCGGCAAGCGCGCTCAGGTCGCGCCCGGCTCGTGCGTGCTGGGCTCGGTCCCGGCCGGGCAGCGCTGGGCCGGAGTGCCCGCCGTGCGCTCCGGCAAGGCGGCGCAGCGCTGGCCCGACGAGCGGCCTGAGCACAAGCGCCGCTGGGCGTTGACCTACAACGTGACGTCGTTCTTCCTGGACCTGCTGCCCGTGGTCGGCGCGATCCCCAGTCTGCTCGTGCTCGTGGCCTTCGACGGCTCGCTGCTGTCGGTTCCGTTGGTGACAGTGCTGTTCATGCTCACCTACGCGGTGCTCGTGCTGGTCAGCGTGCGATTGCTGAGCATCGGCCTGCGCGAGGGCTACCACCCCGTGCACGGGCGGATCGCGTGGCAGGCGTGGGCGACCGAGCGGCTGATGAACTCCTCGCGGGTGGCTCTGTTCCCCTTCTACGCCAGCCTGTTCACGCCGGTGTGGCTGCGTGCGCTCGGCATGAGGGTCGGGCGTCGGGTCGAAGCCTCGACGGTGCTCGCGCTGCCGTCGATGACCACGGTCGGCGACGGCGCTTTCCTCGCCGACGACACGATGGTCGGCACCTACGAGCTGGGCGGCGGCTGGATGCGGATCGGCGCCGCGAAGGTCGGCAAGCGCGCTTTCCTCGGCAACTCCGGCATGACCGCGCCGGGTCGTTCAGTGCCCAACCGCGGCCTCGTCGGCGTGCTCTCGTCCACGCCGAAGCGGGCCAAGGCGGGCAGTTCGTGGCTCGGCATGCCGCCGATGAAGCTGCCTCGTGTCGCGGAGACCGGCGACCAGAGCAGGACGTTCGACCCGCCGCGACGGCTCGTGATCGCGCGTGCGCTCGTCGAGCTGTGCCGGGTGATGCCGGTGATGTGCACGGTGGCGCTCGCCGTGTCGGTGCTGTGGGTGCTGCGCTCGGCCCCGGTGTGGCTCAGCGGTGTCGTGCTGCTGGGCGCGGGCGTCGTGGCCTGTGTGGTCGCCTGCCTGGCGAAGTGGTTGCTGGTCGGGCGGTTCGGCCGGATCGAACGTCCGCTGTGGAGCTCGTTCGTGTGGCGCAACGAGCTGGCCGACACCTTCGTCGAGGTGCTCGCGGTGCCGTGGCTGGTCGGCTCGGTCGGCGGCACCCCGCTGATGAACCTGTGGCTGCGCGGGCTCGGCGCCCGGATCGGCCGGGGCGCGTGGTGCGAGTCGTACTGGCTCCCCGAGGCGGATCTCGTGCGGATCGGCCGGGGCGCGACCGTCAACCGGGGGTGCGTGGTCCAGACCCACCTGTTCCATGATCGGATCATGCGGATGGACACGGTCACCCTCGGCGAGGGCGCGACGCTCGGGCCGCACGGCATCGCGCTGCCCGGCACCGCGATCGGCGCGCGGACCACGGTCGGCCCGGCGTCGCTGATGATGAGCGGCGAGAGCGTTCCGCCGGACACCCGCTGGGTGGGCAACCCGATCGCCGCGTGGCGCACCGGGAAGGCCCGCAAGGGATGAGGCAGCTGCCCTACCTCGACGCGCACGGCGACGACGGGTACTCCGTCCTGCGCTACGACCTGCACCTCGACTACCGCCCCGGGGCGAACCGGCTCGGTGGGCGCGCCGTGATCACCGCTGTCGCGCGCTCCGCGCTGAACAGCGTGAGCCTGGACTTCGGCCCGTTGCGCGTGGACCGAATCCTGTTCGACGGCAAGGTGGTCCGCTACGCGCACCGGCTCGGCAAGCTCCGCGTGCGCCCGGGGCGCGTGCTCGCGGTGGGCGAGGAGTTCACCGTCGAGGTGCGCTACGCCGGTGTGCCACGGCCGAATCGCGGGCACTGGGGCGAGATCGGCTGGACGCAGCTCACCGACGGCGCCTTGGTGGCGAGCCAACCCACCGGCGCCTCGTCGTGGTTCCCGTGCAACGACCGCCCCTCCGACAAGGCCGCGTACCGGATCTCGGTCACGACCGCTCCGAGCTACACCGTGATCGCGAGCGGCACGCTGGTGTCCCACACGGGCACCACGTGGGTCTACGAGCAGCCCGAACCGACCTCGCCGTACCTCGTGTCCGTCCAAATCGGACGGTACGTGTCGGCGGAGCTGGCGAAGGCGCCCGTCCGCCAGCCCGCCGCCGTGCCCGCGCGGCTGCTGCGCGCGTTCCGCCACGACTTCGCCAACCAGCCCAGGATGCTCAAGGAGTTCTCCCGGCTCTTCGGCCCGTACCCGTTCACGGAGTACGGCGTCGTCGTGGTGGACGAGGAGCTCGACGTTCCCGTTGAGGCCCAGGCGATGTCGATCTTCGGCAGCAACCACGTCGACGGGCGGCGCGGCTCGGAACGCCTGGTGGCGCACGAACTCGCGCACCAGTGGTTCGGCAACAGCGTGACGGCGTCCGACTGGCGGCACATCTGGCTGCACGAGGGCTTCGCGACCTACGCGGAGTGGCTGTGGGCGGAGGCTGACGGGCGGTCCTGCCACGCGCTCGCACTGCGGTCCCACGCCAAGCTCGCGCAGCTCCCGCAGGACCTCACGCTCAGCGCCCCCGGCGTACGGCGGATCTTCGACGACCGCGTGTACGAGCGCGGTGCGCTGACCCTGCACGCGCTCCGCACGGCCATGGGCGACGCCGCGTTCTTCCGCCTGCTCCGCGAGTGGACCACCGCCCACCGCCACTCCACCGCGACCACCCCTGACTTCATCTCCTTGGCAGAGGCCCACTCCGCCGTGGACGTCCGCCCCCTACTCGGCGCCTGGTTGGACGAAGCACCCCTGCCTCCGCTCTAGTGCCTGCGCATGCATGGAGCCGATGAGGCCGAAAAGCGTTGCGAGTGAGCACTTTTGTGGATGCCAGTGGCACGTGGGCGATGCGACGCTGAGAGCAAACCCGAGGAGGGCTTTCAGTGCTTCGGTTCCCCGTGATCACCCTGGCCGTCGCGGCACTGATCGGGTCAGCAGCACCCGCAGTCGCGCAGCCCGTCATCAAGGCTCCCGCCGCTCCCGTCGCGTGGGGCCCGTGCCCCGAGGACGCGCTGACCTTCGTTCCGCCGGAGGACCGCTTCCGCTACAGCTGCGGCAACCTCGCCGTCCCGCTCGACCACGCCAAGCCCGGCGCGAGCAAGATCGACCTGATGTTGTTGCGCCGCGCGGCTTCCAAGCCAGCCGAGCGCATCGGCTCCGTCGTGATCAACCCCGGTGGTCCCGGCGCCGACGGTCTGCTGCTCGCCACGATCCCGAGCGTGCTGTTCCCCTCCTCGGTGCCCGACCGCTTCGACCTGATCGGGTTCGACCCGCGCGGCGTCGGCCGGAGCAACCCGCTGAAGTGCTTCACCACCCAGGAGAGCGCTGACGCGCTGCGGGCGCGGATGACCCAGGTCCCGGTGACCGCGCAGGAGATCAAGTCCACTGTGGACGCTCACGCGGAGTTCGGGAAGTCCTGCGGCAAGGTCGGCGGGCCGATCATCAACCACATGTCCACAGAGGACACCGCGCGCGACCTCGACCTGATCAGGGCGGCCGTCGGGGACGCGAAGCTGACCTACGTCGGCCTGTCCTACGGAACCCTGCTCGGCGCGACCTACGCGAACCTGTTCCCGAACAAGGTGCGCGCGATGATCCTCGACGGCGCGGTCGATCCGTCCCTGCGCACCAACGACGCGCTGCGCTACGACCGTGAGCGCGCGCTCGCCTTCGAGCACGCGTTGTCGGCCTTCCTCAAGCGCTGCAAGGAAGAGGGCCCGGAGTGCGCGTTCAGCGAGGGTGACCCGCGCGCGAAGTTCGACGCGATCCGCGAGCGGCTGCGCAAGGGCGGCGGCCCGATGACCTTGAGCCAGTTCGTCGCGAAGGTCGGCGGAGTGCTGGAGACCATCCCGCTGACCGGCCCCGTCGAGCTGGCCAAGCTGGCGACCGAACTCCAGCAGCTGTCGCAGTCGACGTCGCAGTCCCGTTCGACCGACGCTCCCTACACCGGGCACGACGCTTTCTACGGCGTCAACTGCTCCGACAAGCCGTTCCCGAAGACGCCCGCGCTCGTGCCCTCGGTCGCTGCCGCGTGGGAGCGCGAAGCACCGACTTTCGGTCGGCGCCAGGCATTCCACGACTTCGTCGGCTGCGCGCACTGGCCGGTCAGCGCGAAGAAGGTCTACCGGGGCCCGTGGAACGCCAAGACCTCGGCGCCCGTGCTGGTCGTCGGCATCTACAACGACCCGGCGACGCCGTACACGTTCTCCAAGCGGATGTCCGAGCAGCTCGGCAACGCGCGCCTGCTCGACGTGGACGCGTTCGGGCACACCAGCCTCGGGTCGAGCGACTGCGTCGACGGCGCCGCCGAGAAGTACCTGACCGCGCTGGAGCTGCCCAAGGCCGGGCTCGTCTGCAAGCCGAACCAGCAGCCGTTCTGAGCTTGACCTCAACTCCGGTTGGGCTTCTAGCGTCGCCTCCGACAAGCTCGACGAGCGAGGAGACGACATGCGCGCGATCCGGCAGCACGAGTTCGGCCCGGCCGAAACCCTGGTCTACCAAGAGGTCCCCGACCCTTCGCCGGGCGAGGGGTCGGTCAGGATCAGGGTGGCGGCCGCGGGCGTGCACCTGGTCGACACCACGATCAGGGCCGGGATCGGCGGCGGCCCGATGCCGCTGCCCGAGCTGCCGATGACCCCGGGCCGCGAGGTCGCCGGGGTCGTCGACGCGGTCGGTCCCGGCGTTTCGGAGGACTGGCTCGGCCGCCGCGTCGTCGCGCACCTCGGCATGGCCAGCGGCGGCTACGCGGAGCTGGCCGTGGCTCAGGTGGAGTCGCTCTACGAGATCCCCACGGGCGTCTCCGACGGTGCGGCCGTCGCGATGATCGGCACCGGCCGCACCACCATGGCCGTCCTGCACTCCGCCGCGATCACCGCCGACGATGTCGTGCTCGTGACCGCCGCCGCGGGCGGCATCGGGAACCTCCTGGTGCAGCACGCCCGCAACGTCGGCGCGACCGTCGTCGGCCTCGCGGGCGGCTCAGCGAAGGTCGACCTCGTGCGCGGGCTCGGCGCGGAGATCGCCGTCGACTACACGCAGGAGGACTGGCCCGATCAGGTCCGCGCGCTCCTGGGCTCCCGCCAGGTCACCCTCGTCCTCGACAGCGTCGGCGGCCCCGTCGGGCAGGCGTCGCTCGACTTGCTCGGCGCGGGCGGTCGCGTCTACTTCTTCGGCTGGTCCGCCGGGGAGTCCACCAAGATCTCGCAGGACGACCTGTGGGCCCGCAGCCTCACCGCCGGCGTCGCCATCGGCCCCGCCGTCGTCCACCGCGCGGGCGGCCTCCGCGCCCTGGAACGCCGCGCCATGGACGCACTGGCCTCCGGAGAACTCATCCCCCTGGTCAACCCACCCATCCCCCTCAGCGAGGCCGCCTCCGCGCACACCGCCCTCGTCACCCGCGCCACCATCGGCAAGGTCATCCTCACCCCCTGACCCCCGCACTCCGCCCCCGCCGCTGAAGCCCTGAACGACCCGTTTGGTGCGGTGCTGCGGCCACCCACGGTCTGCTCGGAGTGCACGTGGAACGACCCGGTCACCGCACCACTTCGGCCCTCCGCGAAGTACCTCAATGAGTCATTCAGGGAGTTGAGCGCCCTCAATGACTCATTCAGCTACTTCAACGCGCGGAACGACTCGTTGAGGTGGTTGAGCGGGCTGAATGACTCGTTCAGCACGGTGAACGGAGTGGATGAGTCATTCAGGTGGTTGGGGGGCCGGGGGCGGGGCGGCGCGCTCGATGATGGTGCGGAGGGCGAGCGCGAGGTCCTCGCCGGTCGGAGCGCGCTCCGGGTCGAGCAGGCGCTGCACCATCAGCCCCTGCATGAGCGCCACGTAGAAGGCGCCGACGGCTCGGTCCGCGGCCTCGGGCGCGGCGGGGGGCGAGGACGCCGGAGAGGGCGCGGGCGCGGGGCCGAAGAGGCCGGCGAAGGAGAAGGCGACGCGGGCGTGCTCGACGTCGCCGGCGAGCCGTTCCTTCAGCTCGGGTAGTCGTTCGGCCTGGTTGAGCGCCTCGAAGGTGGACACCCAGAGGTTGCGGTGTTCGGCGAGGGAGGCGACGACGGCCTTCCACAGCGACTCGAAGCGCTCGATGAACGACGCTTCGGGATCGGGCGCCCACATGGTGGCGACGGCGGCCGCCCACTCCTCGGTCGCCTCGATCAGCGCGGCGGTCAGCAGCGCCTCTTTGGAACCGAAGTGATACCCGATGGAAGCGAGGTTGGCGCCGGAGACAGCGACGATGTCCCTGGCTGTCGTGCGCGCGTAACCCCGCTCGTACAGACACTGCTTCGCCCCGGCGAGCAGATCTTCGCGATGTCCCACGGAGTGAGCCTATCCATTCATACGTACGTACGCCTGTGTGCGTCCCGCGCTCGGTTCACCGGCTCAAGTAAGTTCCTCGTGAACCACTCCGATCATGGGAGCGCAGGAGTTGAACCAGCCGCGACACGGCCTTCCGGCCACCCACCCGCAGCGCTACCAGCAGTGGGAGGTCGACGACGCGCACCTGCGGAGCACCAGCGGGCACTACGCGCAGTGGCGAGCAGGCCTTTCCAGAGCCCTGTGGGCAGCGTTGCCGGTGCTGGCGCTGAGCGCGTGGGCGATGACGGGCCCGTGGTGGGCGATCGCGCTGGGCGTGCTGGGCGTGCTGCTCGCGGTCGGCGGGGTCGTCCTCGTCCTCGCAGGTCGCAGGCAGCCCTGGCGGCCCTACCACGGCGGCCAGGTCGTGCCGGGCGTCGTGCTCGAAGTGGGCAAGGACGGCAGGGCGGCCGTGCTCGTGATGGCCGAGATGTCCCGCTCCCCCACGACCGTGCCACGTTTCGCCCTGCGCCTGATCCAGCTGCCCGGCGGCGCGATGTGGTCGCCGGGCGAGCGCATCCCGTGCGTGGCCTACGACCTCAGCGGCCGGAAGTCGGCCTACTGGTCGAACTTCGACGCCTCCCCGGTCTCCTGGGCGATCGCCGACGCGCAGGTGCTGCGCGATGTCACCGCGTCCATCGACGCGGCCGAGTGGGTGCTGCTGGGCGAGCTGGCCCACGGCGCGAGCCAGCTCAAGGGCAAGGACCGGCCCCTGGTGCTGCCCGCGGACAAGCTGCCGCCCGAGCTGCGCTACCCGCAGCAGCGCTTCGGCGTGGAGCTGGCCTGGGACGACCGCGGCCAGCCGCACGTCTCACCGGAGGCGGTCCCGGTGTTCCCGCTCATCCGGGGAACCTCGTGGTCGCCGAAGAACGGCCAGCGGCGCTTCGACTTCCAGCCCGATCGCGGCCACGCGCGCCAGTACAACGAGATCTACCGGCGCGGTGACCGGCCGTGGCTGATCACCGTCGGCATGACCACCGCGGTGCTCGCCATCGCCGGTGCCGCGTTCGTCCTCAGTGGACAGTTGTGGGGTTACGTCGTCGGCGGCTGCCTGTTGGGGCTCGCGGTGCTCGGCGGACTGTTCCTGCTGCGGGCGCGGCAGACCAACGGCAGTCCGCACCAGTACTTCCGCCGAGGCGCGCTCAGCCCGGGGATGATCGCCCACCTGGACAGCAACGGCGCCGCGACCGTGCTCGTGATGGCCGACGTGACCACGACGCGCGAGGTCCCCCGGCGCTTCGCGCTGCACACGCTGCGCGCGGAGCACCTGCCAGGACACCCGCTCTCGGTCGGCGAGCGCGTCCCGGTGACGTGCCGCTTCGCCAGCAGCCCGGACCACCCGTGGGCGCGCATGGGCTACTGGGACTTCGTCGTCGCCGTCCCGGTCGCGTGGGGCACCGCCGACAGGGCCACGATCACCCGCGCCGTCGAGGAGATCGACGAGATCGAGTGGGCCTACCTGGAGCACAACCTGGAGCGCGCGCGGATCGTCTCCGGCACCACCGACCACACCCTCCTGCTGACCCACGAGGAGCTGCCGCACCGCATGCGAGGGACCTGATCAGGGGTGGGGTTAGCCCCACCGACGGTGTGCGGGTCGCCGGATGGAACGGGCAGCGCCGAGAGAACAGGCTTGTGCCATGACCACGAACACCATCGAGCGGTACCGGCCAGTCCCCGTGACCTGGGCCCAGGCCCGGAGGGATTTCGGCTACCTGATCCCCGGGCTGTTCATCGCGCTGGCCACGTTCATCCCGTTGATGGTGACCTTCTGGCTGGGTGTCGGCCTGACGGTGATCTGGGTCGGCATCGCGATCCTCGCGGGCTGCCACGCGGCGGCGCGCGGCTACGCCTCAGGTGAGCGGGCGCGGGTGCGCTGGCTCTACCGGCGTGAGCTCCCACCGACCTACTACCGGCGCAACGACGGGCGCGGCTTCGGGCGGCTGTGGCGTTCGCTCCAGGACCCGCAGTCGTGGCGGGACCTGCTCTTCGGCTTCGTCCAGTTCCCCGTCCGCATCGTGACGTGGGTGCTGACCGTGACGTGGTCCTCCGTCGCGCTCGGCGGTGTCACCTACCCGCTGTGGGAGTGGTCGCTGCCCAACGACAACGTGCACCTGTTCGCGCTGCTCGGGATGAACTCGGAGTTCATCCACCTGACCGGCTACGTGGCGATCGGGCTGTTCTTCGCGCTGACGCTGCCGTACGTGCTGCGCGGCCTGGCCGCCTTCGACTCCGGCATGGTGCGCCTGATGCTCACCAACGAGGCCGCCGCGCTGCGGGCTCGCACCGAGCAGCTGACCACCAGTCGCACCGCCGCCGTGCAGGCCGAGGCGCAGACGCTGCGCCGCGTCGAGCGCGACATCCACGACGGCCCGCAGCAGCGGCTGGTCCGGCTGAACATGGACCTGGAGGCCGTGCGCCGCAGGCTCGACGACGACCCCGAGGCCGCGCGTCCGCTGGTCGAGGAAGCCCTTGTGCAGAGCCAGGAAGCGCTGTCCGAGCTGCGCGCGGTCTCCCGTGGCATCGCCCCGCCGATCCTCACCGACCGCGGCCTGCGCGCGGCACTCACTGCCACCGCGGCCCGGTGCCCGGTCGAGGTCGCGCTGGACATCGACCTGGAGACCGGCGAGCGACTGCCCGAGTCCGTGGAGAACGCCGCGTACTTCGTGGTCAGCGAGGCCCTGACCAACGTGGCCAAGCACTCCGGGGCGTCCCTGTGCACCGTCACCGTGAAGCGCGACGCGCAGGTTCTGCTGCTCCAGGTCCGCGACAACGGCAACGGTGGCGCGCACGTCGGCAAGGGCCACGGCCTCTCCGGGCTGATGGACCGCCTCTCCGCCGTGGACGGCAGGCTCGACATCGCCAGCCCCTCCGGCGGGCCGACCGTGCTCACCGCCGACATTCCTCTGACCTGAGCCGCGCGCACCGGTAGCGTTACCCCTCGAACGCGAGAGGGGTGACGCGGTGCGCGTTGTGTTGGCCGAGGACTCCGTCCTGCTGCGCGAAGGCCTTGTCCGGCTGCTCGGCGAGGCCGGTGCGACCGTCGTGGCCGCCGTCGGCGACGGCGACTCCCTCGTCGAGGTCGCTATCGAGCACCGGCCGGACATCGCGGTCGTCGACGTGCGAATGCCACCCTCGTTCACCGACGAGGGCCTGCGCGCCGCCATGCGCGCCCGCTCGGCCGTCCCCGGGCTCGGCGTGCTCGTGCTCTCGCAGTACGTGGAGGAGTCCTACGCCTCCGACCTGCTCGCCGAGGCGGGCCAGCCCGGCTCCGGCGGCGTCGGCTACCTGCTGAAGGACCGCATCTCCAAGCTCGACGAGCTCTCCGACGCGCTGCACCGCGTCGCCGAAGGCGGCACCGTGCTCGACCCCGAGGTCGTCGCCGGGCTGTTCGCGCTGCGCCGCCGCAACGACCCGCTGACCGAGCTGACGCCGCGCGAGCGCGAGGTGCTGGCGCTGATGGCCGAGGGCCGCACCAACACCGCCATCGCGCGCTCGCTCTCGGTCAGCGGCGGGGCCGTGGAGAAGCACATCTCCTCGATCTTCACCAAGCTCACGCTGCCGCCGTCCAACGACGACCACCGCCGCGTCCTCGCCGTCCTGGCCTGGCTCAAGGCCTGACGACCGCGCCCCGAGAGTCATCGGGTTCGCCAGTCTTCAAGACACGCAAACCCCCGCCCCAGCGGTCTTCAACGACGGCAAACCTCGCGGGACGCTGGGTTTGGGGCGGTTAGCGATGATCCACAGGGGAGTTCGGTGGTCTTGAAGACACGCACACCCCGGCGGCACCGTTGAGGCGGCACATCACCGCGCGCATGAGCGGGGTCACAGGACCGACTGGTACCGGTTCACTTGGAAGTCCTACTATTTTATTTCCAAGCTTCTACCGTCGGCCCGAGGAGTACCCGTGTCCGAGTTGCACGTTCCCGTGAACCCGGTGCGCTTCGTGACCGCGGCGAGCCTGTTCGACGGGCACGACGCGTCGATCAACATCATGCGGCGGATCCTGCAGGCCCAGGGCGCGGAGGTGATCCACCTCGGGCACAACCGCTCGGTCGACGAGATCGTCACCGCGGCGGTCCAGGAGGACGTCCAGGGCATCGCGATCAGCTCCTACCAGGGCGGGCACGTCGAGTTCTTCGGCTACCTCGTCGACCTGCTGCGCGAGCGCGGCGCCGGGCACGTCAAGGTCTACGGCGGCGGGGGCGGCGTGATCGTCGCCGAGGAGATCGCGCACCTGCACGAACGCGGGGTCGAGCGGATCTTCTCGCCGGAGGACGGCCAGACGATGGGCCTGGCGAAGATGGTCAACTCGATGGTCGCCACCTGCGACGTCGAGCTGGAGCCGCTGCCGCTGACCGGGGTCTTCCACGGCGAGCAGGCGGCGCTGTCCAGGGCGATCACGCGGATCGAGCGGGGCGGGCTCAGCGAGGACGAGCGCGCCGAGCTGCACAGGGCCGCCGCAGGCCGGGACGTGCCGGTGCTGGGCATCACGGGCACCGGTGGTTCGGGCAAGTCCTCGCTGACCGACGAGCTGGTGCGGCGCTTCCGCATCGACCAGCAGGACAAGCTGAGCATCGCGGTGATCGCGGTCGACCCGAGCCGCCGCAAGGGCGGTGGCGCGCTGCTGGGCGACCGCATCCGGATGAACTGCCTGGACGGGGACCGGATCTTCTTCCGCTCGCTGGCCACCAGGGGCGCGGGCACCGAGCTGCCGTCCGGCCTGGCCGACGTGATCGCCGCGTGCAAGGCCGCCGGGCACGACCTGGTGATCGTGGAGACCCCCGGTATCGGCCAGGGCGACGCCGCGATCGTGCCGTTCGTCGACGCCTCGCTGTACGTGATGACGCCGGAGTTCGGCGCAGCGTCACAGCTTGAGAAGATCGACATGCTGGACTTCGCCGACGCGGTGGCGATCAACAAGTACGAGCGCAGGGGCGCCGAGGACGCGCGTCGCGACGTCGCTCGCCAGCTCGTGCGCAACCGCGAGGCCTTCGGCACGCCGCCGGAGGAGATGCCGGTCTTCGGCACGAGCGCGGCGACCTTCAACGACGACGGCGTGACCGCGCTCTACCAGTTCCTGCGCGACATGTTGGGCACGCACGGGCTCAAGGCAGCCGAGGGTGTGCTGCCGCAGGTCACCGGCAAGGCCTCCACGCGGATCGCGCAGATCATCCCGTCCGCGCGCGTGCGCTACCTCGCGGAGATCTCCGAGTCGGTGCGCGGCTACCACGTCGAGACCGCGAAGCAGATCGAGATCGCGCGCCGCCGCCAGCAGCTCGCCGCGAGCAAAGCGTTGGTGGAGAAGCGAAGCGGCGAGACCGACGTGCTGGAGCAGCTGCACACCGAGGCGGAGCGCGAGCTGGCCGCGGACAGCCACGCGCTGCTGGAGGACTGGCCGAGGACGGTCGAGGCGTACTCGGCCGACGAGCTCGTGGTGAAGGTGCGCGACAAGGAGCTGCGCACGCAGCTGTGGCGGGAAACCCTTTCCGGCTCAAGGATTCCGCGCGTCGCGCTGCCGCGCTACACCGACCACGGCGAGCTGCTGCGCTTCCTGCGCGAGGAGAACCTGCCCGGCCGGTTCCCCTTCACCGCAGGCGTTTTCCCGTTCAAGCGGGACGGCGAGGACCCGGCGCGGATGTTCGCGGGCGAGGGCGATCCCTTCCGCACCAACCGCCGCTTCCAGATCCTCTCCGCCGACTCCAAGGCCACCAGGCTCTCCACCGCCTTCGACTCGGTCACCCTCTACGGCCGCGACCCCGACGAGCGCCCCGACATCTACGGCAAGGTCGGCACCTCCGGCGTCTCGATCGCGACGCTGGAAGACATGAAGGTGCTCTACGGCGGCTTCGACCTGTGCTCGCCGAGCACCTCGGTGTCGATGACGATCAACGGCCCCGCGCCGACGATCCTGGCGTTCTTCCTCAACACCGCTCTCGACCAGCAGGTCGCGAAGTTCACCGAGGACAACGGCCGCGCTCCGTCGGAGGAGGAGTCCTCGGAGATCGCCAAGAAGGTGTTCGCCACGGTGCGCGGCACGGTGCAGGCGGACATCCTCAAGGAGGACCAGGGCCAGAACACCTGCATCTTCTCCACCGAGTTCTCGCTGCGGATGATGGGCGACATCCAGCAGTGGTTCATCTCCAACGGGGTGCGCAACTTCTACTCGGTGTCGATCTCCGGCTACCACATCGCCGAGGCCGGGGCGAACCCGATCAGCCAGCTGGCCTTCACCCTGGCCAACGGTTTCACCTACGTGGAGTCCTACCTGGCGCGCGGGATGGACATCGACGACTTCGCGCCGAACCTGTCCTTCTTCTTCTCCAACGGCATGGACCCGGAGTACTCGGTGCTCGGCCGGGTCGCGCGGAGGATCTGGGCCGTGGCGATGAAGAACCGCTACGGCGGCAACGAGCGCTCGCAGAAGCTGAAGTACCACGTGCAGACCTCGGGTCGCTCGCTGCACGCGCAGGAGATGGACTTCAACGACATCCGCACCACGCTGCAAGCGCTGATCGCGATCTACGACAACTGCAACAGCTTGCACACCAACGCTTTCGACGAGGCGGTCACCACGCCGACCGAGGACTCCGTCCGCCGCGCGCTGGCCATCCAGATGATCATCAACAGCGAGTGGGGCCTGGCGCGCAACGAGAACCCGTTGCAGGGCGCGTTCATCATCGACGAGCTGACCGACCTGGTCGAGGAGGCCGTGCTGGTCGAGTTCGACCGGATCAGCGAGCGCGGTGGCGTGCTCGGCGCGATGGAGACCGGCTACCAGCGCGGACGCATCCAGGACGAGTCCATGCTCTACGAGCACCGCAAGCACGACGGCTCGCTGCCGATCATCGGCGTGAACACCTTCCGCAACCCGCGCGGGTCGGAGGCGGCCGGGCCGATCGAGCTGGCGCGGGGCACCGAGGCGGAGAAGCAGTCGCAGCTCACCAGGCTGCGGGAGTTCCACGGGAACAACGCCGACACCGCGGAGGCCGCGCTGAAGCGGCTGCGCGAGGTGGCCATGGGCGAGGGCAACGTGTTCGCCGAGCTCATGCGCGCCGCGCGGGTCTGCTCGCTCGGCCAGGTCACCGAGGCGTTCTTCGAAGTCGGCGGCCAGTATCGTCGGAACGTCTGAGTTTCGTTTTTGAACGGGTCCGCGAAGGGTGATGACGTGAGCGGCATCAGCAAGGTCGGTGTGGTCGGGTCGGGGCTGATGGGCGCGGGCATCGCCGAGGTGTGCCTGCGCGCCGGGCTGGACGTCGTGGTCAGCGAGGTCACCTCGACCGCGGCCGACGCCGGGCGCTCCCGGATCACCAAGTCCGTCGACCGCGCCGTCAGCAAGGGCAAGATGGCTCCCGAGGAGCGCGACGAGGCGCTGGGGCGGCTCCGGCTGACCACCGACCTCGGCGAGTTCGCCGACCGGGACCTGGTGATCGAGGCGGTCGCCGAGCACGAGCAGACCAAGGTCGACGTCTTCGCGACGCTGGACAAGGTCGTCACCCGCCCGGACGCGATCTTCGCGTCGAACACCTCGTCCATCCCGATCATGAAGCTCGGCATGGCCACGCAGCGGCCCGAGCAGGTCATCGGCATCCACTTCTTCAACCCGGTCCCGGTGCTGAAGCTGGTCGAGCTGGTCACGTCGCTGCTCACCGGCGAGGAGACCTCGCGGCGCGCGGAGGAGTTCGCCGCGACCGTGCTGGGCAAGCAGGTCATCCGGTCGCAGGACCGCGCGGGCTTCATCGTCAACGCGCTGCTGATCCCCTACCTGCTGTCCGCGATCCGGATGCTGGAGTCCGGTTTCGCCTCCGCCGACGACATCGACAACGGCATGGTGCTCGGCTGCGCCCACCCGATGGGCCCGCTGCGCCTGGCCGACCTGATCGGCCTGGACACCACGAAGGCCATTGCCGAGTCGCTCTACGCGGAGTTCAAGGAAGCCCTGTACTCCCCGCCGCCACTGCTGCTGCGCATGGTCGACGCCGGCCTGCTCGGCAAGAAGTCCGGACGCGGTTTCTACGACTACTCGGCTTAGTGAGTCGGTTCGGGGGCTACTTCGTCGTCGGTGTCGGCGCGGATCTTGACGCGCCGACGCTGAACGACGTGTACGACGGCTCGGGGCTCGCGGAGCGCGTCGACGACGTGTGCGCGCGGTTGGGCACGGCCGAAAGGCGTGTCGGGGCTTCGATCCTGTTCCAGGGCTACACCGCGCGGGTGTGGTCGCCGCTGCTCGGCGCTGTCGCGCTCGGCGAGCCCGTGCCCGCGTTGCCCGCCGATGAGATCCACTGGGCGGAGAGCGGCTTCACGAGCGCCGAGCCCTTGCGGGAAGCCAAGAACACGCTCGCCGAGATCGCGCTCGACGAGCACTTCGCGCGCATGGTGGCGGCGCTGCGCGGAGTGGTGGCCGAAGGGCTGCTGTGGGGCAACGCCGCGTCCTCGCTGGCTGGCACGCTGAAGGTGATCGCCAACGCGGGCGAGCTGGACCAGCGGACGTGGGACACCGCCATGTCCGTGCTCGCCGACCCGCGACTGAGCGAGACCGGCGCCTTCACACCGACCGGCTACCGCCGACGCAGCTGCTGCCTCTACTACCGCGTGCCCAACGGCGGCCTCTGCGGCGACTGTTCGCTGAGCCGCGCGTAACCATCTCGCTCCGCCTTGCCCGACCTGCAACTTTGCGATACAAAGTAGTTGGACTTTGTATCGCAAAGTAGGAGGCGGTCGTGACGATGAGTTCTGCGGACGATGAGGGGCCGCTGTCCCCAGCCGAGTCGTTGGCGCTGATCAGCGACGAGCGGGCGAAGGTGGACCGGAGCCTGTCGCCGAGCCGGGCGCTGCTCTTCGGCCTGTGGGGCGCGACCTGGCTGACCGGCTGGACACTGATGTTCCTGGCCACGCCGAGCGGCCCCGAGCTGCTGCCGTTGTGGTTGGCGGGCGCGGTCTTCGCGGCGGCCGTCGTCGGATCGATCGCACTGTCCATTGTGGTCGGAGTGCGGGCGTCACGTGGGATCGCTGGGCAGTCACGGCTCAGCGGAGCGCTGTACGGCTGGACGTGGACGCTCGGGTTCTGGGCGCTGACCGCGATCAACGTCGGCTTCACGGTGAAGCTCGGCGTGAGCATCGAGGTCACCGCCCTGCTGTGGACGACGGGCCCGCTGCTGATCATGGGGCTGCTGACCATGCTCGGCGCGGCGCAGCGGCGCAGCGTCCCGGAGTACGGCGCGGGTGTCTGGCTGCTGCTCGCCGCGAGCGCGAGCGTCTACGTCGGCGTTCCGGCGAACCTGCTGGTGCTGGGCCTTGCCGGAGGCGGCGCGCTGCTCGGCCTCGCCGTCCACTTCGCGCGCGAGGCGAGGTCGGCATGACGGCGGGCCTGCCCGAGCTGGATCCGGTGATCCACGCGCAAGCCCGCCTGCGCGTCACGGTCGCCCTGGCCGCGCTGCCCAGCGGCGACCGGATCACCTTCCCGCGCCTGCAAGAACTGCTCGACATGACGGCGGGGAACCTGTCGACGCACCTGCGCAAGCTGGAGGACGCGGGCTACGTCGAGATCACCAAGGCGCACCAGCGGCGCACCCCGGTCACCTACGTGGAGCTGACCACCAAGGGGCGCAGGGCTTTCGAGGACTACAGCGCGGCGCTCAAGGAGATGCTGACATGATCGAGTTAGCCGGCTTGGGCAAGTCCTACGGCACCGTGCACGCGGTCCGGGAACTGGATCTCAGCGTGCGCGCGGGCGAGGTCTACGGCTTCCTCGGGCGCAACGGCGCTGGCAAGACCACCACGATGCGCATGCTGCTCGGGCTTATCCGACCGACGACCGGCACGGGCACGGTGTTCGGAAAACCCTTGGGAGACCCCAGCTCTGTCGCGCGGATCGGCTCGCTCGTCGAGTCGCCCGCGTTCTACCCGCACCTCAGCGGACGCGACAACCTCCGCCTGCTCGCACGCTACTCGGGACTCGACGACTCCACAGTGGACAGTTCGCTGGAGCTGTCCGGGTTGGGCGAGCGCGCGGGCGACCGCTTCACCGGCTACTCGCTCGGGATGAAGCAGCGGCTCGGCGTCGCGGCAGCACTGCTGGGCAAGCCCGAGCTGCTGATCCTGGACGAACCGACCAACGGTCTCGACCCGGCGGGCATGCGGGAAATGCGGGAACTCGTCAGGAACTTCGCCAACAACGGCGGCACGGTCCTGTTGTCGAGCCACCTGCTCGGCGAGGTCGAGCAGGTGGCCGACCGCATCGGCATCATCCACAGTGGACGTTTGGTCGCGGAGGGCACGCTCGCGGAGATCCGGACCCGTCTCGGCGGCCCTCGCCTGGTGGTGCGGGCCGAGCCAGCAGCGGCGGCGGAAACCGCACTGCGCGCGCATCCCGGAGTGCGGAGCGTGCGACGGGACGGTACGACAGTTGAAGTCGATCTAGGTACCGCGACGGCTGCCGGGATCAACCGGGGCCTCGTCGTCGAAGGCATCGAAGTCAGTGAGCTGCGCGTGGAGGAGCGCACGTTGGAGGACGTCTTCACGGGGGTGACCGCGGCATGATCACGAACAACCTGCGGGCGGAGCTGTTCGCGCTGCGCCGTCGCCCCGGAGTCCTCGCCATGGCAGGGATGTGGTCGACCCAGGTCGTGGTGTTCGCGTACCTGGTGCCCTACATCGTCTACCTGACACAGGGTTCGGCGATGGCGCCCACCGTGGCCGCCGATATGATCTCCGGCCTGCTCCCGGAGGGCGCGCACTACTACGTCGCCGGAGCGCTGCCGACCTTCGGCGGGCCGGTGATGCTCGTGATCGGCGCGCTGCTGGCCACCGGCGACTACCGCTGGGGCACGCTGCGCACGATCCTCGGCCGCCAGTCCGACCGCGGCGCTTTCCTCGGCGGGCGCTTCCTCGGCCTGCTCGTGGCGTTGCTGCCGGTAGCCGTGGTGACGCTGGCGCTCGGCCTGCTCAGCAGCGGCGTGATCGCCCTCGTCAACGCCAGCCCTGCCCGCTACGGCAATCCCCTCGTGCTCGCCCTGGAGCTGGGTTCGCTGTGGTTGGTGATGGCCGCGTGGGGCTCGGTCGGCTTCGCCGTCGGGATGCTCACCCGCAGTCCCGCCACCGCGATCATCGTCGGTCTACTGTGGACTGTTCTCGCGGAGAACGCCCTGGCGTTGCTGGCGAACATCGTGCCAGGACTGGGATTCCTGAGCACACTGCTGTTGGGCAACAGCTCCAACCGGCTCGCCGTGGGACTCGGCTCCGAACCGATCACCATCACCGGCGCGTTCGGCGTCCAAGCCCAGGGCACTCCGCTGCTGGCCGCCGCAGTGCTCGCCGCCTACATCGCCGCCGCCTTCGCCGTGAGCCACGCCGCGCTCCGCCGCCGCGACGTGACCTGACGCCTGCGCCCCCACTCCCACCACCAACGGCCCGTTTGACGCGTTGAACGCACTAAACGACCCGTTCAGTGCCTTAAACGCACTGAACGGGTCGTTCAGGGCTTACGCCGCGGTCTGCGCGTGGGGTTCGTCGGCCTTCAAGCACCCCGAACCCCCGCTGGCCACCACGCGAGCCCACCGCGAATGCCGCGTTTGGTCCGTTGAGGTAGCTGAATGACTCATTGAGGACGCTCAAGTACCTCAATGAGTCATTCAGCGCGTTCAAGTACCCCAATGAGTCATTGAGGGCATAAACGGGGGCTAGCGGAGGGTTAGGGAGCAGGAGCCGGAGGCTCGGGTCTGCACTCCGCGCACGGTGACGGTGAGGTCGAGCGTGTAGGTGCGCTTGTAGGGGCGCGTCTCGTTGGGGGCGCCGGTGCCCTTGACCAGGCGCACGCGCTCACTCCACGTGCCGTTGCCGTTGGCCTTGGCGCGGCGCGGTTCGCCCATGGCGGCGGCGCCGAGCCCGTGGTCTGCCCACTCCTCGACGATGGCCTGGTCGACGCGAACCTCGATACCGGCCTTCTTCTGGTGGCCGGAACTGGTCGCGGTGTAGCTCACGCCCCAGGTCGCGGCGTCGCAGACGGGCTTGATCGAGGCGGTGGTCGCGGCGTGCGCGGGCGAGGCGAACAGGGGCAGCATGAGGACGGCGCCGAGCGGCGCGAGAAGCCTTGACACAGAGCCGAAACTAGCGCTCCGGCCCCGGAGGCGTCGCTCCACGAACGGGTGGTTCGAGGTGCAGCACGGCGAGCCCCGGCAGGGGACAACTCCCACACCGGGGCAACGACCGGGAAGTTCCAGATCAGGCCACGGGCACGATCAGCACGGGGGTGCTGGTCGGCTGCGCGGACCCGCCGGAGGGTTCCAGGGTCACACCGATCTTGCTGATGCCGGAGGTCGGGAAGACCATCGGCGCGTGCTTGCCGGAGTGCGTCCGCGCCATCAGACCCAGCGAGACGTAGCCGGTGTCGGAGATCGACCACGCCTGGAGGTCGTTGCCGGGCCGAGGCGCCGGAACCTGGTCGTTGGCCAGGAGCACGGCCTTGCCCAGCAGCTTGGACGACACGACCTTGCCGTTGCCCGCGACCTCCGTGCGCGCGTCGGCCGCCCCGACGATCGCCGAGACCTGCTCGGTCAGCGCGCGTTCGCGGGTCAGCTCCTGGTTGGCGGTGAGCGCGCCGACGCCGAACACCACGGCGGCGAGCACACTGGCCGCCGCGAGCAGCGACACGACCGGCATCGCCCACTTCGGCCGGAGCTTCTGCACGGTGGACACGGCGGGCGGAGCGATCGGGGACAGCTGGCGGGTCCTGGAGACCTCGGCCAGGACCTTGGCGCGCATGCCGGGCGGCGGTGCGGTCGCGGCGGCCATGCCGAGCTGGGCCGCGGTGCGCTCCAGCTCCCTGGTCTCCTGCTCGCAGTCGGGGCAGACAGCCATGTGCCGCTCGAACTCGCGGCGTTCGATCTCGTCGAGCGCGTTCATGGCGTAAGCGCCTGTCAGGGTGTGCACATCGGGATTCATCACGCCACCCCCAGGCAGTCGCGCATGCGGATCAGACCGTCCCGCAGCCGGGTCTTGATGGTTCCGAGCGGCGAGCTGAGCAGCTCGGCGACCTCTCGGTAGGTGTAGCCCTGGTAGTACGCGAGCATCACGGCTTCGCGTTGCAGCTCGGTCAGCGTGGTCAGGCAGACGCGCACCTGCTCGCGCTCCAACCGGGCCGCGACCTGCTCGGAGACCTCGTCGAACGGGCGCTCGGTGTCCAGCCGCCCGGCGCGGTCCTCGCGATCGGCGCTGGACTGCGCGGAGCGGACGCGGTCGACCGCGCGCCGGTGCGCCACGGTCAGCGCCCAGGTCAGCACGGAGCCCTTGTCCGGCGCGTAGCGCGTCGCGGTGCGCCACAGCTCGACCAGCACCTCTTGGGCGACCTCTTCGGACTGCGCCTGGTCCCTCAGGACGCGCAGCACCACACCGTAGATCGGCCCGGCCAGCACCTCGTAGAGGCTGTTGAACGCGGCTTCGTCGCCACGAGCCACCTGCTGCATCAGTTCCTCGGGCGTCGGCGAAGCGACACCATCGCCGTGCAGCTGCCTCACGGCTCGTGCGCGATCACGCATGACCACCCCTCTCGACCAGGCCGTTCACATCTGTACTTCGAAGCCGGCGCCGAGCCGGATTGGTCGGACCGGACGCTACTACGCCCGACGAGGTTTCACGGAACGGTAAGGAACCACGCGCGCGTACGCGCGTAGATTCCTTTTATGAGCGAAGAATCGAATCGACTAACCCATTCGAGTGAGCTGACAAATGGGACCCATCCGCTCCAGGACCCGTCGCGAATGCCCCATGTGAGCATCGACCGGACAAGCAAGTGGAAGGCAGCGCTCATCGGCGTCCTTTCCGCCGGTGCGGCGCTCGGAACCGCCGAACTCGTCACCGCGGCGACTGGGCCGAACTCCTCTCCCGTCACGGCTGTGGGCAGTTCGGCGATCGATCTCGCGCCGGTGTGGCTGAAAGATTTCGCGATCAGCACCTTCGGCAATTACGACAAGCCCGTTCTGCTCGGCGGCATCCTCGTCGCGCTGGTGGCCTTCGCGGCGGTCGCGGGCATCGTGGCCGTGCGCCGCTTCGCAGTCGGCGCGGTGATGATCGGCCTGCTCGGCGCGGTCGGCGCCCTCGCGGCGACGACAAGGCCAGGCGCGTCCGCGCTGGACGCGCTGCCTTCCCTCGCCGCGATCCTCGCGGGTGCGGCGGTCCTGCACCTGCTGCTCAGAGCTGATGCCGACACGGATTCGCCGAGCCGCCGGACATTCCTCGCAGCAGGCGCGGGAACGGCCGCCTACGCCCTGCTGGGAGCCTCGGTCGGCCGAATTCTGCAACAGCGCTCCGGTGATATCGCGCAATCGCGATCCGCGATCAAGCTCCCGGCTCCGGTCAGCCCGGCGGCGGCCCGTCCGACCGGACACGAATTCTCGCTTCCCGGACTCACCCCGTTCCAAACCCCGAACCGCGACTTTTACCGGGTGGACACCGCGCTGGTCATTCCCGAGCTGACCGCCGAGGAATGGAGCCTGCGCATTCACGGGATGGTCGACCGCCCGATCGAGCTGAGCTTCGCCGACCTCATGGCCAAGCCGCTGATCGAGCGCGACATCACCCTCTGCTGCGTCTCCAACGAGGTCGGCGGCCCGTACGCCAGCACCGCGAGGTGGCTCGGCTTCCCGCTGGCGCAGCTGCTCCGCGAGGCCGGGGTCAAGGCCGGGGCGAACCAGCTCGTCGGGACCGACCACGCCGGGATGACCATCGGCACGCCGCTCGAGGTGGTGATGGACGGCCGCGAGTCACTGCTGGCGATCGGCATGAACGGCGAGCCTCTGTTGCCCACCAACGGTTTCCCGGTCCGGCAGATCGTTCCGGGGCTCTTCGGCTACACCTCGGCCACCAAGTGGCTGGTCGACCTCGAACTGACCACGTTCGACAAGTACGACGCCTACTGGACGGAGCGGCAGTGGGACCCGATCGGCACGGTGCTCACCGCATCGCGGATCGACGTTCCCAAGCCCTTCGCCCAGGTCCCCGCGGGCCCGGTGACCGTCGCCGGTGTCGCGTGGGCGCAGCACAGGGGCATCGGCGCGGTGCAGTTCCGCGTCGACGGCGGTGAGTGGCAACCCGCCCAGCTCAGCACCGAGGTCAGCCCGGACACGTGGCGCCAGTGGCGCGCCAACGTCCAGCTCGACAAGGGGCTGCACCGATTCGAGGTTCGCGCGGCCGACGGCCGTGGGGACTGGCAACCAGAAGAACGCACCAGGCCGTTCCCGCGCGGTGCCACCGGATGGCACTCCGTCGCGGTGACGGTCACCTGATGAAGGAGAACCCACCATGCAGTTCAAGCGCTCCGCCGTCCTCGTCGCCGCTGCCGCCGTCTCCGCACTCGGCCTGACCGCGTGTTCCGGCGGCATGGACACCCCGCCCGCCGCCTCGTCCTCCGCCCCGGCTCCGTCGTCGGCCGCCCCGATGACCACCACCGCGAGCGCGGCCTCCGGCGAGTTCGGCTCCGCCTGCGCCTCGGTCCCGAAGGACGGCCCCGGCAGCTTCGCGGGCATGGCCAAGGACCCGGTCGCCACGGCGGCCAGCAACAACCCGGCGCTGTCCACCCTGGTCGCCGCGGTCACCAAGGCCAAGCTGGGCGACACCCTGAACACCGCGAAGGACATCACCGTCTTCGCGCCCGCGAACGTGGCCTTCGACAAGATCCCGAAGGCGGACCTGGACAAGGTGCTCGCCGACAACGCCACGCTCACCAAGATCCTGACCTACCACGTGGTCCCGAAGCGGCTGACCACCGCCGACCTCGCGTCCGGCAACTTCGAGACGCTGCAGAAGGGCATGGTCAAGACCTCGGGCTCCGGCACCTCGTTCAAGGTCAACGACGCGAACGTGGTCTGCGGCAACGTCCAGACCGCCAACGCCACCGTCTACATCATCGACACCGTGCTGATGCCGAGCTAGTTCTCGTTGCACGGCAACCGAAAAGCCCCGGCGTTCCTCCCACGCGCCGGGGCTTTCGGCTCAGCTGATGACAACGGTGACCGACGCGCCGTCGGCGCTGGTCGGGATCTTCGTCCTCCCCGGCGAGATCGCTCGGTACTGCCACTCCGCGTCCCCCTGCAAGTGCAGCCGCACGTAAGCGTCCTTCACCAGCGGAGCGCCTTCGCTCGGCGGCACGGAGATCACCTCGCCGACCTTCAGCGCGACCTCGCCGCTCTGTCCTTTCGCGACGGTCACGGCGGGCGGCTTCTCCTGGGAGGGCGAGGGCGCGGGCTCGTTCGGCTGCGCGTTCGCACCGCAGCCGCTGACGGCCAGGACCAGGGCACCGACCAAGAACAGTGTCGCTCTCATGTGGAGTAGACGGACCGAGCCGCTTCACCAGTTGCTCAGCGACTCCTGGAAGATTTCACAGATGGCGTCACCGGTCACCTGTCGCGGAGCCACGTTGAGCAGCCGTTGCTGCTTGAGCGTGCCGTCGACCAGCGCGGGGATGTCCTGCTCGGTGTAGCCGACCGCGCCGATCCCGTTGGGGATGCCGATGTCGCGCATGAGCGCGGTGAGCACGGCGGGCAGCTTCTCCCTCGGGTTCGGCTCGGCGTCGGCGGTCGCGGCGTCCAGCAGCCGCGCGGCGTGCACGTGCCGCTCGGGATCGGTGGGGAAGGTGAACCTGAAGGCGGCGGGCGCGGTCAGCGACACGGACTGCCCGTGCGGCACCATCGGCTCGTCCTGCGGGTACCCGGCGGGCCGGTAGTCGCGCACGCGCCCGGCGATCGGGTAGGCGCACGCGTGCGGGATGTGCACGCCCGCGTTGCCGAAGCCCATCCCGGCCATGGTCGCGGCGAGCATCATGTCGGTGCGGGCCTTGAGATCGTTCCCGTTCAGCACGGAACGCCGAAAAGCCTTGCTCAGCAAGGAAAGCGTCTTCTCCGTCCAGACGTCGGAGATCGGGTTGGAGCCGCAGTAGGGCACGCGCTCCTCCGCCTTCTTCTTGGCGAAGGTGTCGTAGGGCCGCGCGGTGTAGGACTCCAGCGCGTGGCACAGCACGTCCATCCCGGACGCGGCGGTGACCTCGGGCGGCATGCTCAGCGTGGCCAGCGGGTCCACCACGGCCAGCGAAGGCCGCAGCCGGGGGTGGCTGATCCCGGCCTTCACGTGCAGGCTCAGCAGGTCGAGCACGCACACCGGGGTGCTCTCCGCCCCGGTCCCCGCCGTGGTCGGCACCGCGATCAGCGGCTTCAGCGGCCCGGGTGGCGCCATGCCCTTGCCGATCGGCTTGTTGACGTAGTCGAGCACGTCGGCGGGATGGCTGGTCATCAGGTTCATCGCCTTGGCGGTGTCGATCACCGATCCCCCGCCGACCGCGACGAACGCCTGCCAGTCCTGCTGCGCGGCAAAGGAAACCGCTTGGGCGAAGCTGACGTCGGTCGGCTCGACCCGCACTCCGTCGTACACCGCGACGGTCACCCCGGCGGACTCGATCGCCGAAGCCACGCGTGCGGGGAAGCCGGTGGCCGCGACCCCGGTGTCGGTGACCACGAGCGCGGACCGCACGCCCAGCTGCGCCAGCTCGAACCCGATCTCCTCGGCAGCGCCCGGCCCGAACTTCAGCGGCGGAGCACCCCACGTGAACACGCTCTCCGTAACCACGTGACCACCCTACTCACGCGTTCCACCGGTCGATTGATGTCACGGCGCGCACACGAACCCAGTATCGAGGCAGAAGACCGCCACTGCCTGGGAGTTCCACGTTGCGCAAGCTCCACCTGCTGCTCGCCTCAACCGCCGTCCTCGCTCCGACAATCACCCCTCTGGCCGCACAAGCCACGGAGATCGACCGCTCCGCGCACGGGGTTCCGCACATCGTCGCGCGCGACCAGGCGGGGCTCGGGCGTGGGATCGGCTTCGCCCAGGCGCGCGACCACCTGTGCGCGCTGGGCCAGATCTTCTTGTCCACCAAGGGGGAGCTGGCCAAGCACTTCGGCGAGGAGCGCACCGCCGGTACTCCGGCGCAGGGCAACGTCGCCGCCGACGTGTACGCCCGCGAACTCATCGACCGGCGCGTGGTCGAACAGATCGTGGCCCAACGCGCGCCGGTCGGCCCCTCCGACGACGTCCGCGACCTGACGCGCGGCTACGCGGAGGGCTACAACCGCTATCTGGCACAGGAAACGCACACCGACCCGAGCTGTCACGGCGCGAAGTGGCTAGCCCCGATCACCGAGATCGATGTCCATCGCCTGAGGTACATCAGCGCGCAGGACGGGGCGATCCGCGCGCTCGGCGGCATCGTCGACGCCACTCCGCCGAGCCGCCCGAAGGCCCCGCCGACGCCCTCCGCACCGGAGATTCCCCGTGGTAGCAATGCGATCGCGGCGGGCAAGGTCTTCATGGGCAACCCGCACGTGCCGTGGCGCGGGATCGCATCGTTCTGGCAGGCGCGCCTCACCATCCCCGGCAAGCTCGACGTGGACGGTGCCAGCCTCCTCGGCACACCCGAGACCGTCGCGGGCTACACGCGCCACACCGCTTGGGCCGCAACGATCGCGACCTCGCTGAGCTACGCGCTGACGGAGGTGAAGCTCGTCCCCGGCGACCCGACTGCGTACACAGTGGACGGTCGCACGGAGAGGATGGCAGAGCACAAGATCACCGTCGATGTCCGTGGCGGCGAGCCGCAGAGCCGGTCGCTGTGGTCCACCCGCTACGGCCCGGTGATCACCTCCATGGTGGTCAGCCCGTGGCTCGGCGAGCGCGCGGCGGAGCGCCTGGACTGGACCGCCGAGCGAGCCTTCGTGCTCATCGACGCGAACGCGAAGTCGGTGCGGGGAGCCAACTCCATGGTGGAGTTCCCTCGCGCCGAGTCGGTCGAGCAGCTGCGCAGGTCGATCTTCGCCAACGGCGGAACGTCCTACGCGAACGTGGTGGCGAGCGACCGGAACGGCAAGGGGCTCTTCGCCAACGTCCAAGCCGTCCCGCACATCACCGACGCGCACGCACGTCGGTGCAACACCGCGAAGGGACGCGAGCTGTTCGAGCGCGCGGGGCTGCCCGTGCTGGACGGTTCGCGAGCGGACTGCGCACCCGGGACCGACCGCGATTCCCTTGTGCCAGGGACCTTCGGCGCGCACCGCATGCCGAACTTGATCAGCACGGAGCAGCTGGCGAACTCCAATGACTCGCACTGGCTGACCAGCGCCGAGCAGCCCCTCAACGGCTTCCCCCGGGTCTTCGGCACCGAGGGCGCCGAACGTTCGCCGCGCACCCGCTTCGGCCTCCAGGAACGCATCACGAACCTCCACGACGCCCAGGAAATGGTGCTGTCCAACCGGTCCTTCATGGGCGAGCTGGCGGCGGATGACGTGCTGCGCATGTGCAAGTCCATGCCACAGCACGGAAAAGCCTGTGACGCGCTCGCGAAGTGGGACCGCCGCAACGATCTCGACAGCCGAGGTGCCCTGCTGTTCGACAAGTTCTGGCAGGAGATCGGCGACATCCCTTGGCTGGTCCCGTTCACCCCCGCCGACCCCGTCCGCACGCCACGCGGGCTCGACGTCGACGACCCGCGCGTCCGGGCCGCCTTCACCAAGGCCGTCACCGAACTGGGCCACGCTCCCGACGCACCCCTCCGCGATCACCAGTTCGCCTTGAACGGCAAGGGAAAGCGCATCCCGATGCACGGCGGGGACAACGCGCTCGGCGTCTACAACCTCGTCGAAACCACCGCGCGGGGACAGGCCGTGGGCGGCACGAGCTTCCTGTTCGCGGTGCGGTTCACCGGAAAGGCGTGCCCGGAAGCGCGAACGATCCTGGCGAACTCCCAGTCCAGCAACCCCGCGTCGCCGCACTTCTCCGACCAGACGGAGCTGTTCGCGGCCAAGCGGTGGCTGCCGGGGCGGTTGTGCCGGGGCTGACCACTCGATCACGCGATTGACCCGGAGTACATGACCGGTCACGATCCGAAGTAACCCCTGCTCAACCCAGGTTACGAGGACCTCATGGCCGTGTCTGCCCTGCTCCGCCGCGCATTCGTCCTCCTCATCACCACCACGACAGCGGCGCTGGCCGTCCCGGTGAGCGCCGGGGCGGCCCCCGCCGTCCAGAAGTACATCGCGCTGGGCGACTCCTTCACGGCCGGGCCGTTCATCCCCGGTCAGCGCACCGATCCGATCGGGTGTCTGCGCTCCGACCGCAACTACCCGTCCCTGTTGGCGAAGCAGCTCGCCCCCGCCAGCTTCGTCGACGTCAGTTGCAGCGGCGCGGTCATCGACGACATGACCAGCCCGCAGAAGGTGCTGCTGGGCGAGAACGCGCCGCAGCTCGACGCGCTGACCCCTGACACGGACCTGGTGACCGTCAGCGTGAGCGGCAACGACGTCGGCTTCGTGCCCGTGCTCGCGACGTGCGCGCTGGCCAGCGTCCGCGATCCGTTCGGCAATCCCTGCAAGGACGAGCACACCGCGGGGGGCACCGACGAGCTCGTGCGGCGCATCGAGCAGACCGCGCCGAGGGTCGGCGCGCTGCTGGCGAGCGTCAAGCAGAGAGCGCCCAAGGCGAAGGTGCTGGTCATCGGCTACCTGAGGCTGCTGCCGCCGACGAACGGCTGCTGGCCGCTGGTGCCGATCGCGCGCGGCGACGTGGCCTACCTCGACGGGCTCCAGCAGCGGCTGAACGGAATGTTGGCGAGCCAAGCAACCTCGGCGGGGGTCGGTTACGTCGACACCTATGCCCCGAGCATCGGCCGCGACGTCTGCCAACTGCCCGGGACGAAGTGGGTGGAGGGACTCGTCCCGACCGCGCCTGCCGCGCCGGTCCACCCCAACGCCGCGGGGATGACCGCCGTGGCCGCTCTGGTGGGCAGCGCCCTGGCCAGGTCACTGGACTGACCCCAAAACGATCTAGTGTCTCCCACCTGGGCCGTGTGCGCTCCGCAACCGCCCCGGTCGAGTGACGCTCGATCCGGTCGCTACTCGGGAGTATCCGTCTTATGGGCGGCGATTGACGGTAAATCAATCACCATGCGAGCACTTCGTCTGTTGTCCTGCGTGGCCCTCTCCGGCGCCGCGCTCCTCGCTTCCGTCACGACCGCGTCGGCCACCACCGCCGCGCCGGTCGAGCTCGTCGCACCCTCGGCGCTGACGCTGACCGTCACCCACGACGGCATCACCTCCGAGGCCCCGAAGGTCGCGCTGCTGAGCTGCAACCCCGCCAGCGGCACGCACCCGAAGGCGGCTGACGCCTGCCGCGACCTGCAGCTCGCCCAGGGCGACTTCGCGAGGCTCAACCCCATCGGCCGCCGCGCGGCCTGCACCATGGAGTACGACCCCTTCGAGGTCACCGCGACCGGCACCTGGCGCGGCAAGCCCGTGACGCACAAGGCGACCTACTCCAACGGTTGCGTCATGGCCGCCTCGACCGGCGCCGTCTACCGCTTCTGAGTCCGACCGTCCCTAGGGCGTGTTTCTGGGGTCTCGTTCGATGAGGGTCGGGATCGAGGTCGTTCCTGGCAAGACGGCGGGAAGTCCGCGTACCGGTGTTGTACGTGGGCTTTCTGGCGGCGCCGCCAGGGGCGACCTCGGCCCGGCCATCGCGAACACGGGCCCCTGAAACACGCCCTCTGTCCCCGCTGTAAACGCAAAGGGAGCGAGATCCCCGCCCGGCGCCGCGTGCCGCACCCACCACGCGCCGTGGGAGGAGGAGTTCGCTCCCTTTCGCGCGTCCGGGGGCGGAAGTTGGTCGGGGCGCCCGGTGGTCCCGGGCGCCCCGCTCCTTCAGAAGAACATTCACAGCTGAGCTACTCATCCGTATTTCCTGTGGATCGCCTGAGAGAAGCCAGCCGCGAATGCCCGCTCGGAGGCCCCTGTCAGCCTCCGAGATGGGCTGCCAGCCCCTGCTGCGGGTCCCCGGCGTCATCGCCGAAGGCCCACACCTTGCCGGAGCCCGGCACCGCCGCCACCGCCATGAGCGACGTGTGCTGCGGCAGCCCAGCCTTCTCCTCCACCCACGCGGAACCGTTCCACCGCAACGCGATCGGCCCGGCGCTGGAGGTGTAGCCCACCGCGTGGGCGCCGCCCTTGCCGTCCGCCGTGGCGCCGTAGAGCAGGCCTTGCTTCGCCGGAACGGGCACGACGACGAACTTCGAGCCGTCCCAGCGCTGCACGTGCGGAGCGAGCGCGAACGGGTTGCCGCCCTCGGGGTCGACGAACCCGATCGCCCACACGTCCTTGCCGCTGACCACCACGCTGGTGAACTTGGCCTCGGGCGAGCCGGTCGGCGCGGCGGCCACCTCGGTCCACGCCTTGCCGTCCCAGCGCAGTACGAGCGGCCGCACTCCGGCGTCGGTGCCCGCGTAGCCGACTGCCCACGCCTCGGTCGCGCTGCGTGCGGTGACGGAACGCAGGCAGGCGAACTTGGCGTTGGCGGGCTTGGGCACCGAGACCGCGCTCCACGCCTTGCCGTTCCAGCGGTTGAGCAGCGGCACCCCGGCGGAGAAGTCACCGGTCTGCGCGCAGCCCGCCGCCCACGCGTCGTTCTCCGACAGCGCGGAGATCGAACTCAGCTCCGGGTAAGCGTCGGCGGGCAGCCCGGACGGCGTCGGCGAGGGCAGCTCCACCCACTTCGCGCCGTCCCAGCGCGCGGCGAGGCTCGCCTTCTCCGACTTCACGCCGACCGCGAGCGCGCTCTTCTCCCCCGTTGCGGCGACGGCGCTCAGCGAGAGCCCCTTCGGCGTGGGCGTGCGCTGCCAGCTCTTGCCGTCCCAACGCAGCGCGACCGTGCCCGCCCACATGTTGGTGAGGTGATAGCCGACCGCCCACCCCGAGTTCGCGGAGACCATCGAGGCGCCGGAGAGCGAGTAACCGGGCGAGAGCTTCGGCGTCGGCGTGGTGGTCCACCCCGGCGCCGCGGCGGCGCTGCCGAAACCGGTGAAAACGACCGCTGTCGCCAGCAGGGCGGCGGCCCGGAATCTGATCCTCATGTCGCAGAACCATCCTCGGACGCGACACACGCCCGATACAAAGCCACCACAAGCCGGAGCGGGCCACTCGCCGAGCGGGCGCTGACCAGCTCGTTTCACCCGTCGAAGCTGTAAGTAGGGCGCCGGGCCGACGAACGCACTGGTCCGATCGGGGGACACGGGTCGGCCACGTGGCGGCGCGAGAGCCCTTTCCCGCTCCTATTCAGTTTAAAACATAGGAAATACGGACGTCTGTCATCAGTGAATTGTTTGAGCGGCTCCCGTCGAATGGACGGTGGTTTTCGGCGACTTCGGCTTCCTACCGTGGGATTCCTCATGACCCTGCACATGAGCACAAAGGTGGTCCTATGAAGCTGAACAGGTTGTTCGTCGCACTCGGCGCCTCCGCCGCGGTCCTCGCGCTCGCCCCGGTCGGCCAGGCGGCGCCGAGCCCCGACGTGGTGGAGAGGTCCCAGGCGCCGACCGCCGAGGTCGACGCCTACTGGACGCCGGAGCGCATCGCCGAGGCGGTGGCCAACCCGATGCCGATGCCCACCCCGGACGGCGCCCCCGCCGCGCCGCAGGCCGGTGCGCGCGACCTGATCCAGAAGGTGCCCGGCCCCTACAGCTCCGAGAAGCTGCGCAGCATGGGCCGCCTGCTGTTCACCACCGGCGGGCGCAACTCCAGCTGCTCGGCCACCTCGGTCGAGGCCGCGAACAAGAACCTCGTGTGGACCGCCGCGCACTGCGTGCACTACGGCGGCGTCGCCGCGGAGAACATCACGTTCCTGCCCGGCTTCCTCAACAACGAGAAGCCCTACGGCACCTGGCCGGCCAAGAAGACCTTCATCCCGCAGGGCTGGATCTCCAGCTCCGGCAACGACTTCTCGCTGGACTACGCGGGCTTCTCGGTGGAGTCGCAGGGCGGCAAGTCGCTGACCGACACCGTCGGCGCCAAGGGCGTCGTCTTCGACGACAAGAAGAGCCAGAAGACCGACATGTACGGCTACCCGGCGGAGTCCCCGTACACCGGCCAGGAGATGTACACGTGCAGCGGCATCTCCGCGACGGTGCAGACCTTCGACGCGAAGATCGCCTGCAACGGCATCGGCGGCCAGAGCGGCGGCGCGTGGCTGAACTCCTCGGACAAGGTGTGGGCGGTCAACAGCCGCTCCGACCGGCGGACCGTCACCTACGGCACCCTGTTCGACTCGAAGGCCAAGCAGCTCTACGACCAGGCAGGCGCCTGATCACCTCACAGACGCGAACGCCCGGCCGATGTCCCGGCCGGGCGTTCGCACGTTCGAGCTCAGGCGTCGGCGAGCAGCCGGTTCACCACACGGGCCATGCCCTCGCGGACCTCGTCCGCGTCGGGGACCTCGATGTCGGTGATCTCCAGCTCGTCACCGTCCTCTTCGGACTCTTCCTCGTCGCCCTCTTCGGTGTCCTCTTCGGACTCTTCGGACTCGTCCGTCTCTTCGAACTCGTCTTCCTCGTCGTCCTCGTCCTCGTGCACCTCGCGCAGCTCCGCGATGTCGGCGAGGATGTCGGCCGGCTCCAGCGCGGGCAGCAGCGGCTCGACGGCGGCGAGGACGTCGTCCTCCTCGACCGCGACGGCCTCGGCCAGCGCGATGGCGTGGTCGCGCTCGTACGGCCCGCAGGTGAAGGAGTCCCACGCGTCGTCGAGGGACTGGAACACGACGACCCAGGGCAGGTCCTCGATTGGGGAGCCTTCCTCCGGCTCGCTGATGATCACGCCGCCCATGCTGGGTCCTCCTCGATCAGTGCCTCGTCAGGGCAATGTCTACCGCCCCTGCTCGGGGGCCCGACGGCGACCCCTGCTTGTTCACCCCGGCTTCGCGCGGACGTCACCGGTGGGCGGGTCCGGAATCGCGCGCCCGATGCTTTCCGGACGGCCCGGTTCGAGATCTTCGACGTGGTCCGAACCAAAGCAACCCCGCCCGAGCGAGAGGCGTCTGTGGGGTTACCGGTGCGAACCGGTCACAATCGAGTTGGGGATCTTGGTGCGGAAAAGAACAATTCTCCGGTTGAGCGGATTGGCCGTGGTCACGGCCGTGGCGACGACGGCGTGCGGCGGCCCGGAGAAACCGGAGGCCAACCCCGAGCTGGCACCGCGCGGGACGACCGTGACGACCGCGAAGGTGACCAGGCAGAGCCTCACCAACAAGGTCAGCCTCACCGGCAAGGTCGCGATGAACCCGGTGTTCGGCCTGACGACGCCGGTCAACGGCGAGATCCGCTACCTGGAGTTCGAGCCGCCCAAGGGCACCCCGACCAAGTCGACCAAGGTCGCCGAGGTCTACTCCGGCAAGCGCGTCGCGAGCACCATCAGCGTCCCGGCCAAGGCCACCTTCGCGGGCAGGCTCGTCGAGGACCGCGCCTCGGTCACCTCCGGCATGCCGGTGGTCTCCGCGCGCCACGCGGGCTACGGCATCGTCGCCGAGATCGAGGGCGACCAGGCGTACAAGATGTCCGGCGCGCTCAGCTCGGTCGAGGCCCAGATCACCAACGGCCCCGGCCCGTTCCCGTGCTCGGTGCTCGGCACCATCGCGGCGATGCCCGCCGGCAGCATCCCGGAGCCGGAGCCCAAGCCGGGCGAGGACCCCAAGACCCCGCCGAGCGGGACCAAGCCCGGCCCCGGCCAGGGCACGAAGCCCGGCGCGGGCGGCACCACGCCGTCGGAGCCGACCGGCCTGCGCCTGGTCTGCACCGCGCCCGGCGACGTGAAGATGATCAACGGGAGCGCGGCGACCATCGAGGTCGTCACCGACCGCTCCACCAACGCGCTGGTGCTGCCGGTCGAGGCCGTCGCGGGCACCTCCGGCCGCGGCAAGGTCGACGTGGTGGGTGCCGGTGGCGCCCGCAGGACCGTCGAGGTGGAGCTGGGGCTCACCGACGGCAAGGTCGTGGAGATCAAGTCCGGTCTCACCGGGGACGAGACGGTCGCCGTTCCCGGCCCGAACCTGCCGGGCGGCAAGGCGAGCGGCTCCTCCCCGGGGTCCCGATGAACCCGCTGATCCAGCTGACCGGGATCACCAAGACGCTCAAGGGCCAGGAGGAGCCCCGGCAGATCCTGGCCGGGGTGGACCTGACCGTGCTGCCCGGCGACAGCGTCGCGATCCTCGGCCGCTCCGGCTCCGGCAAGTCGACCCTGCTGAGCCTGCTCGGCCTCTTCGACCGCGCCGACGGCGGGCAGTACCTGTTGAACGGCAACGACATCACCACGCTGCCCGAGCGCAAGGCGGCCGTGCTGCGCAGCGCCGAGTTCGGTTTCGTCTTCCAGCGCTTCTTCCTGCTCAAGCACCTCACCGCCGCGCAGAACGTGGCGATGGCGCTGGTCAACGGCCAGGGCTGGCTGCCAGCGCGCAGGCGCAAGGCGAAGGTCATGGCGGCGCTGGAGAAGGTCGGCATCGCCCACCTCGCCAAGCACAAGCCGACCCGGCTCTCCGGTGGTGAGCAGCAGCGGGTCGCCATCGCGCGAGCACTGGTGCGCGAGCCCAAGGTGCTGCTGGCCGACGAGCCGACCGGCGCGCTGGACACCGAGACCGCCGAGCTGGTGATCGACGTGCTGCTCAGCGCCACCCGCACCGGCTGCGGGCTGATCCTGGTGACCCACGACCGGCAGCACGCCGACCGGATGGCGCGCGTGCTGCGGCTGACCGACGGCAGGCTCTCACCGGCCAACGAGAGGGTGTTCACGTGATCCGGATGTCCGGGAAGTTCCGGTCCTCCCTGATCATCGGCGGCCAGGGCATCCGCGCTCGCAAACTGCGCACCGTGCTGTCCATGATGAGCCTGTTCCTCGGCGTGCTCGCGGTGATCGCGGTGCAGGCGGGCGGGCAGGTCGCCGAGAAGGCGATGCTGGCCGACATCGAGCTCCAGCAAGGGATCGACGGCACCGAGACGCTCTCCCTGCCCTCGCACGAGAAGACCTCCTCGGTGGTCAGGGAAACTCTCGGGGGCCAGCCCGGGGTGTCGGTCTACGGCGGCGCCAAGGCCACGCTCGGCGAGCCGAACGTCACCCCGCTCAACCCCGGTGGCAACTCGCTGACCGGGCGCTACGGCAGCTACAGCGGTGGCAGCGGTCGCTACACGACGGTCTGCGACGCCAGCGGCATGTGCACCAGCAAGCCGGTCGAGGAGAAGCAGCCGCCGAAGGGCGCCGCGGTCGAGGTGCGGGTGACCTCGATGCTCGGCGATCTCCGCCAGTTCCGGCCGTTCCGGCTGGTTTCCGGGGAGTGGCTGGACTTCGGCTCCGCGCCGTCGATGTCGCCGCAGATCGTGCTCAACACCGGTGCGGCCGAGGCGTTGAAGAAGCACCAGATCCCGGCTGAGCTGCACATCGAGGGCGCGGCGAAGAACGCGACCCCGAGGGTCGTCGGCGTGGTCGACGACGGTCAGGGCGACTACTCGGCCACCGCGTACATGCGCGCCGACGAGCTGCAGAACTGGATGCCGGCCGAGGCCAAGAAGCCCGCGAGCGGCCCCGCGGCCTCCCCGATGGCCGCCATGTACGGCAACAGCAGCAGCGGCAGCCTCACCACGGCCTACTTCACCCCCGGCCCCACCACGGAGATCCTCAAGCAGACGCTGCGGGCACGACTCGCGGCCGCGGGCGCCGACGTGGACGGCATGCGCTCCACCACCGTGAACTCCAAGGGCCGCATGGCTTCCATGCTCAGCATCATGAAGATGATCTTCCTCGGCATGGCGTGCCTGGTGCTGCTGATCGGTGTCGCGGGCATCCTCAACGTCGGCCTCGCCACCGTCGGCGAACGGGTCGAGGAGTTCGCGCTGCGCCGGGCCGTCGGCACCTCGCGGATGCTGCTGACCTTCATCGTGCTGGCCGAGACACTGCTGACCGGTCTGCTCACCGCGATGGCCGCGATCGGTGCCGGAGTGCTCGGCTTCCAAGTGGCGACGGTGATGTTCAGCAGCAAGCTCCCCGCGATCGCCGACATGTCCTTCCCGTGGGACGCGGGCGTCGCAGGAGTGATCGCCGGCCTGGCGGCGGGACTGCTCGGCGGCCTCATCCCCGCGATGCGAGCCGCGCGCATCCCCATCTCCACCGTCATGCGCGCCTGAACCTACCCAGCCATCTTTGTACCCAATGTGGCATCTGTTACGTCTGACGCAACAAATGCCACATTGGGTACGAACCCTCAGCCCACGAGGGCGGTCAGCTGGCGCACGACGTCCACGGGCAGCGGTCGGGCCGCGTTCTCGTCACGAACACGCTCGCAGGCCGCGCGAATTTCCTTGTCTTCCAACAGCTTCGTGAGATGCGAGGCGTTGACTGCTGACTCCTCGACCCACATGCCGATGCCTGCCTTGCGCACCATCGCCGCGTTGTCGAACTGGTCGGCGCCGTGCGGGAGCAGCAGCTGCGGCACTCCACGGGTCAGCGCGGTGAACGTGCTGCCCGAGCCGCCGTGGTGCACGACCGCGTCGCAGTTCTCCAGCAGCGCGTTGAGCGGGATCCACTCCGCGAGCCGGACGTTGTCGGGCAGCTCGCCGAGTTCAGAAACGTCGCTTCCGCCGAGAGCGAACACGAACTCCGCGTCCATTTCCCTTGCCGCGTCGACGATCTGGGTGAGCGCGCCGACGCCGGACAGCTTGGTGACGACCGTGCCGAGGGTGACGCACACGCGCGGGCGCTCCCGCTTGGCGAGCAGCCAGTCCGGCAGCTTCCCGCCCGCGTTGTAGGCGACGTAGCGCATCGGCCAGCCGATCTGCGTGGTTCCGAGGCTCTCCGTGGCGATGTCGATGATCGCTGCGGGTTCGGTGGGCCTGGTGACGCCGTGCCGGTCGTAGGCGTCGGTGTGCTTGGCGTAGAGCGCCACTTCCTGGGTGCCGCGCGCGGCACCGAAGTTGTGCTGCACGGCGGGGATGCCGAGCTTGGCGGCGACGAACGGCCCCGCCGAGTCCATCTGCTCGAAGACCACCAGGTCCGGCCGCCACCCCTGCGCCGCCTCAAGCATGCCTTCACTCAGCTGGTCACCAAGCGCCGCGAAGCGCTCCGCGACCAGTTCGGCCGCCTTGGCCGGGTCCGTCTGGAACAGCTCGCGCAGCTGCCCCCAGTCCACGCTGCTGTCCTTCGAAGACTCCTGGAAGAACTTGTACACGTCCAGCCCCGGCGCCGCGTCCACCACCGCGAGCCCCGCCCGCGCCGACTGCTCCACCCCGTCAGCCGTGGTGGCCACCAGCACCTCGTGCCCCGCCGCCCGCAACGCCCACGCCAGCGGAATCATCGGGAACAGGTGCCCCAACCCCGGCGACGACGAAACCAAAACCCGCACGACTTCCTCCCTCAGTTGGACACCTCCCATCCACCCACAAACCAAGACTCTCAGCAACAAAGATATTCAAACCCCGACCTATCCCCCAAACACCCCACACAGCCAGAGAACACAGCGAGCACGAGCGAGCGAGCCCGCCGCACCCAAGCCGGACAAAACACACCCGAGCCGGACAAGCCGCACCCAAGCCGGGCAGAACACACCCGAGCTGGACAACACACGACCGAGCCGGGCAGAACACAACCGAGCTGGATCAGGAGGCCACCGCACCGTGGGGGGCTTGGGGGGTTCGACCCCCCAAAGGCGTGGACGACGACCCGGCGAAGGCGCGAAGCACCGAGCACACGCGGGCTGAGGAGGCGGCCTGCTCGACCAGCCTGGGGGTTACCGGGAGCAGGCCGCCGGTGGCGAGTTTACTCGGTGTCCACCTGCGTGGTCGCAACGCCTCGGACACTTTTGATCAGGGGTACCCGTGCGGACCCCTGTGGCGGGGGCCGATTGGGGCAACAGGGTGATTTTGCGGGGACTGGCCTGTACGCGTGGCCGCTCGCCGCCGATGTCTTGCCAGTGACCGAGCCGGGGTGTCCGAACGTGGTGGTTCGGCCGGTGCCGCGCGATGATCCGGGTCCGCCGTGAACGACCAGCGTTGGTGGGTGGATTGCGGGGATCCCTTCGGCAGGGACCGTTCGGTGACCGTGCTCGTCGAGGAGGACCTGGTGCTGGTGGTCGCTCCTCCTGGCGGGACCGCGGTTCTTTCCGCGCAGCAGACGCATCGATTGCACCGGACGCTCGGGACCGCCAGTGATGCCGCGGCCGAGTCCGGGGACCCGAGAGGATGACGCCGATGGAAGACCCGATGCGCCAAGCGGTGCTGATGCGGCTGGCCATGCTGGACCAGGCCGCCGAGAGCGGGGACGCCTCCGCGTTGCTGCCGCTTGCGCGTACCGAGCTCCAGCGGCTCGCGGAGGGGTGGCGGTTGTTGTTGACCGTGCACCAGCGGGATCAGGACGGCCGGTGCCGCGCGTGTCCTTCGGGTTTGCGCAGGCGTCGGTGGCCTTGTCAGGTGTGGCTGATGGCGCACCGGCATCTGATCGGCGACGGGACGACGCACCGGGAGCGGCGGGCTTCGGTCCGCAACCCGTTCACGCGCCGGTTGCGCGCGGTGGGCGGGATCAGCGATGTCGATGTGATCAGTGAGCAGGATCCGAGGGAGTCGAGCGGCGTGGGTGAGGTCGAGTTGATCGGTGTGGTCAGGGACATGCGTCCGGCGGATTCCGTGCGCGCCGAGGAGGACTTCCGCGCGGTGGAGACCGTGGCCGCGGTCGAGGTGACCGGCCCGATCCCGGTGATCCCGGCGGAGACGCCCGCGGAGACCACCACCGAGATCCCGGTGATCCCCGCCGATCCTTCCGCTCTTGTTCCGGACTCCCTGAGCTCCTTGGACTCCAAGCCCAAGCACGCCCTCAACGACTAGCTCTCCGCCCGCCGTCCTTTCGCGTTCTGGCGACGCGACGCGACCGGGGAGCGCTCTTCCTCGCGATGAGTTGCCACAACGTGAAGGATGGGGCGGCGGGTTCGGGGCCTCCGCTGTCCGAATGGGGCAGGATGGCCGGGTCGCCCGGTTCACGAGGCCGGGTCGCGAGGAGCTCACGTGGAGGGACGCGTGCACGACGGCACTGGCCGGATCGTGGTGCAGGACCTGACCAAGCGGTTCGGGCCGGTCACCGCGGTGCAAAACCTCAGCTTCACCGTCGAACCGGGGTCGGTGACCGGGTTCCTGGGGCCGAACGGGGCTGGCAAGACCACCACGCTGCGCATGCTGCTCGGCCTGGTCCGGCCGTCCTCGGGCGGCACCACGATCAACGGTCTTCCGTTCGACCGGCTGGGCAATCCGGCGACGGTGGTCGGCGCGGTGCTGGAGGCGCAGAGCTTCCACCCGACCCGTTCCGCCCGCGCGCACCTGCGCTGCTACGCGGCGGCGGCCGGGCTGCCGGACGAGCGGGTGGAGCAGGTGCTGACGCTGGTGGGCCTCACGACGGCGGCGAACCGGCGGGCCGGGGAGTTCTCGCTGGGCATGCGGCAGCGGCTCGCGCTGGGCACCGCGCTGCTCGGCGACCCGCAGGTGCTCGTGCTCGACGAGCCCTCGAACGGGCTGGACCCCGAGGGCATCGCCTGGCTGCGGACGTTCATGCGCTCCTTCGCGCGCGGCGGGCGCACGGTGCTGGTCTCCAGCCACCTGCTGGCCGAGGTGGAGCAGACCGTGGACCAGGTCGTGATCATCAGCGGCGGCCAGACCCGCTACCAGGGGCCGCTGGAGGACCTGCGCAGGTCCCAGCGCAGCCGCGTGCTGGTGCAGCCCGCCGACGCGCACGCGCTGGTCGCGGCGCTGGCCGAGGCCGGGCTGACCGACGTGGAGACGCTGGAGGACGGCAGGCTGGGCGTGACCGGTTCGCACACCAAGCAGGTCGCCGACATCGCGCTGGCCGCGGGCGTGGCCATCTACGGCATGCAGGAGGAGCAGGCCGACCTGGAGCGGATGTTCCTCCAGTTGACCAGCGGTGAGCCGGGCCAGGGCCAAGCGGGCGGATTCGGGGGCGGTGCGGCGTGAACGGCCTGGTGAAGGCGGAGTTCCGCAAGATCTTCTCCACCAACATGTGGTGGGGTCTGCTCATCCCCGGCGCGTTGATCACGCTGGGCTTCGCCGCGGGCGGGGCGTGGATCGGCTCGCTCGGCGCGCAGGTCCGCGACATCGACGAGCAGGTCCCGCTGGCGCTGCCGCTGTTCGCGAGCGGGATGACCTTCGGCACCCTGTTCTCCGCGCTGGTCGGCGTGATCGGGGTGACCGGCGAGTACCGGCACCGCACCATCACCACCACCTACCTCACCGCGGGTTCGCGCGATTCCGTGCTGGTGGCCAAGCTCGTCGCCTACGCGGGCCTTGGCGCGATCTACGGCGTCGCCTCCGCCCTGTTCGGCTCGCTCGGGGCGATCCTCGGCTCCGGCGGCGAGGGCTTCCCGAGCGCGGTGTCGTGGCTGGCGATCTGCGCCGTCGGCGTGGTCTCGTCGGTGCTGTGGGCGGTGTTCGGGGTGGGTCTCGGCGCGCTCGTCGGCAACCAGCTCGGCGCGGTGCTCGGCCTGCTGCTCTACACGCAGGTGGTCGAGGGCGTGCTCGCCGGGATCCTGCGGAGCAACGGGGCCGAGGAGGTCCCGCCGTTCCTGCCCTACACCGCGGGCAACGACATGACCATGGACCTCGCGCTGAACCTGTTCTTCGGCGACCTGCCGGAGCGGCTGACCAACTCCCCGCTGGTGGCGCCGCTGAGGCAGGGGCTGACCGAGGCCGCGCCGATCTGGTGGGCGAGCGCGCTGATCTTCCTGGGCTACGCGGTCCTGATGGTGGTGGCCGGTTCGGTCGCGGGCAAGCAGCGCGACATCACCTGAGCCCGGACCGCACTCCGACCACCGCACTCCGATCACTGCGAACGGCCCGTTCGACGCGTTGAACGCACTGAACGACCCGTTGAGGGCGTTGAACGCACTGAACGGGTCGTTCAGTGCGTTGAGCGCACCAAATTAGCCGTTCGCGGTGGGGTCAGCCCTCGTTGAAGGCGAAGCGCAGGCAGGAGCCGTGCACGTAGCCGGTCAGCTTCTGCTTCTTGTACGTGTACCTGACCGTGAACCAGGTGTTGCTCTTGTAGTTGTCCTTGGCGCAGCCGACCACGTTGGGGCCCGACGTGTACTGCACGCAGAACTTCCCCTGGTAGGAGTACCCGAAGACGACGTCGAACCGGTGTCCCTTGGAGTAGCTGGTCACCGCGCTCGCGGAGTTCGGCGACTTCCGCACGTTGACCTCGTCGCCGGTGGCGTAGGCCCAGGCGTAGTGCTTGGGCTTGTCGCACGTGACGGCTGCCGACGCGGGCGCGGCGGTCAGCACGGAAACCCCGGACACGCTCAGCGCCGCCGCGACGACGGCCGCGACGCGAATCATCGATCTCACTTGCGTTCCTGCCCTTCACCGGGAACAAAGCGGGAAAGGGTTAGCACGCACCACATCCGGGCACTAGGCGGCTCATCTTTTCTTCGTGTCCGACCCGCTGTCCCGGACACTGTCAGGGGTCGGATCTAGCCTGGTGACGTGTCCAAGACCCCCGGTTGGATCCGTCGTCTCAGCGCAGCGAGCTGGCGGCACCGCCGCATCGTGCTCGCCTCGTTCGGCGCGTCCGCGCTCGGCGTCGGCCTCCAGGCGGCGGTCCCGCTGCTGACCAGAACGGCCGTCGACGACGCGGTCGCCGGCCACACCGACAACCTCGGCTGGCTGGTCGGCCTGCTCGTCGGGCTGGCGGTGCTGGCCTTCGGCAGCGCGTTCGTCCGCCGCTACCAGGGCGGCAGGCTCGCGCTCAACGTCCAGCACGACATGCGGCGCGAGGTCTTCGCGTCGGTGCAGCGGCTGGACGGCGGCAGCCAGGACTCGATGCGCACCGGGCAGATCGTGTCGCGGGCGATCACCGACCTCCAGCTGGTGCAGTCGGTGCTGATGATGTTGCCGCTGGTGACCGGGCAGCTGGTGTTCGCGGTGGTGGCGCTCGGCGCGATGCTCTGGCTCTCCCCGTTGCTGACGGCGGTCGCGCTCGTGGTGCTGCCCGCCGTGGTGATCGTCGGGGTGCGCACCCGCACGGTGCTGTTCCCGGCGACGTGGTCGGCACAACAGCGCGCTGCCGACATCGCCCAGCACGTCGAGGAGACCGTCACCGGCGTGCGCGTGGTCAAGGGCTTCGGCCAGGAGGCGCGCGAGGTCGCGAACCTGGAGGCGGCGGCCAAGCGCCTGTTCGCGGAGCGGATGCGCGCGGCCCGGCTGACCGCGCCACCGACCGCGCTGATGGCCGCGCTGCCCGTGCTCGGCCAGGTCGCCGTGCTCGGGCTCGGCGGTGTGCTGGCGATGAACGGCCAGATCAGCCTGGGCACGTTCTTGGCGTTCGCCACCTACATCGCCGCGCTGGTCGGGCCGGCCCGTCTGCTGGCCAGCCTGCTGGTGACCGCCCAGCTCGCGCGGGCGGGCGTGGAGCGCGTGTACGAGCTGATCGACTCGCAGCCGGAAGTGCGCGAGACACCCGACGCCGTCGACGTTCCGGACGGGCCGCTCGCGGTGGAGCTGGAGGAGGTGCGGTTCGGCTACACGCGCAGCGAACCGGTGCTGGACGGGGTGTCACTGCGCGTGGAGCCGGGCGAGACGCTCGCGCTCGTCGGCACCGCTGGCTCCGGGAAGTCGACGGTTTCCCTTCTGCTGCCAAGGTTCTACGACGTCCAGGACGGCTCGATCCGGCTCGGCGGCACCGATGTGCGGCAGCTGCGGACGGCCTCGTTGCGCGGAGCCATCGGTGTGGTCTTCGAGGAGGCTTTCCTCTTCTCCGACTCGGTGCGCGCGAACATCGCCTACGGCAGGCCGGACGCCACGGACGACGAGGTGCGCTCCGCCGCGAAGGCCGCCGAGGCGCACGACTTCATCGCCGCGCTGCCCGACGGCTACGACACCGTGGTCGGCGAGCGCGGGCTCACTCTTTCAGGTGGTCAACGACAGCGCGTCGCCCTGGCGCGGGCGCTGCTGTCCGATCCGAGGGTGCTGCTGCTCGACGACGCGACCTCGGCGGTGGACGCGACGACCGAGGCGGCGATCCACGCGACGCTGCGCGCGGTCACCGAGTCCCGAACGACCGTGCTGATCGCGCACCGCCGCTCGACGCTCGCGCTGGCCGACCGGATCGCGGTGCTCGACCAGGGGCGGGTGGTCGACGTCGGCACGCGCGCGGAGCTGGACGAGCGGTGCGCACTGTTCCGCTCGCTGCTCGCCGGTCCCGGCGACGCGATCGAGGACATCACCGATCCGATCACGACCGACTCCCCCGGCGAAGACGGTGTCACCGCCGCGTTGTGGCCGGTCGTGGGAGCAGAAAACACGGCGAACAGATCGTTCGCAGAAGACATCCACGGTGCCGGTGGTGGCACTGACGCGGGCGAGGCCGGGAGTTTGCCCGCAACGCCTGAGCTGCTCGCGCAGGTCGAGGCGCTGCGACCGGCAACAGACGCACCGAGGCTGGGCGACACCGACGCACGCGCCCCCGACCCCGGCTTCCGGCTCCGCCGCGTTCTACGAGTGGTGCGGTGGCCGTTGGCGCTCGCAACCCTCGGAGTGGCGATCGACGCGCTGTCCTCGATCGCTCTACCAACACTGTTCCGCTACGGCATCGACAACGGCGTCACCGCGAGCGCGGGCGGACCGCTGTGGACCGCGACAGTGGTCGGAGTCGCGCTCGTCGTTGTGGCCGCGCTGGTGCTCGCCGCGCAGACCGTGGTCACCGCGCGCACCGGGGAGACGGTGCTCTACCTGCTCCGGGTGCGCAGTTTCGCCCACCTGCAACGACTCGGGCTCGACTACTACGAGCGCGAGCTGGCCGGGCGGATCATGACCAGGATGACCACCGACGTCGACGCGTTGTCGACGTTCCTGCAGACCGGGCTCGCCACGGCCGTGGTCAGCGTGTTCACGGTCGTGGGCATCTCGGCGGCGCTGATCCTCACCGATCCCGGGCTCGCCCTGGTCGCGCTCGCCGCGCTGCCGGTGCTCCTCGTGGCCACACTCGTCTTCCGCAAGCTCTCTTCGGCCGCGTACGCCGAGGCCAGAGAGCGCGTCAGCGCCGTCAACGCCGATCTCCAGGAGAACGTCTCCGGACTGCGCGTCTCCCAGGCCTACACGCGCGAGGAACGCTCGGCCGAGGCGTTCGCGGAGCGCAGCGACGCTTACCGGCGCTCCCGCCTGCGGGCGCAGCGCTACATCGCGACCTACTTCCCGTTCGTCACGATGCTGTCCGACCTGGTGCAGGCGGCGGTGCTCGCGGTGGGCGCGCACCGGGTCGCCACCGACGGGCTCACGCCGGGCGTCCTGCTCGCCTTCCTGCTGTACCTGACGTTGTTCTTCTCGCCGATCCAGCAGTTGTCCAGCGTCTTCGACGGCTACCAGCAGGCCAAGATCGGCTTGCAGCGCATCGGCGAACTGCTGCGCACCCCGACCTCCGTGCCACCCGCCGCGCACCCCCGCGAGGTGCCACCACGGCTGCGCGGGGAGGTCGAGCTGCGCGATGTCGGCTTCACCTACGCGGGGACGGAAACGCCCGCGCTGTCCGGAATCTCGCTGCGCGTCAGCCCTGGGGAGACGGTCGCCCTGGTCGGCACGACGGGCGCGGGCAAGTCGACGCTGGTCAAGCTGATCGCGCGGTTCTACGACGCCACCGAGGGCGCGGTTCTGGTGGACGGCGTCGACGTGCGCGAGTACGACCTGCCCAGCTACCGGAGCAGGCTCGGCGTGGTGCCTCAGGAGGCGCACCTGTTCACGGGCACCATCGCGGACAACGTCGGCTACGGCCGCCCGAACGCTGGGCCGGCCGCGGTCGAGGCGGCGGTGCGGCGGGTCGGTGCGATTCCGGTCGTCGCACGGCTGCGGCACGGCTTCCACCAAGAGGTCGGCGAACGCGGCCAGGGGCTCTCCGCCGGGCAGCGTCAGCTCGTTGCGCTGGCGCGGGCCGAACTGGTCGACCCCGACGTGGTGCTGCTCGACGAGGCAACGGCCGCTTTGGACCCTGCGACGGAGTCCGCCGTTGTGGCCGCGACCGAAGACCTGGCGTCCTCCCGTCGAACGACCTTCGTCGTCGCGCACAGGTTGGCGACCGCCGCGCGGGCGGATCGAGTCGTGGTGCTCGCGAACGGTCGGGTGGTCGAGGTCGGCACGCACGCGGAGCTGCTCCGCGCCGATGGGGCATATGCCCGTCTGTGGAAGGCGGGCGAAGCCGGCAGGGCTTGAGGAAGCCTTGAGGCTCCTACACTTCGGAATCGATCAGGTAAACGATTCTGTGAGCCAGACCTCACCCAAGGAGCACCGCCGTGTACCACCCGTGCGACGCGGAGGGCTAGCCTTGGCGACACCTGTATCTGTACCCCGAGCAGATGGATAGAGGCGAGCAGCGGCCGTGTCCAGCAGCAGTACTGCGTCCCAATTCGGCCCGAATGAGTGGCTGGTCGAGGAAATGTACGAGCAGTTCCTCAACGACCCGTCCTCCGTCGATCCGGCGTGGCATGACTTCTTTGCCGACTACAAGCCGACCGCCCAGAAGGTGGCGACCGGCAACGGCAGCACCACGACGAAGCCGGCTCCGGCGAGCCAGCCCGCGCAGGCCGAGGCGGTGAACGCGACGGCGGCGCCCGCCAAGGCCCCGACCCAGGCCCCCGCCAAGCAGGCCCCCTCGGCCAAGCCCGCCGCCAAGCCGACGCCGGCCAAGGCCGCCAGCGCCGCCCCCGTGAAACCGGCGGGCGCGGGCGAGGAGCACAAGCAGCTGCGCGGAGCGGCCGCCGCGATCGCGAAGAACATGGAGCAGTCGCTCAGTGTTCCGACCGCGACCAGCGTGCGCGCCGTCCCGGCGAAGCTGCTCGCCGACAACCGGATCGTGATCAACAACCACCTCAAGCGGACCCGGGGTGGCAAGGTCTCCTTCACCCACCTCATCGGGTTCGCCGTGGTGAAGGCCGTCGAGGCCTTCCCCAACATGAACAGGTTCTTCTCCTCGATCGAGGGCAAGCCGAACCTGGTCACCCCCGAGCACGTGAACCTCGGTCTCGCGATCGACCTCCCCGGCAAGGACGGCCAGCGCACCCTCGTCGTGGCCTCCATCAAGGGCTGCGAGACGATGAACTTCGCGCAGTTCCTGCAGGCCTACGAGGACCTGATCCGCAAGGCCAGGGGCGGCAAGCTCGGCACCGACGACTTCACCGGCACCACGATCTCGCTGACCAACCCGGGCACCATCGGCACCAACCACTCGGTGCCGAGGCTGACCGCCGGTCAGGGCGCGATCATCGGCGTCGGCGCGATGGAGTACCCGGCGGAGTTCCAGGGCGCCAGCGAGAAGGTGCTCGGCAAGATGGGCATCAGCAAGATCATCACGCTGACGTCCACCTACGACCACCGGATCATCCAGGGCGCGGAGTCCGGCGAGTTCCTGCGCCGCGTGCACCAGCTGCTGCTGGGCGAGGACGGCTTCTACGACGAGATCTTCGCCTCGCTGCGCATCCCGTACGAGCCGATCCGCTGGGTCACCGACATCCCCGAGGGCGCGGTCGACAAGACCGCCCGCGTCCTTGAGCTGATCGACGCCTTCCGCAGCCGCGGCCACCTGATGGCCGACACGGACCCGCTGAACTACCGGCAGCGCAAGCACCCCGACCTGGACGTGCTCTCGCACGGCCTGACCCTGTGGGACCTGGACCGCGAATTCGCCGTCGGCGGGTTCTCCGGCCGGGAGCGGATGAAGCTGCGCGAGGTGCTCGGCGTGCTGCGCGACTCGTACTGCCGCACCGTCGGCGTCGAGTACATGCACATCCTCAAGCCCGACGAGCGCAAGTGGCTGCAGGAGCGCATCGAGGTCCCGCACACCAAGCCGGACCGCGCCGAGCAGACCTACATCCTGAGCAAGCTCAACGCGGCCGAGGCGTTCGAAACCTTCCTGCAGACCAAGTACGTCGGCCAGAAGCGGTTCTCCCTGGAGGGCGGCGAGACCGTCATCCCGCTGCTGGACGCCGTGCTGGACAAGGCAGCCGAGCAGGACCTGGACGAGGTCGTCATCGGCATGCCGCACCGCGGCAGGCTGAACGTGCTCGCCAACATCGTCGGCAAGCCGATCTCGCAGATCTTCCGGGAGTTCGAGGGCAACCTCGACCCGGGCCAGGCGCACGGCTCCGGTGACGTGAAGTACCACCTGGGCGCGGAGGGCAAGTACTTCCGCATGTTCGGCGACGGGGAGACCAAGGTCTCGCTGACCTGCAACCCCTCCCACCTGGAGGCGGTCGACCCGGTCCTGGAGGGCATCGTCAGGGCCAAGCAGGACATCCTGGACAAGGGCGGCGAGGGCTTCACCGTGCTGCCCGTCCTGATGCACGGCGACGCCGCGTTCGCCGGTCAGGGCGTTGTCGCCGAGACGCTGAACCTGGCGCTGCTGCGCGGTTACCGCACCGGCGGCACCCTGCACGTGGTCGTCAACAACCAGGTCGGCTTCACCACCGCGCCGGAGTCCTCGCGCTCCAGCCAGTACTGCACCGACGTGGCGAAGATGATCGACGCCCCGGTCTTCCACGTGAACGGCGACGACCCCGAGGCGTGCGTCTGGGTGGCGAAGCTGGCGGTGGAGTACCGCAAGGCCTTCGGCAAGGACGTCGTGATCGACATGGTCTGCTACCGCCGTCGCGGGCACAACGAGGGCGACGACCCCTCGATGACCCAGCCGGCGATGTACGACGTGATCGACACCAAGCGCTCCGTCCGCAAGGGCTACACCGAGGCGCTGATCGGTCGCGGCGACATCTCCGTCGAGGAGGCCGAGAACGCGCTGAAGGACTACGCCACCCAGCTGGAGCACGTCTTCAACGAGGTGCGCGAGCTGGAGAAGCACCAGGCCGCGCCCAGCGGCTCGGTCGAGTCCAGCCAGGTCATCCCGACCAAGGTGCCCACGGCGATCACCCGCGAACTGCTGGAGCTGATCGCCGACGCCCACGTCAACCTGCCGGAGGGCTTCAGCCCGCACCCGCGCGTCAAGCCGGTGCTGGAGCGCCGCGCGAAGATGGCCCGCGAGGGCGGCATCGACTGGGCGTTCGGCGAGCTGCTGGCGTTCGGTTCGCTGGTCGCCGAGGGCCGCCCGGTGCGGCTGTCGGGTCAGGACTCGCGGCGCGGCACCTTCGTGCAGCGGCACTCGGTGCTGATCGACCGCAAGACCGGCCAGGAGTACACCCCGCTGCAGAACCTCTCCGAGGACCAGGCCAAGTTCCTGGTCTACGACTCCGCGCTGTCGGAGTTCGCGGCCGTGGGCTTCGAGTACGGCTACTCCGTGGCCAACCCGAACGCCCTGGTGCTGTGGGAGGCGCAGTTCGGTGACTTCGTCAACGGCGCGCAGCCGATCATCGACGAGTTCATCTCCTCCGGCGAGGCCAAGTGGGGCCAGCGCTCCGACGTGGTGATGCTGCTGCCGCACGGCCACGAGGGCCAGGGGCCCGACCACACCTCGGGCCGCATCGAGCGCTGGCTGCAGCTGTGCGCCGAGGGTTCGATGACGGTGGCGGTCCCGTCCACCCCGTCGAACTACTTCCACCTGCTGCGCCGCCACGCGTTGGACGGCATCAACCGCCCGCTGGTGGTCTTCACGCCGAAGTCCATGCTGCGCCTCAAGGCCGCGACCAGCCCGGTCGAGGAGTTCGTCGAGGGCAGCAAGTTCCACTCGGTGCTGGACGACCCGCTGGTGAGCGACCCGTCGTCGGTGCGCAAGGTCCTGCTGTGCAGCGGCAAGATCAGCTACGAGCTGAACGCGGAGCGGCAGAAGCGCGGCGCCACCGACACCGCCATCGTGCGGGTCGAGCAGCTCTACCCGGTGCCGTACAAGAAGCTCACCCAGGCGTTGGAGCGCTACCCCAACGCCAAGGACATCCGCTGGGTCCAGGAGGAGCCGGCGAACCAGGGTGCGTGGCCGTACTTCGGCCTCGCGCTGCCCGAGCTCGTGCCCGACCGGCTCTCCGGCATCCGCCGGGTGTCCCGCCGCGCCATGGCCGCCCCGTCGGCCGGTTCCGGCAAGGTGCACGACGTCGAGCAGGCCGAGCTGATGAACAAGGCCTTCGACTAGGGTCTTCTCGTTGAGCACGCCGAGCCGCCGGGCCCTTGGGTCCGGCGGCTCGGCCGTCTTCCGTCCCGTTCTCTTCGCAGGGAGTTGCGTTGTACTTCACCGACCGCGGCATCGAGGAGCTGGAGCAGCGGCGCGGCGAGGAGGAGGTCACCCTCGCCTGGCTCGCCGACCGCCTGCGCGCGTTCGTCGACCTCAACCCCGACTTCGAGACCCCGATCGAGCGCCTGGCCACCTTCCTGGCCCGCGACGACGAGGACGACCTCGACGACTGACTCGGCCTCAGCGGAGGGGTTCCCCAGTCTTCAAGACCCCACAACCCCTCCCCCAGCTGTCCGCAACCCACACAAACCTCGCGCGCCCAGTGACAGCGCGGAGGTATGCGGCGGTTAACGATGATCAACTGGGTGGTTAGTGGTACTTGAAGACCACCGAACTTCCATGAGCCAGCGCCCGGGTTTGCCAGTCTTCAAGTACCGCCAACCCTGGCTCGGCGCGTCGCCAGCTGCCGCAAACCTCCTGGGAGCGCTGCGTTTGGGGTGGTTGGCGACTTCTGCATGTGGGGGTTGGTGGTACTTGAAGACTGCCGAACCTCAACCGTTAGAGGCGGGCGCCCTTGCGGTAGACGGAGTGGGTGAGGGGGACGCCGGGCCGGTAGGCGAGGTGGGTGGTCGACGGGGCGTCGAGGACGTGGAGGTCGGCGCGGGCGCCGACGCGGATCACGCCGACGGCGCCGTCTCCGGTCTCGCGGCGAAGCGCGCGGGCGCCGCCCCAGGTCGCGGCGCGAACAGCCTCGTCGACGCTCATGCGCATCTGAAGTACAGCGGTGGCAACGCAAAACGCCATGGATGACGTGTAGGACGAGCCGGGGTTGCAGTTGGAGGCGAGCGCGACAGTGGCCCCGGCGTCGAGCAGCGCGCGGGCGTCGGGGAGCGGCTGGCGGGTGGAGAGGTCGCACGCGGGCAGCAGCGTCGCGACGGTGTCGGAGTTCGCCAGACAGTCCACATCGGACGGTGTGAGGTGCGTGCAGTGGTCGACGCTCGCGGCGCCCAACTCAACCGCCAAGCGCACGCCGGGGCCGGGGCCGAGCTGGTTGCCGTGCACGCGAAGCCCCAGACCCGCCTCCTGCGCGGACTTGAGCACAGCACGCGACTGGGTCTCGTCGAAGGCGCCGGTCTCGCAGAAGACATCGGCCCAGCGCACGAAAGGCGCTACAGCGCTGAGCATGTCACCGCGCACCAAGTCCACATAGGACTCGGCCTCGGAACCCGGGGGCACCAAGTGCGCTCCGAGGAAGGTGACGTCGTCGACGACGGACGCGGCGATGCGGGCGGCACGGACCTCGTCGGTGACGGTGAGGCCGTAGCCGGTCTTCGTCTCGATGGTGGTGGTGCCCTGACGGTTGGCCTCGCCGACGTGCAGGAGGAGGTTCTTCAGCAGCTCAGTGTCGGAGGCAGCCCTGGTCGCTTCGACGGTGACTGCGATTCCGCCTGCCTGGTAAGGCTTTCCGGCCATGCGAGCGGAGAACTCGGCGGTGCGGTCGCCCGCGAACAGGAGGTGGGTGTGGCTGTCGACCCAGCCGGGGAGCACGGCGCGACCACGGACATCGACGCGCGAATCCGCGTCCGGAGCAGCCGAAGCGGCGCCCACCCACGCGATGCGCTCGCCGTCGAGAACGACCGCAGCGTCGGTGAGCGAGCCCAGCTCGTCATCATTGGTGGTCAGCTCGCCGATGCCGGTGATGAGGGTACTCACGTCCACAGCCCTTCGATCGCGTCCTTCAGCAGCTGGCCGACATCGCCCAACCGCTCGTGCCGTCCGCCGCGCGCCACCACAACTCCAGAGTTGATCACAGTGTCCACATCGGACGCTGACGCGCTCAACAATGCCTGCGATGGCAGCGATCCCGCTGTGCGCGGGCTGTCCAGACGGATCTGGACGAGGTCGCACGGAGCCCCGACCGCGATGCGACCAGCCGAAGGCCAGCCCAGCGCGGCATGCCCGGCGGAGGTCGACGCGGTCATCAACTCCGCCAAGGTGAACCGTCCGCGTGAGCCCGTGCGCAGCCGCTCACCGTGCTCCAGAGCGCGAGCTTCGAGGATCGGGTCAACCACCGCGTGCTGATCACTGCCGAGGCTGAGCGGGCTACCCGCGTCGACGAGTTCGCGCGCGGGACCAATGCCGTCGGCAAGGTCTGCTTCGGTTGTGGGGCAAAAGCATGCTCCGGTTCCCGACGAGCCCAACAGCTTAATGTCGTGGGCGGTCAGGTGCGTCGCATGTACAGCAGTCGTTCGCGGAGACAGCACTCCGGCATCGTGCAGCAACTCCGTTGGCGTCAAGCCATATGCGGCTTGACACGCCACGTTTTCCGCTGGCTGCTCGGAAAGGTGGACGTGCAAGGGGCCAGCCACCCCGGCAGCTACCTCTGCCAAGGCCGCTCGCGGCACGGCGCGCACGGAGTGGATCGCACCGCCTACGCGGGTGTTGGCGTCCTCCTTGAACGCGGCGACTCGCGAAGCCCATTGCGCCGCAGACCGATCACCGAAGCGGAGCTGCGTCTCGTTGAGCGGCTCACCGATTCCGCCTGCCAGGTAACAGGTGTCGAGCAGCGTGAGCCGGACGCCTGCCTCGGAAGCCGCCTGGCGGAGTGCCTCGCCCATCGCGTTCGGATCGGCGTAAGCACGGCCGCCCGCCGCGTGATGGAGGTAGTGGAACTCGCCCACGCACGTGACACCGGCAATGGCCATCTCGGCGTACGCGGCGCGGGCGAGCGCCAGGTAGCTGTCTGGTTCGAGTCGCTGGGCCAGCGCGTACATCCCGGTCCGCCAGGTCCAGAAGGTTCCGCCGTCGCCGTGCGTCCGCCCGCGCAGAGCACGGTGGAACGCGTGGGAATGCGCGTTGGCGAAGCCCGGGAGCACAAGTCCCCCAAGCCTTTCGGCGTTCTCGGAAGACGCGCCGACCGTGACGGCGGTGATGACTCCGTCAGCAGCCTCCACCAGCACGCCGTGGGCTACATCGTCGTCGATCCACGCCGACTCGCACCAGAACCGCATACCACTCTCCAGGCGTCCTAAGTGGACAGATGGTGTTCGAGCACCGTCGCCAACGCGGCCACTCCAGCCTCGCAGTCGTCGGGCTCGGCGTGCTCAGCGGGCGCGTGGCTGATGCCCGTGGGGTTGCGGACGAACAGCATCGCGGTGGGAACGTGCGCGGCGAGAATGCCCGCGTCGTGACCCGCTCCCGTCGGCAGCGCGGGAACTCCGCCGAGCTGGGCTGCCAACCGATCCCGGAGCGCGGGGTCGAAGATCACCGTGTCGCCGTAGGACTCCTCGGTGACCGCGAGCGAGCAGCCCTCGGCCTCGGCGGCGGACATCCCAGCGGCCTTGATCTCCGCCACCACGTTGCGGGTCACCTCGTCGGTGGCCGCGCGCGCGTCCAACCAGACGTCCACAGTGGACGCGATCACGTTCGTGCCGCCCGGGATCGGCTGGATGCGGCCGATCGTCGCCCGCGCTCCATCCACAGTGGACGCCGCCGCGCGAGCGGCGAGGACCAGCTGCGAAGCCGGGATCATCGGATCGCGCCGGTCGTCGATGGGCGTGGCACCGGCGTGGTTGCCCTCACCGGTGAAGCTGAACCGCCACCGCCCGTGCGCCAGGATCGAGCTCGCCACCCCGACGGGCGCGTCGAGGTCGATCAGCCCGCGCCCCTGCTCCACGTGCAGCTCGATGAAGCACCCGATGCTCGCCAGCGCTTCGGCGTCCCGCCCCATGCGCGCGGGGTCGAGCCCGGCGGCGGAAACGGCTTCAGCGAAGGAAACCCCGTCAGGATCGCGCAGGTTCAAGGCGACCGACGGGTCGATCGCGCCGGACATCAACCGCGATCCCAGGCAAGCGACGCCGAACCGGCCGCCCTCCTCCTCCGCGAAAACGACGATCGCGAAGGGCTTGGACGGCTTGAAACCCTTGGCCCGCATGGCATCCACCGCAGCAAGCGCGGAGACCACGCCAAGCGGCCCGTCGAAGGCCCCTCCGCCGGGCACGGAGTCGAGGTGGCTGCCCGTGATGATCGCGTCGGGGCCGGGAGGACCCCACCACGCCCACAGGTTCCCGTTGCGGTCGCAGGTGACCTCCAGACCCCTGGCCCGCGCCTCGGCGACGAACCATTCGCGCAGGCTCAGCTCGACGGGGTCGAAGCCGTGCCGCGAATAGCCACCACGGCTTCGATCCCTTCCCACATCAGCGATATCGCCCAGCAACGAGCTGGCGGTGCTGATGCTCGACTCCGCAAGCGAGTCTTCGGTCACGACTTGGCGACCGGGATCGTCACGCCACGCTCGGCGGCGACCTCGTCCGCGCGGCCGTAGCCCGCGTCCACGTGGCGCAGCACGCCCATCGCCGGGTCGTTGGTCAGCACGCGCTCCAGCTTCTGCGCGGCCAGCTCGGTGCCGTCGGCCACGGTGACCTGGCCCGCGTGGATGGAGCGGCCGATGCCCACGCCGCCACCGTGGTGGAGGGACACCCAGGTCGCGCCGGACGCGGTGTTGATCAGCGCGTTCAGCAGCGGCCAGTCGGCGATCGCGTCGGAGCCGTCGGCCATCGCCTCGGTCTCGCGGTAGGGCGAGGCGACGGAGCCGCAGTCGAGGTGGTCGCGGCCGATCACGATGGGCGCGGAGAGCTCACCGGAGGCCACCATCTCGTTGAACTTCAGGCCCGCCAGGTGCCGCTCGCCGTAGCCGAGCCAGCAGATGCGCGACGGAAGCCCTTGGAAGGCAACGCGTTCGCCCGCCATCTTGATCCAGCGCGCGAGCTGCTCGTTCTCCGGGAACAGCTCCAGGATCGCGCGGTCGGTCTTGGCGATGTCCTCCGGGTCACCGGAGAGCGCGGCCCAGCGGAACGGGCCCTTGCCCTCGCAGAACAGCGGGCGGATGTAGGCGGGCACGAAGCCGGGGAAGTCGAAGGCCCGCTCGTAACCGCCGAGCTGAGCTTCACCACGGATGGAGTTGCCGTAGTCGAAGACCTCGGCGCCCGCGTCCTGGAAACCGACCATCGCGGCCACGTGCTCGGCCATCGACTCGCGGGCGCGGGTGGTGAACTCCTCCGGCTTGGCGGCGGCGTAGTCGGCCCACTCCTCCACCGAGACGCCCTTCGGCAGGTACGCCAACGGGTCGTGCGCGGAGGTCTGGTCGGTGACGATGTCCACCGCGAGGCCCCGGCGCAGCAGCTCCGGCAGCACCTCGGCAGCGTTGCCGATCACGCCGACCGAGAGCGCCCTTCTGGAAGATTTCGCTTCCAGAACACGGGAAATCGCGTCGTCCAGGTCGTCGGCGACCTCGTCGAGGTAGCGGGTCTCGACGCGGCGCTGAGCGCGCTCGCGGTCGACCTCGATCACCAGCGCGACACCCTCGTTCATCGTGACGGCGAGCGGCTGGGCACCACCCATGCCACCGAGACCGGCGGTGACGGTCAGCGTCCCGGCGAGCGTGCCCCCGAAGCGCTTCTGCGCCACGGCGGCGAAGGTCTCGTAGGTGCCCTGGAGAATCCCTTGCGTGCCGATGTAGATCCACGATCCGGCCGTCATCTGGCCGTACATGGTCAGGCCCTGCGCCTCCAGCTTGCGGAACTCCGGCCAGGTTGCCCAGTCGCCGACCAGGTTGGAGTTCGCGATCAGCACGCGCGGCGCCCACTCGTGGGTGCGCAGCACGCCGACTGGCTTGCCGGACTGGACGAGCAGGGTCTCGTCGTCGGCGAGCTCGCGCAGCTCACGGGTGATCGCGTCGAAGCAGTTCCAGTCGCGGACGGCCTTTCCGGTGCCGCCGTAGACGACCAGGTCGTCGGGGCGCTCCGCCACCTCCGGGTCCAGGTTGTTCTGGAGCATGCGCAGCGGCGCCTCCGTGGCCCAGCTGCGTGCGGTCAATTCGGTCCCCCGAGCGGCACGTACGGGGCGAGGTCCTGCGTTCACCGGTTTCTCCCGTCCACAATGGACTCAAGGTGGGCAAGCACGGCACCGGAGCGGATCAGCTCCTCCGCCGCGGCGATCTCTGGGGCGAGGTGGCGGTCGGGGCCGGGCCCGCCCGCGGATTCCCGAAGCAGCGCAAGGACTCCAGCGCTGGCCGGGCCGGGCTGCAACGGCGCGCGCATGTCGAGCGCACGAGCTGCGGTCAGCAGTTCGATGGCCAGTACGGTGCGCAGTCCGTCGATGGCCTTGCGCAGCTTGCGCGCGGCCGACCAGCCCATGGACACGTGGTCTTCCTGCATGGCGCTGCTGGGAATGGAGTCGACCGAGGCGGGCACGGCGAGGCGCTTCAGCTCCGACACGATCGCGGCCTGCGTGTACTGGGCAATCATGTGGCCGGAGTCGACGCCCGGGTCGTCGGCGAGGAACGGCGGGAGCCCGTGCGAGCGCGCCTTGTCGAGCATCCGGTCGGTACGGCGCTCCGCCATGCTCGCGACGTCGGCGAGCGGGATCGCCAGGAAGTCGAGCACGTAAGCCACTGGGGCGCCGTGGAAGTTGCCGTTGGACTCGACGCGACCATCGGCCAGCACAACGGGATTGTCGATCGCGGAAGCGAGTTCGCGCTCCGCAACGGTTTCCGCGTGCGTCAGGCTGTCGCGCGCCGCGCCGTGCACCTGGGGGGCGCAGCGCAGCGAGTAAGCGTCTTGGACGCGGTTGCAGTCCGGGCCGCGGTGGCTCGCGACGATGCCGGACTCCTTGAGGAACGCGGCAATACGCGAGGCCGACAGCGCCTGCCCGGGATGTGGGCGGAGGCTGTGCAGCTCCGGCGCGAAGACGCGGTCGGTGCCCAGCAGGGCTTCGACGCTCATCGCGGCGGTGAGGTCGGCGATGTCCAGCAGTTCCGCGAAGTCGGCGCAGGCCATGACCAGCATGCCGAGCATGCCGTCCGTGCCGTTGATCAGCGCCAGGCCTTCCTTCTCCGCGAGCTGCACGGGCTCAAGACCGGCCTCGTACAGCGCTTCGGAGGCATCGCGCAGCTCACCGGAGCCGTCACGGACCTGGCCCTCGCCGATCAGCGCGAGCGCGATCGCCGAGAGCGGAGCCAGATCGCCCGAGCAGCCGAGCGAGCCGTACTCGTGCACCACCGGCACGATCCCCGCGTTGAGCATCCCGGCCAGTGTGTCCACAGTGGACAGACGCACCCCGGTGTGCCCCGAGGCGAGCGTGCGCAGGCGCAGCAGCATCAGCCCGCGAACGACCTCCGGCTCAACCTCCGGCCCGGCGCCCGCCGCGTGCGAGCGGATCAGCGAGCGCTGCAACGCGGCCCTGCGGTCGAGCGGGATGTGCTTCGTGGCCAACGCGCCGAAGCCGGTCGACACCCCGTACGTCGGGGTCTCGGCGGCGGCCAGCGCTTCGATGTGGGCGCGGGCCGCGGCGACCGCCTCGCGGGCCTCCGCGGTGATCTCCACCGGCGCTCCGCCGCGGACGACGGCGAGCACCTGCGCCCTGGACAGCGGCTTCAAGCCGACAGGAACGTGCGACATGCCCCCATCACACCCGCTCGCACCACCTCCCCCAACCCCACACCGTGCGACACTGTCTGAAACCCCAGACACTCAACGTCGTTCTTAAGCCCTGAACGACCCGTTCAGCTCCTTGAACGCACTGAACGGGTCGTTCAGGGCTTACGACGCACCAATTGGGGGATGGGGTGTGTTCGGGACGGAGGGAGGGCGGGTGGGGGCGAGCAGTGATGTGCCCGCGCTCCGGCGAGGACTCGCGGTGTTGAAGTCGCTCGCGAGCCGTCCGGGACCCGTCTCGGCGGCGGCACTGGCGCGCGAGCTGAAGCTGCCGAGGTCGACGACCTACCACCTGCTGGCGGAGCTGCACGAAGCCGGATTCGTCACGCACCTGCCGGAGGAGCGCCGCTACGGCTTGGGGGTCGCGGCCTTCGAGCTGGGCTCGGCCTACCTCCGCCACGATCCCCTGGAACGTCTCGCCAGGCCGCTGCTGCGCCGCGTGGTGGACGAGACGGGCTTCACCGCGCAGCTCGGAGTGCTGCACGGCGGCGAAGCGCTCTACCTGCTCAAGGAGCAACCGAGGCGCCCGCAGACGCTCGTCACCGACGTCGGTGTGCGTCTCCCGGCGCACCTGCCCGCCTCCGGCAGAGCGATGCTGGCCGCGCTGCCCGCCGCCCAGGTGCGCGCGCTCTTCCCCGATCAGAAGAGCTTCGTGGACCGCACGGGGCGCGGCCCCAAGGACCTCCCGAACCTGCGCAGACTCCTCGGCGCGGAGCGGCGGCGCGGCTGGGCGGTGGAGGACGGCCACGTCACGGCGGGCTTCGCCTCGGTCGCGGCGGCGGTCTTCGACCACGGGCAGCGGCCGGTCGCGGCGATCGGGTTGACGTTGCGCCACATCTGCGAGGACGAGTGCGGGCAGAGCTGGCCGGAGCTGGCCGAGCACGTGCTCCGCGCCGCCGCCGACCTCACGACGCGCATCGGCGGGCACCCCCAGACCTGAGGATGCCCGCCGAGGAGGAACGTCAGAGCTTGTTCTGCGTCACGAACTCCTTGGCCACGTCGGCCACGGTCTCCTTGTCGAGCTCGATGCGCTTGTTGAGCGCGATGAGCTTGTCCGTGGTGAGCGCGGCGGAGACCTTGTTCAGCGCCTCCTTGCCCTTGGCGTCCAAGGCTTCCGAGCGGATCAGCGGCAGGATGTTCTGCGCCGGGTAGAGCCGCTTCGGGTCCTGGAGCGCCACGAAACCGTTGGCGGTGATGGCGGAGGCGGTGGTGAACAGGTTGGCCACCTGCACCTGGCCGCTCTTGAGCGCCTCCACCGTCACCGGACCCGCGGCGTCGGTGGTCTTGATCTCCTTGAAGGTGCAGCCGTAGAGCTGGGTGAGCTTGGCGGGCCAGCGGTCCTTCCACTCCCCCGCCGCGCCGAGCACGTACTGCGAGCACTTCGGCCCGAGGTCGGCGATCGACTTGACGCCCTGCCCGGCCAGTTCCTTGGACACGACGAGCGCGTCGGAGTCCTCGGCGGCCGACTTCTCCAGCACCTCGAGTCCGCCGGGCACCTTCTGCTTCAGCGCCGCAGTGACCTCGTCCGGCTGCGCGGCGGGGTTCTGCTTGTCGAAGTACTGCAGCAGGTTGCCGCTGTACTCCGGCACCACCGCGAGCGACTTGTCCTGCAACGCCTTCACCAGCACCTCGCGCGAGCCCACGCGCGGCTTGGTGGTGACCTTCACACCGGCGTTGGTCAACGCGCCGGCGTAGATGTGCATCAGCAGCTCGCTCTCGGAGAAGTCCGCGGAGCCGATGACGATCGGACCGCCGGCCGCGCCGCCCCCGCCGCCCCCGCCCTTGAGCGGGTCGCCACCGCACCCGGTGAGCAACAGTGCGGCGGCCGCCACGACCGCCATGGTGCGCTTCATGACTCGTTCCTTCCTGAGGATTTCACCTTGGTGCGACCGGCGACGGCGGCCGCGGCCACCCGGAGCCCGCGCGGCACGATGATCCGCTGCAACCCGGCGAGCACCAGGTCCAGCAGCACCGCGAGGAGCGCGATGAACAGCGCTCCTGCCAGCACCTTCGAGTAGTCGATCACCCGGAGTCCGTCGAGCAGCAGCCTGCCGAGGCCGCCGAGACCCACGTACGCGGCGACCGAGGCGGTCGCCACCACCTGGAGGGCCGCGTTGCGCAGCCCGCCCATCAGCAGCGGGAGCGCGTTGGGCACCTCCACCTGCCACAACCGCTGCCACCCGGTCATGCCCATCCCGCGCGCGGCGTCGACGACGCCCCGGTCGGTGTCCTGCACGCCGGAGTAGGTGCCCGCCAGGATCGGCGGGATCGCGAGCACGATGAGGCCGACGATGGTGCCCGCCTCGCTGCCGCCCGCGATCAGGAACAGAAAGGTGACCAGGCCCAGTGTCGGCAACGCGCGCATGGCGTTGCTCAGCCCCACCAGCACCACGCCGCCGCGCCCGGTGTGGCCCACGTACAGGCCGAGCGGGATCGCGATGGCGGCGGCGCCGAAGACCGAGAGCAGGGTGTAGCCGAGGTGCTCCAGCATCCGGTTCGGCACCCCGTCCTGGCCCTGCCAGTGCGCGGGATCGCCGATCCAGCCGAACAGCTCCTGGAAGATCACGTGGTGCCTCCCGCACGCAGCCAGGGGGTCAGCGCCCTGCGCAGCCCGACCAGGACCATGTCCACCACCAGTGCCAGCACCAGGGTGAGCACGATGCCGACGACGATCGGCGCGGTGTAGCTGATCTGGAAGCCGCTGGTGAAGAGCACGCCGAGCCCGCCGGTGCCGATCAGGGCGCCGACGCTGACGAGGCTGATGTTGCTCACCGACGCCACCCGGACCCCGGCGGAGAGCACCGGGACCGACAGCGGGAGCTCGACGGTGACGAAGCGGCGCAGTGGCCGGTAGCCCATCGCGGTCGCCGCGGCGACGACGTGGAAGGGCACCGCGTCCAGCGCGTCGCAGACGGGTCGCACGAGCAGTGCGGTGGTGTAGACCGTCAACGCCACCACGACGTTGACGCTGTCCAGGATCTGCGTGCCGAGCACCACCGGGATCACCACGAACAGAGCCAGCGAGGGAACCGTGTAGATGGCGTTGGAGAAGCCGAACACGATGCCGCTCGCCGCGCGGTGGCGGTGCGCGAGCCAGCCGAGCGGGATCGCCAGCGCGAGCCCGATCACCAGTGGCAGCAGGGAGAGGTAGACGTGTTGCAGGAGTTGGGTGAGCACCAGTTCCTGGTTGCTCGTGCTGCTCAGGTACCGCGAGAGGTCCTCGAACATCAGGCGGCGTCCTTCCGCCGTTCCTCGATCAGGTCGATCACCTGCTGGGCGGTGACAACACCGGTGTAGCGCCCGTCGTCGTCCACCACGACCCCGAGGCCGGACGGTGACGAGAGCGCGGCGTCCAGTGCTCCGCGCAGCGCGGTCCCCTCCGCGTAGAGGGAGCCACCGGGCCGCAGGTCCTCCTCCGCGGGCTCGCCCTCGACCACGACGCCCGGCGGCAGCCAGCCGCGCGGGCGGCGGTCGTCGTCGAGCACCAGCGTCCAGTCCGGACCACCCACAGTGGACGGTCGCGAGTCGTGCAGTCCCACCGTGCTGACGCCGCCGAGCTGGATGCCGTCGGCGCCGAGGAACGACAGCCCCCGGTAGCCGCGGTCCTTGCCGACGAAGGAGGAGACGAAGTCGTCGGCGGGGTTGGACAGCAGTTCGGCGGGCGCCGCGTACTGCGCCAGCACCCCGCCCTTGCGGAACACCGCGACCTTCTCGCCGATCCTGACCGCCTCGTCGATGTCGTGGGTGACGAAGACGATGGTCTTGTCCAGATCGGCCTGAAGCCGCAGCAGCTCGTCCTGAAGCCCTTCCCGCACAACGGGATCGACCGCGCTGAAGGGTTCGTCCATCAGCAGCACCGGCGGGTCCGCCGCGAGCGCGCGGGCGACGCCGACGCGCTGCTGCTGGCCGCCGGAGAGCTGCGCCGGGTAGCGCTTGCCCATGGCGGCGTCGAGTCCGACGATCTCCAGCAGCTCCGCCGCGCGGGCCCGGGCCTTGCGCCGCGTCCAGCCGGACAGCAGCGGCACGGTGGCCACGTTGTCCAGCACGGTGCGGTGCGGGAACAGCCCGGCCTGCTGGATGACGTAACCGATTCGTCTTCGCAGCAGCGCGGGATTCGATTTTCGAATGTCCTCGCCGTCCACCAGCACCGTGCCGCTGGTCGGCTCGATCATGCGGTTCACCATCCGCAGTGATGTCGTCTTGCCACACCCCGACGGCCCGACAAAAACGGTGATCGTTCCGGCTTCGACGACCATGTCGAGGTTGTCGACGGCTGTGGTGCCGTCGTCGAAGCGCTTGGTCACGGCCTGGAACTCGATCATTCGAGTCCCCCTTGTGGTCGTGACGGCCCCTTGCCGGCCGCCCGTATGTCGGCGACGACTGATGAGCCGTTGAGAGCACCAGTCGTCGCCGACGTTCGACCTTAGTCCGATCGACTGACAGGGGCGAGGCGGACGCGGGACCGATACGTCTAAGGTCAACAGTTTGTGACCACCGATGACCCCGTGCAGCGCGTCTCGACCCTCCTCGCCGACCACGGAGTCCACGGCCGCAGGCTGCGGATCGTCGTGGCGCTGCTCACGTCGGGCTGGCAGTCGCTGGCCGAACTCGTGCGCCAGCCCGCCGTCCCGCGCCGCACCGTCGAGGAGCTGCTGGCCGCCATGGGGCCGGACATCGAGCGCGACGGCGACCGCCACCGCATCCACCCGTGGCGCACCACCGTGTACCGCGAGCACCTCGAACTGGGCACGGAGTTGGGCAATGCCCTGAACCACACCGATCCGCTCGAAGCCGCCGCGCAGGCGCACGAGGAGATGGTCACGCGGATCAAGCAGGACATCCACGCGGTGCCCGCTCCGATGCCCGCGCTGGACCACGTCGCCGCGACCGCGCAAACGATGTTGCGGCGCGCGATGTGGCTGGACGAGCAGTACACGCTCTCCGGAGCGCGGTTGCTGTGCCTGGGCGACCACGACCTCACCTCGCTCGCGGTGTGCGCGGTGCGGCCGGACCTCGAAGTGCTCGTCGTCGATCTGGACGAGCGCGTGCTGGAGTTCATCGACACCCGCGCGGCCGAACGCGGCTTCAACATCCGCTGCGTGCACGCGGACTTCCGCTTCGGCCTGCCGCCCGCCGCGCAGGGCTGGGCGGACCTCGTGTTCACCGATCCTCCTTACACCCCAGAGGGAATCGGCCTTTTCGTCGCGCGCGCCGCGTCGTGCCTGCGCGATGTCGACAGGGGCCGCATCCTGCTCGCGTACGGCTTCAGCGAGCGCAATCCCACGCTCGGGCTGAAGGTGCAGCAGGAGATCATGCAGCTCGGCGTGCTGTTCGAGGCGATCCTGCCGCGCTTCAACCGCTACCACGGCGCGCAGGCCGTCGGCAGCGCCAGCGAGCTGTACGTGCTGCGCGCGACCTCCAAGACGCGCAAGCTCATCGAGCGCCCGGCGAGCACGGCCATCTACACGCATGGTCCGCAATCGGTCGAGGCGCAGGACAAAACCGCTTCGGCGAACCTGGAGTCGTTGCGCGCCAAGGCTTCCGCCGACGGCAAGCTCAAGGTCGACGACGTGCGCGGTCCCGCGTGGGACAAGCCGATCAACGCCGCCGAGGACACCGCGCTGGCCATCAACGCGACCGGCGACCCCGGCCCGTGGCTGCTGCGCGTGCTGCTCGCCGCGTCAGCGCCGCGCGTGGCCGTGCTCGTCGCCAACAACCACCTGGACCTCTCCAACCAGGTGGGTCAGCGCGCGCTCACCGCCGCGCTGCGGCACAAGTACCGCCTGCGTTTCCTGCGCAGCACCCCCGACGACCGCTCAGCCGTGGTGGTCGCCGAGCAGATCCCCGCCAGCCGCCTGGACGCGGGCGAGCGGTTGGCCCGGCACATCCTCGACCGAGCCCACGGCAAGGTGGGAAACCTCTGGCGCGAGGGCTTGATCAGCACCGCCAAGGCCACCGGCATCACGTTGACCCGCAACGCCGCCCGCGACCTGGTGGCCGAGGCCGCCCCCAACCCCACCGACCTCAACCTCCGCCTGATCGACATCCCCAGGCACCGCATCGCCCCCCTGCTCGACGCGATCACCGCCTCAGCCGCCGACCTCTCCTGACGGGCGGAGTGCGGGTCACCCGGCGCGGGGGACGTGCAGCGGGCCGAGGGAGAGCACCGCGCGGAACTCGCGGGGCGGCACGGCGCGGGAGAACAACCAGCCCTGGTAGGCGTCCACCCCGACGCCCTGGAGGATGTGGAACTGCATCGCGGTCTCCACGCCCTCCGCAACGCAGCTGCGGCCCATGGCGCGCGCCATGTCCACGACCGCCTGCGCCACGGCGAAGTCCGACGGGTCCTTGCCGACCCCGGAGACGAAGCGCCGGTCCACCTTGATGATCTGCGCGGGCAGGTCCTTGAGCCGGGCCAGCGACGAGTAGCCGGTGCCGAAGTCGTCGACGGCGAAGCGCACGCCGCGCTCCACCAGCTCCGCCATGGCCTGCCGGGTCCGCGACGGCAGGTCGACGAGGCTGGTCTCCACCAGCTCCAGGATCACGCGGTCCCAGGCGATCCCGCTCTCCGCCACCGCCGTCGCGACGATGTCCACGAAGTCGGGGTCGCCGGGCAGCAGGCCCGCGAGGTTCACCGCGACCGCGACCGGCTTGCCGTCGGGCTCGGGCCAGGCCGAAGCCTCCTTCAGAGCCGTCCGCAGCACCCAGCGGTCGAGTTCCTTCATCAGGTCGCCCTGCTCGGCCACCGGCAGGAACACATCCGGTGACAGCAGCCCGCGATCGGGGTGCGGCCACCGCACGAGCGCCTCCGCCGTGACCACGCGGCCGTCCGGCCCCACGACCGGCTGGTAGTGCAGCACGAGGCCGTCGCGGTTGAGCGCCTCGCGCAGCTGGCCCTCCAGGTGCACCTGCCAGTCCGCCGAGGCCATGAGCGCCGCGCTGGCGAGGGAAACCCGCCCGGCACCACGGCGCTTCGCCTCGAACATCGCGGCGTCGGCGAAGCGCAGCAGGTCGTCGCCGGTCGCACGCGCGCCGTTGGGGATCGCCGCGCCGATCGACGCGGAGACCCGGACCAGCTGGCCGTGTACCGGAACCACGGTCCGCAGCAGGCTGGAAACCTTGGTGGCCAGGGCATCCACGCCGCCGACCGCCTCGATGTCGGCGCAGATGATCACGTACTCGTCGCCGGAGAGCCGGGCCGCCGTGCACCCCTTGGGCAGGCCGCCCTCAAGCCTGCGCGCGAGCACCACGAGCAGCTCGTCACCGGCGTCGTGACCGAGGGAGTCGTTGACCCGCTTGAAGTTGTCGATGTCGCAGAACAGCACCGCGACCCGGCTCGGCTCGTCCTGCTGCAACAGCTCCGCGAGCAGTTCCTTCACGGCACTGCGGTTCGGCAGGCCGGTGAGGTCGTCGTGCGTCGCCTGGTGCTTCAGGGCTTCCGCGGTGCGCCGCCGCTCGGTGATGTCCTGGAACACCACGAGCCAGAACCGCCGCCCGTCGTCCTGCACCGACAGCGCCACGTGCAGCTCGCAGTAGACCGGCTCGCCGTCGGAGCGCTGCAACAACCGCTGCGGGATCTTGTAGCTGTTCTGCTCGTCGTCGACGGCCTTGTCCGCCATGCGCAGGTGCTGCGCGGGCTCCTCCGGGTGCGCCAGCTGCTCGGCCGTCATACCGCGCATCTGCTCCAGGTCGTAGCCCAGCAGCTCGCACAGCGCGTCGTTGGCGTCGACCAGCCGTTCGCCGTCGTCGAAGATGCCGATGCCGACGGGCGTCACCGAGACGAGGTCGGCGAAGCGCTGGCTCGACCGCTCCATCCTGGTCTCGGTCACCCGCTGCTCGGTCACGTCCTGCGCGGTGCCGACCAGCAGCAGCGGTTCACCGGGGCCGCTGACCGGGGCGCCGTAGCAGCGGAACACCCGCTGCGAGCCGTCCCTGCGGATCAGCTTGTGCTCGCACTCGAAGGGCTGCGCCTCGACGCGGATCTGCTGCCACAGCTCCTCGACCCACGGCCGGTCGTCCGGGTGGATCAGCTCGAAGAAGTCCTCGAAGGTGATGTGCTCGTCGATGGGGACGCCGACGAGTTCCTTGAGCATGTCCGACCACGCCATCTGGTCGGTGGTGGAGTCCCACTCCCAGGTGCCCAGCCGGGCCACCCGCTGCGCGTCGTCCAGCCGCCTGCGCTCGTGCCGCAGCTGGCGCTCCAGCGCGCGCAGGGAGGTCACGTCCTGGACGGTGGCCTGCAACCGGCGCACCTTGCCGTCGTCGCCGTGCTCGGCGCGCACCCGGCAGTTGTAGATCTTGTCGGCCAGCTCGCCCCGGAACTCGACCTCGGCGGTCTCCCCGTGCTCGGCGTGCAGCAGCCGCAGCTGCAGCTCGGCCATCTTCTCCCGGTCGTCCGGGTGCACACCGGAGAGCAGGTCACCGGGCTCGTTGCCGACCTCCCGGAACAGCTCGACCATGACCTCGCTGCGGCGGACGTCGGCCGAGCCCACCTCGTAGGTCCAACTGCCCATCCTGGCGATCCGCTGGGCTTCCAGCAGTCGCCCCTTCTCCTCGGCCAGCTCGTTCTCCACGCGCCATTGGTCGGTGATGTCCCGGATGTAGCCGGTGATCCGGACGGTGCCGCCGCGCTCGTCGCGGACGGTCTCCGCCTCGCCCCGGATGCGCCGCACCTCGCCGTCCGGCCGGACGATCCGGTACTCGATGTCGATCTCCTCGCCCGAGAGCCGGTGGTCGCGCCAGTACGTCGCGACCAGCTCCTGGTCCTCGGGGTGCACGCGGTCGAGCACGGCCTGCGCGCCGGGCACGACATCGCCCGGCCGCAGCCCGAACAGCTCGTAGTGGTTGGGCGACCAGTAGGTCTCGCCCGTTGCCGGGTCCAGCTCCCAGGACGCGATGCCCGCGACCCGCTGGACCTCGTTCAGCCTGCGCTTCTCGTTCCGCAGCGCGTCCGCGGCGCCGGAGAGGTCGGAGACGTCGACCAGCAGCACCAGTTCGGCGGCACCACCCGGCTGGGGCAGGCGCACGGTGCGGACGAGGACCTCGGTGCCGTCGGCGCGGTGCAGTCCGGCGCAGTCACCTGCCTGGGTGAGCAGCTCGGTCAGCGGACCGCCGACGAGATCGGCCGGTCGGTCGACACCCGCCAGCAGCGCGGCGGCCGGGGTGGCCTGGAGCACCACGCCGTCCGGTCCGCAGAGCAGGGCGGGCGCGTCTGGCATGACGACCCCGTTGGCCGAGTGCGGCGCGGCGGCGGCGCCCACGGCGGGGTCGAGCACCCCGGAGGCTCGCCCCGTGCGCTGGACCTGGTCGGCCACGACGTCCACCCTTCGGCATCGACGAGCCCGTCGGTGCCGGAAGGCGGCCCCGGCCGACGGTCGTCTCAGCAGTGCACCCGAGTGACCGGACGGCCCGGGCCACATCCCTCAAGTGCTCACCCGACCGAGTGAAGGTAGCGGTTCTGCGGCGTAACGCCCAGCCCCAGGAAGACGCATTCCGCCGGTGGAGGGCACCCGCTGCCCACCACCGGTGGAAGGGTTTCCACCACCCCCGGCAAGGATCTTGCTGTGTGCCGGAGGGGCTGCTGGTCCCCCGGCGGTCTCAGGCTACCCCGTCCTGCCTAGCCGCTTCCGCGACAGCGGTGGCCACCTCAAGGGCGACGCGGGGGTCCAGTGCGCTCGGAACGATGCGGTCCGCGGCGAGGTCGTCGCAGGCCACGGCATGGATGGCGTCGGCGGCAGCGATCTTCATCCGCTCGGTGATCCGACGGGCGCCCGCGTCGAGGGCTCCCTTGAACACCCCGGGAAACGCCAACACGTTGTTGATCTGGTTCGGGAAGTCGCTGCGCCCGGTGGCCACGATCGAGGCGTGCCGCGCGGCGACCTCGGGGTGGATCTCCGGGTCCGGGTTGGAGAGCGCGAACACGATCGACTCCGGCGCCATGGTGGCGACCAGCTCCTCCGGCACCTTCGAGGAGGAGAGCCCGAGGAACACGTCCGCCCCGCGCAGCGCCTCGGCCAGCCCGCCGCTGAGCCCGCGCGGGTTGGTCACGGCGGCCAGCTCGGTCTTGACCGCGTTCAGCCCGTCCCGGCCCGCGGCGATGATGCCGCGCGAGTCGAGCACCACGACCTCGCCGACCCCGGCGGCGATCAGGATCTTCGCGCAGGCCACACCCGCCGCGCCGGCGCCGGAGACGACGACCTTGAGGTCGCTGAGCGAGCGGCCCTGGACAGCGACGGCGCCCTTGAGCGCGGCGAGCACCACGATCGCGGTGCCGTGCTGGTCGTCGTGCATGACCGGGCAGTCCAGCGCCTCGATCAGCCGCGCCTCCAGCTCGAAGCAGCGCGGCGCGGAGACGTCCTCCAGGTTGACCGCGCCGAAGGACGGGCGCAGCCGGACCAGGGTCTCCACGATCTCGTCGACGTCGGTGGTGTCGAGCACCAGCGGGATCGAGTCCAGCCCGCCGAAGGTCTTGAACAGCGCGGACTTGCCCTCCATCACCGGCAGCGAGGCGCGCGGGCCGATGTCGCCGAGGCCGAGCACGGCGGTGCCGTCGCTGACCACCGCGACCAGGCGACCGGTCCAGGTGTAGCGGGAGGCGAGCGAGGCGTCCTCGGCGATGGCCTTGCTGACGCGGGCCACACCGGGGGTGTAGGCGATGGAGAGGGCGCGCGGGTCGGCGAGCGAGGCGGTCGCGCCGACGGCGAGCTTGCCGCCCTCGTGCGCCTCGAAGATCTCGGCGTCGGTCAGCTCGATCGACGTCGAAACGTTCGGATCATCCACAGTGGTCACAGCGTCCCTCCAGACAGCGGGGGCGGGCCAGAATCGCGCTTCGGCCTCAGAAACTCAGACTAGAAACCGGTCGCCGGACGGGATCGCGTCCAGCTCGACAGGCATGAGGACGTCGACGCAGGAGTGCTCAGGGGTGGTGAGCTCTGCGGCGCCGGGCGTCGGAGTCCGGCCAGTGTGGCAGGCAATCCCTCCGATGTCTGCGGCGGGGATCACATGAGGCGAGAAAGTGACGTCGCAGGTCAGAGGCGTTTTTTACAAGACGACCGTCCGACTTGTTTTGATCTTCGCTGGCCAAGGCGGCGCAACTGGGAGATGTAATAGACTTTTTTGTCGTGCAGGTCCGCAAACTGGCTGTCCCAGACGCCTTCGAGTTCACGCCCCGTTCTTTTCCCGATTCCCGTGGACTCTTCGTCGCCCCGTTCCAGGAGGCGGCGCTGATCGAGGCGACCGGCCACCCGATGCGGCTCGCGCAGACCAACCACAGCGTCTCGGTGCGCGGGGCCATCCGTGGCCTCCACTTCGCCGACACCCCGCCCGGCCAGGCGAAGTACGTCTACTGCCCGCGCGGCGCGCTGATGGACGTCGTCGTTGACCTGCGCGTCGGCTCCCCGACCTTCGGCACCTGGGACGCCGCCCGGCTGGACTCCACCGACTTCCGCGCCGTGTACATCGCCGAGGGCATCGGCCACGCCTTCGTGGCGCTGGAGGAGGACACGGTGATGGCTTACCTGTGCTCCACTCCGTACAACCCGGCGGCCGAGCACGCGGTCAACCCGATGGACCCCATGCTCGGCATCCCGTGGGAGTCCTACCTCGACGGAATCGAGCCCGTCCTGTCCGACAAGGACCGCGGCGCCCCGACTCTGGCCGAGGCCGTCGCCACCGACCTGCTGCCGAAGTACGAGGCGTGCCAGGCGCACTACGCCTCGCTGCGCTCCGTCCTCGTCCCCTAGCGGATTCGCCCCGGGCGCGGACCCAGCCGCCAGCGCAGCACTCCGAGCACTTCGGCCGCGCCGAGCTGCCGCGAGTCCGTCGACCCGAAACCGTTGTCCCCCAACACCCACCAGCCGCCGTCCTGCTCGCGCACGGCCCGCTTCACCGAGAGCTGGCCGGGCCGAGCCGCCCAGCGCACCAGCACCACGTCACCCGGCTCCGGTACCGCGCCCATGCGCACCAGGGCCGTGTCCCCGTCGTAGAGCGCGGGCACCATCGACGGCCCGTTCACCCTCACCCAGCGCACCGTGATCACCTCCCCGCCTGCCGCTCTCACTCGTGCGGAGTAGGGTCCCGCACGTCGGAGCATCCACTGTCAGGGAGGAAAGATGCGACTTCTGTCGCGTGTCCTCGGCCCCCGTCTGGAGGTCACCGCCCACTGCGATCTGCCGTGCGGCGTGTACGACCCGGCCCAGGCCAGGATCGAGGCCGAGTCGGTGAAGGCGATCCAGGACAAGTACCAGTCCAACGAGGACCCCGAGTTCCGCCAGCGCGCCATCGAGATCAAGGAGCAGCGCTGCGAGTTGGTCAAGCACCACCTGTGGGTGCTGTGGACCGACTACTTCAAGCCGCCGCACTTCGAGAAGTACCCGGAGCTGCACGAGCTGTTCAACAAGGCCACCAAGGCCGCGGGCGCCGGCGGGGCCAAGGGCTCCACCGACCCGAAGACCGGCCAGGACCTGCTCGACCTGATCGCCCAGATCGACAAGATTTTCTGGGAGACCAAGGCCGCCGCCTGATCTACCCCCGAAACGGCGCCGTCCCACGCGGATGGCGCCGTTTCTCGTCCTTTGGGGTCGTTTCGCTCGTTGACGATCGCTCGCCGACCGGCGAACGCGTGCGGGTCGATGGCCCAGCAGCACCGGACCTGGTGCGACATCTATTCCATCTGAACCACTACGCTCTTATCGCTGGTCGGTCGGCTCGAAGCGGCCTCGGCACCAAGGCGCAGTCAGAGGTGGTCAAACTATTGAGGCGACTGAAGCGCGACCAAGACCAGTTGCAGTGCTGAGTCTGCGACTGCTCGAGGACACACCGACGTCCTGGCGAACCACGCCAACCCAAGGCCAGCACACGTTTGCCCTGTCGCCCATCTGCGACCACTCAAGTGCGTCAGCGTCAGCCGTACTAGTGACTACCCTGCTCGCCCACTACCGTGTCGTTCATGCCCGAGCTTGAACCGCAGCGTGACGGGATCGCAGCCGAGATCACCAGCAACATGGGAAACGAGTTCGTCAAAGCTGTTGCCCTCTTAAAGGGCATGGACCCGATCACGGCTTCCGCTCTTGGTGGCGCTGCCAGCGGGGCGATCAAAAGCGCGCATGCGGCTTGGGAAGGTGCCATCCGCCGCCGACGTGAACGCATGATGGTTGCTGTCAGTGAGGCGTCTCGCGTAGCAGGCGGTCGGCTTGACGAACTGTTGGTCGCAGCTCTCGACGACGACACGAAGATCGAACTTCTGATTCAGGCTCTTGAGTCGGCGCAGCGGACTGCAGACATCCGGAGAGTGCGCTTCTATGGGCGGATCGCCGCGAAGGGTGCGCTCGCCCAAGACCGTGCAAGCATCGATGCGGCTCAGAGAGTATTCATCAGCCTTGCCGCACTGGACCCAGTCGACATCAAGGTTCTGCTGCACATGGCCCGCAAGACGGACCACAAGTGGCTGAAGTCGGCCGATGCCGACGGACCGAGCCTCGCTGGCGAGCTGCCAGAGGTTCGCCCAGTTCTCGACGCTGTTGTTGCGCGGCTTGAGGGGCAAGGGCTCATCACCAGCAACGCAGGCTCGACCTTTCTTACGAGCCTCCCAACGTGGTGGGTCACGGAGTACGGCCTGTTGTGCGTCAAGGAACTACTTGATCCGTCACAGTGACAAAATCAATAGATAAGCCGCTGAGAGAGTCTGAAGCCCGAACTGATTCGGATGCACCTGGGACGACTCAAAACCAGTCTGAAATCTTCGAGAAGGAACACCCGACGCCGCGCACCTTAACCCGTGCGCAGTCTATAGATCTGCGCACGGGGTCGGCCCCATATTTCAATCGTGCGACATTCAATGCTTGATCGATCTAGAGCAACCGATGAGATGCACGTTCACCAGGCCCCCCAAGGAGCGACAACTCGATCTCCGCCCTAGCCGCTAGCGCAAGTGGAGATATCGAAGGTCTTGCATGTACGGCATGAACGATGCGATCCACCCCTGCTGCTACAAGCCCAGGCGTCGTGCGAAGGGTTGCGGGTAGAGCTACAGAGTCCGACGACGCGGAGTGCATAACACGGTTACGCTGATTATACAAGCGACGCAAAGATGACTGCAAATAGCGTTGCACTCGATCAAGTACAGGCTTGGGATTACGAACTAGCTCAAGCGCCCTCGCGGCGCCAACAGGGTCAGCCTTCGCGACTGCCGGAGGCACATCATGACTGAGCAGATGCCTGTGGATGATAGTAAGCCGCCGATTACTAGTAGCGGCGGACGCAAGCTGCGCAGCAACACGGTCATGCCCCTTGCCTTTCCATACCCACGCCAGATTCGTAAGTTCAGCCCTTGGGTACGAACAAGTGACAATCGCCGCCAACCTGTCGGCTGCCGTTACAGCAGATCGCCTCTGACCTGGCGCAAGCAGGCTTTCCACCGCAGCCCAAGCGCTCGACACGGACGCCCACGAAGTCGACTCATCGAGGACAGAAAGCAACTCCAGCGCGTCATCAAGTCGGGCAGCCTCAGTAGGGAAAGCCTGAACCTGCGAAAAGATCAAATCATGCCGAACGATCGACGGGAGTTTCGCAACAGGTTGCCACGTACGCAATGTACGCCACTTTCCCTCGCTTTCCAGAGCCGCCCGGCCGGACGCTGAAGCGACGTCACCGCCGACCTTCACGCGAGCAATCAGCTTGCGAACGAGTGCGTCAGCTTGAGCAATTGCCGCATATTCATCGCGAGCACACACTTTCAGCCATAGAGCACCAGCGCCTCGACGCTCTCGCTTGAGCCCTGCCAGGTCGCAGTACTCATCGAGCCGCTCTGCGGAAAGGTGCACTTCCTGAAGACTTCTAATTAGGTCGCCAGGAAGTCTCGCAAAGGGCACCAGAACGCGCCACTCGCGAGGCGGGACCAGCAAGGCAGCATGCGCGTCCTTCATAAACTCAGACAATGCGCCCCTAAAGTCTCCACCAGCCTCTTCGGAACGCTTCTGCAGAGACAGGAGCCATCCGTGCACATGATCACCAGAAAGACCGCCATCAAACACGTGTGACGCAACACTGCGAGCGGCCAGCTCGACCGAGACACCTGTTGCCGATGCGAGCGAAAGCTTTCCACCTTCAATAATATCTACCCATTCGAGAAGATACCTGTTATTTATCCTCGTCGCCAGCACTTCCAGCTTCTGAATAGACGCTTCGGCCAGACCCTTTGGCGCGGACTTTGCATTTACTGCAAGGTGTGTTTCCACGAGATCCTTGATGGCGTCAGCGCCGCACCCCGGATCTTGCTTGACCTGCTCAGCTGTGAACTGAGCTACATACTGGAGGCCTTCTAGTGAGCTGACCTCGTCACGCACAAGTTCGTTGTACTCAAGGCACTCACGGATGCTGGCCACACTACCGAGCTGCCAAAGTGCCCTGTTCCAGGAGCTACGGTGATCGGCCAGCTCAAGCAGGCGAGCCAACATGACCTGCTCGGGTGGCAGGTGAGCAGGGGGCTGGTGCGCTGTGCTAGTCAACAGCTATCCTTCCAGGACACGGCTGAACGCCGAGGCCGTGTGGTTTTCTTACAAACGGGAGCCGCCCTACGGGGCCGCTCCCGTTTTTGCGTGACGAAGTCCTACAGAGACTTCAACTGAAGGCGCCTGACCTGCGCGAATGCAGCTACCCGAGGCAGTTGCCCGACCGCGCATCGTTGGCGCGACACGCCGCCACAGCGTTGATCGTGAACCTGGCATGCCGAGGATGCAAGGCTCGGGCTGGCGTGTCGCGCCAAGTCGATCATGTCTGTGACCTGTGGCTGGATTGTCACTGACCGTCCTACGGGCACACACTCTTTCTGCGCATACCCTGTGGGCTGATCGACGCAGTCCAAGCGGCGAGCTGTCCACAGGCGCGGCAGCCGAGCGCCGTATCCGGCTCCTCTAGCCAATCAACCGGCGCTCGTCCCATCTGGAGCACATGCCAAGCAGATGCAAGAACTCCACTGTTGACTAGCCCTCCCAAGGTTTCCAACCGAGCCACGCGAACACTCCTACAACGGCCGCGACGAACGTCGAGAGCGCGACAACCCATCCACGCTTCCGTAGCCGCTTCCACCAACCGCCAGCGGTAGGTGCAGGCTGCGGTGCAACTGTCGAAACCGTCGCGTTCCCCTCAGAGTGTTGATGCCCGACCACCGTCACGGAGTTGCCACTGCCCTCGATTGCCAGGTGGATCGCCCGGTCGGCGCTGGCCTTGTCCGGTAGGTCCTGACCAACGGGAAGTGTGCTCACCAGCTCGGCGACCAGCTCCGCAAGGGTTGTTCGAACCCTGACCAGTAGTCCTTTGATGATGATCGCCGGAACGCTCCAGTAGACGACGCTTACGCTCTGCGCAGGGTGCAGAGCTCCTTGGGCATCGGCTGCGGCGTTGAACTCGGCGACAAGCCGCGATTGGTTCTTCGTGTCGATGATCGAGATCTCAGCGTCTCCGCCTTGCACGAACGCTTCGAGTTCACCAACGCCGGCAGCGATAGGAGCAGCATCGGCGTAGCCAGCTTGCCTTACCCTTGGAGGCATCTGTGCTGGCGGGATCATCTGGGTGAACTCGTTCATCCTGCTCACGACCCTGATGTAGAGCGCTGCGGAGACCTTCCGGTATTCCGGCATGTCGTCCACCGACTTGTAGCCGTTGATCTCCTCGCGAGCCCATGCGCGCAACTTCTCGGAGCCAGTGTGGCCTCCGAGCACAATGCACATCTGCAGCAACGACGAGAGAGATGTCTGCTCATCGAGGACACCTGCCTGAATCTTCGCAAGCAGCCCGCTCGGCTTCGTCGACATCCGTACAGTCTTCCGCACCGGCCTCGATGAAGCCTGCTTCCAGTGGACATGTGGTGGCCTCCTGCGGGGGTTACTGGTCGTGGCCTCGTCCGTCACGGACAGCCGCGGTTGTCTCGCTGGCGCCGACGCGGCCCGTCAGGCCCGCTTGGAGGCGCCGAACAACACCTCTGGGGCTGAGCTATGTGACGGGTGCAGGCACAAACGACCAGCGGCCCCGCAGAGGGCCGCCTTGAAGAAGAAAAGAAACTCTGGACACCGGGGCCTGCGACAGGTGGTTGCTAGCCTGAGTTGGTGCGAGGTGGTGGTGATCAGCTCAGTGTTGGGGAGCGCATTGCCTTCTACCGGCGTCGGCGTGGGCTGTCGCAGGCGGTGCTCGCGGGCCTCGTGGATCGCTCCGAGGACTGGCTGAGCAAGATCGAGCGGGGCGAGCGGGAGATTCGTCGGCTGGACGTGCTTACCGAAGTTGCCAAGGCGCTTCGGGTCACGCTTGGAGACCTGCTCGGCGAGCCGGTGCTGATGGAGGATGACGACAACCACGATGACGTTCCGGCTATCCGTGACGCGCTGATGGCGCCGCGCAGGTTGTCGCGGACGTTGTACTCCTCCGAGATCTCCCCTGAGTACCTCGACCCGGCTCCGGTCGCAGCGCTGACGGAGGCGGTGTGGTCGGACTACCAGCGAGGCGACCTCGGCCGCGTGGTGTCGGCGCTGCCGAACCTGATCAAAACGGCGCAGCGCCTCGAAGTGGCCTCGACTGACGAACCGTCGTACAAGCGTTCGTGTGCTGCGGTGTCGGCTCGGATCCATCATTTGGCCGCGACGGCGTTGAGCAAGATCGGTGAAGCGGACCTTGCCTGGATCGCTGCGGAGAGGGCGACTCAAGCGGCCGACGATGCTGACGATCCGTTGGTGTTGGCCTCGGCCGCGCGCTCAGGAACGCATGCACTGCTTGCGGTTGGGCGGTTCGAAGACGCCTTGGAGCTTGGTGACGCGGCTGCCCGTTGGCTTGCTCCGCGGATGAAAGCTGGGGACCCGGCAGCGTTGAGCCTGTACGGAATGCTGTTCCTGCGTACCGCAGTGGCGGCTGCGCGACACCAAGACAGGTCGACGGCGAACGAACTGCTGAACCGTGCAGAGCAAGCGGCAGAACAGCTTGGTAGGGACGCCAACTACTGGACGACCAGCTTCGGCCCGTCCAACGTGGCTTTGCATCGCGTGTCAGTCGCTCTCGACCTTGGCGACATTGGGCAGGTTGCGGACGCGGGCCTGCACACGAGCACCGAACACCTTCCGCTCGAACGACAGGTGGGCCACATGATCGACGTGGCTCGGGCGCTTAGCTTGGTCGCGAAGGATGACAAGGCTCTGCAGATTCTCTTTACGGCAGAACGGAAAGCGCCCGGGATCGTGCGGCACAGTGCAGTTGTCCGCGAGGTTGTTCGGTCGATTTACCGCCGTTCCCCTGCTACCAGCGGCAAGAAGTCGTCTTCGCTGCTGGCATTCGCTGAGCGTTGTCGGGCGGTGAGGTGACCATGACCGGTCGCGTGCTCGGTGTTGTCGGTTCGGGTGCTGGTGGGGTTGAGGATCTACTTCCCTGTCTTATCCGACCGGCTCAAGAATCGGGCTGGACGGTCGGCGTCACGCTGACACCGACTGCTGGGCGGTGGCTCACCGAAACCGGCGCGCTGGCGGAGATCGAAAGAGCGACCGGGCTCCCGGTGCGGGTCGACCCGCGATCGCCGTCTGAGCGCAGCCCGCATCCGCCCGTCGACTGTTACGTCGTCGCGCCCGCCTCGGCGAACACTATCGCCAAGCTCGCCCTCGGCCTGGCCGACAACCAGGCGCTGACTCAGGTCAACGAAGCGATCGGAACCCACGATCTGCCCGTTGTTGTGTTTCCCCGAGTCAATGCCGCGCACGCCCGGCACCCGGCCTGGAACGACCACCTGGCGGCACTCCGTCGAGCCGGGGTCCATTTGGTCTACGGCGATGAGGTCTGGCCGCTGCACGAGCCGCGCAGTTCTTCAGGGAAGCAACTCCCCTGGTCGGCGGTGCTCGACGCGGTGAACCAGGCTCGGTAACCCCCGGACAGTTTGTCCGGGTTGTTGCCCGACACCCGGTGTCTTCTGTGGTCATCACGCCCGACGGACCCAGACAGGGGAGCGCATGGTGATCAGGCCCACCATTAGGCAGTCGGGGCTGCCGGACCGCTTGGAAGATGCCCGAACGTGGCTACTAGCTCGCTATCCCAACGAACCGAGCGCTTTGAGGAACTGGTACCTGCTACAGGCTGAGGTCTTCGAACACGTGGCAGCAACCGACCATCGTCATGAACACGAAGCAACCGCGCTGGCCTCGATCGCGCGTCAGCGCGTTGAACAATAGGTCAGCGAAGATGGTTTGGTGCACAACGAAGAAGTGAGGGAAGCGGCCGCGATCTGGGCGCGTGCGACGGCTCGCCGCGACGACGAGGCGGAGCCCGCCACGGTGGAGCAGGCCATGCCGGGAATCCTGCGCCGACTCAGCCTGGATGGCGCGGAGCTGATCATGGCGAGGCGCGAGGGCCGGGCGGTGGGGTTCGCGTTGGTGGCGCCTCGGGCGGAGACGGTGGAGGTCTTCTACCTCGCGGTCGACCCGGACGCGTGGGGCGGCGGCGTGGGGAGTGAGCTGCTGCGCGAGGTCGACGAGCACGCGCGCGCCATCGGCCGGGACACGCTCGAACTGTGGGTGATCAACGACAACGAGCGCGCGATCGCGGTGTACGAGCGGGCGGGCTGGGTGGCCACCGGTGAGGTGAGCCAGGAGGCGCGGCCGCACCGCCGCTTCCTGCGTCGTCTCGGTTAAACCCGGGTTTCGGGGCGCGCCTCGGAAATGCCACAGTGGCCGGGTGATCGATGAGCTGCGCGAACGCTGCGCGGGGCTGGCGTTTGCCCCACTACCGGAGCTGGCCGAGGACGCGCCCTCCGGCGACGGCTGGCTCACGGCGGTCGAAATGCGCAAGCACGTCGGCACACTCCTTGCGGCACAAGACAAAGCGATCCCACCGGGCCCGCGCGCGATGGAAGCCGTGCGACTGCTGCTGCGTGAGCTGATCTTCTGCACGGCCGCGTCGGTCTACTTCTTCGAAGCCGCGCCGCGCGTGGACGCCGAGCACTACTGGTTCCACTACGACGGCGAGATCGACCGCAGGCGCATGGTGGTCACAGAGATCGCCGCCGACGACCGCGACCTGGCGCAGGACTTCGTCGCGACAGTCACTCCGCTGGTCATTGAGGTGTGCGCGCAGTCGCGGGTGGGTGCGCGCACGCTGTGGAGCTACGTGATCGACATGGTGCACTTCGGCATGCTGAACCTGGCCAGGCAGTTGGGCCGGGATCGAGCGGCGGCGTGGGCGCGGGCGTCCGAGTTGGCGGAGGAGCTGCACGCGGCAGGCATCCCACGCCGCTCGCGGCCGGTGCTGGCGAGCTACGGCGACTCCGACAGCGAGTCGTGGGGCGTGCGCGGCGCGTGCTGCCTGGACTTCACCGACGGCGTGCAGACGATGTGCCTGACGTGTCCGCTGCTCGACGACGACGCGCGTGGGCAGCTCTGGGCGGTGTCCAAGCTCCGGCAACCGCTGGACATTAGGCAAGCCTAAGAAATACCGTCACGCCGTGTTTCGCGACCTGGATGGCCAGCTCCCGGTGCTCGGCGGCGGCCCGACGACCCCCTACGCCGAACTGACTCGGCGCGGCCTGCTCACGGCAGCCGGTCTGCTCGCCGTCTCCGGCTGTTCGTTCGGCCGCAAGGGCGGCGGCGACAAGCCGATGCGCTCGGTCACGCATCCGCTCGGCACCAGCTCGATCCCGGTCAAGCCGGAGCGCGTGGTGTCGTTGGACAGCAACGGCGGCCTCCAGGTCAGCCTGGAGCTGGGAGTTCCACTCATCGCCTCGGAGACGTTGCAGGGCGGCCAGCCGCTGCCGCCGTACGTGCCCGCGCCCGCCGCCGGGTTCACCGCGCTGGGCTTCAACCAGCTCAACCTGGAGCAGCTCGCCGGACTCCGCCCGGACCTGATCATCGGGAACACCCAGCGGCTCAAGGACAATTACGCGAAGCTGACCGGCATCGCGCCGACGGTGGCCTACGAGAACGCAGGCAGCGGAGTGGGCTGGCAGCAGTCCGTGCGCACCATCGGCGACGTCCTCGGCGCACGCGCGGAGATCGACCGCAGGCTCACCACCCACTCCGAGCGCGTCGCCGCGCTGAGGGCGGAGCACCGCGAGCTGCTGGCGAAGAACTCCTTGGCACTGCTGCGATTCACCAGCAACGAGCTGCGCATCGTGCGCGGGCCGATCTTCGGTTCGGCGGTGCTCTCCGACCTCGGCGCGCGCCGCCCGGCCTCCACCGACCGCTCCTCCCCGAGCGCCACCTACGTGACGTTGAGCGAGGAGAACGTGGGCGTGCTCGCGGACTCCGACGTCCTGCTGTACTTCGTCGGCGGTGGCGGCCTGGTCGACAAGGCGGCGACGACCTTCGACAAGGTCACCAAGGGCGGCATCTGGCAGCAGCTCCCCGCCGTGCGCGCGGGTCGCGTCATCGAGCTGGACCCGGTGTCCTGGTGGGACGGCTACTCCGTGTCGGCCGCGCAGACCTGCCTCGACCAGCTCGACAAGGCGCTCGGCTCGCTCTCTTGACAGACTCGGTGCATGCCGAACGGACTCGTGTACGTGCTGCGGCACGGAGAGACGGAGTGGTCGGCGACCGGCCAGCACACCGGTCGCACGGACATTCCCCTCACCAGCGAAGGAAAGCAGCAGGCCGTCGCCGCGGGCCGGGTGCTCGCCCGGCTCCGCGGCACGGAGAAACCCGCGCTGCTGCTGTCGAGCCCGCGCGAGCGCGCGACGCGGACGGCTGAGCTGGCCGGGCTCGGCACGCCCGACGACGTCACCGAGGACCTCGCGGAGTGGGACTACGGCGACTACGAGGGCCTGACCACCGCGCAGATCCGCGAGACCGTCGAGGACTGGACGGTCTGGACGCACCCGTGCCCGAACGGTGAGACCGCCGACTCCGTGACGGCTCGCGCCGACAAGGTGCTGACGAAGATCCAACCGGCGCTCGCGACCGGCGACGTGGTCCTGATCGGCCACGGTCACTTCAGCCGCGTGCTGGTGGCCAGGTGGGTGGGGCTGCGCGCAGGGGCCGGAGTCGGCTTCGCGATGGGCACGGCCGGTGTCGCCACGCTCGGCTTCGAACGCGGAGTTCCCCAGCTCGTGCACCTCAACCTCCCACCCGTGTAAGGAGATCCGAACGTGTCAGTCCGCCGCATCCAACCGTCCGATGTGGACAGTGTGGTCCGCCTCGTGCACGCGCTCGCCGAGTACGAGAAGGCGCCGCAGGAGTGCCACCTGACCTCCGAGCAGCTGCACGCCTCGCTCTTCGGCGCAGCGCCCGCCGTCTTCGGCCACGTCGCGGAGGTCGACGGCGAGGTCGTCGGGTACTGCCTGTGGTTCCTGAGCTACTCCACCTGGCGCGGCACGCACGGCATCTACATGGAGGACCTCTACGTCGACCCCGCGCGGCGCGGTTCCGGGCTCGGCAAGGCGCTGTTGGTGGAGCTGGCGCGCGAGTGCGTGAGCAAGGGCTACCAGCGCCTGGAGTGGTCGGTGCTGAAGTGGAACACGCCCGCGATCGACTTCTACAAGTCCGTAGGAGCCTTTCCCATGGACGAGTGGGAGATGCACCGCCTCACCGACGCCGCGCTCACCGACTTCGCCGCCAAGGGCTGACGCGCGGTGCCGACGCCGATCATCCTGGACTGCGACCCGGGCCACGACGACGCGCTGGCGATCCTGCTCGCGGCGGCGAACCCGGCGATCGACCTGCTCGCGATCACCACGGTCGCCGGGAACCAGACCCTGGCCAGGACCACGCTGAACGCCCGGCGGATCTGCTCGGCGGCGGGCATCACCGACGTCCCGATCGCCGAGGGACGCGCGGAACCGTTGAGCGGCAACGCATCGGCGGTCGGCGCCGAGATCGGCGGGGTGGAGGTCCACGGCGAGTCCGGCCTGGACGGACCGCGCTTCGGCGAGCCGACCGTTGAACTGTCCACAGTGGACGCGATCACGCTGACGCGCGAGATCCTGCTGTCCCACGAGGAGCCGGTCACGCTCGTCCCCACGGGTCCGCTCACCAACATCGCGGTCCTGCTTCGCGATCACCCCGAGGTCAAGCCGCACATCGCGCGGATCGTGCTGATGGGCGGAGCCGCCGGGCTGGGCAACGCCACCCCGGCGGCGGAGTTCAACATCTACTGCGATCCGGAAGCGGCCGAGCTGGTCTTCACCTCAGGCCTGCCGATCACCATGTGCGGGCTCGACATCACCCACCTTGCCCTTGCGACACAAGAGGTCTGTGACCGCATCGCCGCGATCGGCAGCCCGTTGGCGGAGCTCTGCGTGGAGTTGCTGACGTTCTTCGCGTCGACCTACAAGGCGATCTGGGGCTTCCCTGCCCCGCCGCTGCACGATCCGGTCGCTGTCGCGAGGCTCATCGACCCCGCCGTCGTCACCACGGTCCCGGCCGCTGTCGCGATCGAGCTGACCGGGGAGCACACGCGGGGCGCGACGGTCGTGGACTTCCACGGGGTGACCGGCCGCCCGGTCAACGCGGAGGTCGCGACCACCCTCGACGTCCCCAGTTTCTGGGACCTCATCGTCTCGGCGATCGCCGAGCTGTCCTGAGCGTTGTCGGCGGGCGCGCGCCACGCCCGCCGACAACGGTTCTCAAGGCGTGTTCTTCCGGCGCTTCGAGGAGTCGTCCACCTCGATCTCTTCCTTGCGCACCTCCCCTTCGACGTTGCGCTGCTCGGTCACCGTCTCCTTGGCCATCCTGACCCGCTCCACGGGCACGGTTTCCTTGCTCACCACCGGCTTCTCCGCGTGCAGGACCACCTCCTGCTCGGCGTCGCCGATCTTCGCGGAGCCCCGCGCGTCGCCGTCGGTGATCGGCTCCCGTTCGAGCCGGACCTCCTCGTGGCGCACCGGCACGGAGATCTGCTGGTGCTCGGTCACGACGTGCTTACGCAGCCGGACCCTGCCGGTCTCCACCTGCTCCGTTCCGACCTTCAGCCGTTCCTCGGAGCGCGTCATCTCGGTCGCGTTGTCGCGCGAGGGCTGCTGGCTCGGCTGGCGCTGTTGAGCGCGTTCGGTCGGCTGGCGCTGCTGGCCGCGCTCGCTCTGGCGCTGGCCGGGCAGCGCCGCGTACTCGATGCCGTAGTAGCGGTAGAGCTGCTGCTCCTCGGCCCGCGACATGTGACCGCCGTCCGCGTCCATCCTCGGCGCGTCCTTGACCTGGTCCTTGCTCACGTGGACGTGGACCGCGTCACCGTTGACGTGCGCCTGGTTCAGCGGGACGAAGCTCTCCTTCATGCCGAACAGCCCGGTGCGCACCGTGACCCACACGGGCTGGCCCGTCTGGTCGTCCATGTAGACCTGACCGACCTTGCCGATCTTCTCGCCGTGCCGGTCGAACACCTCGTCACCGAACAACTGCTGGACCATTTCCTGAGTGATCACCGCGGGCCACCTCTCTGCTCGTCGGGCTGACTGAGCAGGGCTCGGCTCGAAGCCTGATCGACATGCCGCCCGCACCCGTGGTCCACCGGTGCGAGCTACCGCAGCGCCACGGACGTGCGACCCCGGGACTACACCCCGTCAGCACTGTCGCGCGCGTCCCAGTGCTCCCGCAGCGCGTCCACCAGCACGGTGATCGCCGGTCGGCGGCTGGCCCGCGCGCGCCACAGCGCGAACAGCCTCCGCGTCGGAGTCGGCCGCAACGGGCGCACGACGATCCCGTCCGGCAGCTCGCCCCGCCCGAGCCTCGGCAGCAGGCCGATGCCGAGCCCGGCGGCGATGAGCGCCTTCTGCGTCTGGTACTCCACGACCTGGTGGGCGACATCCGGCTCGACGTGCGCGTCGCGCAGCGTGCGGATCAGCCAGTCGTGGCAGATCGCCCCTGGCTGCTGGCAGATCCACCGCTGGTCAGCCAGGTCCTCCGGCACCAGCACGTCGCGTTCGGCGAGCGGGTGCCCTCGCGGCAGAAGCACGTCCGCCGCGTCCTCGCCGATCGGCGCGCGGGAGAGCCCGTCCGGGACCGCCAACGGCGTGTTCTGCCAGTCGTGCACGACCGCGAGGTCGATGTCACCGCGCGCGACGAGGTCCACGGCCTGCGGTGGATCGACCTCGGTCAGCCGCACGTCCAGCGCGGGAAAGCGGAGCGCGAGATCGGCCAGCACCAACGGCATCAGGCCCCTGGCCACCGTGGCGAACGCGGCGACGGAGAACCGTCCGACGGGCGTTCCCCGTTGCGCCTCAAGGGTTATCTCCGCCTGCTCTACCAGTCCGAGCACCTGCCCGGCGGTCTCAGCGAGCATCAGCGCCGCATCGGTCAGCACCACTCCGCGCCCACGCCGCTCCAGCAGTGGGGTCCTCGTCTCGCGCTCCAGCTTCGCGAGCTGCTGCGACACCGCCGACGGCGTGTAGCCGAGCGCGGAGGCCGCCGCGCCGATCGAGCCGTGCAAGGCGACGGCGTGCAGCGCGCGGAGCCGACCCAGGTCAATCATGAAGCGATGCTAAACGGAACGCTCTACAACAACGCACTAGTGCTTAACCGGGAACTCGGCCGAAGCTCATCCCATGGGAGCCATGAAGCCGAAGCACGTCGCACTGGCGGTGCTGGTCGCAGCGGTGTGGGGCGTGAACTTCGTCGTCATCGAGATCGGCCTCGACGAGTTCCCGCCGCTGCTCTTCTCAGCACTGCGGTTCCTCGCGGCCGCGATCCCCGCGGTCCTGTTCATCGGCCCGCCGCGCGTCGCGTGGCGCTGGGTGATCGGCGTCGGCCTGGTGCTCGGCGTGGCCAAGTTCGGCCTGCTCTTCGTGGGCATGAAGGCGGGCATGACGGCGGGCCTGTCCTCGCTGGTGTTGCAGAGCCAGGCGCTGTTCACCGCGCTCTTCGCGGCCCTGCTGCTGAGCGAACGCCCTGGCCGGAGGCGGCTCACCGGCATGGCCGTTGCGTTCGCCGGGATCGCGCTGGTGGCGGTCGAGTACGGCGCGTCCAGCCCGCTGGCGGCGTTCCTGCTGGCCATCGGCGCGGCGGCGTGCTGGGGACTGTCCAACATCATCACCCGCCGCGCCCAGCCACCGGACATGTTCCGGTTCATGGTGTGGGTCAGCGTCGTACCGATCCTGCCGCTGCTCGGCCTGTCCTTGCTGGTGGAAGGCCCGTCGGCGGGGTTGGCCGCGCTCAGCTCGCTCAGCTTGCCGGGGGTGGGTGCGACCCTCTACGTGGCGTGGGCGGCGACGCTGTTCGGCTTCGGCGTCTGGGGTTACCTGCTGCGCGAGTACGACGCCACGGCCGTCGCGCCGTTCTCCCTGCTGGTGCCCCTGTTCGGGATGAGCTCGGCCGCGCTGCTGCTCGGCGAGGACCTGACGCCTCTGCGCTGCGTCGCTGCTGTGCTGGTGATCGCCGGGGTCGGCATCACGTCGCTGCCGCCACTGTCCAAGTGGCGGCAGGGTCAGTCGTCGGCGCCCGCGTCCGCGTACTCGCCGATGCCCATCGCCCAGTCCTTGGCCGGCGCGGTGAACAGCAGCACCAACGGGGCCAAGCAGTAGACCGCCATGAGCCCGCCGTAGAGGTACTGGTGCGAGGGCCCGAACGCGTACCAGGCAACCCCGAGCAGCAGCAGCTGGATCACCACGACCGGCGTGCGCGCCCAGCGCTTGGAGAGCACCAGCCCCACGGCCACGGCGATGACACCGGCCGTCAGCACGGAGAAGTAGGCCGCCTCACCGAACACCTTGCCGGGCTCGGGCGCCCCGGTCAGGGCGCGCACCACGAGCGCCACCACGAACACCACACCGGCGAGGCCCTCGAGGGCGACGAGCGCACCCGCCGCGCGAACGGCGGTCGGGGCGGCAACGCGACTGGTCACGAGCCGCGATGCTAGCCCAGCCCCCGCACCCGCCTCCCCGCCCGACCGTTCCTCGCGGGCACCCCGGCGCGGGCGATGACCGGGACCCGCCCCGGTAGGGCATGCATCACTCGTTCGAGAGTGAGGTCCGTCTAACCCGAGCCCTTGTGCCGCGCACCTGGTCACGCGCTGTCATACGCTGCTGGGGTGCGTGCCCTTCTCGTGGTGAACCCCCAGGCCACCTCCACCACCCCGGCGGGCCGCGACGTCATCGCCCACGCCCTGGCCAGCGACACCAAGCTGGACCTGGTGGAGACCCAGTACCGGGGTCACGCGGCCGACGCCGCCCGCCAGGCCGTCGCCGACGGCTTCGACCTGGTGGTGGCCCACGGCGGGGACGGCACGGTCAACGAGGTGGTCAACGGCCTGCTCGCCGAGGGCGTGCGCCCGGACGCCCCGATGCTGGGCGTGGTGCCCGGCGGCTCCGCCAACGTCTTCGCGGGCGCGCTCGGCGTTCCGCTGGACCCGCTGGAAGCCACGCACAAGCTGCTCAACGCGATCGAGTCGGGCAGCAGCAGGCGGGTCGGGCTCGGCCGCGCCGACGAGCGCTGGTTCACCTTCAACGCCGGGCTCGGCTACGACGGCGACGTGGTGGCCGGGGTCGAGCAGCGGCGGGTCAAGCGCAAGGAGGCGACTCCCTTCCTCTACGCGAAGGTCGCCATCGGCAGGTACCTGCGCCTGCGCCGCGAGGAGCCGCAGCTGACCGTGCACCTTCCCGGCAAGGAGCCGATCACCGGTCAGTACATCGCGCTGGTGTCCAACACCGACCCCTGGACCTACTACGGGAACCGTCCACTTCGGCTGAACCCGGACTGTTCCCTGGACTCCGGGCTCGGCGTGTTCGCTCTGAGTAACGTTCGTCCACTCACGGTGGTAAAACACCTCGCCCAGGCAACCCGGAGCGCTCCCGATCCTCGCGGCGTACACCTCCTCCGCGAAGACGACGTTGAATGGACGCGCATCACGTGCGAGAATCCGGTAAAGTTGCAGGTTGATGGTGACTTGCTCGGCGAGCGGACCGAGGTGCGCTTCACTTCGGTGCCCGGCGCACTGCAGGTAGTGGTGTAGACCCTCAGCGGCAGCACCGCGATCGGCACACCATCGCGAGGCAAGATTTTCGAAGGTCCGGTTACGGCCTGAAACCGCAGGTCAGTCCGGTCCCCCCATGTGGTGAGTTCCCTCACCGATTTGGTTCGGACCTCTTGACATCGCCGGAGTTCGTGAAAGCATTCACAAGCACCCACGAACGACACCCCAACCCCACAACTGGCGTGATTATCGCGCCTGGCGAGGAGCTAGGAACAATGGACTGGCGCCACCGCGCGGCCTGCCGCGACGAAGACCCGGAGACGTTCTTCCCGGTCGGGAACAGTGGGCCTGCGCTGCTGCAGATCGCCGAGGCGAAGGCCGTGTGCCGTCGCTGCCCCGTGATCTCCGACTGCCTGACCTGGGCACTCGAAAGCGGCCAGGACGCCGGCGTCTGGGGCGGAATGAGCGAAGACGAGCGTCGTGCGCTGAAGCGCCGCAACGCTCGCACCCGGGCCCGGAGCGGTGCCTGATTGCAGGCTGACACTCCCACATATATTTCTGAGGGCCGACACCTGGCGACAAAGGTGTCGGCCCTCAGTTATGTCCGGGCTATCTTCGGTTCATCGGTAATTACGTGTGCATTCACGTATACGACTATCGGCGGCGTTTCAGCGGTACCCGAAGCACTGCCTCCGTGCCGGGGGCCGCGGTGCGCCTGCGCAGGCTGAGCGAGCCGCGCAGCTCCGACTCGACCAGGGTGCGCACGATCTGCAGGCCCAGTGACTTGGTCCGCTCCAGCGAGAACCCCGGTGGCAACCCCCGTCCGTCGTCGTAGACCACGACGTCCAGCCACTTCGACGAGCGCTCCGCGGTGACCAGCACGTCGCCGCGCTGCCCCTGCTCGTAGGCGTGCTCGAAGGCGTTCTGCACGAGTTCGGTCAACACCATCACCAGCGGCGTCGCCAGCTCGGCGGGCACGACGCCGAACTTGCCCTCGCGGCGGACCACGACCCGCGTTTCGGCGGTCGCGACATCGCTCATCATCGGGATGACCTGGTCGACGACGTCGTCGAGGCTGACCCGCTCGTCTGCCGACATGGACAGCGTCTCGTGCACCAGCGCGATCGAGGTCACCCGGCGCACCGACTCCTCGAGGACCTGGCGAGCTTCGTCGCTGCCCGTCCTGCGGGCCTGCAGGCGCAGCAGCGCCGCGACGGTCTGGAGGTTGTTCTTCACGCGGTGGTGGATTTCACGGATGGTCGCGTCCTTGGACATCAGCGCGCGGTCCCGCCTGCGCACCTCGGTGATGTCGCGGACGAGCACGAGCGCGCCGGCGGACTGACCGCGCGGGCGCAGCGGCAGCGCGCGGAAGAGCACCATCGCGCCGCGTGCCTCGGCCTCCACGCGCATGCTCGGCTTGCCGTCGAGTGCGGCGCGGACCCGCTGCACGACCTCGGTCGCGTCGAACGGATCGGAGATCAACGACCTGGTCAGCGGGGCCAGGTGCACGCCGACGAGGTCCGAGGCGTGGCCCATGCGGTGGTAGGCCGACAGCGCGTTGGGGCTGGCGAAGACGACCGCGCCCGCCGGGTCGAGCCGGATGAAACCGTCGCCGACGCGGGGGCTGGTGTGCGCGCCGGGCGTCGGCTCGGGCGCGGGGAAGGTGCCGTCGGCGATCATCTGGCACAGGTCGGCGGCGCTGCCGAGGTAGGCGATCTCCAGCGGGCTCGGCACGCGGGGAACGGCCAGGTTGATGTCCCGGCTCAGCACCGCGACGCACCTGCGGTCGATGAGCACCGGGATGGTCTCGCGGCGCACCGGCACTCCGAGGTGCCAGCGGGGGTCCTCTTCGCGGCAGATCCGGCCCTCCGACATGGCCCTGCGCAGCTGCGGGTGCTCCGCGGCGGTGACCACGGTGCCCACCATGTCCTCCGGGTGGGCGGTCGGCGCGGTCGTCGGCCGGGCCTGGGCCACGCACAGGAAGCGCTCTTCAGCCGCTTCCCCGGGCTCGGCGGCGCCGTCGGTGTTCTCCGCGTCTTCCGCGCTCTCGGTGGGGACCCACATCAGGAAGTCGGCGAAGGACAGGTCGGACAGCAGCTGCCACTCCGCCACGACGAGCTGGAGGTGGTCGACCGCGGTACCGGGGAGCCGCGTGTGCTCGGCGAGGAGTTCACTGAGGGTGGACACACCCCATTGTCACCCGCCACCACGCGGCGCGGGGCCTCTTCGCGCCTCCGGCGCCCGGGGTTCGCCGGTCTTCAAGACCACCCGACCCCCGCGAGCCCCAGCGCGCGGGGCGGGTTCGACACCGTTGGCGACCGCCACGCGGGGGGTTGAGCGGTCTCCAAGACGCCCCAACCCGGGCTGCGATCACGGTGTCGCCGGGGTTCGCGTGTCTTCAAGACCACCAAACCCCCGTTTCGATCATCGCCAACCGCCCCACACCCAGGCTCCGTGGGGGTTTGCGGCCGTTGGAGACCGGCGGGGCGGGGGTTTGCGGGTCTTGAAGACCGGAGAACCGGGCGACGTGCCGAACGCGGACTAGTCGATGACGGCGACCAGGTCGCCTTCCTGGACGACGTCGCCCTCGGCCACCTTGACGGTCACCACGCCGTCGGCCTCCGCCACGACCGGGATCTCCATCTTCATGGACTCCAAGATCACCAAGGTGTCGCCGTCCTCCACGGTGTCGCCGTCCTTGACGACCACCTTCCAGACGTTGGCCACCATCTCGGCGTGGATCTCCTCGGCCATCTCATGTCCTCCTTGACGCTGATGAACCGGCGCAATCCAATCACGAACGAGGCCAGGCGGGGGGCGCGGTTTCAGACGTGTCAAACTTGGCGGCGTAGGACTACGGCCGCCGGTTGCGGCCGTTCATCAGCAAAACGAGGTGACGCAATGTCGAAGCGCGGACGCAAGAAGCGCGACCGTAAGAAGGGTGGCGCGAACCACGGGAAGCGCCCCAACGCCTGACACCAGGCATGCGAAGGCCCCGCCGACCACACGGTCGCGGGGCCTTTTCGCGTCCTGCTGAGCTTGGGCTACTGCTCGGCTTCTGTGATTTCCACCTTCTTGTGCCGGATCTCCACCGTGGTGCCCTCGGCGCCGTGCTGGACGATCACCTCGGCCTGCTCCCGTATGCACGCGCGCAGGCGGTCCTTGAGCGTGTCCGGGGCGTGCTCGCCACCGCACTTGCGGGCCAGCAGCGCCTTGATGTGCTCCTCGATGCCGTAGCTCTCCAGGCACGGGTTGCACTCGTTGAGGTGCCGGTGCAGCAGCTCCCGGCGGGTCTTGTCGCACTCCTGGTCCAGGTAGAGCCAGACCTCGGCCAGCACCTCGGAGCAGTCGGTCTCGTGGTCGCCGCAGTTCTTCATGACCCGGTCACCTCGCGCTGGCGACCGCGCAGCAGACCACGCTCCTCGGCCACACCGGTGAGCATCTCGCGCAGTTGGCGCCGGCCGCGGTGCAACCGGGACATCACGGTCCCGATCGGCGTACCCATGATGTCCGCGATCTCCTTGTAAGCGAATCCCTCGACGTCGGCGAGGTACACCGCGATCCGGAACTCCTCCGGAAGTCGCTGAAGGGCGTCCTTGACGTCGCTGTCCGGCAGCCGGTCCAGCGCCTCGACCTCGGCGGAGCGCAGACCCGAGGAGGTGTGGCTCTCGGCCTGGGCGAGCTGCCAGTCCTGGATCTCCTCGGTCGGCTGCTGCACCGGCTGGCGCTGCTTGCGCCGGTAGCCGTTGATGTAGGTGTTGGTCAGGATGCGGTAGAGCCACGCCTTGAGGTTGGTGCCGTCCCTGAACGACGCGAACGCGCCGTAAGCCTTGAGGTAGGTCTCCTGCACCAGGTCCTCGGCATCGGCCGGGTTGCGGGTCATCCGCAGCGCGGCCGAGTACAGCTGGTCCAGCAGCGGCATCGCGTCCCGCTCGAAGCGCGCCGCGCGCTGCTCGGCGGACTCCTCAGCGACCTGTCCGACCTCGGGCGAGGTGTCGGGCACCTGGCTCCCTTCCAACCACTCCGGCGGGAGCTGTCCCACCGCCGGTGAAGCGTGCGTCGGACCCGAGGATACGCGGCGGGCGGCGTTGCGGCCGGTCCGCGCGTCCCTCGGCGGCCGCGCCGGGCAGCGCTTGCCTGGATCGCTCATCAGCTCGGTTCCCACGTGGGTGGGAACGCGGTGGAGGGCCCGCGCATTCCCCGTTCCAGGGCCTGTTCATGAGAGGCGGGATCGAGGCCCGGCTATCGCGAACACGGGCCTGCGGAGCAGGCCCTAAGGTTCGATCATGGCGGGACGCGGGACTCCGGCGACGGCGTTGCTGGACAAGCAGAAGGTGCGGCACGAGCTGCACTCCTACGAGCACGACCCGAGGCACGCCTCCTACGGTCTCGAAGCCGCCGAGGCGCTGGGGCTGGCGCCGGGTCGGGTGTTCAAGACCCTGGTGGCCGAGGTCGACGGCAAGCTCACCGTCGGCGTGGTCCCGGTGACCGCGCAGCTCGACCTGAAGGCGCTGGCGGCGGCCGTGGGCGGCAAGAAGGCCAAGATGGCGGCCGTTCCGGACGCGGAGCGGGCGACCGGCTACGTGGCGGGCGGGATCTCCCCGCTTGGCCAGAAGAAGCGCCTGCCGCTGGTCGTGGACGCCTCCGCCGAGACCTTCGACACGGTCTTCTGCAGCGCGGGCCGACGCGGTCTGGAAGTCGAGCTGGCCCCCGCCGACCTGGTCCGCCTCACCGGCGCTGTGGTGGCCCGCATCTCTTAGTCGAGCGGGCGGAGCACGCGGGCGAGCCATTCGCCCGCGGTGCGGGCGACGAGGGGAACGTCTGCCTTGAGGGAGTGGTCGCCGGGCACCACGACGACTTCGCGGTGGTGGGCGGAGGGTGGCATGCCGAAGGGGTCGCGCTCGCCCTGGACGACGAGCACCGGGGAGTCGACCTCGGCCAGCTCGGCCATCCGCGACTTCTCCGGCTTGCCGGGCGGGTGCACGGGGAACGCCAGGCACAGCACCGCGACCGCCTGCCCCTCAGCGGCGGTTCGGCAGGCGACGCGCGCGCCTGAGGAACGGCCGCCGAAGACCAGGGGAAGGTCTTCGCACCACGAGGAACCCAGGTGCTCGGCCACCGCGAGCCAGGCCGCGTCGAGCTGCTTCGCCGGGGCCGGAGCGCGACGTCCGGCCACGCGGTACGGCTGCTCGATCAAGGCGACGTCCAGGCCCGCCTCGGTCGCCGCGCGCGTCACCGCGACCAGGTCAGGAGCACTGATGCCCCCACCGGCGCCGTGTCCGAGCAGCAGCGCCGCGCGAGCCCCGGGGGCGCAGTGCAGCTCCGCCCGCGCCGGGCCGAACGGCGTGTCGATCTCCACGGTGGTCATGGCAGCTCGAAGAGGGGTTGTTCGGCCGTTTCCTCCTGGACGAAGCGGTCCAGCAGCTCCGGGCCGTTGTTGCGGACGCTGTTGACCTTCGTCGCCACCGGGCGCAGCTCAAGCCTCGCGATCAGCGCCTCGTCGGGCTGGGCGAGAAGGGCAGAGGGGTCGGCGGAGTCGGGGTCGAGCCAGGCCGCCCACGCGTGCCGGGCGAGCATGAGCGGCATCCGGTGGTGCACGTCGGCGAGCTGGCCGAAGGAGTCCGTCGTCAGCACGGCGAAGGTCACCATCGGCGGCTCGTCGGCAGCCGCCTCCTTGGGCCGCCAGGTCTCCCAGAGCCCGGCGAAGGCCAGCACGGAGCCGTCCTCCGGGGTCATGAAGAAGGGCTGCTTGCGGCCGCTGCCGTCAACCTGCCACTCGTACCACCCGTCGGCGGGGATCAGGCAACGGCGGCGGGCGAAAGCCTTGCGGAACGCGGGTTTCTCCGCCGCGGACTCGACGCGCGCGTTGATCATGCGCGAGCCCACGGAGGGGTCCTTCGCCCACATCGGCACCAGGCCCCAGCGCATCATCCGGACGCTGCGGACCACGGAGTCGGGGTCGGGCTCGCCCTCGGCGTCGCGCGGGTGCCGCGCCACGACCGCCGGGACGTGCTTGGTCGGGGCCACGTTGTAGTCAGCGCCGCCCGCGAGACCTTCGGTGCCATCCACCGCGTCGAACTCGGCGGCAAGCGAATCCGGGTCCCGGGTGGTGGCGAATCTGCCGCACACGTGACCATCGTGGCATGTCAGGCCGGTCCGGGCGAGGGGCCCGGGGCCGGTTGGGGGATCATCGACACATGACCTCGCACTGGCTGGCCCCCCGCACCGACTCCCCCGTGCACGCGGAAGTACCGCTGCCCGGCTCCAAGTCGATCACCAACCGCGCGCTCGTGCTCGCGGCGCTGGCGGACGGTCCGTCGGTGCTGCGCGCCCCGCTGCGCAGCCGGGACAGCGCGCTGATGGTCGGCACGCTGCGCGCGCTGGGCGTCGGTGTGGAGGACGGGCCGGACGGCTCGTGGCAGGTCACCCCCGCGCCGCTGACCGGCCCCGCCGAGCTGGAATGCGGCCTCGCGGGCACCGTCATGCGCTTCGTGCCGCCCGCCGCGGTGCTGGCCAAGGGCACTGTGCGCTTCGACGGCGACCCGCAGGCCCGGCTGCGCCCGATGGGCACGATCCTCGGAGCGCTGCGCGCGCTCGGCGCGGACATCGACGGCGACGCCCTGCCCTTCACCGTGCACGGAACCGGTCACCTCACCGGCGGTCAGGTGGTGATCGACGCGTCGAACTCCTCGCAGTTCGTCTCCGGCCTGCTGCTCTCCGGCGCGCGCTACGACAACGGCATCACCGTCCTGCACGACGGCAAGCCCGTGCCGTCGCTGCCGCACATCGAGATGACCGTGGAGATGCTGCGCGCGCACGGTGTCGAGGTCGAGGACGACGAGCCGAACACCTGGCGGGTGCGGCCCGGTGTGATCAGCGCGCGGGACTGGGACATCGAGCCCGACCTGTCCAACGCAACGCCGTTCCTCGCGGCGGCGGCGGTCACCGGCGGCCAGGTCACCGTGCCCGGCTGGCCGACGCGCACCACCCAGCCCGGCGACGCGATCCGCGAGATCCTGCAGCTCATGGGCTGCGAGGTGACGCTCGACGAGCGCGGGTTGACCGTGCGCGGCCCCGACGTGCTCACCGGGATCGACATGGACCTGCGGCACGCCTCCGAGCTGAGCCCCACGGTGGCGGCCGTCGCCGCGCTGGCCGAGGGCACGACGCGGCTGCGGGGCATCGCGCACATCCGCGGGCACGAGACCGACCGGCTCGCCGCGCTGACGGCGGAGATCAACCGGCTCGGCGGTGACGCGGAGGAGACCGAGGACGGCCTGGTCATCCGCCCGCGTCCGCTGCACGGCGGCGTGTGGGGCGCCTACGCCGACCACCGCATGGCCACCGCGGGCGCGATCGTCGGGCTCCGCGTCGAGGGCGTGGAGGTCGACGACATCGGCACCACCGACAAGACCATCCCGGACTTCCCCGCGATGTGGCGGACAATGCTGGACGGGGCGGTCGTGGAGGCGTCGTGAGTCGGCGGGGTTGGCGCAACCTGGACGAGTCGGACGTCCGCGTCCGTCCGGGCAAGGGCACGCGCCCGCGCAGCAAGCTGAGGCCCAGCCACGAGGACGCCGAGGCGGCCATGGTGCTCACCGTGGACCGGGGCCGCTGGACCTGCGCGCTCGGCGGAGACCCGAGCCGCGAGGTGATCGCGATGCGCGCCCGCGAGATGGGCCGAACGCCCGTGGTCGTCGGCGACTGGGTCGACCTGGTCGGCGACACCTCCGGCAAGACCGACACGCTGGCGCGGATCGTGCGGGTGACCGAGCGCAAGAGCGTCCTGCGGCGCACCGCCGACGACACCGACCCGTTCGAGCGGCTCGTGGTGGCCAACGCCGACCAACTGGTGATCGTCACCGCGCTCGCCGACCCCGAGCCGCGCACCGGCTTCATCGACCGGTGCCTCGTAGCGGCCTACGCGGGGCACCTGGACCCGTTGCTGTGCTTGACGAAGTCCGACCTCGCCGACCCCGAGGAACTGCTGGCCGCCTACGCCGACCTGGACCTGCCGGTCGTGGTGACGCGGCGCGACCAGGACCCGGCCGAGCTGCGCGAGCGGATCACCGGGCGCGTGTCCGCGTTCATCGGGCACTCCGGCGTGGGCAAGTCGACGCTGGTCAACAAGCTCGTTCCGGACGCGAACCGGCGCACCGGCGCGGTGTCCGGCGTCGGCAAGGGACGGCACGTGTCGGTCACCGCGCTCGCCCTGCCGCTTCCGGAGGGCGACGGCTGGGTGGTCGACACCCCGGGCGTGCGCTCGTTCGGCCTCGCCCACATCACCCCCGACGACCTGGTGCTGGCTTTCCCGGAGTTCGCCGCGGCCGCCGAGGAGTGCCAGGTCAACTGCGGGCACCGGGGAGATCCGGAGGACCCGGATTGCGCTTTGGACCAGGTGGTCGCCGAAGGTGTGGCACCATCCGGTCGGCTGGAGTCCCTTCGCCGGTTGCTCGGCTCCCGGGCGGGCGTCGAGGACCTCCCGCCCGAGTAGGGCGGAACCGGACATCGGCAGGGGCCGTCGTAACGGCACCTCACCACTCGCTCCCAGGGGGTAGCACCGTGCGTCGCACGACCATCGTCACGCTGACCGGGCTCGCGCTCGTCGGCGTGCTCACCGCATGCGGCTCGGCTCAGCCGGGCGAGGCAGTCCCGGCGCAGAACTCCGGCCAGGCGGGCGCTCCGACGAGTGCCGCGAGCGGGGGTGGCGGTGCGCCGTCCGGGCCGATCGCCGGGCTGATGGACAAGGCCGCCACCGCGATGAAGGCGAAGAAGACCGCCAAGGTCACCGTCGCGGGCAGCGGCCCGAAGGCGGCCGACGTCGGCGGCAACGGGATGATCCGCTTCGACGGCAACGAGGTCTCGCTGTCGATGACCTCGAAGACCCCTGGCGAGGACGGCCAGCCCGCGCAGGACACCAAGATGCTGCTCGTCGGCGGGGTCATGTACGTCGAGGCCCCCAAGGACGGCTCGGTGCCGCCCGGCAAGAAGTGGCTGAAGATCGACCCCAAGGGCACCGACATCATGTCGAAGCTGATGGGCGGCCTGGTCCAGCAGATGCGCGACTCCGCCGACCCGCAGATCGCCATCAAGAAGTTCGGCGACGCCGGCACGCTCGCCAACTCCACGCCCGGCACCCTGGACGGCGCGCCCGCGACGAAGCACAAGATCGACGTGGACATGCGGAAGCTGGCCGAGCGGACCACCGACCCGTTGCAGAAGCTCGGTCTGGACATCCTGCTCAAGTCCGGCATGACGACCATGAGCTACGACTTCTGGATCGACGGCCAGGACCTGCCGAAGCAGATCGACTTCAGCCAGCTGATGCCCGGTCAGCAAGACGCGAACGGCATCAGCGTGAAGTACTCGAACTGGGGTGAGCCGGTGGACATCAAGGCTCCCGCCGAGAGCGAGATCGCCCCGCCCATCCAGCTCCCGCAGCCGCCGCGCTAGCCAAGAACAAGGGCCCCCGTCAGCTCCTCACGGAGCGGGCGGGGGCTTTTCGTACTCGCCGATACGGCAGGCGAAGTGGTTGTTGTCCTTGGGGCACAACCACATCGGCTCCGCATCGATCACTCGAACGCTGAGCGGGTGCGGGTGGCCGGGGCAGCGCGGCGTCGCCACGCGGAACTCCTCGGTGATCGCGTCCTGAAGCCTGTCGGCGACCGCGGCCAGGGTCTCAGCCCCGTTGTCAGCGTCGAAGACCCCAAAGCCAGCGACGAAGCCGCCCCTCCGGAGTAAGACCATCAGAGTCTCCGGACGGTCGCCGTCTTCAACGGTGACAACGAAATCTCGCGCGATGGCCGACTCCGCGTCCCCGAAGAAGTCGCGCAGACTGGTCCGGACCGCCGCAGCCACGTGCGGCGCGCGGTCATCGGCAGAACGAAGCTCCACCAGCGTGTCCCGGGTGTTGTCCTCCACCCGGGACACGCTTCCACACAGCAGAAACGGATTCAGCCCATGTGCGGGTAGGTGTGCTCAGTCGGGGGAACCAAGGTCTCCTTCACCGAGCGCGGACTGGTCCAGCGCAGCAGGTTGAAGACCGACCCCGCCTTGTCGTTGGTGCCCGACGCGCGACTGCCGCCGAAGGGCTGCTGGCCGACGACGGCTCCGGTCGGCTTGTCGTTGACGTAGAAGTTGCCCGCCGCGAAGCGGAGCGACTTCTGCGCTTGCTCGACGGCCGCGCGGTCCGTCGCGAACACCGCACCCGTGAGCGCGTAAGGCGTTGTGGTGTCGACGATCTGCAACACCTTCTCGAAGTCCGAGTCCTCGTAGACGTGCACAGCGAGGATCGGCCCGAAGAACTCGGTCGTGAACACCTCGTGCGTCGGGTCGGAGCCGACGAGCACCGTGGGCTGCACGAAATAGCCGACCGAGTCGTCGGCGGTGCCGCCCGCGAGCACCTCGATCGAGGACGACGCGCTCGCCATGAGCTGCGCGCCCTTGTTCTTCGCGAAGGCGCGCGAGTCGATCACCGCACCCCCGAAGAACGAGAAGTCGGTGACGTCGCCGTAGGTGACACTGCCGGTCAGATCGGCGAGCTGCTCGCGAAGTCCGTTGTCCCACAAGGAACGTGGCAGGTACGCGCGCGAGGCGGCCGAGCACTTCTGGCCCTGGTACTCGAAAGCGCCGCGCACGAGCCCGACCGCGACGGCGGTGGGATCGGCGGAGGGGTGCGCGACGACGAAGTCCTTGCCGCCGGTCTCGCCCACGATGCGCGGGTAGGAGCGGTAGACGTCCAGGTTGTCGGCCATCGAGCGCCAGAGCTTCTTGAAGGTCGCGGTGGAGCCGGTGAAGTGCAGGCCCGCGCACCCGGGATCGGCCAGCGCGACCTCGCTCACCGCCGCGCCGTCACCGGTCACCATGTTGATCACGCCGGGCGGCAGGCCCGCGGCCTCCAGCAGGCGCATCGTCAGGTGCGCGGCGAGCTGCTGGGTCGGTGAGGGCTTCCACACCACCGTGTTGCCCATGAGCGCGGGCGCCAGCGGCAGGTTCCCCGCGATGGCGGTGAAGTTGAACGGGGTGATCGCCACGACGAAGCCGTCCAGCGGGCGGTGGTCGAAGCGGTTCCACACGCCGGGGCTGGAGATCGGCTGCTCCTCCAGCAGCTGCCGCGCGAAGGACACGTTGAACCGGAGGAAGTCGATCAGCTCGCAGGCCGCATCGATCTCGGCCTGCTGCGCCGACTTGGACTGCCCCAGGATCGTCGCCGCGTTGAGCGTGTCCCGCCACGGCCCGGCGAGCAGGTCGGCCGCACGCAGCAGCACGGCGGCTCGCTGGTCGAAGGGCAGCTCACGCCAGCCCGGGGCGGCCTGCTTCGCCGCCGCGACCGCGTCGGCGACATCGGGCGCGGTGGCCTGCGCGGTCACCCCGAGCACGTGCGCGTGGTCGTGCGGCTGCACCACGGTGATCCGATCGCCACCGGCCATGCGCTGCTTGCCGCCGATGGTCATGGTCAGCTCGTGCTGGTCGCCTTCGAGCTCGGAGATCCTGCGCTGCAACGATTCGCGCTCGGCGGTTCCTGGCGCGTAGGAGCGGATCGGCTCGTTCACCGGGCGCGGAACGGACGTGACGGCGTCCATGGGTCGGGTTCGCCTCCCTCTCGGATCGACTTACCCGGCCCATCCTGTCACTGACGGTCGGTTACATCAGCTCCAGCAGGAACGGCAGCTCCTGCACCGCGTACCAAGCCAGCTCGTGGTCCTCCGCGTCGCCGAGCGTGAACTCCGCGTCCGGATCGCCCATGTCCGCCGCGTCGATCACGGCGGCCGCGGCGCGCACGGCGTTCTCCGCGTCGGGCAGGTCGACGTGCACTGCGGCAACGGCGCTCATCGGCACGGGGCCGGACAGCCTCACCACTGCGTCGTCCAGGTCCGGGCGCAGCTTCACGTCCTCGACGTCGGCGGACACCACCGCGCGGCGCACGGGGACGTCCGCGTCGTCGGCCTGTTCGGCGGCGATGAGCCGCAGCGAAGCGCGCGCGGCCTCGGACATGGCCGCGTACTCCAGCTCTTCGGTGTCGCCCGTGGCGTAGGACTCGCGCAGCATCGGGGTCAGCGCGAACGCCGTGCCACCGAGCGGCTGGAGCTCGCTGTCCTTCACGAAACGCTGCAACATCGGCACCGTGACCGGGATGTAGACCCTCACACCGACACCGCTCCTACTAGTTCTTCCAAGGACTCTTCAACCATTCCGGCGAGCACGTCTGCATCTGACATCGCGTCGCGGTCAGCGTTGAGCCCGAAATATACGCCGCCGTCGTAAGAGGTGACACCGATCGACAACGCCTGGTTCATGGCCAACGGGACGACCGGGAACATTTCCATCATCTTGGCCCCTGCCGCGTACAACGGCACCTGCGGCCCCGGAACATTGGTCACGACGAGGTTGAAGATGCGCTTGGAGAACGAGCTGGCGGCCCGTGCGCCGAGCGCGTGCAGCGTGGGCGGCGCGAAGCCCGAGAGCCGCACTAGCGCCTCTGCGGCCACGGACTGACCTGACTCCGAGTGTGCGCGCATGGCGTGACTGACGTGGTGCAGGCGCACTACGGGGTTCGGCTCCCCCACAGGCAGATCGACCAGGTACGAGGAGACGCTGTTGCCGGTGTCCGTACCGAGCACAGACACCGGCACCATCGCGCGGATCGTCGTGGAGGACGTGACGGCTTCGCCCCTGGAAAGCAGCCAGTTGCGTAGTGCCCCCGAGATGACCGCAAGCACTCCGTCGTTGACGGTGCCACCGTGCTTGCGCCGCACCGCGCGGTACTCCTCAAGCCGCGTGCGCGCGACGGCGTAACGGCGCTGCGTGGAGATCCGGACGTTCAGCGGCCCCGAAGGCGCTGGGCGCGCAGCAGTCGTCACGGCGGACGCCAGACCGCCTACGGCATCGGTGACCTTGCGAACCGTCGCGGCCGCGTCGAGCGCAGCGGCGTGCACGTTCTCCAGAAGCTCCCCTGGGCGCTGCACGACCTCCGCCACCGCCTCCAACACCAACTGGGCACCGCTGGGCTGCGGATGGGGCATCCAGAGCTCTTCAGGGGTCTTCCTGGGCGTCGCGGTGACGTCCAGGATGACCTGAGTGATGTCCGGCGCCGCGATGCCGTCGACCATCGCGTTGTGCGTCTTGGTGACCACGGCGACACGGCCCCCCGCGAGGCCCTCGACGAGGTACGCCTCCCACAGCGGGCGTGTGTGGTCCAACTGCCTCGACATCAACCGCGCCACGAGCTCGTTGAGCTGTTCCTCGCTGCCCGGCTTGGGGAGCGCGGAGCGACGCACGTGGTAGGTCAGGTCGAAGTCCGGGTCGTCCACCCACACCGGGCGCGCGAGCCTCGCCGGGACCTGCATGACCTTCTGCCGGTAGCGGGGCACCAGCGGCAGCCGCTCCTCGATCAGCCCCAGCAGACGGTCGTAGTCGAACCCGCTCCGCGGCTTCCGGAAGATCGACACGCCTCCCAGGTGCATCGGCGTCATCGGGTCCTCCAGGTAGAGGAACGAGGCATCGAGTGCGGAGAGGCGATCGGGCATGCGGTCGATCCTGACACAGCGCGCGCCCGGTTCGAGATGTCGCGGGAAACGAGTCGCTTATGAGGCATGGGATGCTGACCACGTGGAGCAGGTGTCACCGAAGGACCGATTCGTCACTGTGTACGGCCGCAAGCCGGTGCTGGAGGCACTCGCTGACGACCAGCTCGCCGTGGACAAGGTGATCCTCGCCGACAACGCGCGGGGCGCCGCGGCGCACGAGATCCTCGACGCCGCGCGTCGCCGCGGTGTGCAGGTGCAGCGCGCGACCCCGCACCGCGTGAAGGTGCTCGCAGGCAACGGCCGTCACGACCAGGGCGTGCTCGCCGACGTGGTGGCGCCGAAGATGCGCACGCTCGACGCCGCGCTGTCCGGGCGCAAGCTGCCGTCCTCCGTGCTCGTGCTGGACGGGATCACCACGCCCGCCAACGTCGGGATGATCCTGCGCACCGCGACCGCCGCCGGGATCGGCGGAATCGTCGTGCCCAGGCGCGGGGTCGCGAGCATCGACCCGCTCGTGGTGAAGGCCTCCGCCGGAGTGGCCTTCCACGCGCCGATGCTGCGCTGCGCCACCGCGGGCGAGGCCGCGCACGACCTGCGCTCGGCGGGCTACACCGTGATCGGGATGGACGGGACGAGCCGCACGACGCTGTTCGAGGCGAAGGTCCCGGGCCGCGTGGCGTTCGTGCTCGGCGGGGAGACCGACGGCGTCTCCCCCGAGGTCCGCGAGCACGTCACGAGCTGGGTGTCCATCCCGATGGCGGGCGGTGTCGAGTCGCTCAACGTGGCCAGCGCCGCCGCCGTGCTGTGCTTCGAACTGGTGCGCAGAGGCCGCTGACGCGCCCGTGCACTAATTTGGATCTCGTGCGAGCAGACCGCCGTGGCTGGGTCACCGCCGCCTTGGCAGTGGCCGCGTTCCTGCTGACCGGGTGCGCGAAGGGCGCTGACGGCGCGCCCCCACCCCCTGCGACCCCGGAGCACTCGGCGCCCTCCGTGGCCCTCACCAAGCCCCCGGCCTCCGACATCGAGCTGGACCCCGTGCCGACCACCACCTCCGGCGCGCCGTTGATCACCGGCGTGGTCGAGGACGAGTGCCTGCTCACCACGGCCGAGTTCAGCACGCTGGTCGGCCAGCCCGTCTCGCCGGGGCAGAACACCCAGCTGGACATGGGCCCCGACGGCCAGAAGCGCAGCTGCTTCTACCCGACCGAGGCCACCGGGCTGCCGAAGAACTGGATCAACGTCTACGGCACGACCGGCCAGCACCCCACCGAACTCGTGCAGCGGGCCAACAAGAACACCCCCGGCAGCAAGCTGATCACCGACGTCGGCCTGGGCGCGGTCACCGTGCCCGCCGCGCTCGGCGCCCCCGGCGGCGACATCTACGTGGCCACCGAGAAGTACCTGCTGGAGATCCACGTCGGCGAGGGCACCCCCGACGAGGCCCGCTGGGTCGAGGCGGGCAAGGCGCTCGTCGCCAAGGCCCCCGCCTAGTGTCCTGAGTCAGGAATTCTGTTCAGATAACTGGCTAGGCGGTGAAGGATCTGGTCTG
>NZ_BAABAL010000016.1:376335-477547 GCF_039537405.1 Allokutzneria multivorans | reverse complement strand
GGGGTTCTATCCCGTGCCCCTGTAAGGCCCAGGGGCACGCGCAAGGGGCCCCAGGTCAAGCCGACCCCACCCAGGAACCGGCGCGAACCACGCACCCCCGCTGGTACCGGTGCGGCCCGGAAGCCCAGCCGATACCAGCAGAAAGCCCAGCCGTCCCCAACCAAAAAACCCCACCCCAAGAGCTAAACCCCCAACCCCCGCCACCTCCGCACACTCAACGGCACAAAAACCGCCACCAACACCACCGGCCACACCACAGCAAAAATCACAGCATTCTCGGCCACCCAAGACGCCCCAACCCCAGGATTCCCGAACAACCCCCGACAAGCAGCAACAGTCGCCGACAACGGATTCCACTCCGCCACCGCCCCAACCCACCCGGGCATGGTCTCCGGCGACACAAAAGCACTCGACAAGAACCCCAGGGGCCACACCAGAATCTGCGCGGCCGCCAACGCCTCCGGCCCGCGCATCAACAGCCCGACGTAAATCCCCACCCAGATCAACGCGAACCGCAGCAACAGCAACAACCCGAACGCCACCAGCGTCGGCAAGAACCCGCCGTGCGAGCGCCACCCCACGAGCAGCCCGCACACGACCAGCACCACGAGCACCGCCGCCGCGTTGAGCATGTCCGCGCAGCTCCGCCCCAACAGCACCGCCGACGAAGCCATCGGCATGGACCGGAACCGATCGGTCACACCGCGCTGCGCGTCCGCGACGACGGACGCCATGGTCGATTCCATGCCGAAGACCATGGTGAGCGCGAACATCCCCGGCATCAGGAACTCGCGGTAGTTCCCTCCGCCGGGCACGCTCAGCGCCCCGCCGAACAGGAATCCGAACATCAGCACGGTCATCACCGGGAACAGCAGCCCGATGACGACCGGGGTCGGCTGGGCGATCCAGTGCCGCAGATCGCGCTGGGTCAACGTCCACGTGTCGGCGGCGAGCCTGTTCACGCGGCCTCCTTCCCGGTCAGGTGCAGGAAAACCTCGTCGAGGGTGGGGCGGCGCAGCGTGAGGTCCTCGACGTCGACGGCGGCCTCGTGCAGCGCGGTGACCGTCCGCGTCAACGCGCGAACCCGATCAGAGACGAGCGCTCCGATCAGGCGAGTGTCCTTGTCCACCAACGGTTCCGAGCCGGTCGCGACGGCGATGAGCGAAGCAGCTCGCGCGAGGTCGGCCGCTTCGTGCAGCACCACCTCGATCCGGTCTCCGCCCAGGTCCTCCTTGAGCGCGGCCGGGCTGCCCTCGGCGATCACCCGTCCTGCCGCGATCACCGCGACGTGGTCGGCGAGCTGGTCGGCCTCCTCCAGGTACTGCGTGGTCAGCAGCACCGAGGTGCCCGCCGCCACCAACGCGCGCACCTCCTCCCACACTTCGGCTCGGCTGTGCGGGTCGAGACCCGTCGTGGGTTCGTCGAGGAACAGCACCTTCGGCGCGCACACCAGGCTCGCGGCGAGGTCGAGCCGCCGCCGCATCCCTCCGGAGTACTTGCCGACCGCCCGCGTCGCCGCGTCGACGAGCCGGAAGCGCTCCAGCAGCTCCCCCGCCCGCGCCCGCGCCGCACGAGGCCGGAGTCCGTGCAGCCGCCCGAACATCACCAGGTTGTCGCGCCCGCTGAGCACCTCGTCCACCGCCGCGTGCTGCCCGACGAGGCCGATGCTCGCGCGCACTTCCCGCGGCTGCGTCGCGACGTCGAAGCCCGCGACCTCCGCTCGCCCGGAATCGGCCTTGAGCAGCGTGGTCAGCACCCGCACCGTCGTCGTCTTGCCCGCGCCGTTCTGCCCGAGCAACCCGAGCACCCGCCCCGGCGCCAGGTGCAGGTCCACCCCGTCCAGCACCGTCGTGTCGCCGTAGCGCTTGGTCAGACCCTCCGCGCGGACAGCCGTCTCCGATCCCAACCGGCACCCCCTTCGTCGTCGTACGTTGTACCGTACACCGTACCGAGAAGCTACGATGACCCTGTCGTCAGCAGAGCGGAAGGCGTTACATGGGCACCGAATACAGCGGCACGGGAGACCCGGCCAGGAGCCTCGCCCTGCTCTGGCGCACCGCCGAACGCAGCGCGAGGAAGGGCAAGACCGACCTCAGCGTCGACAGCATCGTGCGGGCCGCGATCGAGGTGGCCGACCGCGACGGGCTCGGCGCCCTGTCCATGCGCCGAGTCGCCGAGGAGCTCGGCGTCGGCACGATGTCGCTCTACACGCACGTGCCCGGCAAGGGTGAGCTGTTCGACGTCATGCAGGACACGGTCAACGCGGAGACCGCTCGCCCCGACCTCGGCGACCAGCCGTGGCGCGCCCGCCTCGACCAGGTCGCGCGCGAGAACCACAAGCTCTACCTGCGGCACCCGTGGCTGCTCCAGGTCGCGGCGAACCGCCCCGTGCTCGGCCCGAACCTGATCGCGAAGTACGACTACGAGCTGCGCGCGGTGGACGGGATCGGCCTGAGCGCGGTCGAGATGGACTCGGTGATCACCCTGGTGAACGGCTTCGTGCACGGGGCGGCCCGCACCAGCCTGGACGCGGCGCAGGCCGAGCAGCGCACGGGCATGACCGACGAGAAGTGGTGGCAGGCGCACCAGCCGTTCCTGGCCCGCATGTCCGACGCGGAGAGCTACCCGCTCGCGGCGGCGGTCGGCACGGCGGCGGGCGAGGCCCACAACGCGGCGGTGAACCCCGACCACGCCTTCGAGTTCGGCCTCGAACGCATCCTCGACGGCATCGAAGCCCTGATCAGCCGCCGCACCGGCTAGCCCGAGTTCACCAGTCTTCAAGACCCGCAAACCCCCGCCGCAACGGTCTTCAACGACCGCAAACCCCGTCAGCCGCGCCGAAGTAGGACGCGGTTGACGATGATCGAAACCGGGGTTGAGGGGTCTTGAAGACACGCGAACCCCGCCCCGGGCGCGTTGGGCCCGGGGCGGGGGGTCGTGTGACTACAGGTTCTCGCCCCAGCCGCCCTGGATCATGGTCTGGAAGAGCCACTTCCCGTCGACCTTGACCAGGATGTCGGCGTAGCGCACGTCCTGCGAGCCCTCCGCGGTGGTGAACCGGGCCTCGGTCACCACGACGACGAGCTTGTCGGTCAGGAAGATCGGGTTCCGCACCGACTCCATCGTGACGTCACCGCCACCGCCGACGACGTGCTTCATCGACTCGACGAAGCCCTCGCGCGACCACTGCGCCGCCGCGCCGTTGCCCTCGGCCGAGTCGCTGACCACGTTCAACGGGTACAGCGCCATGTCGGCCATCTTCTCGACCGCGCCGGCGGCGGCGTGCGCGTCGTACTCCGCGAACCACGCGTGCACGCTCGCCACGTCCTGCTCGCCCGGGCTGAACGCACCGCTGACCGCCACGGACTCCGGAACACCTGACATCTGCTCTCCTCCTCGTTCGCCGTACATCATACCGTACACCATACGACGAATGCGGAGCGTGTTAAGTTCCCGGATCGGGTTCTGGTCTTGTGATTGCGACTCACGCGGTCGAGCGAAGCCGTGCAACCATGTGTGCTGCCTCGCGTCGGTTTGCGCCCATCTGGAGGAGTGTTCGTGGTTCCCTCGACAGTGAACGCCGCTCCGCAGAGCACCGCCCGCTGACGGGGTTCCGGGAAGGCAAGGACATGCGCGAGCGACTCGGATTCGACATCGAGGTCTCGCACAACGAGCACCTTCGGCCGGGCGCCCGCGAACTGGACGCCGTGCTCTCGGTGACCGCCTCCCCGCTGGCCACGGCCCCCACCGAACCACCACCGGCCGCCGAAGTGATCATCTTCGACGCCTCGGCCCCCGCCGCCCTGGACGGCGTCAAGCACGCCGTGATGGCCGCGATCGACGCCCTCCCGGACGGTGTGGCCTTCGCCGTGCTGGCCGGAGCGCGGATGGCGTTCCCCGTCGGACGCCAGCTGTGCCCGTCGACCCCCGAGAACCGCGCAGTGGCGAAGGCGGCCGTCTCGATCGTGACACCGACCGGTGTTCCGGCCGCGATGCGCGACCAGCTCGCGTTGGCGGACCGGCTCTTCGTCGAGCACGAGGGCGCGGTTCGCCACGCCCTGCTCGTCACGGCCAGTGACAGCGGCGAGTCCGAGCAGGACCTGGCCAGCGCCGCCGAAGCGTGCGTCGGCCACTTCGTCTGCGACTGCGTCGCGGTCGGCGAGGGCAGCGACATCGGCGGGCTGCGCACGGTCGCCACCCGGCTCGGCGGCTCGGTCGAGCTCGTCGCGGACCCGGCCCGCCTGGCGACGAACCTCGTCAGCGCGGTCTCCGGCGTGATGACCAAGTCCGTCACCGACACCGCGATGCGCCTGTGGCTGCCCAAGGGCGCGCGGGTACGGCTGCTGGAGCAGGTCCACCCCGTGCGCGTCGACCTGACGCAGCGGCGCGGGCGGCTCGGCTACCGCACCGACGCGTGGGGAGCCGAGCGGCGCGAGTACCACCTGCGCGTCGAACTCGACCCCTCCGGCCCCGGCCAGTCCGTGATCGCGACGCGCGCCAGGCTCGTACGGCCCGCCGTGGTCAGCGAGCCCGGGGAGTTCGTGCCGCTCGCCGCGGGCCTGGTCACCGCGAGCTGGAGCGAGGAGATCGCCCGCACCCTGCCGCTGGACCGGCGGGTGGCGGACGTGCTCGGCAAGGCCGACCTGGCCAAGGCGGTGCACGCCGCGCTGACCGCTCGTGCTGAAGGGAACTTGGTGGCCGCGAACGAGCAGTTCAGCGAGGCGGTGCGGCACGCGGCCGAGGCCGGTGACTCCGAGACGCTGAACCAGCTGGACCGGGTCGTGGAGTCCGACCCGGTGACCGGCGCGGTCCGGCTCAAGGAGCAGCCCGCCGCCAACGGCATGTCCGTCGTGCCCAAGCCGCCCAAGCCCGCTCGCCGACGCCGCGCCGTCGTGCAGGCCATCGAGACCACCGTGAGCACGCCCAGCCCTCGCCCGCGCGGACGCCACCGCCGCGCCGACGACGAGATCCTCGACGCCCCTTGGGAACCCGCCACCGACGAGGTCCCCTCTCCCGTCTCCGCCGAGGCCCTGCCCAAGCCAGAGGCCGCCGCCGAGCGAGCCCCCGACCCCGCGTCCGCTCCCGCCGAGACCCCGCTGCCGCGCGTCGAGATGTCGCCCCCAGCCGAACCTCCCGCCACCGAGCCACTCGAAGAGCCGGTCGCGGAGACGGTCGACGAACCTGTCGCGGTGCCGATCGAAAAGCTGGCCGGAGATCTGGTCGGAGAGCCGGTCATGGCATCGGCGATGACGTCCGTAGTGCCGCCGGTCGCGCTGCCGTCGATCACCGCGCTGCCGAACCTCGAACCGCTGCCCGAGCCCACCGCGACCGCGCCGTCCACGCCATCCGCATCGCCCGCGCCGCCCCGGCCGCCCGAGTCGTCCGTGCCGATCACGCCGTCTGGGTCACCAGCGCCGCTCACATCGTCAGCTCCGCCGCCAACGCCCACGCCGTTCGGATCCTCGGCGCTGTCCACGCCGCTCGGATCGCCCGCGTTGTCAGCGCTGTCGTCATCGCCCGCGCCGTCCGGGTCGTCTGCACCGCCCACGCCACCCACACCGCCCGCACAGTCCACAGTGGACAGTTCGGCGGGTTCGTGGGGCGGCTGGCCTTCGCTGCCCGCGAGCCCGAACGGCTCCGCCGCACGTCAACCGGGCGCCACCGAGACCACGGTGCTCCAGCACCCGGGCCGCCGCCGCAAGCACGCACTGCCGTCCGGCGAGATCCCGCGCGTCACGAAGCTGATCTCCCAGGTCGCCGCGCCCGAGCCACAAGCGACGACGGTCCTCCGCCGCGACCCCGCCGCGAAGCCGATCGCGCTGACCCCCGTGCCCTCCACGCCGCAGAAACCCTTGCACCCCAAGCCCGCGACACCGAGCCCTGGCACGCCGCAGCCCACTGTCCCACCAAGCACAGGTGCCCCGCAGAACCTGGCCGCCCCGCCCACCGTCGTCGCCTCGCTCGCAAGCTCCCCCGCGGTCGACTCGCCCACGGTGCTCGCCCCCAAAACGACCGAACCGACCGCGCTGACCCCAGCCGCACCCGACGCTGAGCCACACCCTGTTGTCACCAAGGCAATCGCGCACAATCCCGCAGCAGCACCGAACGCAGGCACGCGCCCAGAAGCAGCCACGCAGAACGGCGCGCCCACGGTGCTCGCCCCGGTTCCCCTGGCGGCGCAGTCGCAGCCGATGCACCCGGCCCACCCCGCGCAAGCCTCGCGACCGGCGATCCCCGCGCCGAGCCCGAACGGTGGGCGGTCGAGCGGTCCGTGGCCCGCCTCGCTCCCGCCGGTGACCGCCGTGCGCACGGGGCTCGCGCTGGCGGCCGATCCGCGCAAGGACCTGGACCCGGGACTCGGCGTGCTCGCGGCGCAGAACTTCTGGTTCTGGGTGGAGATCCCGGCACTGCAACCGGTTCCCGGCGCGGAGGACTCCGTGCTGTCGGTGGCGCTGTTCGAGTTCCCGGGCGAGTTCGCGATCAAGCAGGACGCCGCGCTCGGGCAGATCCGGCTCGGCGCGGACGGCAGCTCGACGGTCCTGCGGCAGCCGTCGATCGTCCAGGACGGGACGCGGCTGTGCTTCCCCGTCACCTCGCCGTACACGCTCGGCCCCGCACGCCTGCGCTGCAACGTGTACTGGCGGCAGACGCTGGTGCAGTCGGTGCTCGTGCACGTCCAGATCACCGCGAAACCCGTTCCGTGCCAGAACGCGATGACGTCCACAGTGGACTACCGCGTCGCGGATCCGGTGGAAACGCTCGGCATGACAAGGGTTCCCGAGCACTCGGCGAGCCTGATGCTGACCGGGGACGGCAGGGGGAGCCAGTCGGTGCGGCTGCTCGCGACGGACGGCAGGCAGACGCTGCGCGCGGAGACCTCGCTCGGCGAACACCAGCTCGCCGAGGAGATCCGCCTCGCGCGCGGCGCGCTGAACCGGGTGGCGTGGGCCAGTTCGGAGCCGTGGCGCGCGGGCCTGGAGTACCGCTACGCCAAACCCCCGACGATCGAGCAGTTCACCGTCGACCTCGGCCTGCTCGCCACGCACGGCCGTCGCCTGTACCAACTCCTGATGAGCGGGGTGCCCGGGGACGTCGGCGCCGCGTTCGCCAAGCCGGGTTTCGTGCAGGTCCCGCTCGCGCCGTCCAGCCGCCACGTGCTGCCGACGGCGCTGATCTACGACCTGCCGCTGGACATCGGCTCGCCGGTCCTGCGGCTGTGCGCGGACTTCCTCGCGGCGGTGCAACGCGGCGGCCTCTACGGCAGCCCGTGCTTCCTGCGCACCTGCGCGCACGCGCGGCAGCCCGACCCGGCGACGGTGTGCCCCGGCGGTTTCTGGGGTTTCCGGCACGCGCTCGGCCTCCCGGTCTCCGTCGGGCTCGGGCCGTCACTGCCGCCGACCCTGCCCTCCGGAAACGGCGTCGGCCTGGCGGGCGGGCTCTACCGGGGTTTCGCCTCCGCTGACGAGCACAGCGCCTCGCTGCGCAGAATGCTTCCCTGGCGCGGTTTCCAGCTCGGCGAGACCCCGGATCGCACACTGTCCGAATTGGACAGTGACCCGCAGGTCGTCTACTTCTACGCGCACGGTGGAGTGGACGGCGACACTCCGTTCCTGCGCGTGGGCACCGACTCCGACGAGCCGCTCACGCCCGCCGACTTCCGCCAGCGCGGGCTGCGGTGGCAGCGGAGCAGACCGCTGGTCTTCCTCAACACCAGCGGTGTCACCGGGATGCGGCCCGAACGCGCCATGGGACTTGTCGGCTACTTCGTCACCGAGGCGCTCGCCAGCGGAGTGATCGGCACCGAGACGACCGTCTTCGAGGAACTGGCCGACGAGTTCGGCCAGGAGGTGCTGCGCTCCTTCGTGATCAACCGCGACGCCATCGGGGTCGCGGTGATGCGCGCCCGGATCTCGCTGCTGGCGAAGGGAAATCCGCTCGGCCTCGCCTACGTGCCGTTCGTCTCACCGTCGATCGGCCTCGCCGCGGGGTAGTCGCGGCCGGGTAGTCTCCGACGATGCGGCAGCAGGCCATCGGCAACCTCATCGGAGCAACAGGCGGGGCGGCGTTCGTCCTGGTCAACGCGGGAGCCCCGCTCAGCGACACCCTGACGACCGTGGCACGAGTCCTCGGCATCGCACTGCTCGCCGCCGTGCTGGCCATAACGTTTCGGCAGAGGGAGAAACCCGCGACCGCGCCGGGCGGTTTCACCAAGGGCTACTGGTTCGTCGTGCTGGCCGAGGTCGTCGCGCTCTTCGGCGGCTTCCAGGTGTTGCGCGCGCTCGAAGCCCCGCCGCAGGCGAACGTCGCCTGGGTCGCGGTGGTCGTCGGCCTGCACTTCGTCGCGTTCGTGCTCGTGTGGCGGACGTGGACGATCGCGATCCCCGGCGTGATCTTGGCGGTGCTGGGCGGGATCGGTCTGGCGATGGCGTGGACGACCGCGGTCGCGTGGGTGCCGATCGTCAGCGGCGTGCTCTCCGGGCTGGCGTTGTTGCTGTGCAGCTTGGTCTTCAGCTTGCTGGCTTGATCTTGGCGTGCATGTGCGCGTCGTGCCTGCCGTCCGGTTGCAGGTAGGCGCTCTTGCGGGTGCCCTCGAAGGAGAAGCCCAGCCGCCGCGCCACCGCGCACGACGCCGTGTTGCCCACCGCGTGACCGAGCTCCAGCCGGTGCAGCCCGACCACGTCGAACGCCCACTCCTCCAGCACTCCCGCCGCGCGCGTGGCGACACCACGCCCGCGCGCGGCGGGAAGCAGCCAGTAGGACAGCTCCGCCTCTCCCTCGGCGAGGTCGACCCCGCGCAGCCCGACCTGCCCGAGCACCTGACCGCCAACGGTGATCGCCCAGCTGAAGGCTTCCTCGGCCGCCCACCGCCGCGCCCAGCTCGCCGCCCACTGCTCCGCCTCGGCCGTGGACTCCAGCGACAACCGGTGCCACTGCTGGATGTCCGGATCGGCGAAGGCGACGAGCAGCGCGGGCGCGTCCTCGGCACACCACGGCCGCAACTCCAGCTCCGCTGAGGTGATCACGGGCTGCGGCGATTGAGCGAGGCTGCCGGGTTCACGGACGGGAACGACGAGAAGAGGCATGGCGGTCAGTCTGCCAACCTCACGGCGCGGCGACTCCGACGGGCAGTTCCATCGCGGCTCGCTGCTGGGGCAGATCCACGATGTCCGCGACCATGGACAGGTCGCCGTTGGTGATCGGCACGCGGAGGAGATCTTCGGGCAGCTCGAACGCGGTGAGCAGGAGGTCGACGTGCGGCGTCAGCTCCTCGCAGAGTTCGTTGAGACGCCCGGGAATCGAACGGACCTGAGCGGAGGTCAACAAGCCCTCGCACAGGTACCACGCCGCCGCCGACTGGATCTCCGTCAAGGCGTACAGCTCCGCCAACGGGCGCAACGCCGCCGCTGCACCATCTGTGTCCACAGTGGACACAGCGTCCAGGAAGCTCTCAAGGATCAGGCGGTTGCCGTGGGCCTCGACGAACTCGACGGCCTCGGTGAGGCTGTCCTGGGTCTTGAGGGCGCGGTGGAGCTCGCGCTCGCGAGTGCGAAGCAGGCTCAGCCACAGGTCGCGGTCGAGCAGGTCGCCCGATGGCGGCTCGTAGTGGAAATCGGCGATCATCGAGCGAGCGGCGTCCAGGCACAGCAGGAAGTTGTCACCGCCGGCGGCGTTGCTGACGATGGCCAAGCCCTGGTAGTCGAGGAGGCGGTTGACGGTGAAGACACCGCGAGCGCCGCACCGCTGCCTGCACTCGGCGGTCAGGCGCTCCGTCTTCCACGTGGTGATCGCCTTGGTCAGCGAAAGCGTCCTGGGCAGCGGGTCCAGTGGAGACGGCGGGACCGGGCGGTTGGTCGAGTTGTGGATCATCGCGGTGGCCTTGGCCGCCTTCGCGCGGTTGGCGTGGCACGTCAGGGCGTACGCGGTGGCGAGGGCGGTGTAGAGCGGGCGCTGCTGGGTCCGGTGACGGATCACCGGACCCCACGGGCTGCCCGGCTCCATGGCGGGGCGTTGCATCGAGTAGCGCAACGCGATCTGCGCGCTGGCACGAGCGGCAGCGGCGAGCGCGGCGGTCTGGGCGGTGCGCACGCTCTGCGCGACGGTGAGCGAGCGGACCAGGCGCATCTTCTGGTCGTCGATCGGATCGTGGAAGCCACCGTCCTCGGAGATGGACGCACTGTCGTGCAGTAGCGAACTCATCGGGATGCGGACGTGGTCGAAAGAGATCACCGCGTAGTCCATGGGCACCTGCGTCGCTTCGGGCAGCTGCGTGATCGTCACGCCCGGGAGCAGACCGTCATCCCCGCGCAGGTGCACGACGAACAGGAACACGCCACGGTCCTCGCCGCCGATGTCGAGCTGCGCGGCGACTGTCGCGAGCTTGGGCACACCGGGAAGACCGACGTTGGGCATGAACTTGCGGGCGGCCTCATCTGCTGTGTGCAGCACGAAATCGCGGCGCTCGTGGTCGTAGGTCGCCCGCGTGCGCATGGAAACGTGGCTGTTGCCGTAGCCGAGTTCGGTGATGAGCAGCGCGCCGGTCGCGGTCATCCTCTCCAGCGCGGTGACGTACTCGTCGAGGTCGTCACGGCCCGCGCCGAGTTCGCGGATCGCCGCCAGGGCACCGCAGTAGTGCGTCACCATGGCGATGAACAGCGACGGGCTGACGACGGCGGAGAACTCCAGCAACGCGAACAGGCGGTGCGGGTGCTCCACCAGCTCCTCGGGGCTGACGCGGTCGTTGGCGAAGCGCATCCGCTCGTAGGTCAGCCGCAGCTCCTCCTGGTAGGTGAGCCCGTCGCGCCGGGCGAACAGCTCATCGCTGAAGATCTTGCGCAGCTCGTCGCGGAACTCGGGCTCGCAGTCACCGTGCACCAGCCGCGCCAACGCTGACAGGCTCTGATCGCTCACTGGGTTCTCCTTGTCTCGTTTCCACTCCGGCAACCAAGACGAGCACGGTTCCGGCAACGCTGGCCACGGCGGCACCGGAGGCGTCCGTGGTGAGCACGATCGACTTGCCATGACGGGAGAGCAGCTCGACGTCGTTGAGGTCCGTGCGCAGCTCGACCCTGCCGACGCGCACGGGGATGGCGACGCGCGGCAGCAGCGACAGCTGCACCAACGCGTCGATGAGCAGAACGGGAAGCCGGAAAGCCGTGAAGTCCCGGTCCTTCAACGACGGCGCGAACACCGCCGACGCACCCGATTCGGAGATCCGGGCATCACGGAGCGAGGCGAACGGGCCGCTCAACTCGACCTCTCCGCCAGGTGAGTAGAACGGCGGCGTGATCGCGGCCCCCTCGATCCGCTCGACCGAAGCGCCCGAAAACTGTCCTTTGTGGACGTTGTAGGTCACGTGCACGCGAGGGTCCTTGAGCACCGCGACGTCGCTCAGCACGGCACCGGTGGTCACCCGGTAGTCGGCATCGGGCAGGACCGGCGCGTGGAACTCCAGGTCGGTGAGCACATCGCCCGGACGCGCTATCCGATCGATGATCATCGCGGCGGGCACCACGGAGCGCCCGCGAATGCGATGGCACGAAAGGAACTCACCGGACGGGCGCCAGCGGAGCGAAACGAGTCGGCGCTCCGCAGGACCGAGGTGGGTGACCTCCGCAGCACCATCCACAGTGGACAGCTCGGCGGCGAACAACGCGCTGCCGTCGGCGTCGGACAGACCGGTCAGCGCGCTCTGCCTGAGCAGCAGGTCGCGGATCACCGGCTGCGCGGCGAAGCCCGACTCCGTCCACAGAGCCCAGGAGAGCGTCGTCTCGTGCGTGCCGCCGAAGCGCCGCTGCCAGCTCGCCGCCGCGTTCAGGACGTCGTTGCCGGAGCAGTAGTCCGCCTCCCCAGGCCACCCCAGAACGGCGAGCAGGGAGCCGAAGTTGATCCACCGCGAAGGTTCCCGGCCAGCAAAGGCACGGCGGAGGTTGAGGTAGCCGAGCAGCTTGGTGTCACGAACCGCGCGCGCCCGCTCCAGCGACACCGAACGCACACCACCGCCGTTGTGCAGCCCGGCGGCGTTGATCAGCAGGTCCACCCGAGCCGGAAGCTGCTCGACCGCTGTCGTGACAGCCGCCGCATCGGTGACATCGCACGGGATGTGGCGCACCTTGCCCGAGCCGCACAGCTCGGTGAGCACCTCCAGCGTGCGCCGAACCTCGGCCGCCGCGCTCCGCCGGTCGAACTCCGCCGAGGCCTCGCGAATCGTCCACTGTGGATTCTCCGTGATGAACGCCTGCCGGGGACCGACATCGGCGCCAGGCCCCGTCCGGCTGAGCACGTAGATCGTCGGCTGGTGCTCGCGGGCCAGGTCGGCGAGCAACCGCGCGGTCAGCCCGCGCGCGCCGCCCACGGCGACAACGACGTCGATCGGCCGCACAGGACCAGGAACGACCGGTGACGGATGCAGGACGTGCTCCATCCGCGTGCCGCCGGAGTACACCGCGACGGCCAGCTCACGCGCCAACTCCGACTCAGTCGCCAGCAGATCCGGCTGGACGTCCGTCGCATCGGTGAGGACGGCGAAGGCGAACCCCTCCCGGGCGAGGCTCTTCACCAGGCCGGTGAACGGCGCGGTGGCGGGGTGGACGACGCCGTCGCGCAGCGCGTCGACCATCAGCACCGCGAACGAGCCGCCCTCCTCCCACAGCTGCGCAGCCTCGTACGCCAGATCATGCGCCTTTCGCAGGCGCGACAACGCGGACAGGTCTTCCGGCGAGGTCCGCGAGGCTCCGATGTCGATGATCACGCGCACGTGCTGAGCGGCCGACACCACCTCGGTGTCCTCCGTGATCACCAACGCGCCCTCGGGGATCGCGGGCAGTGGCGGCCGGACCGCGCGAGGCGGCACGTGCGCGAGGCGGCGTTCCACCCGCTCGACGGCGGCGGGCGGGGGCGCGAAGACGATCTTCGGTCCCCACTCGCCTGCGCCGCCGACCGTGCGCGGGCGACCCGAAGCCAGCGCTGCGGTCATCGCCAGCAGCGGGTCGGCGCCGAGGTAGGTCCGGCCGAGCCCGGCGAGCGGGCGGGCCGCCTGAGGCCTGGAAAGCGGCTCCACAGCACCGATTTCCGTGCGGACGGTGCCGAGGACGCGCAGACCGTGCCGCGCGGCGGTGGCGCGCCGGGTCAGCACCACCATGAACGCGCCCTCCGCGACCGGCGGCTGGTCGGCGAGGACGGCGGCCAGCTCGGGCCCGCTGTTGCCGCTGACACCGGCCACCACCGCGACATCGAGGTCTCCGTGGCGCAAGTACCTTTCAGCACACCGAATCGCGTCGATCCCAGCATCGAAACCCGTGTCCACGGTCAGGTTCAGACCGTGCCAGTCGGCCAGCGCGGACAACCTGGCCGGGATCAGGTTCGGCATGATCCCGGGAAAGGCGTCTTCCGTGCTGGGCGGAACGGCCGCGCGCACCTCTCGCTCCAGCGACTCGAACCCGGGCTCCGAGCCGAGGTGAACCCGCAGATCGCCCAGGTAGCACCGCAATGCGTACTGCACGGCTCGCCGGGTCGGGCCGGTGTGACCGACCACCGCGCCGGTCGTGTCCTTGAGCTCCTCGCACATCGCCCGCACACGCGGGTCGAGCTGGTTCGCCGCGCGCAACACCATGATCTGGCTGCGATCCATCGTGCGCAGCGTCGCCGGCGGAAGCCGCACCTCCGTGAAGGACGGCAGCGGGTAGTCGGTACCGAACCCCGCGTCCGGGGCCGCGCGCTCACCCCGCAACCATGCCGAGGCTTCATCGGCGCCGAAGCCGGGCAAGTGCGCCGACCAGCCGACCACGACCAGGTCGTCACCGGAGATCGTGTCTTCGCGAGCCGTCGGGGTGTCGGAGAGCAGCAGGTGCGCGTTGGTGCCGCCGAATCCGAACGAGGAAACCGCGACGCGTCGAGGTTCCCTTGTAGGCAAAGGGGTTTCGGTCGTCATCGGCCGGAACCGGCTGCCCTCTAGGATCGGGATCGGTTGCTGGAGGTAGCGTTGCGCCGGAACCGTTCCGCGTGCCAGGCCGGAGAGCGCCTGCACCAGCGAGACGATGCCCGCGCTCCACCCGGTGTGCCCGACGATCGGCTTGTTGGAAGACAGGAGAGCGGGCGGGCCGGAACCGGCGACCTGGTGCAGCGCGGCCAATTCCGTGCTGTCGCCCGCCTGAGTACCCGTGGCGTGACCGATCACCCACTGCACCGAAGCGGGGTCGACACCAGCGCGTTCGTAGGCGCGGCGGAGCGCGAACTCCTGTCCTGTCTCGTTGGGCGCGTAGATCGCCTTGCCGCGCCCGTCACAGGACAGGCCGACGCTCTCGATCACGCCGAGCACGCGATCGCCGTCCGCACGCGCCTTGTCGAGCTGTTTGAGCACGACGACCCCGGCGCCGTCGGAGAACAGCACGCCGTCGGCATCGCGGTCGAAGGAGCGGACCTGTCCCGACCTGGAGAGCCCGGACAGCTTGGAGAAAAGCACCAGATTCCTTGCACTGTAAGCGAAAGTCCCACCGCACACCGCGACCTCGCACGAGCCCTCGCGCAGTGCCTTCATCCCGAGGTCGACCGCGTAGAGCGACGACGAGCACGCGGTGTCGACCATGACCATCTCGGTCCTGTCCGGCAACAACCCCGCGATGGCGTTGCGGCCGATGCGGTGGGGCAGGTACTCCGAGGGATCTGTGCCGTGCACGTAACGCTCACGGAGAAGGTCTCCCAAGCGTTCCCGCAGTCCGGCGTGCACGAGGTACTCCTCCAGCTCCTGGCTGCCGTCCGCCGTCGCGCCGAACGCGGCGAAGCACCGATCACCGACCTCCACTCCGTCCAGGGCCGTGATCAGGCTGTGCCGCAACCACTGCGTGCTCCGCTCGACCAGTTCGGGATGCGGGTCGAACGATGTCACGAAGCCGGAGCGCCGCGCGTACGTGCGGTCCTCAGCGGCCGGGTCGGTGGAGTGGAAGGAGGAGATGTCGAAGCGCTCCGGCTCCACGAAGACGTTGTGCTCTCCGGACAACACCTTCCACAGCTCGCCGGGGTCGGTGGCACCCGGAGTGACCACGCCCATGCCGACCACGGCGATCGCACCGGGGACCGACTCGGGCTCGCGACGCACGGGGGACAGCGACATCGCTCCCAAGGACAGACCACCGTCAGCGACAACGGTCTGCCCAGTGATCCAGGACGCCTGCGGGGAAGCCAGGAAGACCACCAGCTCGGCAAGCTCCCGCTCGGTGCCCAGACGGTTGCCCAGCGGCGTGGACGCCCGGACCTGATCGGCCAGTGCCTGCGCGTCGGGGAACATCCCGGCGATCGCGTTGTCCAGCAGGCCACCGGACGCGGTGTTCACCCTGATCCCGCGCCCGGCGTACTCGACGGCGAGGTAGCGGGTCAGCGACTCCACCGCGGCCTTGGTGGTGCCGACCGTGGCGTAGTCGCTGATCACCATGCCGCTGCCGAGCGAGGACAGGTTGACGATCGCCGGGTGCTCGCCCGTCATCAGCTCGGCCGCCCTGCGCGCACACCACAGACTGCCGCGCAGGTTGGTGTCGAACGCACGCTGCCAGTGCGAATCGTCCACTTCGGACAGTGGGAGCAGCGCACCGGAAGCGGCGTTGTTCACCAGCACGTCGAGCTTGCCGTGCCGGGCGGCGATCTCGTCGAACATCGCCCCGACCTGGCCCTGGTTGGCCACGGAGGCCCTGATCAGCTCGACCGGGTAGCCCAGCGCCGCGCACTCGGCCTCGAAGGCGACCGCCTGCTCACGGGCGTGGAAGTAGTTGGCGATCACCAAGTCACCACGGGCGGCGAACGCGAGCGCGATGGCTCTGCCAAGCCCGCGCACGCCGCCGGTGACGAGAACGATCCTGCTCACGACAAGACCCGCTCGACGCCCATCACGTGGTCGGCGATCGCGCCGAGCGACGGCAGCTCCCACACCCGCAGCTCGCCAGGCCGGTCCGGCAGCCCGAACTCCTCCACGACCCGCGACAGCAAGGCGGTCTGCTTCAACGAGTCCACGCCGAGTTCGGCTTCGAGCAGCGCCTTCTCGGTGAGCGCGTCCTCCGGGTACTCCAACGCCGCCGCGTACAGCGCGCGCAGCTTCGCCAGGACAGCGTCCTTGCCCATCATGGGCGCCACGACCGCCTCCGGCTCGCGCGCGGCGGGAATCTCCACCGGAGCCAGCGGAGCCACAGGAGCGACAACTGCGGAAGCGGTGTCGGTGCGCTGCGGACGCACATCGGCCTCACCGGCGAGCGCGCGGCGCAATCCCCCTGTCTCATCAGCGGGATCGAGCAGCGGCGCCACCGTCCGCACTCCGGGAACGGTCAGCTCGACGCACCGGGTGAGCGCGTTGAGCGCGCCGGACTCCACGAACACCGTCGCGCCCGACGAGTGCAGGTCGCGCACCGCGTCGGTGAAGCGCACCGGCAGCACCATGCACTCCGCGATGGCGAACTTCAGGTCGTCGGCGTCGGTGTACCAACGGCCGTGGACTGGCGAGTACACCCTGTGCTCCAAGGGTTTCTGCTCGATCCCGGCCATCAGCCCGACGAAGCGCGCCACGGCGGGCCGTGCGCTCGGGTGGTGCGAGGCGTAGGGCAGGTGGAGCTTGGCGTAGAACAGCTCCAGCGCCTTGGCCACCTGCCCGGCGCGGTCGATCGCCTCGACCGGTCCGCTGATCACCGTCTGCCTGGGCGCGTTGAGGCAGCCGACCGCGAGGTCCGGCTCGTCCATGGCGCCGATCAGGTGCCGCGCCACGGCCTCGTTCGCCCCGATCGCGGCCATCGCTCCCCTGCCCTCCCAGTCGGAGAGCGCCTCGGCGCGGGCGCACACCAGGTGCACGCCCTCGGCGAGGGAGAACGCGCCGGCGGCGACGAGCGCGGCCATCTCGCCGAAACTGTGCCCCAGCAAGGCGTACGGCCGCAGACCCGCCGCGGCGAGCACCCGGTGCGTCACCACCGAGGCGCCGAAGATCGCCAGCTGGAGGACCTCGGTCGGCAGTGCCAGCATCTCCCGGATGGGTCTCGGTTCGTCGCGCAGAACCGCTTGTGCCACAGAGGGAACCCCGTGCTCGGCGGCGGCGCGGTCGAGCTCGGCGAAGGTCCGCGCCACCTCCGGGTGCTCGCCCGCCGCCTGACGCAGCATTCCGGTGGAGTACGCCCCGAGCCCGGGGAACAACAGGACCGTTCTGGCGCTCATACCGGGATCCGTCCCATCTCCATCAGATCGATCAGCGTCGGGCCGCCGATCGTGCTGGTCATGCCGCCGTCGAGGGTCAGGCACGAACCGGTGGTCATCCGCGCTCCGTCCCCCGCCAGGTAGAGCACGGCGCCGACGACGTCCTCCGGATCGCCCCACCGCCGCGCGGGCACCGAGCGCAGCAGGCCGTCGGAGATCTGCTCCTGCCCCGACATCACGCTGGTCAGCTCGGTTCTGATCCACCCGGGGACCACGCAGTTGACCCGCACCCCGCTGGCCGCCCACTCCGCGGCCAGCGACCTGGTCAGCGACGCCACCGCCGCCTTGGTCGCCGCGTAGTGCGAGAGCATCGGCACGCCGCCGACCCCGGACACCGAGCCGACGTTGATCAGCGAGCCGGAGCGCTGGCGCACCATCACCCGGCCCGCCTCCCGGCAGAAGTGCACGACGGACGCCAGGTTGAGCCGGATCGCGTCGGTCCAGTCCTGAGCGGTCAGCTCCAGGAACGGCCCGGCGAAGCCGAACCCGCCCGCGTTGTTGACCAGCACGTCGAGCCCGCCGAACTGCGCGACGGTGTCCGAGACCGCGGCGCGCACCTGGTCGGGGTCGCCGACGTCGCAGGTCAGCACGACCGCGCGGCGGCCGAGCTTCTCCACGGTCTCGGCGACCTCGCGCACCGCGTCGGTCCCGCGCGCCAGCAGCGCCACGTCGGCGCCCGCCTCGGCGCAGCCCAGCGCGATCGCCCTGCCGATTCCCCGCGAGGCGCCGGTGATCAGCGCCGTTCTTCCTTCGAGACCGAACACCGCCGCCGCCTCAGATCTCGCCGAAGAGCAGGTTGCCCGGCGACGCGGGATCGGTGCTGAGATAGAAGTCGCAGAGCGCGTCGAGGATCTCCGAAACGGAGAGCGTGCCCCCGCCGTCGGTGTCCAGGCGGTCGAAGATCCGCTCGGCGTCACCGAGCGCGGCGGCGTTGAACAGGCCGAGCAGCCGCGCGAACTCGTCCCGGTCGAGCTGCCCGTCGCCATCGGTGTCGCACAGGTCGAGGTTGGTGCGCGCCAGCGGGGCGATCATGCGCGCGAATCCCTCGCGGTCACCGGCGACGCGAGCCATGCCGGTGACGAACTCCGGCTCGGAGATCCTGCCGTCGCCGTCGGTGTCGATCTCCGCGAGCAGCGCCGCGCACAGGTCCCGGTAGCCCTCCCGCACGCGCTGGGCCTTCGCCGATGCCGGGTCGGCGCCGAGCCCGCCGATCAGCCGCGCGGCCAGTTCGTCGAAGTCCGAGGGCTCCAGGTGGCCGCTGCCGTCCACGTCGAACATCGCGAAGCGGCGGGCGTACTTGCGCTCCAGCAGGTTCGCCGATGTGGTTGCCGAAGAAGTCGCCGATGAAGTCACTGTGAACACGTCCCATCTGTTTTCGGGCATGCGAAAATGACGAGGAAAGAAAAGTGAAAAAAAGACGCGGCCGGGCTGTTCTCGCAGTCGAACCAGCCATCAATCGACGTTAGTGCCGTCTCGTGGAACACGTAAGTCGCACGTTCGAGAATCATCCGAGAACAAATTCGAGCGCGTGTCGATTACACAGAGTCGCCCGAGGACGATCCGGTCGTGAAATGAACTGGAGAACTTCCAAGATCGATTTCAGGGACCGCCGACCTGCTGCGATTAGCGGGCGTTAAGCGAACCTCCCTACGATGCGCGGCGTGAGATTCCGGGTACTGGGCGCACTGGACGTCCGCGACGCGGGCGGCGCGCCGGTCGTGCTGAACCGGCGCAAGCAGCGGGTCGCGCTGGCGATGCTGCTCGCGCGCGCCAATGAGCCGGTCAGGACCTCGGAGCTGGTCACGCAGTTGTGGGGCGACCAGCCTCCGCCCTCGGCCGCGGCGAACCTCCAGTCCTACCTCGCGGGTCTGCGCAAGGTGCTCGACGACGACGGCGGGGCGCCGAGACTGCCCGCGAGCCGGGGCGGCTACCTGCTCCGGGTGGAGCCGGGCGAGCTGGACTCCGCGCGGTTCCAGGAGCTCGCGGCCGCCGGCGGCGAGGCGTTGGCGGCGGGCGATGCGGTGCTGGCGCTGGACCGGTTGACGGCGGCCCTGGAGCTGTGGCGCGGGGCGGTGCTGGAGGACCTGCCGCTGCCGCAGGCGCTGGAGGTCGAGGCGGCGCGGCTGGAGGAGCTGCGGCTGGACGCCACCGAGGACCGCTACGCGGCGCTGCTCGCGCTGGGCAGGCACGACGTGGCCGCCGCCGAGCTGCCGCTGGTGACCAACGCCAACCCGCTGCGGGAACGGCTGTGGGAGCTGGAGATGCGGGCGCTGCACCGCTCCGGCAGGCAGGCGGACGCGCTGGCCACCTACCGCAGGGCCGAGGTGCTGCTGCGCGAGGAGCTGGGCATCGAGCCGGGGGCCGCGCTGTGCGAGCTGCGGCGGCGCATCCTGGACGGCGACCCGTCGCTGAACCCGGCGCGGGCCAGTGCGGCACTGCCCCAGCAGCTCCCCCTCGCGGTGCCGGATTTCGTGGGGCGCCAAGAAGAACTCGCTCTGCTGGACGAGGAGCCCGGCCCGCTCGTGGTGATCACCGGGGCGGCCGGGATCGGCAAGAGCGCGCTCGCGCTGAGCTGGGCGCACCGGGCCGCCGAGCGGTTCCCGGACGGCCAGCTCTACGCGGACCTGCGCGGCGGGGCGAGCACGGTGGACGTGCTGACCGCGTTCCTGGTGTCGCTGGGCGTTCCGGCGACCGAGGTGCCGCCGAGCGTCGACGGCGCCTCGGCGCTGTTCCGCTCCACCCTGGCCGACCGCAGGCTGCTGATCGTGATCGACGACGCCACCCACGCCGACCAGATCCGGCCGCTGCTGCCGGGCTCCGCGCCGTGCACGGTGCTGGTGACCAGCAGGAACCGGCTCAGCGGGCTGGTCGCGCTCCAGGGAGCGGCCCGGGTGGAGCTGGGGCCGCTGGCCACGTCGGAGGCGGTCGCGCTGCTCGGCAGGGTCACCGGTGAGGCGCTGGTGATGACGGAGTACGACGCCGCGGCGGAGATCGTGCTGCTGTGCTGCGGGAACCCGCTCGCGGTGCGGGTCGCCGGGGCCAACCGGTGCGGCCAGTCGCTCGGCGAGCTGGTCACCGACCTGTCCTCCGGCGACTTCTTCTCCGCCGTGGTCATCCCCGGTGACGAGAACGCCTCCGTCCCCGCGTCCTTCGCGCGCACCCAGGAACGGCTCACCTTCGCGGCGCAGAGGTTGCTGGCGCTGCTGGGAATGCTGCCGCGCTCCTCGTTCACGGTTGCGGACGCGGCGGGGCTGCTGCGCACCTCGGTGACGAGCGTGCGACGGCCGCTGAGCGAGCTGGTCGCCTGGAACCTGGTCCGCGCGGAGGTGGACGGCTTCACGGTGGACCTGCTCACCCGGCGGCTCGCCGCGGCGCTCGGCGGGGCACCGAGCCCGGCACCGGTGGCCCCCACGCTCAGCCCTCGGCTGCCGTGAGGACCTCGGGCAGGCCGAATGCCGCGTAGAGGCCGGTGTCGAGGAAGACGGCCGCGTGGGAGACACCGCTCGGCCCGACGGTGAGCACCTGGATGTTGAACGCGCGCAGCACGCCGTCCTCGCCGCGCAGGTAGTTCGCGAAGCCGGGCTGCCCGTTGGCGCTGACCGGGATGAGGCGCTGGCCACCGGGAACGGCGGGACAGCGGTTCGCGAGGTGCCACGCGATGTCCTGCCGCCCCTGGTACCACGTGGCGAACGGCGGCATCTCCCAGACGGCGTCGGCGGTGAACAGCTCGACGATCGCCGCGACGTCCTTGGCCTCGAACGCACGCACGTAGCGGTCGAGCAGCTCGCGCTGTTCCGGCTGCTCGACGAGCTGGTCCTGTTGAGGTGCAACGGAATCCAGCTGAGCGCGAGCGCGCTGGAGCAGGCTGTTCACCGCCGCGACCGACACCTCCAGCGCCTCGGCGACCTCGGCGGCCCGCCACTGGAGCACATCGCGCAGCACGAGCACCGCGCGCTGGCGCGGCGGCAGGTGCTGCAACGCCGCGACCAGGGCGAGACGCAGGCTCTCCCGGCCCACGACGATGGAGGCGGGATCGTCGTCGCGGTCCGGGAACGGCTCCAGCCAGGTGATCTCCGGCGGCCGGAAGGGCTCGTCGCCCGGGTCGCAGCGCTGACCCCCGAGCCCCGTCGGCATCGGCCTCCGCCCGCGTCCTTCGAGCGCCGTGAGGCACACGCGGGTGGCGATGCGGTAGAGCCAGGTCCGCACCGACGACCGCTGCTCGAACCGGTCGTACGCCCGCCACGCGCGCAGGTAGGTCTCCTGCACGAGGTCCTCGGCGTCGTGCACCGAGCCGACCATCCGGTAGCAGTGCGCGAGCAGCTCCCGCCGGAACGGATCGGCCACCGCGTGGAAGGCGTTCATGGCGCAGAAGGTAACCCGCGCCACCGACACTCAGCCGATTCAGCCGACTCAGCCGAAGGCCGAGCCGAGCCACGCCTTCCACGCCGCCGCGTACGCGTCGACGTCGATCGGTGAGTACACGTGGTGGGACACGGCCGCCGTCATGCCGAAGGGCACCCGGCAGTGGAAGCGCAGGAGCGAGTCGCCCGTGCGGATGCCGACGAAGCCCGGCATGACGATGTCCACGACGCCCTCCTGCTCCGGCAGCCCCGGCACGGTCAACGACACCTCGTCGCCGACCTCGGTGGGCCCCAAGGACGTGATGAAGTGCTCCCACCCGGGCCAGGTCGCGGACCGCTCCGGCCCCTCGGCCTCGACGTAGACGGCCGGGCGCCCGGGGAAGTGCACCAGGTACTCCCGCAACGAGTGCAGGTAGGCGCCCCAGCCCATCCTGGTCATGTCCTCGAACTCGTCGGGCCACTGGTCCCCGACGATGAGTCCACTGTGGACGAACCGGAGCACGGTCGAGCCCTCGCGCCCCTCGATGAGGTACTCGTAGGCGTCGAAGGAACCGTCCTCGCCCTCCGGCGCCCTGATCACCAGGCGCTTCGGCGGGTCCCAGACCTCGGCGTCGGAGGGCTCGACCGCCTGGCCGGACATGAACCAGGCGGCCTGCCCCTCCGGCGTGGCGACGGCGGCCCAGACCTCCTCCGGCGTGACCGGCAGGACGATCTCGTTGACCAGGTCGAACTCACGGCTCATCTCATGCCTCCTGGAAGGTCGTGCCGAGCCACGCCGTCCACGCCCTGGCGTAGACGTCGGTGTCGATCGGCGAGTACACGTGGTGCCCCACCGCGACAGGCATGTTCAGCCGGGACCTGCCGTGGAAGCGCACGAGCGAGCCGGCCGTGCGGATGCCGACGAAGCTCTCCTCGATGATGTCCACGACGCCGTCCTGGCTCGGCAGTCCCGGCAACGCGATGGAGGCCTTGTCGCCGACGGCCGACACGCCGAGCTTCGCGACGAGGCGGTCCCAGGTCGCACTGTCCACAGAGGACTTCGGAGCCTCGGCCTCCACGTAGCGCGCCGGGCGTCCGGGGAAGTGCACCAGGTACTCCCGCAACGAGTGCAGGTAGGAGTTCCAGCCCATCGAGGTCATGTCGACGTACTCGTCCGGCCAGGCCTCGCCCGACATTCCACTGTGGACGAAGCGGAGCACGGCGGTGCCCTCGCGGCCCTCGATGAGGTACTCGAAGGCGTGGAAGGAGCCGTCCTCCGCCTCGGGCGTCTTGATCACCAGGTGCTTCGGCGGGTCCCAGACCTCGGCGTCGCCCGGGGAGATCTCCTCGGTGCTCATGAACCAGGCGGCCTGGCCCTCGGCCGTCGCGACGGCGGCCCAGACCTCCTCCGGACTCACCGGCAGCACGACCTCCTTGCGCAGCTCGAACTCGCGCCCCACGTCAGCTCCCCTCGAACTGCGTGCCCAGCCACGCCTTCCACGCCCGCGCGCAGCTGTCGGCGTCGATCGAGGTGTACGCGTGGTGGCTCACCGCGATCGGCATGCCCAGGCGCATCCTGCCGTGGAAGCGCACGAGCGAGTCGGCCATGCGGAACCCGACGAAGTTGTCGTTGATGATGTCCACGACGCCCTCCTGGGGAGGGAGCCCGGGAACGTCGAGGCGGACCTCGTCGCCGACGGCGGAGACGCCCAGCGTCGCGAGGAGCTGGTCCCACGCCTGCTGCTTCGCCGAGGACGCCGGGCCGTCCGCCTCCACGTAGGTGTTGGGGCGGCCGGGGAAGTGGGTCAGGTACTCGCGCATGGTGTGCAGGTAGAAGGCCCAGCCGATCGTCGTGATCTCCTCGTACTCCTCCGACCACCCCTGCCCGGTCACTCCACTGTGGACGAACTCGAGGGCGGTACCGCTGCCGTGGCCCTCGATCACGTACTCGAAGGCGTGGAAGGAGCCGTCCTCGGCGGCGGGCAGCCTGAGGGCGAGGCGCTTGGGCGGGTCCCAGACCTCGGCGCCGTCCGGCCCGATCTCCTCACCCGGCATGAACCAGGCGCCCTGGCCCTCCGGTGTCGCAACGAGCGTCCAGACGTCCTCCGGGGAGGCGGGCAGGACGATCTCCAGGCGCAGTTCGAACTCGCGACCCATCTCTCTCAACTCTCCTTGACGCTCGGGTGCAACGCGACGACGACGCGGTGCGGTCGTCCGCCCTCCGCGGACTCATCGTGGTACTTGGCGACCAGGCTCCGCACGGCGAAGCCGAGCTCCTCGGCGAAGGCCGCACGATCGGTGGCCGAGGCGAAACGGATCTCTCCGTCCACCGCGAAGGTGGCCAACCGCTTGCGCGCCTTGGTGGCCCCGGTGATCAGCGAGCCCACGTCGCGGACCAGGCGCGCGGCCACCGCCAGCAGCCAGCGCGCCGACAGGTTGTCGCGCGCGCGGGCCGGATCGGGCTGGACCGGGGCCAGCGCCGCCGGGGAGATCACGTACGAGGCGGCGGTGGCGCGCAGGACCCGCTCGGTGAAGTTGCCCCTCGGGCGCTCCTCCACCAGCTCCACCAGCCCGTGCGCCTCAAGAGCGCGCAGGTGGTAGTTCACCTTCTGCCTGGTCAGGCCGACCTTGGCCGCCAGCGTCGTCGCCGAGCCCGGCTCGGCCAACTCGGCAAGCAACCGGGCGCGAACCGGGTCCAGGCAGACCTCGGCCGCCGCCGGGTCCTCGATCACCGCCACGTCGAACATGGCTCAACGCTGACACTGACAAATTTTTTTGTCAAGGGCAGGTTCACCTCGACGGATCACCGTGAGAGCGCTTACCATCCGATGCGGCAACACAATTCGCGGATGGCAACAAGCCGCCGGTTCCCTCCGCAGTACCGAAGGGACCCTGCATGTTCAAGCGTCTGTTAGTGCTGTTCGCCGCCTTCTTGTTTCTGACCACGCTGCCCGCTCAGGCAGCCCCGCGCTTCAAGGTCCTCGCGCTCTACAGCGGGACCTGGGACGCGGCGCACATCAGCTTCGTCAAGGAGGCCAACGAGCGCTTCCCGCAGCTCGCCGCCCAGCACAACTTCTCCTACACCGCCTCGACCAACTGGAACCTGCTCACCTCCAACGAGCTGTCGCAGTACCAGGTGGTGATGTTCCTGGACAACCTGCCGCAGACCGCCGCGCAGCGCTCCGGCTTCCAGCGCTACATGGAGAACGGCGGCGGCTGGCTGGGCTTCCACGTGTCGGCCTTCACCACCGACCCGGGCGGTTGGCCCTGGTACCACAACACCTTCCTCGGCACGGGCGCCTTCCGCTCCAACACGTGGGGCCCGACGACCGCGACGCTCAGGACCGAGGACCGCGCGCACCCGTCGACCACGCGACTGCCCGCCACGTGGACCTCGGCGGTGAGCGAGTGGTACAGCTGGAGCAACGACCTGCGCCGCAACCCCAACATCAAGATCCTGGCCTCGGTGGACTCCTCCAGCTTCCCGCTGGGCACCGACCCGAACCAGAGCTGGTACAGCGGCTACTACCCGATCATGTGGAGCAACAAGAACTTCCGCATGCTCTACGCCAACTTCGGGCACAACGCCATGGACTACCCGAACAACCGGCCGCTGTCCTCGACCTTCGGCAGCGAGGTGCAGAACCGGTTCCTGATCGACGGCCTGTCCTGGCTGGGCCAGCGCTGAGCCGGTCTTCACAGGATCTGCACAACTCGGCCGCGTGAGCACCACATCCGGTGCTTAGAGTCGGGTCCATGCAGCAGCGAGTGCTGGTCGTCGAGGACGATCTGACCATCGCCACCTCGGTGGCCGACCGGCTGCGGGCCGAGGGGTTCGCGGTGGAGCTGGCGCACGACGGCCCCACCGCGGTCCGCCTCGCCGAACAGACCCTGCCCGACCTCGTGGTGCTGGACGTGATGCTCCCGGGCTTCGACGGCCTCGAAGTGTGCAGGCGCGTCCAGGCCAAGCGCCCGGTGCCCGTGCTCATGCTGACCGCGCGCGACGACGAGGCCGACATGCTCGTCGGGCTCGCGGTGGGCGCCGACGACTACCTCACCAAACCGTTCTCGATCAGGGAGCTGGCCGCCCGGGTCCGGGTGCTGCTGCGCAGGGTCAGCCGCGCGGCAGCGCCCGACCTCGGCGACCTGCGCATCGATGCCACCGAGCGGCGCGTGCACCGGGCGGGCGCGGAGGTGCACCTCACACCCACCGAGTTCGACCTGCTGGTCTGCCTCGCCGACCGGCCGCGTGCCGTGCTCCCGCGGGAACAGCTGCTGCGCGCGGTGTGGGGCTGGAGCGACGCCAACGGCAGCCGCACGGTCGACAGCCACGTGAAAGCGTTGCGCCGCAAGCTCGGCGCCGATCTGATCCGCACCGTGCACGGCGTCGGCTACGCGCTGGAGGTGCCCCGGTGATCCGCGCGTGGCTGGACCGGGTGCCGCGCCCGCTGGACGGCGTTCCGTCGATCAAGTTCAAGCTCGGCGTCGTCGTGGCCGGCTCGATCACCGTGTCGCTGCTGTTCTTCTGGTACCAGATCGGGTGGTTGCCGCCGCGCACCGCTCTGACCGCCGTGGTGATCGCATTGGTGGCATCGCAGGTGCTGGCGCACGGCATGACCCGGCCGCTGCGCGAGATGACCTCCGCCGCCAAGTCCATGGCGCGCGGCGACTACGAGCGCCGCGTCCGCGCCACCGCCCGCGACGAGGTCGGCCAGCTCGCCACCGCCTTCAACCGCATGGCCGCCGACCTCGGCGCGGCCGACCAGCAACGCCGAGATCTGATCGCCAACGTCTCGCACGAGCTGCGCACACCCATCAGCGCACTGCGCGCCGTGCTGGAGAACGTCGTCGACGGTGTGACCCAGCCCGATTCCGCGACCATGCGCACCGCGCTCGCGCAGACCGAGCGCCTGGGGAACTTGGTCGCTGAGCTGCTCGACCTGTCCCGCATCGACGCCGGAGCGCACGCGTTGGATCGCACCGTCTTCCTCGTCGAGCCGCTGCTGGAGTCCGTCGTCGCCGAGGCCCGCGTCATGGCTCCCTCCGCGCGCTTCTCTCTTGTTGTTTCCGCCGGTGTCACCGTCTACGCCGACCGCGCGCGACTGCACCAGGTCGTCGTCAACCTGCTCGACAACGCCGCCCGCCACGGCCCTCCCGACGGCTCCGTCCGGCTGATCGCGTCCACGCGCGGCGCCGATCTGGTGCTTGAGGTGCACGACGAGGGCCCCGGCATCCCGCCCGAGGACCGCGACCGCGTCTTCGAGCGCTTCACCCGCGGCGAGCGCGCCGGAGGCGGTGGCACCGGCCTCGGCCTCGCCATCGCGCGCTGGATCGTCGACCTGCACGGCGGCACCATCGCCGCCCTGGGCAGCCACATCCGCGTCACCCTCCCCTCCACCTCCCCCTAACCCCTCCCCCGCACTCCGCCCCCGTTCTCCCCAACATCAACGCCCAGTTCGGTGCGCTCAACGCCCTGAACGACCCGTTCAGTGCGCTCAACGCACCAAACGACCCGTTCAGTGCGCTCAACGCACCAAACGACCCGTTCAGTGCGTTCAAGTACCCAAACGACCCGTTCAGGGCCCCAACCACCCCCTGAACGACTCCTTCAGCACGCTCAACGCCCTGAATGACTCATTCAGGCCCCCCAAGTACCTCAATGAGTCATTCAGCGCGCTCAAGTACCTGAATGAGTCATTGAGGGCGTATCACCCTGCCCAGGACCAGGAGTGTCTACAGTGGACGGTAAAGAAGTGGACAGAGCGGCGCCCTCGGTGTTGGCGGCGGTGGCCACGAGCGGTCTGGTCGCGGCGCTCGCGTTGAGCCCGGCACGACCGGGGCTCGGCTGGCTGGTCACCGCGTTGGCCGTGGCCGCTGCGGTGATCGTTGCGGCGAGGCGCGCGGAAACCAGCGCCAGGAAAAGGAATCCGGTCTGGGCGGTGTTCGCGGTCGCCCTGATCGCGGTCGGGGCGTTTCGCGACTCGCGGTGGTTGTTCACGTTGTGCGTGCTCACGGCGCTCGTCGCGGCCTCGCTCGCGGTGGCGGGAACGTCCTTGCGCGGAGCCGTCGAAGCGCCGATCAACGCGCTGACACGGCTCTACTGGATCAAGCGTGGTGTACAGGCGATTCGCCCACGCGGCAACACGAGAACGTTGCTCGCCGTCGCGGTGTCGGCAGTGCTGCTCGTCGTGTTCGGCGGATTGCTCGTGAGCGCGGATCCGGCCTTCGAAGCCCTGGTGAAGCGCCTGGTGCCCACAGTGGACGGTTCGTCCTTCACGTCGGTCACGATGTTCGTGTTGGCCGCGCTGTTCACGACGGGGCTGTGCTGGGCGTTGACCCAACCCCAAGCGGAATTCTCCCTGAAAGCACAGCGAATCAGCTTGCGCCGGATCGAGTGGGTGCTGCCGATCGGCGTGCTCGTGCTGCTGTTCGCGGCCTTCGTCTCGGTGCAGCTGCCAGCGTTGTTCAGCGTCGTCGGCGACCTGTCCTACGCGGAGTACGCGCGGCGTGGTTTCTGGCAGCTGCTGGTCGTCACGGCACTCACGCTCGGCGTGATCGGGCTAGCTTCTCGTTTAGCTCCAAGGGAAACGAGTGCGGACCGCGCGTGGCTGCGCGCGTTGCTCGGAGCGCTGTCGGTGCTGTCCTTGGTGATCGTCGCGGGCGCCGCCGCCAGGATGTGGGTCTACCAGCAGGAGTACGGGTTCACCGTGCTGCGCGTGCTGGTGCTCACGTGCGAGCTGTGGCTGGGCCTGGTCTACCTGCTCGTGATCGTGGCGGGAGTGCGGCTGCGCGGATCGTGGCTGCCGGGTGTCGTGGTGGCCACCGCGATGGCGACACTGCTGGGACTCGCCGTGCTGAACCCCGAGCGGTTGATCGCTGACGGCAACCTCGACCGCTACGAGCGGATCGGCCGAATCGACTACCACTACCTGTTGGGCCTGTCCGCCGATGCGGCGCCCGCGCTCGCGCGGCTGCCCGAACCTCAGCGCACCTGCGTGCTGAGCTGGCCGACGCGCGAGCTCGCCGCCAACCCGGACAGCCTGCTGGAGTTCAACCTCGCGCGAGCCCGGGCGCGGGGTTGGCTGGCCCTGACACCGCTTCCCTGCAAGGACGCGTCCTTCAGAAATTGAGTGGCGGGGACGTGCGACGATCGGGCCATGCGCGTCTTCCTGGAGACCGAACGCCTCGTGCTGCGCCGGTTCACCGAGTCCGATGTGGACAACCTCGTCGAGCTCGACAGCGACGCCGAGGTCATGCGGTACCTCGACGACGCGCCGACCCCGCGCTCCAAGGTGGAGAACACCATCCTGCCGAGCTTCCTCTGGTACTACGAGAACTTCCCGCACTACGGCTTCTGGGCGGCGCAGGACCGGGACGGCGCCTTCCTCGGCTGGTTCCACTTCCGCCCGAGCGAGGACGCGCCGGAGGGCGAGGTCGAGCTGGGCTACCGGCTGCGGAAGTCCGCGTGGGGCAAGGGGTACGCGACCGAAGGCTCACTGGCCCTGATCGAGCTGGGCTTCCGCGAGGCCGACGTCCAGCGCGTCACCGCGTACACGATGTTCGTGAACTCGGGGTCGCGGCGCGTGATGGAGAAGTGCGGGCTGCGTCACGTGCGCACCTTCCACGAGGAGCACGAGAACCCGCTGCCCGGCACGGAGCACGGCGAGGTCGAGTACGCGCTGACGAGGGACGAGTGGCTCACTGCACGAGCAGGTGGATGACCGCCGCGACGCCGACCACGACGATCACCCCGCGCAGCACGGTCGGCGAGAGCTTCCTGCCGATCTTCGCGCCGAGCACGCCGCCGAGCACCGAGCCCGCGGCGAGCAGGCCGACCACCGGCCAGCTGACCGGAGCGACGAAGGCGTAGATCGCACCGGCGACCACGTTCACCACGGCGGAGAGCACGTTCTTGATGCCGTTGAGGCGCTGCAAGGGCTCCGTCATCAGCATGCCCATCACGGCGACCAGCATCACGCCCTGCGCTGCGGTGAAGTACCCGCCGTAGATGCCGATCAGGAAGATCAGGAACAGCAGCAGCGCTCCGCCGCCGGTCGCGGCGGTGCGCTTGCGGGAGGCGACCCACTTCGCCACGCGCGGCTGGACGATCACCAGCACCACGGCCATGCCGACGAGCACCGGCACGATCGCCTCGAAGGCGTCCTTGGGCAGCGAGAGCAGCAGGACCGTCCCGCAGATCGCGCCGAGCAGCGAGGCGATGCTGAAGCGCAGCAGCCTCGGCCCCTGTCCGCGCAGCTCCTCGCGGTAGCCGATGGCACCGCTGATGGTGCCGGGCGCGAGGCCGATCGCGTTGGAGGTGGTCGCCGTGACCGGGGGGTAGCCCAGCGCGACGAGCACCGGGAAGGTCACCAGGGTCCCCGAGCCGACAACGGTGTTGATCGTGCCCGCCCAGACCCCGGCGACGAAGATCACGACCGCGTGCCACCAGATCACCGTGCAATCCTTAGCATGCTGAACGGTCCTGGCGCGGTAAGCGGGCGAGCAGGATCACAGGAATGCCCCGCCACCTTCACGCGTTGGGGCAAGGCAGAGGCAAGAGTCGGTCGGGTACTGGGAGGCAGCGGTGGCACTGGAACCGGAACAGCTGGTGGAGGTGGACTCCGACGTCCCCGACCTCGACGGCGCCGTGCTGCTGCACAACCTCGACGGGTTCATGGACGCCGGTGGCGCCGGACGCGTGCTGGCGGAGCACCTGGTGGACTCGCTGGAGGGCCGCGTCATCGCGCGCTTCGACGTGGACGCGCTGATCGACTACCGCTCGCGCCGCCCCGCCATGACCTACGCGACCGACCACTGGGCGGCCTACGAGGCGCCCGAGCTGGTCGTGCGGCTGATGCACGACACCGTCGGCACGCCGTTCCTGCTGCTCACCGGCCCTGAGCCGGACAACCAGTGGGAGCGTTTCATCGCGGCGGTGCGCGGCCTGATCGAGCGCTGGGGCGTCCGGCTGACCGTCGGCTTCCACGGCATCCCGATGGGCACCCCGCACACCCGCCCGCTCGGTGTCACGGCACACGCGACGCGCGGCGAGCTGGTCGCGGACTACGCCCAGGTCTTCAACCGCATCCAGGTTCCCGGCAGCGCGTCCGCCCTGCTGGAGCTCCGGCTCGGCGAGGCGGGCCACGACGCGATCGGTTACGCCGCGCACGTGCCGCACTACCTCTCGCAGTCGGTCTACCCCGAAGCAGGCCTGCGCCTGCTCGACGCCGTCGGCTCCGTCGCCGCGCTCGAACTGCCCGATCGCGGCCTGCGTGAAGCCGCCGAGCGCACCAACGAGGAGATCGAGCGCCAGGTCTCGGAGTCCGACGAGGTCTCCGAGGTCGTGCGCGGCCTTGAGCGCCAGTACGACACCTTCACCGAGGCGGTCGGCGAGCGCAGCCTGCTCGCCGAGTCCAACGAGCGCATGCCCACCGCTGACGAGCTCGGCGAGGAGTTCGAGCGCTTCCTCGCCGAGCAGGCCGACGGCAAGTGAGCTACCAGCCGGGCATGGGCGGGGTCTTGGCGTCGTAGAGCCAAGCTCGGAGGAAGGCCGTCAGGTCGGTGCCGGACTCGCGTGAGGCCAGCGCGATGTAGTCGGCCGTGCTCGCCGCCTTGTCCCGGTACTGGGCGACCCACGCGCGCTCGATCTTCTCGAAGGTGGCGGCGCCGACCTTCTGGCGCAACGCGTAGAGCACGAGCACGGAGCCGTCGTAGACCATGCGACTGAACAGCTTCGGCTCGGTCGGCTTGGCGGGCGGGCCGTAGGTGGAGCGCCAGGAGTCGTGCTGCGAGTAGATCTCGCGCATCTTCGACTCCAGGTTCTCCCAGCCCTTCTCGGCGGCGAAGAGGCGTTGGTAGAACTGGGCGTGGCCCTCGGAGAGCCACAGGTCGGACCACTGCCGGACGGTGACGCTGTTGCCGAACCACTGGTGCGCGAGCTCGTGGATCATGTCCTTCTCGGCCGAGCTCTCGGAGCCTGCGAGGTCGCCCTCCGGGAACATCGACAGCGTCTGCGTCTCCAGCGCGACACCGAGATCTGTGTGCGCCACAAGGATTCCGTAGTTGTCGAAGGGGTACTTGCCGACCCGCTTCTCCATCCACTCCAGGTGCCCGGGCGTGCGGGTGCGGTACTTCTCGACCTGCTGCACGAGGTCGGTCGGCACGACGTCGCGCAGCGGCAGGCCGTTGGGCCCGGTCCCGTTGGTGACGGTGAATTTGCCGATCGCGAGGCCGACGAGCTGCGTCGCGACGGGCTGCGGCGAGTCGTAGCTCCAGCGCACGCGGTTTCCGGCGATGGCCGTGCGGGATTTCAGGGTTCCGGTCGCCACGGCGGTGATGTCGGCCGGAGTGGAGATCGTAATCGAGATCGGCGCCTTCTGGCTGGGGTGGTCGTTGTTGGGGAAGATCAGCCGCGCGCCGTTGGGCTGCGGGTAGACGACGGTGCCGTCGGGCGTGGGAATCCAGCCGTAGACGCTGATCGCGTCGCTTCGCCTGCGCTGCAAGGTGGGGTCGGCGGTGTAGCGGACGGTCGCGGTGAAGCGCTGCTGCGCCGCGAGCGCCTTGGCCGGGGTGACGGTGAGCTTGTCGCCGGTGCGCTTGGTGGTCGCGGCGGCACCGTCCACTGTGACCTCACGCAACTGGTTGCCCGCGAAGTCGAGGGTGAAGCTCGACAGCCCCTGCGTTGCCTCGGCCTCGACGGTCGCGGTAGCTTCGAAGGGCTTTTTCGTTGCCTGCCAAGCAAAATCGAGCGCATAGTGGGTGACGCGGTACCCGGTGTTGCCATCGTTGGGGAAGATCGGGTCGCCGAGTCCTGCCGCGTGCGCGGGCGGCGCGATGAGGATCAGCGCGAGGGCCAGCGCCACGAGATGACGAATGTGCTTCACACGTGCTGTACGCCGTCGACACGATGCGGGGTTGTAGGCGGCTGAGCATTCGTCCCGAGCCGAAGGCTAGCTCGCTTTCGTCGTGCCGAGAACCCGATGCGCGCCAACGGTGATCCGTTCCGTGCGCGCACGTTCCGGCACCACGTCCGCGACCACGCAGGTGATGTTGTCGGGCCCACCCCCACGCACGGCCAGCGTGATCAGCCAGTGCACAGCGTCGGCCGGTTCGGTCGCGGTCGCCAGCGCCTCGCGCACCGCGTGATCACCGACAACGTCGGTCAGGCCGTCGGAGCACAGCAGGAAGCGGTCGCCCACGTGGGCTTCGACGCGGAACAGGTCCGGCTCGAAGGCGTTGCCCGCCTGGAGGGTGCGCATGAGCACCGAGCGACGCGGGTGCCGCTCGGCCTCCTCCGCCGTGAGCCGCCCCGCGTCGACGAGGGACTGGACCATCGTGTGGTCGTGGGTGATCTGCCCGAGCAGGCCGTCCCGCAGCACGTAGGCGCGGGAGTCCCCGACGTGGGCCACCGCGAAGCCGCTGCCGTCCCAGAGCAGCGCCGTGACCGTCGTGCCCATGCCGCGCAGGTCGGGATCGGCGTCGGTCAGCGCGTCCAGCCTGCGCGCCGCCTCCGCCACGCCGTCCCGAACGAGGCCGAGCATGTCGTGTTCGCGCAGGTCAACGCCTTCGGCCCAGAGGTCGAGGTCGAGGAGGGCGCCGATGGTCGCGGAGCTGGCCACCTCGCCGTGGACGTGGCCGCCCATGCCGTCGGCGACCGCGAGCAGGCTCCGGCCGAGCAGCGCCGAGTCCTCGTTCTCCGACCGGCGCGGCCCGGGGTCGGAGCCGATGGCCACGCGCAAGCTGTGTGTCATGCCCCCAGTAGAACACCTGTGAACTGAGTTCACAAGCAACTCGGCTGTGCATTCGCGCGCTGCTACAGTGAACGGATGAGTGAGGCCACGGTCAACGCGGGTGACATCGCGCGTCTGGTCGACGTGGGCCGTGCCGCGGTGAGCAACTGGCGGCGCCGCCACGAGGACTTCCCGCAGCCGGTCGGCGGCACCGCGACCAGCCCGCTGTTCTCGCTGCGCGAGGTCGAGGACTGGTTGCGCCGTAACGGCAAGTCCTACGAGCTCTCCGCCGCCGACCGCGCGTGGCAGCGGTTGCGCGCGGAGGGCGACGACCTCCGGCTGGGCGAGCTGGTCGCGTCGGCCGCCGTTCTGCTGCTGCGCGAATCCGGCTTCTTCACCGCGGGCGCCATGCCCCGCGACACCGAGGCGATCCTTGACCTGGCCAGGGAGAACGGCCCGGCGACCGCGCTCGACCTGCTCTGCGAACGCTACGTCGAAGCGCACTCGCGGCGGCTGACCGTCACCTCGCCCGAGGTCGCCGAGCTGATGATCCGCTTGGCGGGCGCCGACACCGGCACGGTGCTGGACCCGGCGTGCGGGCTGGGCACATTGCTTCTGGGCACACCGTTGCTCGGCGGCTCAACCGATCGCGTTCTCGGCCAGGACATCGACCCCGTGCAGGCCACGATCGCCGAGGCGCGCCTGGTCCTGCACGGGCTCACGTCGGCCGTCGTCTGCGCGGATTCTTTGCGGCAGAACGGTTTCCCCGGCCTCGAAGCCGACACCGTGGTGTGCGAGCCGCCGTTCGGCGACACCAAGTGGGGCTACGCGGAGCTGACCGCTGATCCTCGGTGGGTGTACGGCCTGCCGCCGCGCGGGGAGCCGGAGCTGGCGTGGGTGCAGCACTGCCTCGCGCTCGTGCGGCCCGGCGGGCGCGTGGCGATCCTGCTGCCCAGCGCCGCCGCGAGCCGCCGTCCTGGGCGGCGCATCCGGGGCAACCTGCTGCGCGCGGGGGCCCTGCGCGCGGTGGTGACGCTCCCGGCGACCGGCTCGGACCTGTGGCTCCTGCGCCGCCCTGAGCCGCAGGAGCGCCCGCCGTCGCAGCTGATCCTGATGGAAGCGGGCACCGATCTGTCCACAGTGGACCTCGAAGCCGGAGAGAAGGTCCGCATCATCGACCTCCTCGACGACGACGTGGACCTCAGCCCGGCGAGGCGGCGAGGCGGGAACCGCGACCTCGGCAGCGAGTTCTCCTCGGCGCTGCGCCGCTTCCACGACTTGGCTCCGGCCGCTGCCCCCGAGCTGGAGGTGCTCGCGCGGCGCAGGTCGCTGCCCACCACGACGCTCGGCGAGCTGATCAAGGCCGGGTTGGTGTCGGTGCGGCACTCCCCCGCCAGGATGGGCGAGGGCGACCAGCTCGTGCTGACCTTCGACGACCTCGCCGACGGCCTCGCCCCGACCGGCCGCGCTGGTGGCTTCGACCTGGTCACAGCAGAGCCCGGCGACGTGATCGCTTCGCCCCTCGGCATCGCGCGCGTGGCCACGGCGCCGGTCACGCTCGGCGCGCACCTCGCGGCGTACCGCGTGGACCCCGAGCGGATGGACGCCGAGTTCCTCGCCGGGGCGCTGCGCGCGGGTGACCACCGCGCGCACCTCGGTTCCAGCCGCGTCGACGCGCGCCGCACGCAGCTCCCCCGGCTCTCGCTCGCCGAGCAGCGCACGTACGGTGCCGCGTTCCGCCGCCTCGCCGAGCTGGCCGACGCGCTGCGCGAGACCGCTGCCGCCGGGCAGGCGCTGGTCCGGCTAGGCTTCGACGGACTCGTGGATGGCAGCCTGGGACCGAGGAGCTAGTGGATGCTCGTCGCCGACCGCTATCTGCTCGAAGACCTGCCGCTCGGGCGCGGCGGGATGGGCGCGGTGTACCGGGGGCATGACAAGCACCTCGATCGCCGCGTCGCCGTGAAGTTCCTCCAGTTGCCCGGCGGCCCCGACGACGAGCTTGAGCGGCGTTTCGTGCGCGAGGCGCGCATCCTGGCTCGCTTGGAGCACCCCGGCGCCCCCGTGCTCTACGACTTCGGCACCGTCGATCACCGGCTGTTCCAGGTGATGCAGTTCATCGACGGCGTCACCGTCTCCGATCTCGTCGGCGAACTCGGCCCCGTCCCCGTTGCGTGGGCCGCTTCCGTCGCCGCGCAGGCGTGCGCGGTCCTCACCGCGGCGCACGCTCTGGCGATCTGCCACCGGGATCTCAAGCCCACCAACCTGATGCTGTGTCCCGATGGCAGCGTGAAGGTGCTCGACTTCGGCCTTGCCGTGCTCCGCGAGAGCGACCTCGCCCAGTTCACGCGCGCCGGCCAGCTCCTCGGCACTCCGTCGTACATGGCTCCCGAGCAGATCCAGCGCGGTGTCGCCGGTCCGCGCAGCGATCTCTACGCGCTCGGCTGCGTTCTGCACGAAATGCTGACAGGCCAACAGCTTTTCACCGGCCCCACTGCTTACGCGATCTTCGAGAAGCAGGTGAAGGAGCAGCCTCCGGCCGTGCTCGGTGTCCCGCAGGAGCTGAACGCCCTGGTGCTGCAACTGCTGGAGAAGGACCCGGAGCACCGCCCCGCCGACGCCGTCGAGCTGTACGACCGCTTGCGCCCTTTCGCCGCGATTGTGCCTTCCCTGCCCGGTTTCCTGACTCCGCCGACCACTCCGAGCCCCGGCCGGATGTACGCCCGCATGGTCGGGCAGGCGGAACCCCTGACGCGTTAAATCCGCTGGCCCGGCACCTTCGCGTGCGGCTATCGTGCCGCTGACCGAGTCGCCCAGCCAGGGACGTGCCGTTGTACGCCTAGTGAGATCTCCCGAGCACTCGCGCGCCGCGCATTAGCGCCTCGCGCTTCTTCTTGCTGCGGTTTTCTCACTGAACGGGTGTACTCCTGTGCTCGAACAACAATGGGTGGTCGTTCCCACCTGCCCTCCGCTCGTCGTCCGGCGTTGTCACGCGTGCGCTTCCGAGCGCTTCGAGGCGAGCGGCAAGTTCCGCGTCAACGCTCACCACAAGATCCTCGACGCTTGGCTCCTCGTGCTCTGCACCGTGTGCGGCGACACCGTCAAGCTCAGGCTCGCGGAGCGCGCGAACGTGCGCTCGATCAGTCCGGAGCTGCTGAATCGTTGGCACAACAACGATCCCAGCCTCGTGACTGAGTTGCTTCAAGATCCGGGTGTGCAGCGCCGCAACCGCTTCACCCTGGATTGGGACAACACCTGGCGTCTCGACACCGGCGGCGCTCTCCCGGATCAGGAGGTGATTGACGTCCGCGTTCGCTTCGCCGCGCGGATTCCTGTCCGGCCGGTGCGGTTGATCGCCGAGGGGTGCGGTCTTTCGCGGGGCGAGGTCGAGAGGCTGATCGTGGAGGGGAAGCTCGTTTCGGCCGCAAGGCTGAGCGGCAAGCTTTCCGATGACTTCACGTTCACGCTGAAGCGCTGAGTCTCTTCTAGGGCCTCTCCGGTCGGAGGGGCCCTAGAAGGGTGCGGGTTCGGCGATGGGCTCGGGCGCGGTTTCGTAGGTGTGGCCCCGAGGTGTGGTCCATGCGTGCGTACCGTCGTCGCGGTTTTCGCAGGTCCAGTTGGTGTGGGTTTTCATGCGGTGGTGATGCCTGCATTTGGGTCGCAGGTTCTTGAGCGTGGTGTTGGAGCCGTTGTAGGGGCAGCAGTGGTCGAGGTCGCAGCGGTGTGCGGGTTGTCTGCATCCGATGGCGGTACAGGTGGGGTAGCGGGCGGCGATGAGTTCGCGTTGCTTGTCGGTCGGCCGGTAGATGTTGCTGATCTCCTCGGCCATACCGGTCTTCGGGTCGGTGAGGATGCGCTTCCAGATGCCGCCTGCTGCGATGTCCCTCGCCAGTGGTGCGGGGAGTGGGCCGTAGCCGCTGAGCATCCCCGGCTTGTCAGTGAGACCGAGGGCTGAGGTGACGGGCATCGTCAGGTAGACCATGGTCTGGCCTTGCGGGGCGGCGGTTTCCATGCCGTGCAACAGGTCCCGGGCTACGTCGGAGCGCTTCTCGTCGAGAGTGCGGCGGTCCTTAAGGAGAGCTTTGGCAATGCGGTCGATGCGGTCGTAGGACAGGGCCGCGTCGTGGGCGGTCATAGTCAGGCGTAGGGAGGACATGCCGTCCTCCAGGTTGAACTTCTCCACAAGACGGGCCTTGTGTTTGACCTTGTGACGGCGCTCAGCTGCCTTCGCGTCCATGCGGTGGATATAGCGGACCCCGTACTGACGAGTCGCGGAGTAGGTGTTGGTCTCGGCGTGGGCGACGAGGACTTTCTCCACGATCAACGCCTGAGCAACGGGCAGTGTGCGGAGCAGGTCGAGGATCATGAGCGACTTGCCCTCGTCAATTCGGCCTTCGGCCATCGCCTTGAACACCACCCGATGCTCCACAAGCTCCGTCGCACGGTCGATCAACCGGGCCCCCTTGACCGGCGACACCTTCAGCACGGGCGCAATGAAGTTCTCGGCGAACTCACGATCACGATGATCTAGTCGCGCTAGATAGTCGACCAGCACACCAGAGAATGTTGCGATGGCTTGAGCGATACCTGCGTAGGCTGTTTTTACGTCAGCTTCGTCCATACCTCCTATTTTACGCCGATTAAATAGTGGATCATGGCTCTAATGGATGAATTCCCAGGCGCCCGCAACGCCAAAACGCCCCCCGCTGGAACGTAAGTCGCACAACAAAGCCGGGTCGGCTTTACCTGGGGTGCGCGTGCCATACGCTTGCCCGCGTGGGCCGGTGATCCTTCACCGTGCCCGTCCGGCCCATGACGGCACGCGCAAGGGGCCCCAGGTCAAGCCGACCCTCACGCTGGTACCGGCGCAGGCTGGAAGCCGAGCCGTCCCCGACTCGGAAGCCCAGCCGTACCCCACAAAAAAAGGGGCGTCCCCAAAGAGGACGCCCCCCACAAACCTCAACGCGTGTACAACAACCGATTAGGCGACCCACTCCCAGGATTCCGAACAACCCCAGAAGTCCCAGCAGCCACCAACCCCGCAGAAACCTCCGCAGGCGTTGCCGTAGGACGCCCAGCCAACCACAACGCAGCCGCACCAGCAACATGCGGACTGGCCATCGAAGTCCCACTCATCGTCGCAGTACCACTATCGCTCGAATGCGACGCAGACGTAATCCCCGACCCAGGCGCGAAAATATCCAGACAACGCCCGTAGTTCGAGAAGAACGCCCGGTTGTCAGAGCTGTCCGTGGCCCCCACGGTGATCACCGCAGGCACCCGAGCGGGCCCGGCCGAACACGCGTCCGCCGAGCTGTTCCCGGCCGCGACCACGAACGGCACGCCGGCCGCGGTCAGCCGACCGATCGCCTCGTCACCGATCCCCGGCGTGTCGAAGGTGAAGCTGCCGTTGACCACCGCCGGCTTCACGGCGTTCTTCGCGATCCACTCGATGCCTTCGACCCCGTCGGAGTCCGGCGCGCTGCCGTTGCAGCCGAGGATTCTGACCGCGACGAGCTTCACCTTCTTCGCCACGCCCCACGTCTTCCCGCCGACCGTCCCGGACACGTGGGTGCCGTGGCCGTTGCAGTCTTGGGCGATGGGGTCTTCGTCGACGAAGTCGTAACCGTCCGCCGCGCGGCCCTCGAAGTCGTTGTGCGACTTGCGAATGCCGGTGTCGAGGATGTACGCCGTCACGTTCGACGCGGTGGTGTCGTAGGTGTACTTCTTGTCCAGTGGCAGGTTCCGCTGGTCGATGCGGTCGATGCCGTAGGTCGGATTCGTCTGGGTGTCCGCGATGCGCGCGGTGCCGTCCTGGAAAACCTTGCGCACCAACGGGTCCGCTGCCAGGCGACGAGCGGCTCCGTCCGAGAGGCCTCGCACGATGAAGCCGTTCATGGTCGCGGTGAGCACCGACTTCACGGTGCCGCCGTACCGCTGAGCCAGCGAAGACGAAGCGGCCGTCGCGGGACCGTCCTTGAGGGACACGAGGAAGCTGCCGGGCACGGGGTTCTTCGCCGGGACGAAGTCGGCCGCTGCCCCGGCGGTGCCCGGAACTCCCAGGGAGAGCAGGAGCACCGCCGCGAGCAGCTTCACTACCGCGCCCCGGTGAAGAGCAGCTTGTTCGGGGAGCCGTTGCCCGCGTTCTTCACGACGCCGTTGGTGGCGGCGCCGGTGAGCGCGGTGGCGACCTGCGCCGGAGTGGCGGAGGCGTTGCCCGCCAAGTAAAGCGCCGCAGCTCCGACGACGTGCGGGGTGGCCATCGAGGTGCCGCTGATGGTGTTGGTGCCACCGGTGTGCCACGCCGAGGTGATGCTCGAACCCGGCGCGAAGATGTCCAGGCAGCGTCCGGTGTTGGAGAACGACGACCGGTTGTCGGCGTTGTCGGTGGAGCCGACGGTGATCGCCTCGGGAGTGCGCGCGGGGCTGGTGTTGCAGGCGTCAGCGCCGTTGTTGTTGCCCGCGGCGACACCGAAGGTCACGCCGGACTGGACGGCCTTGCGCACGGCGTCGTCGACCGAGGTGTTCGCGCCACCGCCAAGGCTCATGTTGGCGACGGCGGGCTTCTTGGCGTTCTTGGCGACCCAGTCGATGCCGCCGATGACCTGCGACCACTGGCCGGAGCCCTGGCAGTTCAGCACGCGGACGCCGACGAGCTTGACGCCCTTGGCGACGCCGTAGGTGGTGCCGCCGACGGTTCCGGCGACGTGCGTGCCGTGGCCGTTGCAGTCCTGCGCGACGGCGTCGTTGTCGATGAAGTCGTAGCCGTCGCTGGCACGGCCGCCGAAGTCGCTGTGCGCCTTGTGAACCCCAGTGTCCACAATGTACGCGGTGACGTTCTCCGCCTTGGTGGAGTAGGTGTACTTCTTGTCCAGCGGCAGGTTCTTCTGGTCGACGCGGTCAAGGCCCCACGTCGGGTTGTTCTGCGTGTCACTGGCGTAGGCGTACCCGTCCTGCTCCACGTACTCGACGGCCGGATCGGCGGCGAGGCGCTTGGCGGCGCTCTCGTCCATCTTCGCGGAGAAACCGCGCAGGGCGGCGGTGTACTCGCGCTCGACCGCGGCGCCGACCTTCGAGGCGACACCGGCGGAGCTGATGCCGGGCCCGTCCTTGAGCACGACGATGTAGCTGCCGGGCACCGAAGTGGGCTGGTTGGCGTTGCGGATCGAGCCCTCGGCGGGCGTGGAGCCCGCCTGGCCCGCGGTCACCACGAGGGCCGCGAGAGCGGTGATGGTGGCGGCGGCGATCTTCTGACGTCGCATAGTTCGCACTCCGTTCACACGGGTGGCCGTCGGGCAGGGGGTTAACTGACAGCCACGCAGTCATCACCTTCTGACGGGTACTGCCGTTCGAACAATCCGGGTAGGCATACGTAGGCATACGGATTCTTATCCGCGAGCGAACCGGAGGTGGACACGTGACGCGCTCATCGGCGTTCGTCGGCCGCTCCGCGGAGCTGGAATCCCTGCGCGCACTGCTGCTGCCGCGCGAGACCGCCGCGTTCGCCGTGGTCGAGGGCGAAGCCGGGATCGGCAAGAGTCGCCTGGTCAGGGAAGCACTTGCCTCGGTCGACCGCACCGTCCTCATCGGACGTTGCCGTGAGCCGTTCCCGTACGGGGCGATTCTTGATGCGCTGCACGGCCTAACGACTACGGCCGAACGGCCCAATCAGATAACGGGCGTGCTTCGAACACTCCTACCCGAAATCACGCACTTATTGCCCTCGGAGCCCACTCCGGTCGGCGATCGACGGTTCGACCGACACCGGATCTTCCGTGCCGTGCGCGAACTCCTCGCCGCGCTCGGCCCGGCGGTGCTGGTGATCGAGGACCTGCACTGGGCCGATGACGACACCCGGCACCTGGTCAGGTTTCTGATCACCGATCCACCACCGGAGCTGGCACTCGTGGTGACCTTCCGCCGCGAGGAACTCCCCGCAGGCCTGAACGGCAGGCGCCCACCGGAGAGCGTCCCGCGCGCGCACATCTCGTTGCGTCCCTTCACGATCTCCGAAGTTCGCGCTCTCATCGGCGAGGAATGCGCGTCCGCCGAGGCGCTGCACGAGCGCACGGCGGGCATCCCCTTCGTGGTCGAGGAAACCCTGCGCTGGGGCTCCGACGGCGTACCTCCGATGGTTCGCGAGGAGCTGCTGGAACGGCTCGCGCGGCTGCCGATCACCGCGAACCGCGTCGCTCAGGCAGCGGCAGTGCTCGGCGTCGCGGAGACGGCGGAGGTCATCGGCGAGGTCGCGGGCCTGACACCGCAGCGCTGCCGCGTCGCACTGACCGCCGCGCTCGCCGCCGGAGTGCTCCGCGAGGTCGGCGATTGCCGCTACGGTTTCCGGCATTCCTTTGCCCAGCAATCGGTTCACGACACCGTTCCCGGACCGGACCGCCGCGAACTGCACCTTCGTGCGCTGCGCGTGCTCGAACGGCGCGAGCCGAAACCGTTGCTGCGCTTGGCCGAGCACAGCCGCCGAGCCGGAGTGCTGACGAACTGGATGCGCTACGGGGAAGCAGCAGCGGCACAGGCGACGGAGTCCGGTGATCACGCCACAGCGACGGACCTGCTGCAACGTCTGCTGGAGGAACCGGAGTTGGCGGCGGCGGACGTGAACCGGCTCGCCGTGCGGTTGGGTCAGTCGGCGCACGTGGGCATAGACCAGCTCGACCCGATCGCGACCCTGCGGCGGCTGCTCGGCGATCGTCGGCTGGCCACGGCCGTGCGCGGTGAAGTGCGGCTGTTCCTGGGAATGCTGCTCATTCGCCAGGACGGCGACCTCTCGGCAGGGCTCGCGGAGATCGAGCTGGCAGTGCGCGAACTCGCCGAGCGGCCGAACCTCGCGGTCAAGGGCGTTGCCGTGCTGGCGCAGCCGTTCCTGGGCTCGGCGCCGCTGCCGGTGTTGCGGCGGTGGCAGAAGCAGTTGCACGACGGGGTCTTCGACTGCGCCGACCCCGAACTGCGCGTTTCCTTGCTGGCAAGCCATCTTCCGGCGCGGTTGCACATCGGCGAGGGCGGCGGAGTGCGGGAGCTGCTCGCCGCGCTACCGGAGGACGTCGCGACGCCGGGTGAGCAACGGCAGCTCGCACGGGCGCACTGCAATCTCGCGGACGCGTGCACCTCCATCGGCCACTACGAGTGGGCGGACAGCCTGCTGGTCAGCGGGTTGCGCTTGGCCAACGACTGCGGAGCACCGTTCGTGGTGAGCACCGCGCGGGCGACGCAGGCCCGGCTGGACTGGTTCACCGGCGCGTGGTCAGGGCTGGCGGACCGCTGCATGCGGCTGCTCGACGAGTACCACGACCTGTTCCCGGTCTCTAGCGAGCTGTCGTTGGTGCTGGGCCTGCTCGCGGTCGCGCGCGGCGAGTGGGACGAGGCCGCGCGGTGGTTCGCCGCGACCGGGGTGACTCGCCCGCGCGAGGCGATCGGGCCGGTGGCGATCGACGCGTGCGCCGGCCTGACCAGGATGTGGCTGTCCAAGGGCGAGCCCGAAGCCGCCGCGCAGGCAGCGGACGACGGGCTGAAGCTCTTGCGGGACAAAGGAATTTGGTCTTGGTCGGGCGATATGGCCCCGGTCGCGGTGACCGCGCTGCTCGGCACTGGGCGGGAGCATGACGCCTACCGGGTGGTTGACGACCTGGAAACCGGGATCGCCGGGCTGGACGCGCCGCTGCCCGCCGCCGCCCTGCTCACCTGCCGGGCTCAGCTGGCCGAGGCGCGCGGCGACCGCTCCGGCGCGATCGAGCTGCACCGCGCGGCGACCACGCGCTACGAGAAGATCGGCGCACCGTACTTCGCCGCGCTGGCCACCGAGCGGGAACTGTTGTGCCGCATGGACGGCGATCGCAGTCAGGAGGAGCTGGCCGCGCTCGCCGAGACCTTCGACGACTTCGGCGCGACCAGGGACGCGGCGCGGTGCAGGCACCTGCTGCGCGGGCTCGGCGGCGGAACGCCCTCGCGGCGCGGCAGGCGGGGCTACGGCAACGAGCTCTCGCCGAGGGAGCAGGATGTGGCTCGGTTGCTGGCGCAGGGCCGGACGAACAGGGAGATCGCCGAGGTGTTGTTCCTTTCTCCACGCACCGTCGAGCAGCACGTGGCGCGGGCGCTGCGCAAGCTCGGCGTGAGCTCGCGCGGCGAGCTGCTCACGTGACCGGGCGCGAGGTGCGGATCGACCAGTGGAACGCCTTCGACGTGAAGCGGGCGGGCATCGGATCGGCGGCCTTCCCGCTGTCGATCGAGGTCGTGCCGCAGGGCGAGACCTGGCTCGTGCACGGCACGGCGTCGACCGCTTACGACATCGTGGACGCGTTGCCGTGGGCCGAGAACGTCGCGGTGCTCAACGTCGGCCAGAACAGCTGGCTCGACGAGGATCTGCGCAGCTTGCGCCCGCACGAGATCGCCGAGGAGCAGAACGTGCCCGCCGTGGCGCACGACATCGGCGACGCGGCACCACTGATCGTGCTGGCGCGGCAGGACCTGCGCGCGTTCTTCGCGGACTGGACCCTCTACGGGGTCGACATCGTGGACTGGACCGGTGATCTGGCCCCGGAGGCGGTCGCGCGCGGAGCTGTTCGCGGTACGCACCTGCACAGCGACCACGACTGCTACCTCAGCGTGCGCAGCGACGATTCTTCAGTGGCACCAAGGGTTTTCACTCGATTACTCGCCCTGCTCGCGGCGAGCGCGCTCGGCGTCGAGGACGGCGGGACGATCACCGAGCCGCCGTGGGAGCTGTGCGCACACCTGCTCGACCAGAGCCCGTTCTGGACCGGCCGCGCCACCGGGACGGGCCCGTACGGCGTGGAGATCGGCCTGGCACCGCGGGCTTGGCGGCCCAACGATCCCGGGCCGAGCGCCTATCCCGTGCTGGTCAAGCATGATCGCGTGACCGGGACGTGGAACGGGGCCGGTGGATAGCCACCGGCCCCGCCCTGGGACGTGCTACTTCAGGCCGTTGCTCATCGCGGTGATCAGCTCACCGTTGGAGGTGTCGCCGGAGAGCTCCCAGAAGAACGCTCCGCCGAGGCCCTGCGTCTTCGTGTAGCCCATCTTGCCGCCGATGGTGGCGGGGGTGTCGTAGCTCCACCACTCGTTGCCGCACTTGGCGTAGGCCGTGCCGCCGACGGTTCCCGTCGCGGGGCACCGCGTCTTGAGCGTCTTGTAGTCGGCGATGCCCGCCTCGCCCTGGTCGCCGGGGGCCGGCCCGGTCGCGCTGCCGCCGGGGGCGCTCTGGGTCACGCCGGTCCAGCCACGGCCGTAGAAACCGATGCCCAGCAACAACTTCGACGCCGGAACGCCCTTGCTCTTGAGCTTCTGGATCGCCGCGTCGGAGTTGAAGCCGTCGGCGGGGATGCCCGGGTAGGACGTCAGTGGCGAGTGCGGGGCGGTCGGGCCCTGCGGGGAGAAGCCGCCGAAGTAGTCGTAGGTCATCACGTTGTACCAGTTGAGCGAGGCCGCGGCGCCGCCGTAGTCGGCCTTGTCGATCTTGCCGTTGTTGCTGCCGTCCGCGGTGATCGCGGCGGTGACCAGGTAGCTGGAGCCGAAGCGGTCGCGCAGCGCCTCCGACAGCACCTTGAACGAACCGAACCCGCTGGCGTCACAGGTCAGGCCGCAGGCGTTCGGGTACTCCCAGTCGATGTCGATGCCGTCGAAGACATCGGCCCAGCGCGGGTCCTCGACCAGCTTCTGGCAGGACTCGGCGAAGGCGCCCGGGTTCTGCGCGGCCTGGCCGAAGCCGCCGGACCAGGTCCAGCCGCCGAAGCTGTAGAGCACCTTGATGTGCGGGTACATCTTCTTCAGCTTGCGCAGCTGGTTGAAGTTGCCGCGCAGCGCTCCGGCGTCCCAGCTGTCCGCCACGCCGTCGACGCTCGCACCGGCGTCGTAGAACTTGTCGATGTCCGCGTCGCGGTCACCCATGACGCACTGGCCGTTGCTGACGTTGCCGAAGGCGTAGTTGATGTGCGTCAGCTTCGCGGCCGAGCCCGAGGTGTGGATGTTCTTCACGTGGTAGTTGCGGGCGTAGACCGTCCACTGCGCGAAGTACCCGAGGTTGATCTTGCCGCCGGGGCCGGGGTTGTTCGTCGTGGTCGTCGTCGGTGGCGGCGTCGTGGTCGTCGGCGTGACGCCCGTGCCGTCACAGGTCCCGCCGTCGATGCGGCAGTAGACCGGGTTGCCCGAGTTGCCGCTGTAGGTGGCGTTGAAGCCGAAGCTGGCCGACGCGCCGGGAGCAACGTTGCCGTTCCACGTGCTCTTCACCGTGACGCGGTTGCCGTTGGTGGTCTTCGCGCCGTCCCACACCGAACCCACGGTGTTCCCGGCGGGCAGCTCGAACTCCACGGTCCACGAGCTGATGGCGGAGGTGCCGCCGTTGGTGATCGTGTACTTGCCCTCGTACCCCGAACCCCAGTCCGAGGACTTCGAGAAGGTGGCGGTGACGCCGGTGGCACCGCTGGCGGGTGCGACGGCGATCAGCCCCAGAACCAGTGCGGTCACCACTCCGCACAAGGCGGCGAGGTGCCATCTGACCTTGGTCATCAATTCCTCATTCCGAACCGGGCGGCGGCGCGGACAAGTTGGCCAAAGATGTGGTCTAGACCACCGCGAGGTCAAGGCACGAGCCTCTTTCGCGCCCCGATTGCCCCCGATCAGCCCACCGCGCTCCCCCGAACGCCGCCCATCGCCCCGACGGCGCTCTCCACGCCCGCCCGGCCAGCGCCCGCTCCTCCCCCGCCGCCACGCCCACCCCGCTCGCTCCTCCTCCCCCGCCGCGCCGTTTCTTCGCCCGCCCCGCTCGCCCCTTCCTCCACCGCCGCGCCGTCTCGTCGCCCGCCCCGTTCGCCCGCTCTGCGCACCCGCTACGTCGCGCACCTGCTCTCCGCCAGTGCCGCTGCCACTGCCGCCCACCCGCTGCCGCCCACTGCCGCGCCCGCACTCCGCCAACGCCGCGTTCGCTCCGCACCAAACGACCCGTTCAGGCCCCCCACACGCACCAAACGACCCGTTGAGGGACTTGAGCGCACCAAACGACCCGTTCAGCGCGCTCAACGCACCAAACGGGTCGTTCAGGGAGCTGGGCGCACCAAACGCGCCGTTCACTGGCACCCGAACGGACCGAATGAGTCATTGAGGTACTTGAGCGTGCTGAATGAGTCATTGAGGGCGCTCAAGTACCTCAATGAGTCATTCAGCACGCTCAACCACACAAACGCGGCATTGGCGGAGAGCGCGGAGGGCGGAGAGCCGGGGGCGAGTGCGGGGCGGAGGTGGGGTGGGCGTAAATGGGGTGACCGGGGGAGCTAACCTTGAGCAAAGGCGTTGATCCGGCCATCACCGGGGAGCCTCCGGAAGAACGGGGCGCGAGCCCTCAGTAGAACCGGACGGGTCGGCCCGTCACAGCCTTGTCGAGAGTGGCCCCGTTCGCGGGGCAAGCGGGGTGGTACCGCGGAGCGCGCCGGGCACGGCGGGGGCTTCGTCCCCGCGGTTTGTGCACGAGACGAACCGCGAGGAGCGCCACGATGGCCTACCCCAAGGCGAGCGCCGAACCGAACCAGGGCGCTGTCGCGCCGCAGCCGTCCTTCCCGGAGCTGGAGAAGCACGTCCTGGCCTACTGGGAGGCCGACAAGACCTTCCAGGCCACGATCGACGCGCGCGAGACCGGGGTCAACGGCGCCAACGAGTACGTCTTCTACGACGGCCCGCCCTTCGCCAACGGCCTGCCCCACTACGGGCACCTGCTGACCGGCTACGTCAAGGACATCGTGCCGCGCTACCAGACGATGCGCGGCAAGCGCGTTGAGCGCCGCTTCGGCTGGGACACCCACGGTCTGCCCGCGGAACTGGAGGCCGAGCGGCAGCTGGGCATCACCGACAAGTCGCAGATCGACGAGATGGGCGTGGCGGCGTTCAACGCGGCCTGCCGCGAGTCGGTGCTGCGCTACACCGACGAGTGGCAGGAGTACGTCACCCGGCAGGCCCGCTGGGTGGACTTCGACAACGACTACAAGACGCTCGACGTGAGCTACATGGAGTCGGTGCTCTGGGCCTTCAAGCAGTTGTGGGACAAGGGTTACGTCTACGAGGGCTACCGCGTCCTGCCGTACTGCTGGCGCGATGAGACGCCGCTGTCCAACCATGAGCTGCGGATGGACGACGACGTCTACAAGAGCCGTCAGGACCCGGCGGTCACCGTCGGATTCCGCCTGTCCGGCAACGACTCCCCGATCGACGGCGCGCAGCTGCTGATCTGGACCACGACGCCGTGGACGCTGCCGTCGAACCTCGCTGCGGCCGTGCACCCCGAGGTCTCCTACGTCGTCGTGCGCACCGAGAACGACCGCCGTTTCCTGTTGGCGGAAGCCAGGACCGGCGCCTACGCGAAGGAACTGGGCGAGGAGCCCGAGGTCCTCTCGCGGCACACCGGCGCGGAGCTGCTGAACCTGCGCTACGAGCCGCCGTTCCCGTACTTCGCCGGTCACGAGGGCTCGCACCGCATCCTCGCGGCGGACTACGTCACGACCGAGGACGGCACGGGCATCGTGCACATCGCGCCCGCCTTCGGTGAGGAGGACAAGGCGGTCACCGACGCGGTCGGCATCGTGCCGGTCACGCCCGTGGACTCCAAGGGCCGCTTCACCTCCGAGGTCACCGACTACGCGGGAGTGCAGGTCTTCGACGCCAACCCGCAGATCATCAAGGACCTGAAGCAGCGCGGTGCGCTGCTGCGCCACGAGACCTACGAGCACCCGTACCCGCACTGCTGGCGCTGCCGCAACCCGCTGATCTACCGCGCGGTGTCCTCGTGGTTCGTGAAGGTGACCGCGTTCAAGGACCGCATGGTGGAGCTCAACCAGGAGATCACCTGGTACCCGGAGCACATCAAGGACGGCCAGTTCGGCAAGTGGCTGGAGAACGCGCGCGACTGGTCGATCTCGCGGAACCGGTACTGGGGAACGCCGATCCCGGTGTGGGTCTCCGACGACCCCGCGCACCCGCGCACGGACGTCTACGGTTCGCTGGAGGAGCTGGAGCGCGACTTCGGCGTGCGCCTGACCGATCTGCACCGCCCGTTCATCGACGAGCTGACGCGGCCCAACCCGGACGACCCGACGGGCAAGTCCACGATGCGCCGCGTGCCGGACGTGCTGGACGTGTGGTTCGACTCCGGCTCGATGCCCTACGCGCAGGTGCACTACCCGTTCGAGAACACCGAGTGGTTCGAGCACCACTACCCCGGTGACTTCATCGTGGAGTACATCGGCCAGACCCGCGGCTGGTTCTACCTGCTGCACGTGCTGGCCACGGCGCTGTTCGACCGGCCCGCGTTCCGCACCTGCGTCTCGCACGGCATCGTGCTGGGCTCCGACGGCCAGAAGATGTCGAAGTCGCTGCGCAACTACCCCGACGTCAACGAGGTCTTCGACCGCGACGGCGCCGACGCCATGCGGTGGTACCTCATGGCGAGCCCGATCCTGCGCGGCGGCAACCTGGTCGTCACCGACCGCGGCATCCGCGACTCGGTGCGCCAGGCCGTGCTGCCGCTGTGGAACTCGTGGTACTTCCTCAGCCTGTACGCGAACGCGGCGGGCGTGGAGGGCACGTGGCGCACGGACTCCACGCACGTGCTCGACCGCTACGTGCTGGCCAAGACCAACCAGCTCGTCGCGGACGTGCAGCGCGGTCTGGACATCTGCGATGTCGCGGGCGCGTGCCAGTCGGTGCGCGAGTTCCTCGAAGTGCTCACGAACTGGTACGTGCGCCGTTCGCGCGACCGCTTCTGGGCGGGCGAGAAGGACGCGATCGACACGCTGCACACCGTGCTGGAGGTGACCTGCCGCGTCATCGCGCCGCTGCTGCCGCTCACCTCGGAGGCAGTGTGGCGCGGGCTCACCGGCGAGCGTTCGGTGCACCTGACCGACTGGCCCGCCGCTGACTCGGTTCCGGCCGATGACGCGCTGGTGACCGCGATGGACCGCGTGCGCCAGGTGTGCTCCTCGGCGTCCTCGCTGCGCAAGGCCAACAAGCTGCGCGTGCGGCTGCCGCTGTCGCGCCTGCTCGTCGCGGCCGAAGACGTTGCGGCGCTTGAGGAGTTCGCGGACATCATCCGCGACGAGGTCAACGTCAAGTCCGTCGTGCTGGACACCGACGTGGCCACTCACGGCGCGTTCGAGGTCGCGGTCAACGCCCGCGCGGCCGGGCCCCGGCTCGGCAAGGACGTGCAGAAGGTGATCAAGGCGGTGAAGGCCGGGGAGTGGACCACGTCCGGCTCCGGCGCCGTGGTCGCGGCCGGGATCGAGCTGCTGGAGACCGAGTACGACCGCCGCTTGGTCGCGAAGGACTCCGGCGCGGCGGCCGAGTTGCCTGGTGGCTCCGGCCTGGTGCTGCTCGACACCGAGGTCACGCCCGAGCTCGCTGCTGAGGGCGTGGCGCGGGATCTGGTGCGGATCGTGCAGCAGGCGCGGCGGGACGCGGACTTCGACGTCTCCGACCGCATCTCGCTGACCGTGGACGCGCCCGCCGAGGTCGTGGCCGCGGTCAAGGCGCACGAGGCGTTCGTGGCTCAGGAAACCCTGGCCACCTCGGTCGCCTACGCCCCGGTCGAGGGCTTCGCGGGGACCGTCGGTGACAGCGTGAAGGTCACTGTGGCGGTGGCGAAGCAGTAGTCCTGCGCCACCTCGGCGCGCTCGCAGCGACGAGCGCGCCGAGGAGCAGGACGATCACCGGACCCGCGTAAACCCTTGCGGTGAGCCAGAAAACGTTCAGCTGCTCGAACTGCTCCTGGGTGAGGATCTGGTACCCCGAGCCGTAGTCGATCGTCCACTGCGGCCACCAGAGCACCACGAGGTAGACGGCGGAGGTGGTGGCCAGCACGGCGCTGCGCTCAGCGACCGCGTAGGCCATCAGCACGGCGAAGACCACGAGCAGGAACCCGTCGACCGGGCGCAGCACCGTCGCGGCCAGGCTCGCCCCGAGCACTCCGGCCAGGCCCCACCACCGATCGCGGCGGTAGAGGTACAGCGCGAGGCAGATCAGCGCCACGCCCACCACGACGAACCCCATCGCGACGGCGATGTTGTTGAAGGACAAGGACTTCACCGCTGACAGCACGGCGAGGAAGACCAGGAAGATCGGCAGCGGCAGCCACGCGTTGCCCCGGTGCTTCCACCACGAGCAGCCCACAGCGACGGCGAGCACGAGCACCGCGAGCCCGAGCGTGCTCCAAGGCAACGGTGGCACGCGGTTGTCGTCGGCGCGGTCGAAGACGCCCAGGTTGAGCACCGCCCACCACGTCTCGTCGCGCCGGGTCGCGGTGAAGTCGAAGTCGCGCAACGGGAACAAGTTGCGGAGCACCGCGTAGAGCGTCACGAGCAGCGCGAAGGACAGGGGCGGAAGCCAACGGGTCACCGCTTCACCGTAGTAGCCCGTGCAGATGCTCCGGCGTCACGCACGCGTTCGCGGCGAGCGTCTCGATGAAGGCACTGGTCAACGGGTCCGGCGTGCCGCGCGTGTACGCGACGAGGCTGCGCCGGATCGGTGGTTCGGGCCGCAGCACGCAGCCGTCGAAGTGCTGCGGGATCACGTTGGCCGGAGCCAGCGCCGGGCCGAGTCCCGCAGCGGCCAGGATCGGCGCGGTCGCGGTCTGTTCCGTCCGCACCGCCGCGCGAGGCTGGAATCCCGCTGCGGCGCAGTGCTGGTCGAGCACCGTCGCGAGCCCGTGGCCCGGCGCGTAGTGCACCCAGCTCCGGTCCGCCAGCGCGCTCAGCTCGACGGTTCCCGCTCCCGCGCACGGGTCGTCGGGTGCCACCACCACGACGAACTCCTCCTCGCCGATCGTCCTCACAGGACCGTCCCAGTCCGAAGGTGTTGGCCCGACAGCGATATCGGCTTCGCCCGCCGCCATGGCCTCGCGCAGCTCGTCCGCGTGCCGGTGCTCGAAGAGCCGGATGTGCACGTCCGGGTGCTCGCGGCGCCAGCACCTCAGCACCGGCGGGAGCACGCCGAGGCTGACCGAGTACACCGTTGCCAGCTGAAGCTCTCCGCACTCCAGGCCGGACGCCTGCCTCGCCGCGCAGCGCCCGCGCTCCGCCGCCGCGAGCGCGGCCCTGGCGTGCGGCAGCATCGCCCGGCCCATCGGCGTCGGCCGCACCATCCTCGGCAGCCGCTCCAGCAGCGGTCCGCCCACTGTCCGCTCCAGCACGCGCACCTGGTGCGACAGCGCCGGCTGCGTGACGTGCAGCAGTTCGGCGGCGCGGGTGAACGATCCCTCGTCCACCACCGTGACCAGGTACTCCAGCTGACGCAGGCTCGGCATGAACGCATCTTATTACCTTCATGAGAACTAAGCCTTGGACTTATCCGTGCTGGTAGACGGAGGGTAGAGGCATGCAGAACGAACGCAAGGTCGCCCTCGTGGTCGGCGCGAACGGGGTCATCGGCCGCAACCTCATCGAGCACCTGACGACGCTGCCCGACTGGGAGGTCATCGGCCTCTCACGACGCGGCGGCGCGCCGGAGTCGGAGTCGGAGTCGGAGTCGGAGCGAGTGCGGCACGTGGCCGTCGACCTGCTCGACGCCGAGGACACCCGGGCGAAGCTCAGCGGCCTCAGCGAGGTCACGCACGTCTTCTACGCCGCCTACCAGGACCGCCCGAGCTGGGCCGAGCTCGTGCCGCCCAACCTCGCCATGCTCGTCAACGTCGTCGACGCGATCGAGCCCGCCGCGCCCGAGCTGCGGCACGTCAGCCTGATGCAGGGCTACAAGGTCTACGGCGCGCACCTCGGACCGTTCAAGACCCCCGCGCGCGAGGACGACGCCGGGCACATGCCGCCGGAGTTCAACGTCGACCAGCAGCAGTTCCTGGAGCGGCGCCAGCTCGGCAAGCAGTGGACGTGGTCGGCGATCCGCCCCTCCGTCGTCGCCGGTTTCGCGCTGGGCAACCCGATGAACCTGGCCATGGTGATCGCCGTGTACGCGTCCGTCTCCAAGCAGCTCGGCCTGCCGCTGCGCTTCCCGGGCAAGCCCGGCGCGTACCACTCGCTGCTGGAGATGACCGACGCCGGACTCCTCGCCAAGGCCACAGTGTGGGCCGCCACCGACCCGCGCTGCGCCAACCAGGCCTACAACATCAACAACGGCGACCTGTTCCGGTGGAGCGAGCTGTGGCCCAAGATCGCCGCGTTCTTCGACATGGAGGTCGCGCCGCCGCTGCCCATGTCCCTGTCGGTGGTGATGGCCGACAAGGAACCGTTGTGGGAAGCCATGATCGCCGAGCACGGCCTGGCGCCGCACTCCTACTCCTCGGTCTCGTCGTGGGCCTTCGGTGACTTCGTCTTCTCGTGGGACTACGACATGTTCGCCGACGGCTCCAAGGCTCGGCGCGCGGGCTTCCACGAGTTCGTCGACACCGAGCGCATGTTCTGCGACATCTTCACCGACCTCCGCGCCCGCAAGGTCATTCCGTAGTTCTGGCCCGCACTCCGCCTCAGCGCGCCAATGCCCCGTTCAGTGCGTTCGCACCGTGGACGACGCGGCGCGCGATCGTGCATGTGCCCAACCTGTGCTGTTCAGCTGAGGTTGCCACCGGCGCGTCAGCGAGGAGGGTGTTCATGGTGGACGACGCGCGGATCAACGACCTCAAGGCAGTGCTCGCCCAACTCGCCGACCGGGCAGAGCAGCACGCGGGGCACGCCGAGGCCTTGTGGCGAGCGCAGGTAGCGACGTTGAACGAGCTGACCGCGACTTGGGAAGGCTCGCGCCACGACGCGTCCTGCACTGCGCGGGGACTCGTCGCGGACGCGGTTGGAAAGCTCGACGGGGCGCGGTCTCGACTTCACCGGACTGTCGTGCTGCTGCGCGTGGTCGCGGCAGCGCTGTGATCGACAGTGGCTTTCACTCTTGCGTGCGTCGCCGCGCGTCTGTTGGCAGCGCGCAGTTCGCTCGCCCCGGAATCGTTGCGCGCGTTGGCTGAGCGGATCGGATACGACGTCTGGCTGCCGTTGGGCCATGCCAGTCAGAGCACCGAGAGCTTCGCGCTGCACGACGCCCTGGGGTTGCTGCGGTCAGTGATGGACGAGCTAGCCGATGCCGCCGAGCGACTCGACTCCGCAGCGGACAGCAGATCGATCCCCCACCCCTCAACGTTGTCCCGCGAGACGATGCGCACCACGCTCGATCCCGCGTGGGCGCGACGGCAACAAACCAAGCTCGCCGACCGCCCCGGTGGCAAGGGGCCCACGACGGGCCTGGTGTTCTTCGGCGGCGGCGAACACGAGGACGAAGTGATCACCAGCGGAGAGCCTCCGCGGCCCCAACCCGGCGAGATCGACCCACCCGAGCACCGGGCACGGCGAGAACTGATCGACGCGGCGGAGCTCATCCTCGTGAACTCCGAACACTTCCCCTCTCCGCCGAGGCTGGGGCGCCCTGACGTGCGTTGGCACGCGGAGACGCAGACCGCGACCCTCATGCGGCTACGCGGTATCACGCACGGGACCATCGTCATCAACAACACACGGGTGTGCCCCGGTGTCGCGGGGTGCAGGTTCGCGGTCGCCGCGATTCTGCCGGAGGGGTATACGCTCGCCGTCTGGGAGCGTGGAGCCGATGAACCTGTTGTCATTCAAGGAAAGGCGCGACCGTGATCGTGACCGCGATCCTCTCGAACGAGTTCCACTTCGCTGAAACGGACGACGAGATCAGCGCCCTGGTGGACTACGCCCTTTCCGGAAGGCACTGGGGTTCACTGAGCAAGTTCTACGCCTCTGACCGGCGTTGCTCAGAAGGAGACGAGAACTTCCGCGGCCGCCACTACCCGAGCCACCAGTTCGGCATCGGCGTCAGCTCGGACGGCGAGCGCGCAGCGGCCCACTTCGTCTCCTTCGACTCCGAAGGCGTCCTGGTCCAGTCGCAGAGCGCACACCGGCAGGACGGCCCGGACATCCTGTTCAGCGACGAATCCGGGCAGCTCTTCAGCAGCGACGCCGCGCTCCCACCGACAGCGGTCAAGCAGGCCGCTCTGGAGTACTGCCGAACCGCGAAGCTGCCCACCTCGATCACCTGGCAGGAAGCCGACTTCTACTGACGTGTCAGGGGCGGCGGGCCAGGGTGGCGGGGAGCGTGAAGGTGCCGTCGGCGTTGGGCGGGAAGTCGTGCACGCCCACCACGAGCTGCACGGGCAGCTCGCCGTAGAGGTGCGGGAACCACGGCCCGCGGGGCGACTCGCCGGTGCCGGGCTCCCACCGCAGCTCGACGTCCACAGTGGACGGATCGACCTCCAGCAGCACGAGGTCGGTCCGCCCGGGGAACAGCGCGGTGGCGGGCAGGTGCACCGTGCCGGGGTCGGAGAAGTGGATGAACCCCTCCGACTCCAGCGACGGGTGCCGGTAGACGCCGCTCGCGAGGGCGGCGTCCCAGTCCGACCGGGGGCAGAAGTGCAGGATCACTTCTTTTTCTTCTCGCGCACGCGGACCGACACGCGGATCGGGCTTCCGGTGAAGCCGAAGTCCTCGCGCAGCTTGCGCTCGATGAACCTGCGGTAGCCCGCCTCCAGGAAGCCGGAGGTGAACAGCACGAAGGTCGGCGGCCGGGTGCCCGCCTGGGTGCCGAAGAGGATCTTCGGCTGCTTGCCGGAGCGCACGGGCGGCGGGGTGGCCGCGGTGAGGTCGGACAGCCAGGTGTTGAGCTGGCCGGTCGGCACGCGGTAATCCCACGAGTTGAGCGCGGTGCGCAGCGCGGGGGCGAGCTTGGCGACGGCGCGGCCGGTGCGGGCGGAGACGTTGATCCGCTCGGCCCACGGGATGCGGGCGAGGTCGCGGTCCATCTCCTTGGCCAGCTGGAGCCTGCGGTCCTCATCGACCAGGTCCCACTTGTTGAACGCCACCACGAGCGCGCGGCCGGACTCGGCGACCATGGTGATCACGCGCTGGTCCTGCTCGCTGATCGGCAGGCTGGCGTCCAGCAGCACGATGCCGACCTCGGCGGACTCGATGGCCGCCTGGGTGCGCAGCGAGGCGTAGTACTCGGCGCCCTGCGCGTGGTTGACGCGGCGGCGCAGACCGGCGGTGTCGACGAAGCGCCACACCTGCCCGTCCAGCTCCACCAGCGAGTCGACCGGGTCGACCGTGGTGCCCGCGACGTCGTGGACGACGGAGCGCTCCTCGCCGACGAGCTTGTTGAGCAGGCTGGACTTGCCCACGTTCGGCTTGCCGACCAGGGCGACGCGGCGCGGGCCGCCCTCGCCGCCGAAGACCTCGCGCGGGGTCTCGGGCAGCACCTCCAGGATCTTGTCCAGCAGGTCGCCGGAGCTGCGGCCGTGCAGCGCGCTGACCGCGTACGGCTCGCCGAGGCCGAGCGACCACAGCGAGGCCACCTCGGACATCAGCCGCTGGTCGTCGACCTTGTTCGCCACCAGCAGCACGGGCCGCTTGGAGCGCCGCAGCACGCGGGCGACGGCCTCGTCCGTGCTGGTCGCGCCGACCGTGGCGTCCACGACGACGAGGATCGCGTCAGCGGTCTTCATCGCGTACTCGGCCTGGAGCGCGACAGCTCCCTGAAGCCCCTTGGCGTCCGGCTCCCACCCACCGGTGTCCACGACGGTGAAGCGGCGTCCGCTCCACAGCGCGTCGTAGGCCACCCGGTCGCGGGTGACACCGGGCACGTCCTGCACCACGGCTTCCCGGCGGCCGAGGATGCGGTTCACCAAGGTGGACTTGCCGACGTTCGGCCTGCCGACGATGGCCAGCACCGGCTGCGGGGCCTCCGCGCCGTTGTCGGCTCCCGCCTCGGCGGCGGCCTCGATGGCCGCCCAGTCCGCCTCGTCGGTCCACGTGCCGTCCAACCCGGTCACGCCCGGTCCCCTTTCGCCTTCTTCGGTGCGCCGAGCTCGCCGGCCAGCAGCCGGTCGAGCTCGCTGACGAGCCCGGAGAGCTCGGAGCGCACCCTTTCGGTCGCGGCGGCGAGCACCACCCGACCCTTGCCAACAGGCACCGCGAACGGCTCTCCGACCAGCACGTCCACCCTCGGGCGGAAGCGCGGCCAGGAGCCCGGCGGCCGTCGGATCCCCCGACACGCCACCGGCAGCACCAGTGCTTCTCCGGAGCGGGCCAGCCACGCGGCGCCGTGCTGCGCCTTGACGACCTCTCCGGTACCCCTGGTGCCCTCCGGGAACACGGCGACCACCCCACCGGAGCGCAGCAGGTGCACGGCGGTGAGCAGCGGCGTGCGGTCCGGCGCGCCGCGGCGCACCGGCAACTGACCGAGGCGACGCAGGAACCGGCCCAGCGGGCCGCGGTAGTTCTCGTGTTTGACCAGGAAGACCGAACGCCGCCGCAGGACGCAGAACAGCACGGGGCCGTCCAGGAAAGCGGTGTGGTTGGACACCAGGACCAGCGGGCCGGTCCGCGGGATGAGTTCCCCGCGGTGCACCCGCACCCGGAATAGTACGTGCACCAGCAGACGGCCCAGTCGGCGGCACGCGTCGTGCAGGCGCGGCCACGCCCCGTCCGGGAGACCGGACCCCTGCTCGCTCATCCGGTCCGCGGCCTCAGCGGCTCCGCCAGCTCCAGCAGCCGGGCCAGCACCCCGTCGATGTCCAGCTCGGTGGTGTCGAGCTCGATCGCGTCCTCGGCCATCCGCAGCGGCGACACGGAGCGGGTCGAGTCGTAGCGGTCCCTGCGCTGCACGTCGGCCAGCGTAGCGTCCACAGTGGACACTCGCCCGGAGGCGGAGTCCTGCGCGGTGCGCCGCCGGGCGCGGGCTTCGGCGGAGGCCGTCAGGTAGACCTTGAGCGGCGCGTCAGGGGCGACGGTGGTGCCGATGTCGCGGCCCTCCACGACGATGCCCCGCCCGTCGGCGGTGGCGTCGGCGATGATCGCCCGCTGCTGCCCGACCAGCAGTTCGCGCACGCGCGCGACCGCCGAGACCGGGGACACGGCGGTGGTGACCTCCTGCCCCCGGATCTCGGCCGCGACGTCGTCGCCGTCCAGGCGCACCGTCGGAGCCGTCGGCGAGGTGCCGATCTCCAGCCGCGCGCGCTCGGCGACCTCAGCGACCTTCTCGGCGTCGGTCGGGTCGATCCCCGCGCGCAGCACGGCCAGCGTGACCGCGCGGTACATCGCACCGGTGTCCAGGTAGCGGGCGCCGAGGGCTGTGGCCAGCCGCCTGGAGACGGTGGACTTGCCCGTACCCGAGGGACCGTCCATCGCAACGACTCCCACTGGTGTGCCCTCCTAGACAGTTCGCGGCTGTTCGCACTGAAGTTCGCAGCCATTCTGCCTGGAGGGTCCGATGTCAGCGCTTGCGGGCGAGGGTGACGCCGTCGCGCACGGGGAGCATGACGGAATCGACGCGGTCGTCGGCCATGACGATCTCGTTCATCCGGCGCATCGCGATGTCGCCCTCGTTGGTGCTGTTCTCCTCCAGCACGCCACCGCCCCTGAACACGTTGTCGAGCACGATCAGCCCGCCCTGGCGCAGGCGCGGCACCAGTTCCGCGTAGTAGTCGGGGTAGCCGACCTTGTCCGCGTCGATGAACGCCATGTCCAGCACGGGGTCGGTCGGCAGCGAGCGCAGCGTCTCCAGCGCGGGCGCGATGCGCAGCTCGATGCGCTCGGTCAGCCCGGCGCGCTCCCAGTAGGCGCGCGCGATCGAGGTCCACTCCTCGCTGACGTCGCAGGCGAGCAGGTGCCCGTCGGCCGCCATGCCGCGTGCGATGCAGATCGAGGAGTAGCCGGTGAAGACGCCGACCTCGACGACGCGGCGCGCGCCGATCAGCCGCGTGATCATCGTCAGGAACTCGCCCTCGTCGTGCGAGATCTGCATCATCGCCGCGTCCGGCAGCTTGGTCCGCGTCTCCTCGGCCAGCTCGCGCAGCAGGTCGTCGGCGGGCGTGCAGTTCTCCAGCAGGTAGTCGCTGATGGCGGGGGCAAGGATGTCCACGGATGTCCTCCCAGAGCGGTAAGTGTCTACCATCCTAGACGCTTTCGGGGCGCGCTGTGCCAGGCTGTTCGAGTGGAGAACAGACCTGTTGTGCTGAGCACGCCCGAGCAGTTCAAGGCGCTCGGCCACCCGTTGCGGCACCGCATGGTGATCACACTGCGGCAGCGCCCCGCGACGCTGGCGCAGCTGGCCGCGGCGCTGGGCTCGACCAAGGGCACGGTCGGCTACCACGCGGGCGTGCTCCAGGAAGCGGGCCTGGTGCGCGTGGCCGGCACGCGGCGCGTCCGGGGCGGGACCGAGCAGTACTACGAGCCGGTCGGCAGCGGCCTCGTCGTCGGCCCGGACGCCGAGCCGGGCGCGGGCACCCGCGTGATGATCAGCACCGCGCTCGCCGAACTGCTGCCGGGCGAGCCGTCCGCGACGCGGCTGCGGCACCTGCGGATCACCCCGGAGCGCGCCGCCGAGCTGGCCGACCGGCTCGGCGAGTGGGCCGAGCAGGGCACGCTGCCCGACGAGGACGACGGACTCGCCTACACGCTGCTGCTGAGCCTGCACCGCGCCGACATCCCGGCGCTGCCCCCGGAAACGCCGCCCCCGGATTCGGGCGAACCGGACTGTTGAGCGCGCAATTGTTAGGGTGGTCTCCGTGCATGTCGAGGTGACGCCGCTTCCGGGGATCGGCACCCGCCAGGACTTCCAGACGCGTTCCGGCCGCAGGATCGGGATCGTGAGCTACCGCGACGGTCGGCACGAGCTGATCGTCTCCAAGACCGACGATCCGGACGCGTGCGTGGCGTCCATAGCGCTGACGCCCGAGGAGATCAGCACGCTGGCGAACCTGCTCGGCGCCCCGCAGCTGGTCAACCACCTGGAGCGGCAGCACGCCGAGGTCAGCGGCATCTCCACCGCTCAGCTGCCGATCACGCCGGGCTCGCGCTTCGACGGCGGCACGCTCGGCGACACCGAGCTGCGCACCCGCACCGGCGTCTCCGTGGTCGCCGTGATGCGCGCGGCGGCGGCGCATCCCTCGCCCACGCCCGACTTCCGCTTCGCCGGTGGTGACCTGCTCGTCGTGGTGGGTACCCCGGACGGGATCAGCAGGGCCGCCGAGCGGCTCGACAGGGGCTGAGAGGGGCCGCATGCACAACATCGCACTGTCCCTCATCGAGCTGGGCGCCGTCTTCTTCGGGCTCGGCCTGCTCGGCAGGCTGGCGTGGAAGATCGGGATCTCGCCCATCCCCCTGTACCTCATCGGCGGGCTGGCCTTCGGCCACGGCGGTGTGCTGCCGCTGGACGGCATCGAGGGCTTCACCGAGCTCTCGGCGGAGCTCGGCGTCGTCCTGCTGCTGCTCTTACTCGGCCTGGAGTACTCGGCGGCGGAGCTGGTCACCGGCCTGCGCCGGTCGTGGTCGGCCGGGCTGATCGACCTCGTGCTCAACGCGCTGCCCGGCGCGGTCGTGGCGCTGATGCTGGGCTGGGGCCCGGTCGGCGCGCTCGTCATGGCGGGCGTCACCTACATCTCCTCCTCCGGCATCGTCGCCAAGGTGCTCGGCGACCTGGGCCGACTCGGTAACCGGGAGACCCCGGTCATCCTGTCGGTCCTGGTCTTCGAGGACCTCGCGATGGCCGTCTACCTGCCGATCCTGACCGCCCTGCTGGCCGGGGTGAGCTTCGTCGGCGGTCTGACCACCGTCGGCATCGCGCTCGTCACCGTGACCGTGGTCCTCGTGGTGGCGCTGCGGTTCGGCCGCTTCGTCTCCGCCCTCGTCGACTCGCCCGAGCCCGAGGTCTTCCTGCTCCGCGTCCTCGGCGCGGCGCTGCTCGTCGCGGGCGTCGCCTCGCAGCTCCAGGTCTCCGCCGCGGTCGGCGCGTTCCTGCTCGGCATCGCGATCTCCGGCTCCACGGCGGAGAACGCCACGCGGATGCTCGAACCGCTGCGCGACCTGTTCGCCGCGGTGTTCTTCGTGGTGTTCGGCCTCAACACCGATCCGAAGGCCATCCCGCCCGTGCTCGGCGTCGCGATCGCGCTGGCCCTGGTCACCACCGCCACCAAGATGCTCACCGGCTGGTTCGCCGCCAAGCTCCAGGGCATCGCCCGCCTCGGCCGCCTCCGCGCAGGAGCCGCCCTGGTGGCGCGGGGCGAGTTCTCCATCGTCATCGCGGGCCTGGCCGTGGCCAGCGGCGCCGTTGACCAGGGCCTTGCCCCGCTGGCGACCGCCTACGTCCTGCTCATGGCCGTCTTCGGCCCCGTCGCCGCGCGCGTCGTCGAACCCATGGCCCGCTGGGCGTGGTCCCTCCGCCAACGCCGCCTCGCCGGCGCCGAGTCCTGACCCCCCACCCACTCATCTCAGCCACCACTGAAACCCCGAACGACCCCTTCAGGTACTTGAGCGCACCAAACGACCCGTTCAGCTCCTTCAACGCACTGAACGGGTCGTTCAGCGCCCCCAACGCACTGAACGAGCCGTTCGCGGGAGCCGCCGAAGTAGCTGAATGACTCATTGAGGTACTTGAGGGTCCTGAATGAGTCATTGAGGGCGCTCAAGTACCCGAATGAGTCATTCAGCGCGTTCAACCACACGAACGCGGCATTGGTGGGGGGCGGAGTGCGGCGCGTCTCGCATTGTGGGTCGGGGGGACGGGGATGGGGGAAGATGCGGGGCATGCGTGCTGTCACTGCGTTGTTCGCCGTCGTGCTCGTCGTGGTGGCGGGGTGTGCTCCGGTCGAGGAGCAGGGTCCCGCCGCCGAAGGTCCCGCCACCGCAGGGGCCGGTGACTGCGCCAAAGCGGCGTTGAAGACGAGAACCCCGGGCAAGTTCACCTTCGGCACGGACCAGCCAGTGTACGAGCCGTGGTTCTCCGGCGACGATCCGAGCAACGGCAAGGGTTTCGAGTCCGCCGTGGCCTACGCGGTCGCCGGGAAGCTGGGCTACGCCAAGGCCGAGGTGGACTGGGTGCGCGTACCGTTCAACGCCGCGATCCAGCCGGGACCGAAGTCCTTCGACGCCAACCTGAACGAGTTCTCGATCACCGACGACCGCCGCAAGGCCGTCGACTTCTCCACGCCGTACTACGACGTGACCCAGGCCGTGGTCGCGTTCAAGTCCTCCCCCGCCGCGAAGGCCACGACGGTCGCCGCGCTCAAGGAGTTCAAGCTCGGCGCGCAGGTCGGCACGACCAGCTACGACGCGGCGGCCAAGCAGGTGCAGCCGACGCAGCAGGTCGCGGTCTACAACAACAACGACGACGCCAAGCAGGCGCTGCGCAACAACCAGGTGCAGGCGATCGTGGTCGACCTGGCGACGGCGTTCTACATCACCTCGGCGGAGCTGACGGACGCGGTGATCGTCGGCCAGCTGCCCGCGAGCGGCGGCAAGGCCGAGCAGTTCGGCATCGTGCTGGACAAGGGCAGTTCGCTGACGCGCTGCGTCTCGGCGGCCGTTGACGCGCTGCGCGCGGACGGGACGCTGGCGCAGGCGGAGAAGCAGTGGCTGGCCGAAGCGGGCAAGGCGCCGAAGCTGACGTGAGCGCGCCCAGCCAACTCCACCTGGAGCGCTTGGCGTACAAGCGCTCCCGCGCGCGAAGGTCCACAGTGGTCGCTCTGCTGTCCACTGTGGTCTTCGCGGCAGCCGCCTGGTTGACGATCACCAACGCGCCGGGCTGGCCCAGGGTCCAGGAGTCCTTCTTCGACTGGGAGGCGGCCAAGAAGTCGTTCCCCGCGTTGCTGGACGGACTGTGGCTCAACGTCCGGGTGCTCGTCGTGTGCGGAATCCTGATCCTGGTCATCGGCCTGGGGATCGCGGCCCTGCGCACGCTGCGCGGGCCGGTGTGGTTCCCGCTGCGAGCGCTCGCGACCGCCTACGTGGACCTGTTCCGGGGGCTGCCGCTGATCATCTGCCTGTACCTCATCGGTTTCGGCCTTCCCGGGCTGAGGCTGGGCGGCATCCCCAACGACCCGGTCGTGCTGGGCTCGATCGCGCTCGTGCTGGTCTACTCCGCCTACGTGGCCGAGGTCTTCCGCGCGGGCATCGAGTCGATCCACCCCTCGCAGCTGGCGTCGGCGCGCTCGCTCGGGCTGACCCACGCGCAGACGATGCGCATCGTGGTGATGCCGCAGGCGGTCCGGCGCGTGCTCCCGCCGCTGCTCAACGACTTCGTGGCGTTCCAGAAGGACTGCGGTCTGATCTCCGTGCTCGGCGCGGTGGACGCGGTGCGGGCCGCGCAGATCGAGTCGGCCACGTCCTACAACTTCACCCCCTACGTCGTGGCGGGGTTGCTCTTCGTGCTGCTCGCGGTGCCCTCCAGCCGCTTGGCGGACTGGGCTTCCCGGCGCGCGGCGCGGCGGCAGAACGCGGGAGGCCCCGGTGCTTGAGGTCCGCAACCTGGTGAAGCGCTACGGCACGCACCAGGTGCTCGACGGCGTCGACCTGGACGTCGCCGAGCACGAGGTCGTCGTGCTGATCGGCTCTTCCGGCTCGGGCAAGTCCACGTTGCTCAAGTGCGTGAACCTGTTGGAGGACATCGACGACGGGCGGATCGTGCTGGACGGCGTGGACATCTCCGACCCGCGCACGAACCCCGACCACGCGCGGCGCGGCATGGGCATCGTGTTCCAGGCGTTCAACCTGTTCCCGCACCTGACCGTGCTCGACAACGTGGTGCTCGCGCCGAAGGTCGTGCACAAGGTGCCCGAGGAGCAGGCCCGCGAACGAGCGCTGGAGCTGCTGGCGAAGGTCGGCCTTGAAGAGAAGGCGAAGTCCTACCCCGACCGGCTCTCCGGCGGTCAGCAGCAGCGGGTGGCGATCGCGCGCGCACTGGCCTACGACCCGAAGCTGTTGCTGCTGGACGAGATCACCAGCGCGCTCGACCCGGAACTGGTCGGCGAGGTGCTGACGTTGGTGCGGGAGCTGGCCGCGAGCGGGACGACGCTGCTCATGGCGACGCACGAGATGGGCTTCGCCAAGCAGGTCGCCGACCGGGTGTGCTTCCTCGACGGCGGCGCGCTGATCGAGTCGGGACCGCCGTCCCAGATCCTGGAAGCCCCGGAACACCCTCGTACGCAACAGTTCCTGTCACGAATCATCCAGGCGGGACGGTTGTAGCTGCCGAATCGGGCCCGGAGGTGCAGGATGGCCTTCTCAGAGTGAGGAGGCGCGCTGTGACATCGATTCACCCGCCAGGCCCAGACATCCTTCGCTGGCCGGGGCTCGCCGCTCCCCCGCCCAGCCCGCTGCGCGCGGGCATCGCCGAGCGGCTGTTCCGGCACGCGGTGCGCACGCTGCCCGTCCAGGTCCGCTTTCCTGGCGGGCAGGTGCTCGGCGCGGGCGGGCCGGACTCCCCGGTGCTGCGGGTGCTGCGGCCCGCCACGTTCTTCCACCGGCTCGGCCTGGACTCCAAGATCGGCTTCGGCGAGTCCTACATGGCCGGGGACTGGACGAGCACCCGGCTCGCCGACGTGCTGACCCCGTTCGCGCGGCGGATGGCGACGCTCGTTCCCAAGCCGCTGCAAGCGTTTCGCCGCCTGGTCGACCACGAGCAGCCCTCCGCCGAGCGCAACACCGTCGACGGCGCGCGCGAGAACATCCACCGCCACTACGACCTGTCCAACGAGCTGTTCGCCACGTTCCTGGACGAGACGATGACGTACTCGGCCGCGTGGTTCACGCCGGGCTCGACCGATCTCGCGCAGGCCCAGCGCCGCAAGATCGACGGCATCCTGGACTACGCCGGAGTGCGCAGGGGCACGCGGATGCTGGAGATCGGCACGGGCTGGGGCGAGCTGGCGATCCGGGCCGCCCAACGTGGCGCCGAAGTGACGTCGCTGACGCTGTCCGGTGAGCAGAAGGCCTTGGCGGAGCAGCGGATCAGCTCAGCAGGCGTCAACGACAAGGTCGAGGTGCAGCTGCGCGACTACCGGCACGCCGAAGGCCGCTACGACGCGATCGTGTCCGTGGAGATGATCGAGGCGGTCGGCCGCGAGTACTGGCCGATCTACTTCGGCGCGCTGGACCGGTTGCTGGTGCCCGGCGGGCGGATCGGCTTGCAGGCCATCACGATGCCGCACGACCGGATGCTGGCCACGCGCAGCACCTACACGTGGATTCACAAGTACGTCTTCCCAGGCGGGCTGTTGCCGTCCTTGCGCGCCATCGAGGACAACCTCGCGCCGACGGGTCTGCGGCTGGTGGAGCAGCGATCACTGGGCCCGCACTACGCGCGGACGCTGCGCGAGTGGCAGGAGCGGTTCTCCGAGCGGTGGAAGCAGGTCGCCGACCTCGGCTTCGACTCCACGTTCCGGCGGATGTGGGAGTTCTACCTCGCGTACTGCGAGGCCGGGTTCCGCGCCCGCTACATCGACGTCTGGCAGCTCGGCATCACCAAGGGAGCGTGAGCGAAGCCCGGCCGTCGCGGGGAACGGCCGGGCTCGGTCCAACGGTGCTCAGAGCTTGACGAGCATCTTGCCGGTGTTGGCTCCGCGCAACAGGTCGATGAAGGCCGCCGGAGCGTTCTCCAGGCCCTCCACGACGGTCTCGCGCGCGACGATCTTGCCTTCGGCCAGCCAGGCGCCGACCTCGGCGAAGAACTGCTCCTTCACGTCGCTGTACTCCCCGACGATGAAGCCGCGCATGTTGATGCCCTTGCCGATCACGGCGAAGAGGTTCGGCCCTCCGGTCGACTCCGTCGCGTTGTACTGCGAGATCGCCCCGCACAGCGCGAAGCGCGCGCCCTTGTTGGCGACGGCGAGCGCGGCTTCCAGGTGGTCGCCGCCGACGTTGTCGAAGTAGACGTCGATGCCCTCCGGCGCGGCCTTCTCCAGCTGCTCGCGCACGGGGCCGTCCTTGTAGTTGAACGCCTCGTCGAAGCCCAGATCGTCCTTGAGGTGCGCGACCTTCTCCGCGCTGCCCGCGGAGCCGATCACCTTCGAAGCTCCGCGCAGCTTGGCGATCTGCCCGACAAGCGCACCGACCGCGCCCGCCGCGCCGGAGACGAACACCACGTCGCCCTCGCGGAAGTCCGCCGCCTTGAGCAGGCCCGCGTAGGCGGTCAGGCCCGGCATGCCGAGAACTCCGAGAAAGGCGCCCAGTGGAGCCAGGTTCGGGTCGATCTTGACCGCGCTCGCCGCGTCGAGGACCGCGAACTCCCGCCAGCCAAGGCCGTGCAGCACGACGTCGCCCACCGCGAGGTCCGGCGACTCTGACGCGATGACCTCGCCGACCGCGCCACCTTCGAGCGCCTTGCCCAGCTCGAAGGGCGGGATGTAGGACTTCGTGTCGTTCATCCGGCCGCGCATGTAGGGGTCGACGCTCATCACCAGGTTGCGCACCAGCACCTGACCAGCGCCGACGGCGGGCACCTCGGCCTTGGCCACGGTGAAGTTCTCCGGCTTCGGCCAACCGTCGGGGCGGGCGGCCAGGCGGATCTCGACACCGTGCTCCGGAAGCGTCATCGCGAACTCCTCATAAATTCTGTCATCGACTGACAAAAAACATACCATGACAGCTCCGGGCGTGCGAGGTGGCACAATCGGGGTGTGACCACCGAGCCAGGACTGCGCGAGCGGAAGAAGCGGCGCACCAGGGCGGCGCTGACCGACGCCGCCCTGGAACTGTTCTCCGCCAAGGGCTACGACGCCACGAAGGTCGAGGAGATCGCCGCCGCCGTCGAGATCTCGCCGCGCACGTTCTTCCGCTACTTCGACGGCAAGGAGGACGTGGCGCTCGGCCAGCTCTCCGCCATGGACGAGGACGCGATCACCGCGCTCGCCACGCGCCCCGCCGACGAGGCGCCGCTGACCGCGCTGCGCGCCGCGCACGGCGCGATGCTCGACCGGCTCTACGAGGAGGAAGGTGGGCCGGAGCGGTTCAGCGCCACCCACGGTCTCATCGCGCGGAGCCCCACCCTGCTCGCCGCATCACTGCGCCGCGACGCCGCGACGGAAGACCGGCTGGCGGTGATCATCGGCGAGCGCCAGGGCGCCGACCCCGAGCAGGACCTGCGCTGCCGCCTGCTCGTCCGCCTGGTCCTCACCAGCGCGCGACTCGGCGTCCAAACCGCGTGCCGCAGGGGCGCCTGCGACCCCGCCCAACTCCGCGCCACCGTCGACCAGGCACTCCGCCTGGCCACCGCGACCCTCCCCACCGAATGGTCTGCCTGGCACTGAACCCTCCCGTTCGTACCGGTGGACTCAGGCGGTCACCGTGGGGATGGGGGCCGTGGGGAGATCGGGTGCGGTGGGGAGCGGCAGTACCAGGCGGAACGCGGCGCCCTCGTGACCGAACGGGGGTTCCACGCAGGCCAGGTCGCCGCCGTGAGCGCGCGCGATGCCCTTGGCGATCGACAGGCCCAAGCCCGCGCCCGCCTTGCCACTGGTGCGCGCGCCGTCCAGCCGGACGAGGCGGCTGAAAATGCGCTCGCGGTCGGCGACGGGCACTCCGGGACCGTTGTCCAGCACCACGAGCTCCACGTGCTGCGGGTGGCGCGTGACTCGCACACGCACCGCGGCGTCTGAGGACGTCGCGGCGTGCCGACGGGCGTTGTCGAGCAGGTTGCCCACCACCTGTCCAAGGCGCAGCGGATCGGCGGCGATCACCGGATCGTCGCCCTCCACCACCACCTCCAGCGACGGCGCGAGCAGGCGCAGTCGCTCCACTTCGGACTCGACGAGCCCGAGCAGGTGCACGGCCTCGAACCGCAGCTCCAGGCCCGCGTCGATCTGCGCCAGCGACAGCAGGTCCTCGACGAGCCGGGTGGCGCGCCTGGCCTCGCGCACCATCATCACCTGCATGCGCTCCACGTCGTCCTGTTTCGCACCAGTTCCCAAGCGCACCAACGTTTCCGCCGCTGCTTGCACTCCGGCGAGCGGCGTGCGCAGCTCGTGCGCGGCGTCGGCGACGAAGCGGCGGGTCTGCTGCTCCGAGGTGCGCGCGTGCGCTTCGGCGCCCTCCAACGCGTCGAGCATCTGGTCGAAGGCGACGGCGGTGCGGCCGAGCTCGGTGTTGGTCCGCACCGGGGCGAGGCGGCGGCCGCGGTCGCCGAGCGCGATCGATCGGGACAGCCCCGCCATCACCTCCAGCGGGCGCAGCGCGAGGCGCACGGTCACGATCAACACGATCACGGTGAGACCGAGGGTTCCCAGTCCCACCAACAGAAGCACGTTGCGCAGGCGGTTCTGCGCGGGCTCCGGCGAGTCGGTGAGCAGGATGACGCTGAAGCCGTTGCCGACGGGCTTCTCCAGCTGGACCGTTCCGCCCAGCTCGGCGATCGAGTCGACCTCACCGTTGAAGTTGAAGAGCTTGCGGTCGGGCCTGCGCACGAGGACGGTCACGCCACCGTGGCTGAACTTCGCGGAGAAGTCGGTCGGGTAGATGACGCGCCCCTTGGCTGCGCGCTCCACCTGCGAGAGCTTGGCCTCCACCTTGACGTCCAGCTCGCGCTCGGACTGCAACTGGAACGCCGTCTGCACGGTGAAAGCCATGGCCAGCAACGCGATTCCGACCACAAGGATCACCATCAGGGTGACCCGCCTGCGCAGTGAGAAGGTGCGCAGCCCGACGTTGCGGGTGCTCACGACTCGTCTGCCCGCAGCACGTAGCCGAGGCCGCGCACGGTGCGCAGCAGGCGCGGACCGCACGCTTCGAGCTTCTTGCGCAGCGCGCTCACGTGGACCTCGACCAGGTTCGGGTCGTAGTCGTCGTAGCCCCACACGCCGGTGAGGATCTGGGTCTTGCTGACCACTCGCCCGCGCTGCGCCGCCAAGTAGCTCAGCAGGCGCAGCTCGGTCGCGGTCACCTCGATCTGCTCGCCGCCGCGCATCACCACGCCCGAGTCCGCGTCGATCACCAGGTCCGCGACCTGCACCACCGACGGCACCCGGCGCAGCCTGCGCAGCACCGCGCCGATCCGCGCGACCAGCTCCTCCAGCTCGAACGGTTTGACCACGTAGTCGTCGGCGCCGCCGTCCAGCCCGCGCAGCCGGTCGCTCACCGCGTCGCGCGCGGTCAGCAGCACCACACCGGCTTCGCTGCGCCGCCGCACGACCTCCAGCAGGGCGAAGCCGTCGCGGCCGGGCAGCATCACGTCCAGCACGACGAGGTCGGGGCGGAACCGCTGCAGCTCCTCCTCCAGCGTCGAGCCGTCGGGATGCCCGGCCACCGCGTAGCCCGCGTCCGCGAGCGCGGCGAGCACGGCGATGCGGATCGTCTCCGCGTCCTCGATGACCAGGACCCTGGCTGGCTCACTCACCGGGCCATTCTCGCGGTTCGGGCTGAAGAGCCGCTGAACGACGCGGCCGGTCCCGAAGTGAGAGCGTTTCCAAGCAGGTAGAAGCGCTAAGCTACTTTCGTTCAGCGCGGAGACGGAAGGCGGAGCGGAGTGCGGCGACCGGCAGCACCACCCACCCTGGAGGACGTCGCGGTGCGCGCCGGGGTGTCCAGGGCGACCGTCTCGCGCGTGATCAACAAGCAGCCGAGGGTCAGCCCGGAGACCGCCGCGGTGGTGCTCTCCGCCGCCGCTGAGCTGGGCTACACGCCCAACGCCGCCGCCCGCTCGCTGGTCACCCGGCGCACCGGGGCGGTCGCCGTGGTGCTCTCCGAGCCCGAGAGCATGATCTTCGACGACCCGTTCTTCGCCGCCGTGGTGCGCACCGCCTGCACCGAACTGGCCCGCAACCAGCAGCAGATGGCACTGCTGCTGGCGCACCGCCCGGAGCAGGCCGAGCGCGTCGAGCGGTTCCTGCGCGCCGGGCACGTCGACGGGGTGCTGATGTTCAGCCCGCACCGCGACGACCCGCTGCCCGACCAGGTCCGCCGCCTGCCCGTACCCGTGGTCTTCGGCGGGCGCCCATGGCTGCCGGAGGACGGGCTGCACATCGTCGACGCCGACAACCTTGGCGGCGCCGAGCTGGCCACGCGGCACCTCCTCGATCGCGGGCGGAGCAACACCGTCACGATCACCGGGCCGCTGGACCACCGCGCCGCCGTGGACCGCCTCGAAGGCTGGCGGCAGGTGACCGGCGCCGACCAGGACGCGGTCCGGCTGCTCAGCGCTGAGGGCGACTTCACCAGGAGGGGCGGAGAGCGCGCCATGGCCGAGCTGCTCGACCGTGTGCCCGACCTCGACGGCGTGTTCGCGGCGAGCGACCACATGGCCGTCGGTGCGCTGCACGTGCTCCAGCGAGCTGGGCGGGCCGTGCCTCACGACGTGTCCGTGGTCAGCTTCGACGATCACCCGTCGATCGCCGCCTCCGCGCGGCCCGCGCTGACGGCGGTCCGGCAGGACCCCGTCGGGATGGTCGCGGAGATGGTCGCCAACCTGCGCGCCCTGCTCGACGGCGAGGACCTCGCCCCGGCGTGCCGCATCCTTCCCGCCACGCTGACCGAGCGCTCCTCGACCTGAGCTCAGCGGCTCCGCGTCGTAGTGATCGGCGGCGTCGTTGTTGTCGTTGCCGTTGTCGGGGCGGTCGTCGGGGCGGTCGTTGTCGTGCGCCGTGGTAGCACTGGGCGCCGGATGCTCGGGCCGCTCGACGAGGTCTGCGTGGTGGTGCTGGAGACCTGTGCGCACGGAGGCGCGGTCGGAGTTGGTATCGGCTCCGTCGTGGTCGTGGTCGTGGTTCTGATCCGCCTGGGCCCGGTCGTAGTCGTCGGCGCGGGGCACGGTGGGGGCAGCGTGGTCGTCGGGGCCGCCGTGGTGGTCGTCGTCGGGGCGGACTCGGGCTCGGGTGGGGCCACCGGGCGGGCGCGCTGCACGAGCGGTGGAAGGTCGGGCAGCGGCGCGAGGCCCATCGAGTACCCGATGGCGAGGCCGAGCACCTTGGCCACGTAGGCGTTGGAGTGGTTGTAGCGGAACACCGCCGTCGCCAGCTGCTCGGGCTCGCGCAGGTCAAGGCCGCCGGAGCAGAGGTAGCGGCCCGCCGAGAGCGCCGCGTCGTAGATGTTGTGCGGGTCGGCCTTCCCGTCGCCGTTGCCGTCGACCCCGTAGCGGGCCCACGTGCCCGGGATGAACTGCATCGGCCCGACCGCGCGGTCCCACACCGCGTCTCCGTCGAGCTTGCCGCCGTCGGTGTCGGCGATCGCCGCCATGCCGGGCGCTCCGGAAAGCACCGGGCCGAGGATCGGGGCCGGCGTGGTGCCGTTCGCATCGACCTGGCCGCGCGCGTGGTTCGACTCGACCTTGCCTATGCCTGCCAAGTAGGACCAGTGCAGTCCACAGTCGGGCAACGTGGTGGCCAGCGTGCGGTCAGCGCGGAGGTAGGCGTCCAGCACCGGCCCGGGAATGCCGTAGCCGACGTCGCGCAGCGGGTCGAACGGCGCGTCCTCCCACGGAGCGTCAGCGGTGGCGCTCTCCTCAAGATCGGGGCCGGTGCGCAGCGCGTCGACGAGGCGTTGGCTCACCTCGTCGCCCGCCTCCGGCTTCGCCACCTCGAAGTGCCCCAACGTGACCGTCTGCTCTTCGACGGTCCGCGCCGCCGCTGGCACAAGATCGGTCCGCGCGGCGGCGAACGCCGAGGGCACCACGAGCGCGGTGACGGCCGCCGAGAGCCCGATCCGAACCCCCTTGCGACCAGGTGCGTTCAGAGCCACAGGCGCCCTTTCCTCCGGGAATGCGCACGCAACGACCGACCCGGCCAGCATTCCCCGCCCCGCCGCCCCTGTCGCGCCGAACCCCCGAACAGGCGACCCACCACCCCTGCATCAAGCCCTCAATGACTCATTCAGGTACTCCAACGCGCTGAATGACTCATTGAGGTACTTGAGCGCCCTGAATGACTCATTCAGCGCGTTGAGCGTGCTGAATGAGTCATTCAGGTACTTCAACGGACCAAACGCGGCATTGGCGCGAGTGGACGTGGAGGGTCAGCCAGGAGGGACGGTGTTGTCGCGGACGATGTCGGCGAACAGGCGCGCGGAGTCCTTGAGGGTGCGCTGCTGCGTCTCGAAGTCCACGTGCACGATGCCGAAGCGCTGGCGGTAGCCGAAGGCCCACTCGAAGTTGTCGAGCAGCGACCACGCCAGGTAGCCCCGCACGTTCGCGCCCGCGGCGACGGCGGAGTGCACGGCGCGCAGATGCGAGACGAGGTAGTTGAGACGGCCGGTGTCGTGGACGCGGCCCTCGGGCGTCACGACGTCCTCGAAGGCGGAACCGTTCTCGGTCACCAGCAACGGCAGCCCGGGCGCCTGTTCACTCAGCCACACCAGCAGATCGCGCAGCGCGGCGGGCTCCTGCTCCCACCCGATCCCGGTCAGCGGCCCGCGAGGCGGCAGCATCTCGACGCCGCGCAGACCGGGCAGGTGGCTCTGCGGCACGTAGTCCGGTGCGGCCGGAGCGACCCGCGTCGGGCTGTAGTAGTTCACGCCGAGCCAGTCCAACGGCGCGGAGATGATCTCAAGATCGCCCTTCTGCACCACGGCTTCCAGGGCGCCCACGTGCGCGATGTCGGCCAGGACGTCTGCCGGGTACTCGCCGCGCACCACGGGGTCGAGGAAGATCCGGTTCTGCAGCCCGTCGGCCTTGCGCTGCGCCTCGCGATGAGCCGGGTCGTCGTGGTCGATGCGCACCGGCGAGAAGTTGAGCACGAGGGAGAACTTGTGGTTGGCGGGCGCCTGCGCGCGCATCGCCTGGGTGGCGAGCCCGTGCCCGAGCAGCAGGTGGTGCAGCGCGCGCAATGCCTGCCCCGCATCGGTTTCACCCGGCGCGTGCACTCCGCTGAAGTAGCCGAGGTAGGCGGAGCAGAACGGCTCGTTGAGCGTCGTCCACTCCGCGACGCGGTCGCCGAGGTGGGAGTGCACGACCGCCGCGTAGTCCGCGAAGCGCGCGGCGGTGTCGCGCACGGTCCAACCACCGTTGTCCTGCAAGGCTTGCGGCAGGTCCCAGTGGTAGAGCGTCGGCAGCGGCTGGATGCCCGCTTCGAGCAGCGAGTCCACCAGACGGTCGTAGAACGCCAGGCCCGCGCGGTTGATCGCGCTGGAGCCGGTGGGCTGCACGCGCGGCCACGCGATGGAGAAGCGGTACGCGGGCAGCCCGAGCTGCCGCATCAGCGCGATGTCCTCGGGGTAGCGGTGGTAGTGGTCGCACGCGACGTCGCCGGTGTCCCCGCCGTCCACCTTGCCGGGCGTCGCGGCGAAGGTGTCCCAGATGGACGGTCCCCGTCCGTCCACAGTGGACGCGCCCTCGATCTGGTACGAGGAGGTGGCGCTCCCCCACAGAAAACCCGTGGGGAACCGCAGTTCCTCCTGAACCCGGACCGGATCGGTCGTGGTCATCGTGATCCCCTCATCCCTTTACCGCTCCCTGCATGATCCCGCCGACCACCTGCCGCGCCAGCAACAGGAACAGCGCGATGACCGGGAGCACCCCGAGCGAGGTGCCCGCCAGCATCAGCGAGTAGTCGGTGAAGTGGCCGCTGGCCAACGTGGACACCGCGACCTGGACGGTCGGGCTGTCGTTGGGGTCCAGCACGATCAGCGGCCAGAAGAAGTCGTTCCACGCGGTCATGAACGTCAGCATCGCCAGCACAGCGGCCTGCGGGCGGATCGCGGGCAGGCCGACGTGCCAGAAGGTGCTCAGCACCGAGCAGCCGTCCATCCGCGCCGCCTCGACCAGCTCCGGCGGCACGGACTCCTCACAGGCTTGGCGCATCAGGAACACGCCGAGCGCGCTCACCAGCGCGGGGAAGATCACCGCCTGGAGCTGCCCGTACCAGTCGAGCTCGGCCATCATCAGGTACAGCGGGATGACGCCGAGCTGCGTCGGAACCATCGCCGTACCAACGACAACGAGGAACAGCGTGTTGCGGCCACGGAAACGCAGGCGCGCGAACGCGAAGCCCGCCAACGAGGACAGCAGCACGTTGGACACCGTCACCGAGCCCGCCACGATCAGCGAGTTCTGCACGGCGGCCCAGAAGTCGACCGTGTCGAAGACGCGCGCGATGTTGGCGAAGAGGTTGCCGCCAGGAACCAGCGGCGGCGTGGCCTCGCCGAGCGCCGAGTTGTCCTTGCTGGCGATGACGAAGGACCAGTACAGCGGGAACACCGAGGCCAGCATGATCGCGGCGAGCGCGCCGTAGACGAACACCCCCGGCCGCTTCACGACTCACGCACCGATCGCCGGGTGACCATGAAGTTCACCAGCGCGAACACCAGCACGACCACGAACAGCATCCACGCGATGGCCGAGGCGTATCCGGCGTCGAACACCCGGAAACCCTTCTCGTACAAGTACATCGTCAACGTCTGGTACTGCCGGTCGCTGCCGCCGACGCCCGCCGTGCCCTTCGGGTCGAACAGCGCGGGCTCGACGAAGAGCTGGAGCCCGGCGATCGTGGACACCACGACGGTGTAGAGGATCGTCGGCCGGATGCTCGGCACCGTGATCGACCAGAACGCCCGCCAGCGCGAAGCCCCGTCCAGCTCGGCCGCCTCGTACTGCTCGCGCGGCACGGACTGCATGGCCGCGAGGTAGAGCAGCGCGTTGTAGCCGGTCCATCGCCACATCACCATCGCGCTCACCGCGACGTGCGAGGAGAAAACCCCTGCCTGCCAGTCGATCCGGTCGATGCCGACGAGGTCGAGCAGCCAGTTCACCATGCCGAAGTCGCGGTCGAAGATCTGCGTGAACACCAGCGCGACCGCGACCACCGACACCACGTTCGGCAGCAGGATTCCCGCGCGCCACAAGGTCTTCGCCTTCAAGCCACGGTCCAGCAGCGCCGCGAGGCCGAGCGCCGCGAGCAGCTGCGGGACCGTGGAGATCAGGAACAGGCTGACCGTGTTGAACAGGGCGTTCCAGAACAACGGGTCCGACAGCAGTGCCGCGTAGTTGTCGAGCCCGACGAAGCCCTGGTTGCCGTCCGCGAGCTGCCAGTCGTGCAGCGACACCCACGCGGTGTAGAGCAGCGGGAACAATCCGAACACGCCGAACACCAGGAAGAAGGGTGCGATCAACAGGTACGGCGTGATTCGGGTGTCCCAGCGGGAGAGGGCGCGTTTCACTTCAGCTCAGCGCGGGACTGGCTCAGCGCCTGGGCGAGCGCCTCCGGCGGCTGCTGCTTGCCCTGCTCCACGCGCAGCAACGCTTCCTGGAACTTGGGGCGCACCAACGAGTCCTGCGTGCCGCGGTAGTTCGGCTTCAGGCTCTCCGCGGAGGAGGCGAAGATCTGGCCGACGGGCGCGCCGGAGAAGTACTCGTTGGCCTTGCCCTGCACGGTCGCATCGCGCAGCACCGACGGCTGGCTGGGCAGGTTGCCGGTCTTGTCGAAGATCTTCTTCTGCTGCTCGGGAGCGGTCAGCCACTTCGCCACCTCGGCGGCGGCCTGGATGTTCTTGCCCTGCTTGGGGACCATCAGGAACGAGCCACCCCAGTTGCCCCCGTTGCCGGGAACCGAGGCGACGTCCCACTTGCCCTTGGCGCCCTCGCCAGCACCCTCGGCGATCTGCGCGAGCGCCCACGCCGGGCACACCTCGGTGGCGAAGCCGCCCTGCTTGAGGCCCACGGTCCACTGCTGGCTGAACGGCTTCACACCGGAGGTCCTGCCCTTGGCGGCCAGCCCGGCGGAGAGGTCGAAGGCCGCGCGCACCTTGGGGTTGGTGTCGGCGATGAAGGAGTCGTCGGCCTTGGCGAAGAAGCCCTCGCCCGCCTGGTTGAGCATCGCGAGGAAGACCTGTTCGGCCGCGCTGACGAACTTCACCTCGGGCTTGCGCTCGGCGAAGCGGTCGGCGGTCCTGGCGTAGTCCTCCCACGTCGGCCAGAGCTTGCTGACCTCGGCGCGCTCGGTCGGCAGGCCGGCCTGCTGGAAGAGGTCCTTGCGGTAGCACACCGCGAGGCTGCCCACGTCGGTGCCGACGCCGAGGACGTAGGAGCCGTTGTCGGTGACGCCCTGGTTCCACTTCCAGTCCAGCCACTGGCCGGAGAGGTCCTTGGCGCCGAAGTCGGCGAGGTTGACGAACTTGTCCTTGGAGCCGCGGAACTTCGGCAGCCAGCCCTCCTCGACCGCGACCACGTCCGCCGCGCCCTTGCCGCCCGCGAGCTGGGTCGCCAGTTGCGAGTGGTGCGCGTCGAACTCCAGTTTGCGGTTCTCCAGCTTGACCCCGGGATGCGCCTTCTCGTACTCGGCGAAGAGGTCCTCGTAGCCGAAGTCGGCGAAGGTGGCGATGGTGATCCTGGTCTGCCCCGACCCGGAACCCCCGCCGCACGCGGCGAGCCCCGTGCCCATCAGCGCCGCCGCGCACGCGGCCACCGCCACCCTGACCGTCCTGTTGCGCATCCCGTCCTCCTTGACGTGCTCCGCGTTCCCGGTAGCCGCCCGCTGACACCGTTGCGAGAGCGCTCTCACGATGCAGTGGTCCGCGTCACCCGTCAAGAGGCAACAGCAAGTGAATCCTTTTCGCTACCCGTCGTGCATCCGGAAGTCGTATCGCGCGGGGAGCGGCTCTCCCGGGCACGCCAGCGCCCACAGCCGGTCCAGACTGACCTCGCCCTCTCGCAGATCAGGGACCTCGATCCCGGCGCGCAGCAGCTCAGCGGCCTCCGCTCGGCGGCCCGCCTCCAGCGCCGCGCGCACCCGGGCCAGCCGCAACCGCCCACGCGCGGCAACCTCCGGTCGCAGGCTGTCCAGCAGCGCGAGCGCGTCCGCTCCCTCGCGCGCGTTCACGGCTTCAACGGCCAACTGCCAGATGTGCGGAGCCTCAGCCAGCGCCTCGGCCAGCAGCCCGAGCCCTCGCAGCGCCCACGCGCTCCGCCGAAGTTCAAGGGACCGTTCGTAGTGGTGCCGTGCCTGCTCGGTTCTGCCGTCCGCGTGCGCGATCACCGCGCGGTGGTAGTGGGTCGCCCAGTTCTGCGGTGCGTCGGCCAGCCGCTGCTCCCACTCCGCGCCGATCACGTAGGAATTCGGCTCCGCATCGGGAAACGTGCCACTCCGCAGCAGCTCCAGCCACGGCGCTTGCTCCGCTCCAAGGGCGCTCTCCGGGAAGCTGACGCCCCTGGTTCGCGGGTCTTCAAGTAAGCCCCACCCGCTGCCCAGCGAGAAGAACTCCCCTGGTTCCAGGTCCAGTGCCGCGTCGAAGGCAGCCACGTCAAGCTCCGGCTCCATGTCGGAGGGACCGTAAGCCTCCACCCAGCGGATCTCCCCGGCCAGCGGCACGTGCTCGTACTGCGTGTGCGCGAGCCCGGCTTGGATCTCGCAGTAGGGACCACCGCCGAGCCAGTCCTGCCAGCGCTTGCCTCCGGTCGAGGTCCCCCAGCAGAACTGCTTGCGCCCCTTCAACTCCGGCGTCGACACCTGCTTGAGCCCGCGCCCACTCGCGTCCACGGCGGCGATCCAGGGCTCTTCGACCAGGTAAAAGTAGTCCGCCGCATCCCGCGAGCGCGCGGGGTGCTCCACGGCGTCATCAACGTCCACTTCGGACAGAGCACCTTCGTACGACGTGCGGAGAGCCGTCTTCGCCGGAGCCACGACGCGCAGGTCCGGGGTCTCGCGCACCGCCGCGTTCGACCACCAGTACATCGGAGTGTCCTCAGTGGACGGATTGTGAACGCGCACTCCGATGTACAGCGCGGAAGAGTCCGGCGGTAGCCAGGCGTCGACGGAGAACACCACTCCGCGCAAGCGCTCCCACTCCCACATCCGCAGGCGGTCCTCGCCGACCCGCGCAGCGAACAGCGGCGAGCACGTCGTGGGGCCGTGCCCGCGCGTCCCGATGTTCCACTCCACCCCGCCCGCGAACCACGCGTTGCGCAGCGCCAAGTTTGCCAGCTGAAGCACGTCCGGCACGTGCACCAGCTCGCGGCCGTCCTGCTTGTCCACCAAGGACCACAGCCGCCCACCCCATCCGGGCAGGAACGTCGCGCGAAGCCTGGAGTTCTCCAGCGCGACAGTGTCCACAGTGGTCAGTTCGGCATCGCGCCCGTAGCCGTCCTGCATCAAGTACGGCATCATCGTCCGCACTTGACCGTACGGAAAGCCCATGTCGTACGGAGCGTCCAGCAGCCCTCCGAGGGGCGGCAGCGGATTGGGCTCGCCCAACGGAGTCACCGGGATTTCGAGTTGCCCGCGCCGCAGCACTACTTCACCGCGCCCACGGTCAGGCCCTCGATGATCCGCCTACCCAACCAGACGTACACCGCCAGCATCGGCAGCACGAGAATGCACACTCCCGCCAGCAAAGCACCGTAGTCGGAACCGGAGTACTGCTGCGTCTGGAGGAACCCGAGAAGCGACAACGACAGCGTCTGCTTCTCGCTGTCCTGGACGAACACCAACGCGATGAACGTCTCGTTCCACAGGCCGATCAGGTTGAGCAACAGCGCGGTGATCAACCCGTTGCGCGCCAACGGCAGCACGATCTGCACGAACGTGCGCACAGGCCCGGCGCCGTCGATCTCCGCCGCCTCCTCGACCTCCTCCGGCAACGAGCCGAAGAAGCCGGTCAGCAAGAACACCGTGAACGGCAACGACAAAGCGACGTAGAGCACGAACAAGCCGGACAGGCTGTTCACCAAGCCCGCGTCCTGCATGAGCACGAACAACGGAATCACGATGACCTGCACCGGAATCCCGATTCCCAGAGCGAAGAACACCGACATGGCACCAGAAAGCCGAGTGCGGCTCTTCGCCAACGCGTACGCCGCAGGCGCCGACACCACCACGACGACAACCGAAGCCGCCACCACGAGCACGACGGTGTTCAGCGCGGCTTGCCCGAAGTTGCTCTCCGACCACGCGCGCACGAAGTTCTCGATCTGCCCGAACGTCTCGACGCCCCAAGGCGAATCGAAGATCGCCGTGTGCTCGCGCAGCGCGGAGACGCCCATCCACAGCAGCACCCCGAGGTTGAACACCACGAGCGCCCACACCGCGCCGATCCCGAAGCGGCGCATCAGAAAGCCACCGCCTCTCGACGGAGGAGCCTGCGCAGCAGCACGACGAGCACGGTGATCACCGCGAGCGTCACCACGGCCGAAGCGGAGGCGTAGCCGAACTGGTACTGGGGCGTCCGCCCGCCGAAGGTCGCCCCGTACACGAACAGCGCGCTGTTCCACACGGTCACCGTCGGCATGTCGTTGGTGTTGCCGCCGAACGCGTAGATGAACTCGAAGATCTTCAGCGAGGAGATCGTCCAGATCACCGCCGCCGTGGCCACCACGTCCCACGACAGCGGCAGCGTGACGTGCCGGAACCGTTGCCAGGCGGTCGCTCCGGCCAGCGCGCAGTCCTCGTAAAGATCCGGCGGGATGCGGTCGACACCCGCCATGATCACCGTCGTGTAGAAGCCGGTGTTCACCCAGATCAGCCCGATCATGATCACGCCGAACAGGTGGTCGCCGAGCCAGTTCACGCCGGTGCCCCCGGTGAGCGCGGCCCACGCGGAGTTCACCAGGCCCTCCGGCGTGCGGAACAGGAAGCCCCACAGCACCGACAGCACCAGCGGCGAGATGATGTACGGGAAGAACAGCACGGCGCGCACGAAACGCTTGCCCCGCATGTCCCTCAGCACCATCGTCAGCCCGAAGCTCACCGCGAACGTGGCCACGCCGACGACGACCAGGATCAGCAGCGTGTTCCCGAACGCGGCCAGGAACGTGTCGTCGCTGAACAGGATCTCGTAGTTCTGGAGGCCGCGCGGCTCCATCTCCCCGACGCCGTCCCACTTGTGGAAGCTTATCCACAGCGAGGCCAGCGCCGGGCCGATGAAGAACACCGCGTAGATCACGAGAGCGGGCAGCAGGAAAGGCCAGAACGTCTTGCGGCGCCGTCGAGCCAGCGCGCCGCCACCCGCGACCGCCTTGCGGGGCCGGGAAACCGGGATCGCCGTGACGGCCACTACCTGTGCTTCTTCCAGTAGTTGGCCTGCCGCTCGGCGATCTGCGTAAGGAAACCGTCCACTTCGGACTTCCCCTTCACCAGCAGGTCGTTGGCGGGGTAGAGCACCTCGTCGACGTAGCCGGGGTAGTCCGCCTCCAGGCCGTCCAGTGGACGCGACACCGGCAGCTCGGCGGTGGCCTTCGCGAGCCCGGCCAGCTCGGGCGGCGCGGGCAGGGCGGGGTTCGGCGTGAGGTTTTTCGCCTCGGTCGCGATCTTGCCGAGGTGTTGGTCCTTGAGGAAGAACGCGATGAACCGCTCAGCGGCCTCGGGGTTCTTGGCGCGCTTGGGAATGGTGAACCCGAGCGAGCCGACCGGGATACTCTGCCGAGCGCCGGGCAGCGGCGCGAACTGGTAGGTGAAGCCCGCCTTCGCCTTGGCTCCGGTCTCGCTCGGCGCCCAGCTGCCCATGAGCAGGAAGTCGGCCTGCCCCTGCGCCCACTTCTCTTGCACCGCAGGCCATTTGCTGCCGTCGAAGCCCGGAGCGAAGTAGCCCTGCTTCGACAGATCACGCACCGACGCGAGAACCGCGCGCACTTCGGCGGAGTCCCACGCCTTGCCCGTCGGGTCCTTCGCCAGCTCGGAAACGCGACCCGGCCCGAGCGCGTTCTGCAACGCGCCGACCGTCCAATACGCGTTGTAGTAAGCGATATCGCCGTCGAGAGCAATCGGGCTGCGGCCCTCGGACTTGCTCTTCGCCAGCAGCGCGGTGAAGTCCTGCCACGTCTTCGGCGGACTCGCCGCGATCCCCGGGTGCGCCGCTCCGTCGAACCACAGCCCGTGGCCGATCACCTCGTAGGGCACTAAGAACGGCTTGCCGTCCTTCTTCAGCGTGCTGAGGTACTTGTCGGAGACGACCTGCGAAACCTTCTTGCCGCTGCCCGGGACTTCGGCCGCGAACACCGCGCTGAGATCGCGGAACGCATCCGCCTGCACGAGCGTGGCGCGGATCGGGTTCTCCTCCTGGTCGACCAGGTCCGGCACGTCACCGCCGCGCAGCGCCGGGGTGACCTTCTTCAGCACCTCACGGCCCTGCCACTGCACGCTGACCTTGACCCCGGTCTCGGCCTCGAAGGCGCGCACCGCGTCGGCCAGCACCTTGGCCTGCGGCTCGCTCTCCTTCCACATCGACCAATACGTGAGTCCTCCGCTGCCACCCGAGGAGCCTCCGCCGCACCCTGCGACGGTCAGCGCGAGCGCGCCGGTCATCACGGCCGCGAGTAGGGATGTCGAAGCACGCAGGGCCATCGTCGCTCCCGGGAGGTTGACTGCGCGAAGCTTGCGCAATTTCGCTCATATTCGCCGCGAACCACGCACTAGTCAACACCCGATGCTCGCACTTCGAGCAGCTTCGATCACTCAGACGCGGATGACCTCGATCCCCCGCTCCTCGAAGCGCCGTACGTCGTCCATGCTCGCGCCCACATCCGTGACCAGGACGTTCACCTCCGAGGGCGCGCAGATCCTGGCGAAGGCGCGCGCCCCGATCTTGGAGGAGTCGGCAACGACCACGACCTTGCGCGCCCGCTCCGCGAGCAGCCGGTTGATGCTGGCCTCGCCCTCGTGGTGGGCGGCCGCGCCGGACTCCGGGTCGATGCCGTCCACGCCGAGGAAGGTCACGTCCACGGTCAGCTCGTCGAGGATCTTCGTGCCGAGCGGGCCGATCAGCTCATAGGACTGCGGCCGCGCGACACCCCCCGTGACCACGAGCTTGACCTGCGGCCGCACGGCCAGCTCGTTGGCGATGTTGAGCGCGTTGGTGACCACCGTCAGCGCCGTCTCGGAGCCGGTCTCGTGCAGGTCCGGGCGGGTCGCGAGCGCACGCGCCACCTCGGTCGCGGTCGTGCCGCCGTTGAGCCCCACCACCGAACCCCTGCTGGCCAGCGCCGCCGCCCGCGCGCCGATGCGCTGCTTCTCGTCGGCGTGGCGCACGGACTTGTAGCGCAGCGGCAGGTCGTAGGAGACCGCGTGCGCGACGGCCCCACCCCTGGTCCTGGTCAGCAGCTGCTGACCGGCCAGGTGGTCGAGGTCGCGGCGGATCGTGGCGGCGGAGGCGGAGAGCTCCTCCGCGATGTCGTCGACCTCGATCCGCCCGCGCTCGGCGAGCAGTTCTAGCAGGGCGTTCAGCCGCTCATACCGGTTCACCCGGACATGATCGCTCATCTCGCTCTCGACGGTCGCCGCACCGTCGTGCACTATGGTGCTTGATTAGACCGAGTTTCGCGCACTAATGCGCATCTCCCTCTCATGCGCACAGCCCGGAGGTCGCACGTGGTCGAGCAGCCCTTCGTCGTGTCCGAGATCGCCAGCCAGCCCGACTGCTGGCGCCGCGCCGCCCAGTTGTGCACCGCCGACCTGCCCGCGCGCACCGAGCGGGTCGCGGTCGTCGGCTGCGGGACCTCGTGGTTCATCGCCCAGGCCTACGCCGTGCTGCGCGAGGCGGCGGGGCACGGGATCACCGACGCGTTCGCCGCGTCGGAGTTCCCGATCGGCCGCGAGTACGACCGCGTCGTCGCGATCACCAGGTCCGGCACCACGACCGAAGTGCTCGACCTGCTCAGCCGCGTCACCATGGCCACCGTCGCGGTCACCGCCGACCCGGCGACGCCGGTGATGCAGCTGGCCGACTCCACCGTGGTCCTGGACTTCGCCGATGAGCGCTCGGTCGTGCAGACCCGCTTCGCGACCACGGCGCTGGCGCTGCTGCGCGCGAGCCTCGGCGAGTCGTTGGAGACCGCCATCACCGACGCCGAGCGCGCACTGGAGTTCCCGCTGCCCGAGGAGCTCCTGGCGGCGGAGCAGTTCACCTTCCTCGGGCGTGGCTGGACGTGCGGTCTCGCCCAGGAGGCCGGGCTCAAGATGCGCGAGGCCGCGCGCGCGTGGACCGAGGCGTACCCGGCGATGGAGTACCGGCACGGCCCGATCAGCATCACCGGCCCCGGTCGCGTCGCGTGGATGCTCGGCTCCGCGCCCGCCGGGCTGGCCGAGGACGTCGCCGCGACGGGCGGGCTCTTCCTTGAGGCGCAAGGTGATCCGATGGCCGAGCTGATCAAGGTCCAGCGCCTGGCCGTCGCGCTCGCCCAGGCTCAGGGCCTCGACCCGGACAACCCGCGCCACCTCACGCGCTCGGTCATTCTCAACGCGGCGGCGAGCTGACATGCCGCTCTCCCCGACCGGCCCCATCGTCCTACCCGCGGCGCGAGCTCGGCGCGGCGTCGGAGCGTTCAACGTCATCCAGCTCGAACACGCCGAGGCGCTGATCACCGGCGCAGAGCGCGCGGGCTCCCCCGTGATCTTGCAGATCAGCCAGAACTGCGTGCGCTACCACGGTTCTCTGGAGCCGATCGGCGCCGCGACGCTCGCGCTGGCCCGTCATGCGAGCGTTCCGGTCGCGGTTCACTTGGACCACGCCGAGGAGGTCTCGCTCGTGCGCGAGGCCGTCGCGCTCGGCTTCTCCAGCGTCATGTTCGACGCCTCCGCGCTCGACTACGCGGCCAACGTCGCCGCGACCGCCGAAGTGGTGAGCTTCTGCCACTCGCACGGTGTCTTCGTGGAGGCTGAGCTGGGCGAGGTCGGCGGCAAGGACGGCGTGCACGCCCCCGGCGCGCGCACCGATCCCGCCGAGGCGCGCGCGTTCGTCGAGGCCACCGGCGTCGATGCGCTCGCGGTCGCCGTCGGCAGTTCGCACGCGATGCTCACCAGGGACGCGTCGCTGGACTTCGAGCTGATCTCACGGCTGCGAGCCGCTGTAGCTGTTCCGCTCGTGCTGCACGGGTCTTCCGGCGTTCCGGAGGAAGACCTGGCCAAGGCGATCGAGCACGGCATGACGAAGGTCAACATCGCCACCCACCTCAACAAGGCCTTCACCTCGGCGGTCCGATCCTCCCTTGCCGCCAATCCATCCACTGTGGACACTCGGAAGTACCTGGGTGTGGCACGGGAAGCGGTCGCCTCGGAGGCCGAGAAGCTGTTGGGCGTGCTCGGCGCGGCACCGTGATCCTCACGGTCACGCTCAACGCGGCACTGGACATCACCTACAGCGTGCCGTCGTTGGTCCCCGGCACGACACACCGCGTGCGGAAGGTCTCACAGCGCGCGGGCGGCAAGGGGATCAACGTCGCTCGGGTGCTGCACCAGCTCGGTTTGCCCGTGCTGGCAACGGGTCTGGCCGGTGGCTTGGCGATTGATCTTCCACACTCGTTCGCTCCGTTGTCCGCGTCGTCGCGGCGGACGGTCACGGTGGTGGACGGCGGCGGGGCGACCCTGCTCAACGAGCCAGGTCCGGAGGTCAGCTCGGCGGAGTGGCTGCGCTTCGTCGACCACTTCCGCATTCTTGCTCGCGAAGCGACGGTGGTGGTGCTGTCCGGGAGCCTCCCGCCAGGCGTTCCCTTGGACGCATATGCTGCCTTGGTGTCCCTTGTGGACTGTCCGACGATCGTCGACGCGTCAGGTTCCGCGCTGTCTCATGCGCTGGCGGCACGGCCTGATGTCGTCAAGCCGAACGCGGACGAACTCCTTGAGGTGACTGGGCATCGCTCGCCCCAGGCTGGCGCCGCAGCGCTCGTGCGGTCCGGCGCACGAGCTGTCGTTGCGTCGCTCGGCCCTGAGGGGCTGGTGGCGGTGACCGAGAGCGAGTCGTGGCAGCTCGCTCCGCCCGCTTTCCTGGCCGGAAATCCAACCGGCGCAGGCGATGCGTGCGTCGCGGGCATCGCCGCCGGGCTGCACTCGGGCGCTTCGTGGCCCTCGCTGCTCCGCGAGGCGGTGGCCCTTTCGGCCGCCGCCGTGCTCCATCCGGTGGCGGGCGGCTTTGACCCGAGCGCTTACGAACAGCTTCATGCAACTCTGCCTGAGGCCAGGAAAGCGCTGTAGTAAACCGATTCTGACCTGAAGCCCCTGGCGATCACTGCGACGCGTGTGCGAATGTGCTTGAAACATGCTTATTCCGCTCACCTTCACTCAGGAGTTGCGATGGAACAGCACGGGGTGTCCAGGCGATCGATGCTCGGCGGAGCCGCCGCTGCGGGGATCGGGCTCGCGGCGCTCGGCACCGCTTCCGGCGAGGCCGCACCCGATGCGGGACCGAAACCCCAGGGGCGCAGCATGATCGGCGTTCCGTTCGAGGCGCGGCAGACCGTGCGCGTCGGCATCATCGGCCTCGGCAACCGCGGCGCGGGCATGCTCCCCCTGTTCCTCGCCGTGCCCGGCGTCAAGATCACCGCCGTCTGCGACACCCGCCCGGCGACGGTCGAGAACGCCGTCAAGGTCGTGCGCGCCGCCGGTCAGCCCGAGCCCGCGCGCTACGGCAAGACCGACCGCGACTACGAGAACCTGTTGCGGCGCGAGGACATCGACTTCGTCTACATCGCCACACCGTGGGAGTGGCACGTTCCCATGGCCGTGTCGTCCATGCGCAACGGCAAGCACGTCGGCGTCGAATGTCCGCTCGCCGTCACCATTTCCGAGCTGTGGGAACTCGTCGACACCTCCGAGCGCACGCGGCGGCACTGCATCCAGCTGGAGAACTGCTGCTACGGCCAGAACGAGCTGCGCGTGCTCCGGATGGCCAACGCAGGTTTGTTCGGCGAGCTGCTGCACGGCGCCGGCGCGTACATCCACGACCTGCGCGAGCTCCTGTTCTCCGACACCTACTACGCCAACGAGTGGCGGCGCGCCTGGCACACCAAGCTCAACGCCGATCACTACCCCACCCACGGCCTCGGCCCCATCGCCGCGTACATGGGCGTCAACCGCGGCGACCGGATGGTTCGCATCACCTCCATGGCCACCGCCGCGCTCGGCCTCGCCGACTACCGCAAGGACCACGAGGAGCCCGGCGACTCGTCCTGGCGCGAGCGCTACGTCAAGGGCGACACCACCATGAGCATGATCCAGACCGAGAAGGGTCGGCTCATCCGCTTGCAGCACAACGTGTCGAACCCGTATCCGTACAGCCGCCTCAACCAGCTCGCGGGCACGAAGGGCGTCTTCGAGGACTACCCCGCGCGGGTCTACCTGGAGCCCAAGTCAAGCGGCCACAAGTGGGGATCCTTCGACGAGTACAAGTCCTACGACCATTGGCTGTGGAAGGACATCGGGCCTGGCCCTGGCGGGCACGGCGGCATGGACTACCTGATGCTGTACCGAACCATGCAGACGATCCGGCTGGGCTTGGTGCCGGACATCGACGTGTACGACTCGGCAGCGTGGAGCGCGCCGGTCGCGTTGAGCGGGGAGTCGTTGAAGCGCAACGGGATGCCCATGGCGTTCCCGGACTTCACGCGGGGACGGTGGCGGGAGTCCCGGTCCGGGTTGGATTCGGTGAAGCCTGTTTGACGTTTTTGCTTGCACCGGCTGGGGTTCGGGGTCGGGCTTCCGGGTCGGGGACGGCTGGGGTTCCGGCTTGGGGACGGCTGGGGTTCCAGCGTGGGACGGCTGGGGTTCTGGCTTGGCCACGCTGGACTTCCAGCTGGGGAAAGGCTGGAGCTTTTAGCTCTTTCCAGCGGGGTACGGCTGCGCTTCCAGGTCGGGGACGGCTGGACTTCCAGGTGGCACCGGGTGTCAGTGGCGGTGGGGTGCGTGTGGGGCGTGGTGGTTCCAGCGTGGGGGTCGGCTTGACCTGGGGCCCCTTGCGCGTGCCGTAATGGGCCGGACGGGCACGGGATGAATCCCGGCCACGCTGACAAGCGTATGGCACGCGCACCCCAGGTAAAGCCGACCCGGTTTCGCTGACGGCTGAAAGTTGGTCTTTCCCTTAGCCTGCAACGGATTTGACGTTGTTGGAGGAGTTGCTAAAATTAGGGGTAGCCAACGGGTGAGGGGGTGAATCATGTTGGATATCAAGGCCGTGAAGTCTCTTTTGGTAGATCATCTCGAATCACGCGACGTCTACACGTTGTCGGAGAAGGAGCATCTGGCGTTCTTGGTCGACTTGGAGACGCTGACGAATTTGGTGACGGCGGTGAAGGTTGATGCTGCTGAGTATGCGGAGGATCGTGGTCTGCACACCGCGCAGGGGCGCAGGAACCTCGCGACACTGTTGCGGTCACACTTGAAGATTTCTCCGGCGGAAGCGAAGCGACGCTCGCTGCTCGTAGAAGACCTGCCCGGCGTACCTTCCACGAAGGACGCCCTGTACGCGGGTGAGATCAGTGGTGATCACGCGGCGGTCATCGCCGATGTCATCAAAAATATCCCCGCTGATGCGGCCGACGAGGCCGAAGACATCCTGCTTGAATACGCACCCGAACTGACCTCACGCGAGCTGATGCAAGCGGGCAAACGAGTCCGGTCGCACTTCGATCAAGAAGGCGCCTTCGCGGACGAGCAGAAAGCCGTCGAAGCGCGGTCGTTCAAGATGGGCAAAGACCAACACGGATCACTGTTCTTCAACGGATGCCTGCCCCCGATCGAAGGCGCGATCTTCGAAGAAGCCCTCCACGCCGTATCCAAACCTCGCCCCACCAACGGCGAGCAAGACCCGCGCACAGTGGAGCAGCGGTATGCCGACGGACTCTGCGAGTTGGTCGCAGTCGCGATGGCCACCCACGACCTCCCCGCCAGCGGAGGAGTACGGCCACAGATGGTCGTCACCATGCGCCTGGACTACCTGGAGGAGAAACTCCGGACCGGGTACACCGACTGGGACGGCGAAGCCACCGCATCCCTCATGCGCCAACTCGCCTGCGACGCCGAACTCATCCCCGTCGTCCTCAACGGCGAGAGCATCCCCCTGGACTACGGACGCTCCGCCCGAACCGCACCCCCACCTCTGCGACGGGCGTTGGCGTTGCGGGACAAGGGATGCGCCTTCCCCGGATGCGACCGGCCACCCGCGTGGACGGAAGCCCACCACGTATTGCACTGGGTAGAACATCGCGGGCCGACCGACCTCAACAACATGACCCTGTTGTGCTCGCACCACCATCACGTGATCCACCAAGAAGACTGGAAGATCGTCTTCGCGAAGGACGGGCGGCCAGACTTCATTCCACCAACCTGGGTGGACCCCGAGCAGAAACCGATGCGCAACATCAGAGTCGATCCACGACTGGCGGCGTAACCGAGGAGGGGAGGTGTAATGCGCACAACACGAGGGGCTGGAAAGCAAGCTGCGCAACGGAACGGAGGCTTTACCTGGGGTGCGCGTGCCATACGCTTCCCCGCGAGGGGCCCCAGGTCAAGCCGGACCCGAGCAGGAAAGCAGCTGGGGTGGCACCGGAAGAACCGGCACCACCCCAGCTTGGTAGATCAACTACAAACAACCGCCCTAGAAGCGGAGCGTCCAGGAGTTCACGGTGCCCGAGTCACCACGGGCGACGTCCTGCACCCGCAGCTTCCAGGTGCCGTTCTTCACCTTGCTGCCGACGTTGACCGTGTAGGTCTCGTTGACGTTGTCGGCGCTGTCGTAGGCGCTGGAGTTCTTGACGCGGAACGCCGCGCCGTCCGGAGCGATGACGTCGATCACCAGGTCGCCCCGGTAGGTGTGGGTGATCTTGACCTCGGCCTTGACGGTCGTGGTGTTGCCGTCGCAGCGGGCGACGACCACGGGGCTCTCGACGGTCTTCAGGTCACCGATGGCAACGGCGCCGCCGCTGGTCACAGCGTCACAGGTGGGCGGAGGAGTGGTGCCGCCGCCACCGACGAAGAGCAGCTTGTTCGGCGAGCCGGCGCCCGGGTTGGTCACCTTGCCGTTGGTGGCGTCGGCGACGAGCTTGTCGCGCACCTGGGCCGGGGTGAAGGTCGGGTTCGCCGCGAGCACCAGGGCCGCGCCACCGGCGACGTGCGGCGTCGCCATCGAGGTGCCGCTGATGGTGTTGGTCGCGGTGTCGCTGTCCTTCCACGCCGACGTGATGCCGACGCCGGGAGCCCAGATGTCCAGGCAGGTGCCGAAGTTGGAGAACGAGGCCGACGCGTCGGTGTTCTGCGTCGCTCCAACGGTGATCGCCTCGGGCGTGCGCGCCGGGGAAACCGTGCACGCGTCCTGCGGGCGGCCGAAGATGTCACCGTTGCCCGCCGCGATGGCGAAGGTGATGCCCTTGGCGATCGCGTTCTTGATCGCGGTGTCCAGCGCGTCGTTCGCGCCACCACCGAGGCTCATGTTCGCGACAGCCGGCTTCACCGCGTTGGCGGCGGTCCAGTCGACACCGCCGATGACCTGCGCCCAGGTGCCGGAGCCCTGGCAGTTCAGCACGCGCACACCGACGACCTTGGCGTCCTTGGCGACACCGTAGGCGGAACCGGCGACGGTGCCCGCCACGTGCGTGCCGTGACCCTGGCAGTCATCGGTGTTGTCGTCGTTGTCGATGAAGTCGCGGCCCGAGCGGGCGCGGCCACCGAAGTCCTGGTGCGTCTGGCGGACACCGGTGTCGATGATGTACGCGGTGACGCCCTCGGAGGACGGGTAGGTGTAGGACTTGTCCAGCGGGAGGTCGCGCTGGTCGATCCGGTCCAGGCCCCACGTCGGGTTGGGCTGGGTGCCGGTGAGCTTCACGGTCTTGTTCTGCTCGACGTAGTCGACGTCGGGGTTGGCGGCCAGCTTCTTGGCCTGCGCCTCGGTCATGTCCACCGAGAAGCCCTGGAGCGCGGTCGCGTAGACCAGTCCGACCTTGCCCTGGTACTGCTGCGCGAGCGCCCCGGCCTCGGCGTTGACGGCAGCGGCCGTCCGCACCTTGTCCTTGAGCACCACGATGTAGCTGTTGGCTACGGCATCGGCCCCACCGGCGTTGCGCACGGCGCCCTCAGCCGGTGCGGCGGTCGCGGTGGAACCCAGGGCCACCAGGCTCACAGCCAGGGTGGCACCGAGCACCGAGGCAGCGGCGAACCGTGCCCTGGTCCTGTGCATACGAGTCATATCGCGGTCCTCTCTCCTCCATGCACGTCCGGCGCCCGTCGTAGCGGGAGCCGAGCAAGGAAAAGCGCACGTCCTCCCCACGGCAGGGGTTTCTGCCCGTGGGGTCAAGGAAACGGAGTACTGATCAGTGTTCGCCGCCCTGAACGGACGCTGCGAACGTGAGATCGATGTTAGGCACGGTTCCCCGAGTTCGTACAGACACGGATTTCAACGGCCACACCGGGTCAGAACTAAAAATTTACCCAATTCCTGGGAAATGAAAAGCAGACGAAGTTCGGCGACTTTATCGCAGTACAAACGACCAGTCGATACGCCAACGGGCGCCGCAGCGCTACCCCGAGCCGCCCACGCCGAACGGCGGCTTGGTTAGCCCAAACCGCCCTATAGACAAAGTCGCAGCTCACAGGGCTGTGACCAGGAGGCCGCCAGAGCACAGACGTTGTTACCTGCGCCTATACCGAAAACGACCACCTCGGAGCCATCGCGACCGTGACACGAACAGCCCACAGCACGCGCGAAACCGGTCATAGCCTGTTCCACAGTCCTCCAGAGACGGAACTCGCGCATCCCCAGGTGGCACGGCCGGGAAAAGAACCCCCGTTTGTCGTAACGGGAGCAGCAACTCGAATGGCGGCACTAACGAACGCGAGGCCACCGTTCGGCCCAGGTCGAGACCTCGCTCGCCTCCCTGGTACCCAGCCGCCGGAACTCCTCGGCGGCCTCCGCCCACGCGCGCTCGGTGCTCGCGACGTCGCCGGAGATCGCGTGCGCGGCCCCGAGATCGCGCAACGTGCGCGCCCGCCACACGGGCAGCCGGATCGCGTCCCAGTCGACGAGCGCCTGGCCGAGGTAGTCCAGAGCGCGCTCCGGCTCCCCCATCGCGATGTAGCACTCGCCGAGCGTGCGCCTGGCCAGCGCGACGCCGAAGGTGTCGTGCAGCTCGCGGCAGCCGTGCAAGCACTCCAGCAACATCGGCTCCGCCTCAGCCGCCCCGCCCCGGCGGATGCGCACCTTCGCCAGGGCCTGCGCGGTGTAGCGGACCAGGAGCGCGTCGTCGACGGCCGTCACGATGTCGTGCGAACGCGCGCAATACTCCTCAGCGGCCGCGAGGTCGTCGGCCGCGCGGTGCACGAGCCCGATCCCGCGCAGCGCCAGCGCCTCGCCGCGCTCGTTGCCGACGAAGCGGTACATCTCGGCCGCCTGGTTGAGCGTGCGCAGCGCCGCGCTGTCCTCGCCCAACTCGCGGTAGGAGTAGCCGATCCCGTAGAGCGCGTGCGCGACGCCCTCCTCATCGCCCTGGTCCGCGAGCAGCCTGCGCGCACGGTTGAGCGCGGGCAGCGCGGCGGAGTGCTCGGCGAACTCGCGGTTCACCATGCCGATCCCGTTGAGCGCCACGGCTTCCCCGCGCGCGTCGCCAGCCTCGGTGAACAGGGTGAGCGCGGTCCTGAAGTGCTCGCGCGCGGTCTCGAAGTTGTCGCGCTTGTAGTACATCTGGCCGAGGCTGCATTCGAGCGCGGCCTCACCGTGGCGCAGTCCGGCTCGGCGCAGCGCGGCCAGCGCGGCGTTGTGCGTGCGCTCCCACCCGTCGTAGCGGTTGCGCACCGCGAACCACGCGAACACCAGCGCCTCGGCCAACCCGGCGGCGGACTCGGCCAGGTCCAGCTCGGCAGCGCGCTCCACGGCGGTGATCAGCGCGGCCTCCTCCTGCTCGAACCAGGTGTCCGTCTCCGGAGTGCGATTTCGCTTGGAGGGCGCGGAGTTCAGCTCCGTCTGGCACAACCGGGGCACCGCGGGCGGGAGGTTCTCGACCAGAGACTCCACAGTGGACAGAAGGGCGGAGACCGCGCGGTGCACGGCTTCGCGGCGCACCTCCTCGTCGTCCTCCAGCTCCGCGCGCTCGCGGGCGTGGATGCGGACGAGGTCGTGCACGCGGTAGCGCGGCGGCTCGCTGGGCTTGCTGATCACGTCGACGAGCTGCGCGTCCACCAGCTGCTCGAACACGTTCTCGGCCTCGTCCTCGCACACGTCGAGCAGCGGTGCGGCCAACCACCCGGGCAGGTTGGCGTAGCCGAGCGCGCCGAGCAGCCGGTATGCGCGCCGGCTCCGCTCGTCCAGCCCGAAGTAGGTGACGGCGAGGCCGGTGCGCACCGCGAGATCGCCGACGGACAGCTCATCCAAGCGCTGGCGTTCGTCACGCAACCTGCGCAGCAGCCGCGACACCGGCCAGTGCGGTCGCGCGGCGAGCTTGGCGCCGGTGATCCGGATCGCCAACGGCAGGTAGCCGCACAGCTCGACGACCTCCGTCACCGCGGCCGGTTCGGCCTTCGCGCGGTCGTCGCCGAGGATGCGCGCGAACAGGGTGCGCGCGTCCTCAGGAGGCAGCACGTCGAGCGGAACCCTTGTCGCGCCTTCGATTCCGGAGAGCCGCTGACCGCTCGTCACGATCACCGAACACCCGGCTCCGCCTGGCAGCAACGGCCGCACCTGAGCTTCGTCCGCCGCGTCGTCGAGCACCACCAGCACGCGACGCCCGGCCAACTCCGCTCGCCACAGCGCGGCGCGTTCCCTGAGCCCGTCAGGGATGCGCTCGCTCGGCACGCGCAGCGCTCGCAGCAACGCGTCCAGCGCGACCTCTGGCGCCGCGGGGCTGTGATCGGCGGATTGTCCGTGCAGCTCAACGAAGAGCTGTCCGTCCGGATAGCGGTCAGCGAGGCGGTGGGCCGCCCGGATCGCCAACGCCGTCTTGCCGACTCCGGTCGGACCGTCCAGCCACCACACCCGCAGCGCCGACGGTGAGTCCACTGTGGACATTACGAGTTTGCGCAGTTCTTGTTCTCTGCCAGTGAAATCGTGCACATCGCGCGGGAGGTAGTTGCGCGTGGCCTGTTCGCGGGCGCTCGTCGCCTCACCGCTGAAACCGGGGGCGTCCGGGCGGCCTTCCAGGATGTCGAGATGGAGCCGTTGCAGATCAGGTCCGGGCTCGATGCCGAGTTCCTCGGTGACCGCGCGCCGCGCCTCCTGGAACACGCGCAGGGCTTCGGCACGGCGACCGCAGCGGTAGAGGGCCGTCATCAGCTGACCGCGCAAGCGTTCCCGCAGCGGGTTGTCCGCGACCAGCGTCGGCAGCTCGGTGGCCAGCTCCGCGTGCCTGCCCAGCGTGAGGTCCGCGTCGATGCGCGCTTCGACCGCGGCCAAGCGCTCCTCCTCGAGACCGGGGAAGAACCGTTCGCGCATCCAGTCGGAGCCGACGTCGGCGAGCGCTCGGCCGCGCCACAGGGCGAGCGCGTCACGCAGCAGCTCGCTCGCACGCCCGGGGTCGGTCTCCTGCATCGCGGCGGTGACCCTGGCCCGGAACACGTGCAGGTCGACCTGGTCGGGGCGGACCGCGAGCAGGTAGCCGGGCGGGCTGTAGCGCAGCGACACCGACGGCAGCAGCTGGCGCAGGTGGGAGATGTGCACCTGGAGCGCCTTGCGCACGTGCGGTGGCGGCTCGTCCCCCCAGACCGCGTCGATCAGCCGCTCGGCCGGGGTGATCCGGCCGGCGTCGAGCAGCAGCATCGCCAGGATCTGGCGGGACTTCGGCGGCGGCGGGTCCAGGCGGGCTCCCGCCTCCCAGACCTCAACCGGGCCGAGAATGCGAAAGTCCACCGTGGCCCTCCGTGCTCGGACGGTCGATGGCCAATTGTTGGTGGTGCCGTCCGGTGTGTCTGCCTCCGACTGTCGCAGCCGACACCAGAAAACTTGATATCCAGTGCCGAAATGCCGGGTGGGGGCGCAGGTCCCCACCCGGCTGTTCCCCCGGCGTCAGGGGTGGCTGCCGCCGTAGAAGGTCCGGCTGCTCAGGGTGCGCTTGACCTGGCGGACCTTGTTCTTGGAGTTGCCCTCGATCAGCGTCACGGAGCTTCCGGACACCGATTTCACGATTCCGATGTGGGTGCTGGTCTTCGTGCTCGACGGGCCCGTGCCGAACAGCAGCACATCACCCTTGGTGGCCTTCTTGAGGTTCGCCTTGCCGTAGGACTTGCCCTTGCGCTGGCCCCACTTGTAAACGTCGCCGGTGAACGGGTACTGCGGAATGCCCACTCCGGCCTTGCGCCAGACCCAGGTGGCGAAGAGCGCGCACCACGCGACGCACATCTTCGAGTACTTCGTGCAGTTGCTGCCGTTGGGCTTCTCCCCGTTGCCCTTCTCGGCGTTGGCGATCTTGACGATGTTGTCCTTGAGCGCCATGGCGTTGAGGTCGTCAGCACTCGTGTCGTCGGAGACGTCCGGCTCCGTGCCCGCCGTGCGAGCCGCTTCCTCCTCCAGGAACTCGCGGAGCTCGGCGCCGACCAGGGGCGCGCCGTGCTCGTCGAGGACTTCCAGCACCGCCGGTGCCGGGTCCACAGGTGCGGCGGAGGCGGGCACGGAGACCGAGCTGACGGCCACCGCCGCGCTCATGCCGACGATTGCGAACCCGCGACCGAGCCGCAGGAGAACACTGCTTTCCATCGCTGCATCCCCTCTTCTGGTGCCCAGCGGCGGCAGGGGTTGCCACTGGAGCACCACCGCCAGGTCTCCCCGGCGACCACCTCACCGTCCTCCGTCCGCCCTAAGCCCCACCCAAGACCCGGTAAACCCGCACTCCCAACGGCCCCTTCGACGCGTTGAACGCACTGAACGACCCGTTCAGGTTCTCTAACGCACTGAACGACCCGTTCAGTGCGTTAGACGCGTCAAAGGAGGCGTTGATCTTGGGGGCCGCCTGGCGGATGTGGTGGTTCGCGTGCGGCGCTGCGGCCGTGCCTGGCAACGACGACGTGGGTGGAGGGCAGGGCCACGTCGGAGTTCGGCGGTCTTCAAGACCCACAAACCCCCGCCCCGGCGGTCTTCAACGACGGCGAACCCGCACGGAGCGCGGGGTTTGCGGTGGTTAGCGATGATCGAACGGAGGGTTTGGTGGTCTTGAAGACACCCCGACCTCAGAGGGCCAGGGAGCGGACGAGGGAGGGCAGCGAGGCGGAGCGGAGGAGGTCGCCGGAGACCTCGGCGCGCTGGGCGATGAGGGTGTCCAGGAGCTCCCCCGCGTCCCAGACGTTGACGTTCATCGTGGCCATCACGCGCCCGCCGGAGAGCCAGAACGCGATGAACTCGCGCGCGGCCACGTCACCGCGCACGACCAGCTCGTCGCTGGGGCGGGCCACGCCGCGGAACTCCATGCCGAGGTCGTACTGGTCGGAGAAGAAGAACGGCACCTCGGAGTGCACCTCGTTGCGCCCCAACATGTTCCGCGCGGCGACCGGGCCTTGGCTGAGCGCGTTGGCCCAGTGCTCGACGCGGACCTTCCTGCCCAGCAACGGATGCCGGACCGTGGCCACGTCGCCCGCCGCGTAGATGCCGGGAGAAGAGGTCTCCAGGTACTCGTTCACCACGATCCCGTCCTCAATGGACAGTCCTGCGGCTCGGGCGAGCTCGACGCGCGGCCGAACACCGACGCCGACGACCACGAGGTCGGCCTCGACGAGCCCGCGATCGGTGCGCACCCCGGCGTCCACGATCTCGGTGACCGTCACGCCCATGTGCATGTGCACGCCGTTCTCCGCGTGCAGGTCGCGGAAGACCTCGCCCATGCGCGCGCCGAGCACCGTCTGAAGTGGACTGTTGCGCCGCTCGACGAACGCGACAGAGCGGCCGAGCCGCCGCGCGGACGCCGCGACCTCGGTGCCGACCCACCCGCCGCCGATCACCGCGATCCGCTCGGCGCCGTCCATGGCGGAGCGCAGCGCCTCGGCGTCGGCCATGGTGCGCAGGTAGTGCACGTTCGGCCGGTTGGCGCCGGGGACCGCGAGCGGGCGCGCCGTCGCACCGGTGGCCAGCAGCAGCCGGTCGAACGGGAGGCGCTCGCCGCTGACCAGCACGACCTCGCGGCTCTCCCGGTCGAGCGCGGCGACCCGCTGGCCGACCCGCAGCTCCACCCCGTTCTCGGCGTAGAAGCCTTCCGGGTGCACCCAGGACGCCGGGGCGCCGCGCAGGAAGTCCTTGGACAGCGACGGCCGCTCGTACGGCCGCCGGTCCTCCTCGCCGAGCAGCGCGATCCGGCCGTCGAAGCCCTCGGCGCGCAGGGTCTCCACGGCCTTCGCACCCGCGAGGCCGGCTCCCACCACCACGAAGTTCCGATCGCCACCCATGGGTGAACACCATGCAGCGCCATCGATCAAACGATCAACAACCCAGGCGAACACCTACCTGTCAGGGTGACGCCCACCCCCCACCTGTGCCGTTGCGCGGTGGTTACCCCGGGTGAGCGCCGGGTTACTAGGCTGGGCGCTTCGTGCCAGGGCCAGGAGGGGGACACCGAGCGTGCTGGAGCCTGAGATCGGTCTCGTCGGCCGCGACGCGACCGCCGCGCTGGTGGAGTCGCTCATCGACCGGCGGGCCCGGTACCCGCTGCCGGTGGTGGTGGCCTTCGGCCCCGGCGGAAGCGGCAAGACCACGCTGCTCGACCACGTGCGCCGCCGGTGCGAGCCGTCGGTGCCGCTGGCGCGCGTGGACCTCGACGAGACGGGCTCCAAGTCCTGCCGCGACGTGCTCGACGCCGCGCACAACCAGCTGCGCCAGTACTTCCACCCGCAGTTCGGCAGGCTGCGGATGCCGCGCTACGGCCTGGCCAGGGCGATCCTGGGCGGCCGCCCGCCCGCCGAGGCGGACCCGCTGCGAGCGGCGCGGGAGCTGATCAGCCGTGACGCGCGCACCATTCCGACGGTGACCGACGCGCTCAGCTCGGTCGCCGAGGCCAGCACGCCGACGCAGTGGCTGGGCAGGCTGCTGCGCCCGCTCGGCCGCTGGCTGGTCACGCTGGCCACCGTGCTGCCCGGCTGGCTGCGCTGGCTGGCCGGGTACCGCCAAGCCGCCGTGCTGGGCTGGTACGAGCGCGTCGCCGGGCGCGAGCTGCTGGGGATGAGCCCCGGTTGCAAGGTCGACGCGGTGATCTCGCAGCTGTGGCACCTCGCCGACAGCGAGGACCGCAGGGACCGGCTGACCGTGGACCGCTTCCTGGTGGCCGCGTTCCTCGCCGACATCGACGCCGCCTACCGCCGCGCCAGGCACCGCAAGGTGAACTGCGTGCTGCTGCTGGACGGGGCCGACCTGCTGTCCCCTGTCGAGCTGAACCTGTTCCCCGCCAACCGTCCTGTGCCGCCCGCGCCCCCTACGGACGTCGTGGAGCTGTTGGCCGAGGCGCGATTACGCCATCCGGACCTGCCGCTGCTGGTGATCGCCACCAAACAGTCCACTGCGGACATCGAAGACATCCCGCTGCCGCACGAGCTCGTCGGCGAGGACGGCGGCGAACCGTCCCCTGTGGACATCGCGCGCGCCGTTTACTGGGGCTGGCGCACGAGGTTCGAGCGCACTAAGCGCACGGACAGCGCCTACCTGCCGATCCGCCTCCGCCCGTTCACCCGCGACGAGACGGGGCAGTTCCTCGCGCAGTGGACGGAGCGGCGCGCCGGAACGGCGGAGCGCACCAGCCTCGTCTCGGAGATGCACGAGGTCACGCACGGGCACCCGCTCGCCGTCCGGCTGGCGATCAAGGTCGTCGACCGCCGCTACGCCCGCGACCGCGTCGTCCCGCCGGTGCGATCGGTCTACTCGCAGCTCGTGCCGAACCCCGAGGCCGAGGGCGCCGACCGCACCGAGACGGTCGGCGAGTACCTGATGTTGCGCTTCCTGCAACGGTTCCGGGACAGCGATCTCTCGCAGCGCACGCTGACCAGGCAACTGCTCGCCCGGCTCGCCGCGCCGCGCAGGCTCGACGTGCACACGATCCGGCTGCTGGTCCCCGACCGCGACGCCGACGAGATCTGGACGAGCCTGTCCACCTACAGCTTCGTCACGCTCAGCCCGGACTGCTCGCAGCTGGAGTTCCACCCGCTGCTGCGCGACCTGCTGGCCGAGGAGTTGTTGCGCACCAACGGCAACGCCGACTTCACGCACGACCAGGTGCACCGCGCGCTGCGCGATCACTACGGCAGGCTCGGCAAGCACGCCGACCGGCTCTACCACTGCCTCGCGCTCGGCGACGTGCGCGCGGTGGCGCTCTACCTCGCGCCGCGCATCGCGCAGTGGCACGGGCGCTGGGCAGCGGAGCTGGAGGAGATCGCCGCCGCGCCCTACCGCTCCGACATCGAGATCGCGCCGCTGAAGGCCGGGCTCGGCTGGCTCAAGGGACCTCGGCTGCGCCGCGTCGAAGATCTCGTGCGAGCGACGTGGCGGCTGCGCTCGCGCACGGGAACCGCGCTGCGAGGCGGAGAACTCTTCCACGACGTGCTGGACGGCTACCGCTCGCTCAACGCCGACGACGACCCTGCGGTGGCCCGGCAGCTCGCCCGATACCGTGCCTTGGTGCATGCCTCGCAGGACGCGAAACCCGCGACACCGCTGCCCGAGCTCCCGGAGTACTGCGCCGGCTCAGGCAAGCACCCCTACCCCCTGGTGTGGCCGCCGAGGCACGCGATCCGCAAGTCCGTCGCGGTGCTGTCCGTGGTGCTGCTGGTGCTCTACGGCGCTGTGTACGTCCGGCACGTGCTGGTGCACTGCGACCGCGAGGGGATCTTCTCCGTCGGCACGGTCGCTGGCACGCTCGTCGACGACAGCCAAGTTTTGTCCAATGTGGACGGTGAGTGCGTCGGGATCACCGGCGCGGCGGGCACCTTCCTCGCCGACGAGAGCACGGCGGGCGACGACGACCGCGAGGTCGCCGAGCTGACCAGGCTCATCAAGGAGCAGAACGACCAGGTGCTCAGGGAGGCCGGTCGCGACGGCGGCCGCCCGTACGTGAGCATCGTCGTGGCCTCCATGTTCAGCTCCACCGAGCGCCCGAAACGGGACCTCTCGGCGGGCGTCAACGAACTGCGCGGCGCCTACCTCGCGCAACGCGACTGGAACCGCTTCGGCACCTCGACCATCCAGCGCGGCTTCCTGATCCGACTGCTGACGGCCAACTTCGGCGGCGACTCCGAGCACGCCGAGCACACCGCCGAGCAGATCCGCGCGCTCGCCGACGCCGATCCCACGGTGATCGCGGTCAGCGGGATGGGCCAGACCAGGGACGCCACCGTGCGCGCGGCCGAGCTGCTGGGCACCGCGACCGCGACCTGGTCCGGCATCCCGATGATGGGCTCGGCGCCCTCCGGCAACACCTTCAGCGGCAAGCCGTACTTCTTCCGCGTCGCCCCGACCAACGCCAGGCAGGCGCAGGTGGCGGTCGAGTGGGCGGTGACCGCGCGGCCGTTCCGGGGCAGGCAGCCGTTCCTGGTCTACAACCCCACCGACCGCTACAGCAGGGAGCTGAAGGAGGACTACCAGCGCGAGCTGGACAAGGAGCAGCGCAAGCAGGTGCCGGAGCTGCGCGCGGGCATCGAGAAGCCCTACGAGGCGGGCACGGCGGGCACCGCGAGCACCCTGCACACGCGGGTCCGCGAGATCTGCGAGGAGAACCCGCCCGACCTGCCCGGCCCGATGATCGTCTACTCGGGGCGGGCGAACGAGCTGCCGACGCTGCTGGACGAGCTGAGCCGCAGCAGCTGCCGCGACGAGGCGATCATCATGGGCGGCGACGACCTCTCGCAGTTGGAGACCGCGGGCTTCCGCGATCTCGCCGGGCGCGAGGACTACGCCAGCGAGCGGCTGTTCTTCACCACCTTCGGCCCCACCAGGGAGGGCTGGGAGCAGCGCGGCAACGGACGGCTGGAGCCGGGGGTGGAGCGGTTCTTCGCCGACCACCTCGCCGTGGAGCGCGAGCAGCGGCAGCGCGGCGGCCCGGCCTTTCGCTCAGGGCCGAACGGGCACGTGATGCTGTCCTACGACGCGGTGCACCTCCTGCTGACCGCCGCCGAGCGGGCCAGGACCGACGCGAAGGCGGTGCCCAACCGGCACCAGCTGCACCAGTCGCTGCGCGAGACCACCGGCGCGCTGACCTACTCCGGCGTGACGGGAAAGGTCGATTTCGGGGCTCCTGACCGGGCACTCGGGCGTGGCGGAGCCAATCCGCAGGACAAACTCGTGGTCGTTCAGGAAGTGGAGAAACGAGACGGCCGTCTTGTTTCCAGCTACCTCGCCGGTTACGGCCGCTGACCGCTACCGTGTGCGCCCCCGGCCCGTCACCACCCTGCGTGACGAGCTGGGGGCGCCTCGCAGCGGCGGGGGTACGTCACCCGGCTGATATCGCTATCGGCGATTCGATGGAGTATTTCCCACCGACGGGTTTTCTAGGTATTTGTTGACGGTTCCGGTGCCCCTCGTGCCGGACACCCGCAAATCCCCCACGCCGCGGAGGGCTCGTGCTACGCATACGCTTCGGACCCGACGATCTGCCGCGGATCCGCTTCTTGGTCTCCCCGCTGGTGGAGACCCTGCTCAGTGTCCGGGTGCTGGCCCAGGCCGGTGGCGGCGCCGAATTCGGCCGCTGGCGCCGCAGGCTCGCCGAGCTGACCAGGTCGGACTCGCTGACCCTTCTCGACCTGGTGCCGCAGGACCAGCCGCTGAGCACCGCGCTGGTCACGGCGCTGGGCGAGCGCGCCACCTTCGACCGCGAGCTCCAGGACCTGGCGACGCACTGCGAGCAGCCGCTGCACCGGCACCTGCGCACGATCGACCCCCGCTCGGTCAGCGCGCCCAGCTGGATGTGGCACTCCGGTGGTCGCAGCGGCACCCGCATCCTGCTGACGGTGCTGCGCCGCTACCACGAGACGTGCCTGCAGCCGGACTGGGCGAAACTGCGCGCGCACCTGGAAGCGGACCTCGCCGACCGCTCGACCGTCCTGCTCGCCAACGGGACGGAACGGCTGCTCAGCGGCCTGCACCCGACGATCCGCTGGCGCGCGCCGGTGCTGGAGCTGGCCGCCACCCAGCGCTCCGAGGTGGACCTCGCCGGCCGCGGACTGGTGCTGGCGCCCTCGGCGTTCCTGCCGGAGGGACCGCAGCTGATGCGCGACCTCAGCGGCCAGCCGATCCTCGCCTACCCCACCAAGGCCCGCTTCTCCCCCGACGTCCCGTGGTCGGAGGACCCGCTGCGCTCGCTGGTCGGGCAGACCAGGGCGGCGATCCTGCGCGGGCTCGGCCAGGGCGGTTCGACCACGCAGATCGCCCAGCGCGTCGGTGTGAGCCTGAGCCGGGTCTCGGAGCACCTGACCGTGCTGCGGCACTGCGGGCTGATCGCCACCGCGCGCCAGGGCCGCTCGATGTGGCACGCGCCGACCGCGCTCGCGCAGCAGCTGCTGAACACGACCACGACGCCCGCGGTCTCGCGCAGGACTCCCGCGCCCGCGCTCGCCGTCGCCGCCGACTAGCGGCTTTTCGCTGGACCGTTAGAGCGCGCTAACGCTCTTGCGAAAAAGGGCGCCCGATCGGATCCGACCGGGCGCCCTTCGCGTTCCGAACTACTTGCAGGTGGCGAGCATGTCGCGCAACGCGGTCTTCTCGGCGTCGGTCACGTTGAGCGAGTAGGTCTTCTTCACCGTGATCCAGTCCTTGGCGTAGTCGCACCACGCGTCCTTGGCGGGCGGCTTCCACTGCGAGGGGTCCTGGTCGCCCTTGGAGCGGTTGGTCGCCGCCGACACCGCGAGCAACTGCGGGTTGGTCAGGTCGTTGGCGAACTCCTGGCGCTTCTGGTCGGTCCAGGTGTCGGCGCCGGAGCGCCACGCGTTGGCCAGCGGCACCGTGTGGTCGATGTCCATCTCGCCCGCGGCGGCGATCTCCTTGCCCTCGTAGCGGCTGACCCACTTGCCGGAGGTCGCCTTGCAGCTGGCGTCGGTGACCACGCTCTTGCCGTCCCGCTTGAGCACCGTCTCGCGGGTGTCGCACTTCTCGCCCTGGGTGATCCAGTGCTTGAACTTCTCCCTGGTGTAGCCCTTCATCGCGTGCGCGGCGGCGACGGTGAGCCGGTCAAGGTCGGCCTTGCTGGCCGCGGCGGTGTCCCCGGACGGGGCGGGCCCCGACGTGGTCGGCGACGGTCCTGAGCCGCTCGGCTGCGGATCGTCCATGAGCACCGCGGCGGCCCCGAACACGATCGCGATCACGGCAAGCACGGCGGCCAGAATCCAGCGCCCTCGGCTCACGCCAGTTCCCTTCCACGACAACGGACAAGCGCGCCGATCATGACGCATCGCCCGTGCGCTCGAAGGAACGACCCTCCGGTGGGAGGGGAAATCGCCGCGAGATTCAGCTCCGGCCGGCGTTGTCCAGCAGCTCGCAGACGCCGTTGCCGACGACCGCGAGCCCGACGAGCCCGGCGGTCGGCAGCACGCCCAGCGTCGCC